>NZ_LZGT01000075.1 GCF_001690525.1 Gilliamella sp. App6-5 | reverse complement strand
TTCAGCTTCTTTTAAAATAGCGACGATTTGATGTTCAGTCATTTTTTTCATAATTGAATCCTCTTTTACTTTTATCATAGAGAATTTTCTACTTTTTTGCTGTACTATTTTAGGGGATAGTTACAAGTAAAACTTCAGATATCAGGGACAATATTTAGACAGGAAAACTTTTATTAATTATGAATAAGAGCAAATACAATAATCCTTACCATCCATTTCCCTACGAAATGAGAGGGCAATTCTTTGAAAGATTCGAAGAAAATAAAACTCGTTTTATTGAGATTTATTCTATTGAATATAAGAAACCTGAGGAAGAAGATGAAGAATGGGAATTTTCCTTGTATTCACTTTATATAGATCAACTTATAAGACCAATAATAGATGAAGAAGAAGTATTTTTTTTATATAAGCTCCGTACATATTATGCAGATCCCGCATTAACGGATAATGATAGTGCATTCAATCAATCAATAACTTCATTTGAACAATATGTTTTTTCCAATTTCGATGAGTTATTAGAATATGCTGAGCAACGATGGAAAATAGGATTAAGTGATTTTGTTCCAATTAATGAAACACATATACCTTATTGAACAATGAAAATATTGAATGACATAATAAAATTAAATTAAGGCGGCAATTACAATTACAGTAGTTTCTCAAATTATTGTCAAACAACACGATTAGTTGTTACATATCAAAATAAATAACAGAATTAAAAAATTTATTGAACTAACTCGCTATTGACGTAATAAGCATTCTTGAATTTTATCAACCTCTTTATTGAGCGCTTCAATCACGAGGTTAGGATGAGCGCTTTCAAGCGTTTTAACATTCTCAAATACTGAACCGGTATATTGTTGCGCTTGCTTAATGTTGCTGAACAGATAATGGATGTTATTTTGATTGCGAGTAGTTGTTAAGGTATAGCTGACAAAATATTTAGTGCGATGTAGATAGTCAGTTACAGCTTCGGCGACAACATGATTACCTTCAACTAACTTGATTGTGTCGCCACCACTAACCGTGATTGATTGTTGATTAGGTATATTATAATAAGACCACCAAGGTGAACCAAAATAATTTTCACTGGTTAATACAACGGGGCTGTTATCCAGTTCTTGAGCGATGCATAATGATAATGATGAGTGAAAGACTGTAATAGGTCGTGACGTGTTATATTTATTTAAAATATCCACACCTGACGAATTTTGAGCTATTTCAACACCACTAGTCTGATAAATGGACATCATTTTTTGAGATGCGCAACTAGTTAGCATAGCTAAAACGGCAACATAACCAATTAACTTTTTCATACCCCATCCTTTTAGAATAAGCTAATTAATTCTAGCTGTTTATTGATCGATTTGCTAGTGCTGGAAAATAGTGAATACAAATTTAATTAATATGCAGACACTATTTGCCTTGTCTACAGTAATTTTAAAAACTACAGCAATGAATAAACATAAAACAATACTAACGCTTTATTCCAGATAAGAAATAGGTGCATATCATAAAGATAAAATAACCGTCTGAAGTTGAAAAATCCATTGAAGATAAATGAAGATGGCAAGCTAGATGTTCACGTTTTGGGTTATATTTTTGTAAAAAATATTCAGGATTCTATACCGTTTCGTGGTTATTTGAGAATTGGTAATATCTATTGATTAAAACATTTGATAACTATCGTGCCAATCAAAAATTCACAAAAACTACCCAACAACAAAGGAATGAGAAAGTCGAAAACGATAGGTACTTTAATGAAGATGTGATATTTCTTTTTTAGATTATATTTTTGTAAAAAATATTCAGGATTCTATACCGTTTCGTGGTTATTTGAGAATTGGTAATATCTATTGATTAAAACATTTGATAACCATCTTATCAATCAAAAATCCATAAAATCTACCCACCAACAAATAGTTAGCGATTCAAAAGATAGAAAATGATTTATTTTCTTTTACAGTTAAATCGCATAAAGCGATTGCGGGTAAAAATGCTTTATACGTTTTTAGCAGATTATTTGAATCATGAAGTATAATAATTGGGCGTTTTCCTACAATGAATCCTATAGATTAATTGAAAGGTTATGTATTAATAGCTAATGTTTGATATCCGCATTAATTATCATTGTGAGTAACCAATTCCCCACAATGATTATAGATGATTAATCTTCTTTACCACGGATTTTACGAGATAAGCGTTTAAATCCATGAGTAAATTTTTTAATTGCCATGGCAAAAAAAGGAACCTTAATTTTGATATTAAAACGTTCTTTTAATTCAATTGCGTCATTGGCTTTAGTTAACCAAATAAAACCTGAGTTAGTTAAATCAATGGCTTTGATTTTTCCATCAGGTGTTAAGATAAAATTGCCACCATGAACATCATTAGAGACCAGATTATAACTGTGCAGTTTTTCTATACAGTTTTTTATTTGTTCGCCATACTCTTTCATTTCTTCCCATTTTAAAGATCGTCCTTCAATAAAATTGAAAATCATATAATGACGCTTTGTTTTTTGGTCGAAAGCAACCAAGTAAAGTTCATAAGCAATATCACATTTATCAAGCGATATTTTGGCGAGTTTACGAATTAAATTGAAATAAAAATCACCTGTAATTTTGGCGATCAAGCGACGCTCTAAACGGTGTTCAACGCCACCATCAATTTTAAAAATAAATTGGCTTTTATTATGATTGATTAAATAAGTATATCGCTCTAATTTATCGCTAGGATCGAGTAATTCATGATGCCCTTCTTCCGCCAAAAATTGATCAAAAAGGTCTAGGTAATTGATTTCATCATTTTGTACATAAGCGAATTTTATATCGCCACGTTGGATTTCAATAATTTTTGCAAAGTTATTCAAATTTATTGCCTTAAAATACATAAAAAATTATGCCTATCTTAAACATTATCCCCATTAAAGTAAACGAAGCTATAACTTTTGCATTACTCGATCCACTTTACACAAAAGTGACTAAAATTGGTGTTATACTGATAATAAGATGAAAATACTATTATTAACAAATAGATAAATCGATTATTCTTGATTATTTATGAAAAACAACGTATCAGTATGGTTTTTATATATTATTAGAACAGCAAAGCAATCATTGTATACAGGTATCACCACTGATGTTGCTAGGCGTTTGCAACAACATAAAAATGGTAAAGGTGCTAAACATTTAAAAGGTCATAAAGATCTTAGTATTGTTTATCAAGTTAATGTGGGGGATAGGTCAACTGCGCTTAAAATTGAGTATCGAATAAAGCAACTATCTAAGCAAAAAAAAGAGCGATTGGTTTTGCAACAACCTAATTTAGAACAGTTGTTGCTTGATTTCTTAATTTTGTAACATTGCCATCAATTGTGGTGGTGGTGATTTTATGGTAGTAATTTGCTGTGCAAATTCAACTAATTGTTGATGCCAAAAATCATCATCAGTCATCCATGGAAAGGCGATAGGAAAAGCAGGATCTTGCCAGCGTTCTAAAATCCATGCTAAATGGTGAACCATTCTCATTGCTCTTAAAGGTTCAATAAGTTGTAATTGATGGTTATCAAAGTCATAAAACTCTTGATACATTTCAATTAGCATATCTAACTGTATGCGTCGCTCTTGCTGATTACCAGAAGGCAACATCCACAGATCTTGAATGGCAGGGCCATTACGCGCATCATCAAAATCAACAAACATTGCATTATCACGCCATAAAATATTACCTGCGTGACAATCGGCATGTAGGCGAATAGGTTGCCAATCGTTATGCCAGTATTGCTCAACGGTTTTAATTAATTGCGCTAAGGTTATTTTAAGATTGGATTGCACTTTCTTAGGAATTAATCGACAAGATAATAAAATTTCTTGAGGATGATAGAGATATTCTTCTAACCCAATAGTTGGGCGATGCAAAAAAGGCTGCTTTGCGCCAATTTGATGAATACGGGCAAGAAACATAGCCACCGATTCCATTTGTTCTATATTATCCATTTCGTATTGTCGCCCCCCCACACTTGGGAACAGGGCAAACAGATAACCTTGATACTCGTGTAGCGTGGTATGATTAAATGTTAATGGCGCAATAACGGGTATTTCGTCATCAGCTAATTGCTGCGTAAATTGATGCTCTTCCAAAATCTGATTTTTATTCCAGCGGAGAGGGCGATAAAATTTAGCAACATAACGTTTGCGATCCTCATCTTGAAATTGATAAACCCGATTTTCATAACTATTTAATACGGTTAAACCAGAATCTACAGATACGCCTATTGAAGATAAGCTATCAAGAATAAGATCCGGCGATAAAGATTGAAACGAAAATGTTGAACTATCCATTAAATGATTTCCTTTATTGCTGACTAAACCATTCATCTAATTTTTGTTTTAATGCTTCAAGTCCAATACGTTTAGGCGATGAAAAAGGCGTAACGGTAATATTTCCCTGAAAAGGTAAGATAGCCTCTTTGACCATATTAACCTGTTTTTTTTGTGCTCCAGATGCCAGCTTATCCGCTTTAGTCAGTAATAGCATAACAGGAATATCAACGGAAACAGCCCACTCAATCATCTGTTGATCTAAATCTTTTAGAGGGTGCCTGATATCCATTAATACAACTAGTCCTTTTAGGCTTTCGCGTTTTTGGAGGTATTCGCCCAGTGATTTTTGCCATTTTCGCTTTATGGCTTCCGGCACCTGAGCATAACCATAACCCGGTAAATCAACTAAACGACAATTTTCTTCAACTTCAAAAAGGTTGATGAGTTGTGTTCGCCCTGGGGTTTTACTCGTTCTAGCGAGACCTTTTTGATTGGTTAAGGTATTTAGTGCACTTGATTTACCTGCATTAGAGCGACCCGCAAAAGCAATCTCGACACCACTGTCAATAGGTAGATGAGAAATATCGGGCGCACTTAAAATAAAATGAGTTTTGGCATAATTTAATGGGTGAAAATCGGTCATAAATAAGTATCCTTTAAATGCAACGGCACTTAATTGATTAAAATGCCGTTACTGTATAGAAAAACTTAAGCATTGACAACCTTTTCCACGGCTTTTGCAAATCGCAACATACCTTCTTTTATCTCATCATCTGAAATAATGAGTGATGGTGTAAAGCGCAGCACATTTGGACCAGCATTTAAGATCATCACCTTAAACTCAGTGGCAACGTTTAAAAAATCGCGCGCTTTATTGTGAAATTTGGGTTGTAACTCTGCACCCAACAACAATCCTTTACCTCGATATTCACGAAATAGTTTA
The DNA here is from genome assembly GCF_001690525.1 of Gilliamella sp. App6-5. Lineage (GTDB taxonomy): Bacteria > Pseudomonadota > Gammaproteobacteria > Enterobacterales > Orbaceae > Gilliamella > Gilliamella apicola_H. Next base: position 72,939 of record NZ_LZGT01000075.1, on the reverse strand, counting down.
AATTGATCATTAATTTCTTCGAGTTTTTCAATGAACAGCGCACGCCGTTTTTGTACGCCATCAAGTACTTCAGGGGAGTTAATAATATCAAAAGCTTCACAGCCCACCGCACAAGCAAGAGGATTACCCCCGTAAGTGGTACCATGCACGCCAGGATGCATGACTGACGCAATTTGATTGGTTGTTAACATAGCACTAATTGGAAATCCGCCCCCTAATGCCTTAGCGGAGGTTAAAATATCGGGTTTTACATTATATTGTTGATAAGTATATAAACTGCCTGTTCGCCCCATCCCGCATTGTACTTCATCAAATACAAGTAGTGCTTTATGTTCATCACATAACTCACGCACACCTTGTAAAAATTCTGGTGTTGCTGACGTTAATCCGCCTTCGCCTTGTACTGGCTCTAATACAACCGCACAAGTATGGTCATCCATTACCGCTTTAACGGCATTAAGATCATTAAAAGGAACATGAATGATATCAGCAGGTTTTGGTCCAAAACCATCAGAATATTTTGCTTGACCGCCAACAGATACAGTAAAAAACGTACGACCATGAAAAGATTGATAAAAAGCAATGATTTTGCTCTTATAAGGGCTATATCTTTGTGCTGCATAATATCGCGCTAGCTTAAACGCGGCCTCATTAGCTTCCGCCCCTGAATTGGCAAAAAACACACGCTCAGCAAAAGTATTATCAATAAGCTTCTGTGCAAGATTTAGTGACGGTTCATTCGTAAAAACATTGCTGACATGCCATAACTTTTCACTTTGCTCATGTAGAGCTTTAACTAGTCTTGGATGACAATGACCCAGCGCATTAACTGCTATGCCACCGGCAAAATCAATATACTCTTCACCATCTTGATCCCAAACTCGGCTACCTTGACCTTTAACAGGAATAAACTGAGCCGGTGCATAAACAGGTAAAATAACTTGATCAAATAGTTCTCGTGCAATTTTGGACTGCATTATTTAATCCTTAATTTATTTTTACTAAATAGCTTATGTTATTTTAAGCGAATTAACCGCCGTGTAAAGTAAATAATTATTCAGTTATTTTAAATTTATATTCATTCTGCAACGATATTATTTTAAATGCTGATTCAATAATTTTCTTCTTATCTACCATTATTTTCAGGTATAATCAGCCATTAGTTCGTTAATTGTACTTTAAAGAGATAAAAATGAGTCGTGTTATTTATTGTCATTATCTAAAAAAAGATGCTGATGGTTTGGATTTTCAACTTTACCCTGGTGAGCTTGGCAAACGTATTTTTAATGAAATATCAAAACAAGCATGGCAAGAATGGCTTAAAAAGCAAACGATGCTAATTAACGAAAATAAGCTCAATATGATGAATCCTGAGCATCGTAAAAAGATTGAAGCGGAAATGATCAAATTTCTATTTGAAGGCGAAGAAATTGTTATTGATGGTTATAAACCCCAAAATTGAGATATCAAATGACAAATAATAAAAAAATTCTCACATTACTCATCACTGTGAGCCTTTTAACGGCTTGCCCTAGCAAAAATTCGAAAAATCGTAATGATGATTATTATGTTAAAGATACCAATGCCTTTAATATTTTGATTAGTCAATATGCTAATAATATTGAACAAATTTGGGGGCCTAAAGAAATTTTGATAGCTGGTCCTAAAGACTATGTTCAATATGAGGATAATTTACAAACCAGGGTACATATTAACTTTGTTTCTGGTGTTATCACTATTGAAACTCTATCTAACACACCACTAGCTAGTTTAAAAGAAGCAATCGTTTCAACCCTATTAATGTCTGAGCCAGTCGATATTATTCGCCATGATAAAATCAGTCAAGATTTGTCCGGTGAACCATTTTTATATAATCAGGTATTGGATCAAGAACATCAACCTATTCGTTGGCATGGTAGAGCAAATAGTTTTGCTGATTATGTGTTAGCCAATAATTTGAAACAACGAACATCAGGCGCCCACAAAATTACTTATGTTGAAATCAAACTTGTGCCAAATCATATTAATCAACGAGCTAGAAAATTCTTACCAATTATTACCGAGGCATCAAATCGTTATTTTGTTGATGAACGACTCATTTTAGCTATTATAGAAGTGGAATCAGCCTTTAACCCTTATGCGGTTAGTCGAACAGATGCCCTTGGTCTTATGCAAGTGCAACAACATACAGCAGGTCGTGATATTTTTAAATTATGGGGTAAATCAGGAGAACCAAGCCGAAAATTTTTGCTCGATCCGCGTAATAATGTTGATATGGGAACCGCTTACTTATCATTGCTAAAAACAAAATATTTGGCTGGAATTAATAATCCAATTTCATTACGTTATGCCATGATCACATCTTATAACGGTGGGGCAGGTAGTGTGCTTCGTACATTCTCAAATAATCGCAATGAGGCCATCAACATGATAAACTCAATGACACCACAACAAGTTTATCGAAAACTCGTTACTTCTCATGCTTCTCAAGAATCACGTAATTATCTAATAAAAGTCAGTAGGATTTTAGATAATAAATAAGCGGGTAACCAATATAAATAATTGCTCCTTATTATTTATAACGAATGATAAGGAGCTATTCAATTCTGAAAAAATAACAGGGGTGATAAAGTTTAATTTATATCATTTTCTACTAAATCCCAACCCATACCAAACAGAGATGTTTAGCATGGGTATGTTAGTTGAGAACACAAATTTGTCTGGAACAAATTAAAGCATCTGAGCAAAACGAAGATAGCCTCGAAGAGACGAGTATCAGGTTGATACGAGTAAATATAAGTCGGTCGCATTCTGTAGCCAAAGTGTGGGGTGTTAAGGAGTTTGCTAATTTCCTAACTCGACCGTTGTCACTGTTGCTATTGATTCCACCACAAAAAACTCAAAATGTCCGAAACCCAACCACACAAATTATTGTCAAATATTGTCACCCGAACCCAAAAACTATAAAAATAGTCAGTTAGTGCATTGATTTTATTATTTTTTATCTTGTTGTTTTTTCAAAAGTCAAAAATTTCAACCATTTAAAGTTTTCTTCAAAGCTTAAACCATTCTTTCCTTTACATTCCCTTACAAAAAATCCCCAAAAAAACTAGCCAAGTTTTTTTTAAATATTATAATTTTAACGGTAAAAATTAAATTAGCTCATTTTACAGGCTAATAATCATAAAAAAACAAATAAAACAATATTTTATTTGTAAGGTGGAATGTTATGAAGTATAATCTTGGACAACAGACAACAGACAACAGACAACAGACAACAGACAACAGACAACAGACAACAGACAACAGACAACAGACAACAGACAACAGACAAGGCAAACCTATGTCTTAAGTTTATCCAATAATCGCATTAGACGGTTTTTTACACTTCCCTCGTTTATATCATCAAAATTATCCACCGAATTTTTTGCAAAAATCCCGTTGGCATTAGCGCCAGTGTTGTTATTGCCGTATTCGCTCAGCTCACAGGCATTAACAGCGCATACTAGCCAAGTGATTCAAGGTAGTGCGCCGTATTTAACGTTTGATGGAGGTCACACTAAAGTGACTACCACTGATGCGTTATTGTTTATTACCTTGCCAGATGGTACAACGGTTACGCCATCAACCAATACATCAAGTGCAACAAATCCAATAAGGCTAATAAATGGAAATACCTTTAGTGATATAGGGATGTTGCTGCCACCGTCAACCAACTCAATAGGATTAGATGCACTTATTCGAGCGCCGTATAATTATTGGGAAGATGATGATGGAGATGGTCAGGGTACTAATGGGGTGACTGCAACGGGGAGTTTATCGGTGAGTTTCACTGATAAAAATGGTAATGCAGTAAGTCGTAGTGATACATTAGATATATGTAGTGCACCTTATAAGGTAACATTAAGTAGTACAGATGGTAATTTAACTACTCAGTATGGTATTCCGAATAGCAGGAATTTCGATGGTCGTACGGTGACGTATTATATCAATCCAAATTCACAGCCTAAAGTTTGTTACGCAAGGCCGAATCTTTACTTTGGTGAAGATGAAGCGGCAGGACCTGCTAGCATATGGAATTCTGATAAGGGTTTTCTTACTCAGTCAATAAATTCATCATCTTATGGTCTTAATTTTCCGACAACAGGTGCTGATGGATTATATTTTGATTTAGATATAGGTGGGGTGGATGCAAGTCAATTGACCTGGTCGCCTGTTACTCATGGTGGAATAACGGCTACTGTGAGTTGGACACAGCCACGTTCGGGCTCATTTACAAGCGCATGGGGCATAATAGAATACGATGAATGGATTAGTGATAAATCTCAGTATGTAACGCGGGTAACATTAAATGGTCCTAGAGCGAGTGATGCGCAAATACAGTCAGATAATCCTAGTCCACTTCGTAGACCTATTTTACCGCAGACCTTTGAATTAGAGGGTAGGGATAGAAGTGGTCATGTGGTGATTAAGTACGGTTTTATATTGCAGAAGTGGTTTATCAATCGAGGTCGTAAAGAGAGGAGCTATTCTGAACAAGCATCGTGGTGTAGTAGTTTGGGGTATCGTTTGTCACGAGTCAGAGAGTTAACCAATGCGAAATGTGGTAAGGATAAGTGGTTTCCATGCTTAGAAGGCATAGAGGATGCCACGCCGTCATCAAGTGGTAATTATTTCCAGCGTCAAATAGGTGCAGGCTTTTTAACCGAGTGGGGCTACTTAAGTTATTACCCTGATAAAGTTTTCCAGACTAACATCTTTTGTGTAGATTCTGACTATGGCAGCAAGGTTGTTATCGAAGGTGAGTACTACGATGTAATCTACAACGACAATGGCTATGACAGTTTCAGTGTTATTTGCACCGCACCTTAGCTTTTAGCATTGAGTTCTTAATCATTAAGGCGCAGTGATACTTATATGACTGTAGTTGGTTAAGTTATCAAAGAACAGCCCCCGCCTCATTTTGGGGGGCGGGGGCTGGCAGAGCCTGCGAGCTTTGCGCTTTAATGACGGAAAATCAAAAAAAGCACTTCCCTGACTGCCGATGTCAAAGGCATGGTTGGTATTAAAAGGGGCAGTCTTAAAGGTATTTGGGTCGGTAAGTTTTTGGGTTTTGATACTAACGTTGTTTATTTTCCTAAAAGGTTAAAATCTCCAAAACTTAACCATATCCACATAGGCTTTACTCAAATACAAAATCTCCCAAAAACACACTATAAGTACTTGATTTTATCAAAAAATCATTAATCGAAAAAAATAAATAAAATCAATGTTCTACTTGGCTATTTTTATGGGAAAACAGTTCAGTTTTTTGCAGGACCAAAAAGCTAATCTAACTATTAATTTAGTGTTAGAATGCCACAATAAATAAACAACGTACGTTTCCATTGTGGATAAGGTTTCCAGAAAACTTGCCTTACTTATTTTTTACGATAAGCAACTCTTTTAATAAACAGCGATTTTTTTAGTTTTAAAATTTTTTAATAAAAAAAACGTGATCTGCTTCAAATTTTGAGTATACTATGCGTCTCATAAAACCCTAGTTTTTTTGAGGATGTTAGTTTGAGTATCGATAAACTTGTAGATTCCTATTCTCCCGCACAAATGACCCAAATTGCCGAAAATATTGGTAATTACAAAGTAAATAAACCCTTATGTAGCACAATGTTATCTGCGATTCTTGCAGGTGTTTTTATCTCTATTGCTTTCGTGTTTTATATTACCGTAACAACTGGAACCGCAACCGTTGCTTTTGGTTTAGCAAAATTGGTCGGTGGTATCTGTTTTTCATTAGGATTGATGCTGGTTGTTTGTTGTGGTTCGGACTTATTTACTTCAACCGTATTAACCATTTTACCTAAAATGACTCGCAAAGTGAGCTGGGCGAAAATGATCCGTAATTGGATTTTAGTTTATATTGGCAACTTTATTGGTGCTATACTGTTTGTCACAGTTATTTGGTTTTCTGGTCAGTATATGGTTGCTAATGGTTTGTGGGGATTGAATGTTCTACAAACTGCTGACCATAAATTACATCATACCTTTATTGAAGCTGTGTGTCTTGGTTTTCTCGCTAATTTAATGGTTTGTTTGGCTGCTTGGATGAGTTATGCTGGACGTAGTTTACTCGATAAAATGCTCATTATGGTATTGCCTGTCGCTATGTTTGTCGCTAGCGGTTTTGAGCATAGCATTGCAAATATGTTTATGATCCCAATGGGCATTGTCATTAACAATTTTGCTTCTCCTGAATTTTGGCAAGCAATTGGTGTATCACCAGATGCATTTAAAGAGCTAACAGTAACGCATTTTATATTTAACAATTTAATCCCGGTGACAATAGGGAATATTTTAGGTGGTTTAGCTGTGGCGCTACCTTATTGGGCTTTATATTTACGTAAGCCACATTGATTTTATAATATTTACCCTCATATATATGAGGGTAAATAGATATTTTTGTAAACCTGAGGTGAAAAACTATGAGTAATTTAAACGAAGTACAAGCAGTTGCTTGGAAAGGCTTTAAAGATGGTGATTGGCAAAAAAATGTTAATGTCCGCGATTTTATTCAAAAAAACTACACGCCATATGAGGGCGATGAGTCTTTCTTAGCTGGCGCAACCGAAGCGACAACTAAGTTATGGGATAAAGTAATGGAAGGCATTAAAGTTGAAAATGCTACCCATGCCCCTGTGGATTTTGATACTAGTGTTATTTCGACAATTACTGCTCATGATGCAGGTTATATTGAAAAAGATTTAGAAAAAATTGTTGGTTTACAAACTGAAAAACCACTAAAACGTGCAATTATTCCGTTTGGTGGTATCAAAATGATCGAGAATTCTTGTAAAGCTTATAATAGAACGCTTGATCCTTTAGTTAAAAAAATCTTCACAGAATACCGTAAAACACATAACCAAGGTGTTTTTGATATCTATACGCCAGATATCCTTCGTTGTCGTAAATCAGGTGTTATTACAGGTCTTCCTGATGCTTATGGTCGTGGTCGTATTATTGGTGATTACCGTCGTGTTGCACTTTACGGTATTGACTATTTAATGCAAGACAAATTTGCACAATTTAATTCATTACAAGCAGATTTCGAAAACGGTGTTGATTTAGCAATGACTATGCAACGTCGTGAAGAAATCGCAGAACAACATCGTGCACTTGGTCAAATTAAAGAAATGGCCGCTAAATATGGTTACGATATTTCAGCACCAGCTAAAACAGCACAAGAAGCAGTGCAATGGACTTACTTCGGTTATTTAGCTGCGGTTAAATCACAAAATGGTGCAGCGATGTCATTAGGTCGTACGTCGACTTTCTTTGATATTTACTTCCAACGTGATCTTGAAGCAGGATTAATTACGGAAAAAGATGCACAAGAAATTGTTGACCATTTCGTTATGAAATTGCGTATGGTTCGTTTCTTACGTACTCCTGAATATGATGAATTATTCTCTGGCGATCCAATTTGGGCAACTGAATCTATCGCAGGTATGGGAGTTGATGGTCGTACTTTAGTTACTAAGACTTCTTTCCGTTTCTTAAATACTTTATATACAATGGGTCCATCACCAGAACCTAATATGACTATCCTTTGGTCTGAAAAATTACCAAGTGGGTTTAAAGAGTTCGCATCAAAAGTATCAATTGATACTTCATCATTACAATATGAAAATGATGATTTAATGCGTCCTGACTTTAACAATGATGACTATGCTATTGCATGTTGTGTAAGCCCAATGATTGTGGGTAAACAAATGCAATTCTTTGGTGCGCGTGCAAACCTTGCTAAAACACTTCTATACGCAATCAACGGCGGTGTGGATGAAAAATTAAAAATGCAAGTTGGTCCTAAAGAAACCCCAATCACTGATGAGTATTTAGATTTCGATACAGTGTTTGCTCGTTTAGATCGCTTTATGGATTGGTTAGCAAAACAATATGTAACAGCATTAAATGCTATTCACTACATGCACGATAAATATAGTTATGAAGCATCATTAATGGCACTTCACGACCGTGATGTTATTCGTACTATGGCATGTGGTATTGCGGGTCTTTCTGTTGCTGCTGACTCACTTTCTGCGATTAAATATGCAAAAGTGAAAACTATCCGTGATGAAGATGGTTTAGCGACTGATTTTGAAATCGAAGGTGAATATCCACAATTCGGTAACAATGATCCACGAGTCGATGATATTGCTGTTGATTTAGTTGAACGTTTCATGAAGAAAATTCAAAAACTTAAAACTTATCGTAATGCAATTCCTACTCAATCAGTATTAACCATTACTTCAAATGTTGTATACGGTAAAAAAACGGGTAATACTCCTGATGGTCGTCGTGCTGGTGCACCATTTGGACCAGGTGCTAACCCAATGCATGGACGTGACCAAAAAGGTGCAGTGGCTTCATTAACCTCTGTTGCTAAATTACCATTTGCTTATGCTAAAGACGGTATTTCTTATACTTTCTCTATCGTTCCAAATGCATTAGGTAAAGATGATGATGTGCGTAAACGCAATTTAGCTGGCTTAATGGACGGTTACTTCCATCACGAGGCAACAATTGAAGGTGGTCAACATCTAAATGTTAATGTATTAAATCGTGATACATTATTAGATGCAATGGAGCACCCTGAAAAATATCCGCAATTAACCATTCGTGTTTCTGGATATGCGGTACGCTTCAACTCATTAACTAAAGAACAACAAAATGACGTAATCAATCGTACATTTACGCAAGCAATGTAATTGAGTTAATTGATTAACTGAATCGAAATAGCGTCCTTAAGGGCGCTATTTTTTTATCTAGTTTGAAAGAATAAAGAATATTGGTGACAACTTTAATTAAATATCAATATGATGATAATAATTGAATATTGTTGGCATTTATTCGGTATAATTAAATAAAATATAATTAGCGTCGATTAATATAATTGGTGTAAGCCAAATGCTATCGGCGTTAAAATTATTAAAAGCAATATGAGCAATGATTAGAGATTATCTATGGAACAACAAAATATTATTATGACAACAAAATCGCCTATTAAAGGTCGCATTCACTCTTTTGAATCCTTTGGCACTGTTGATGGTCCAGGAATTCGTTTTATTGTCTTTTTTCAAGGTTGTTTAATGCGTTGCTTGTATTGCCATAATCGTGATACTTGGGATTTAAAAGCAGGAAAAGAAGTCACAGTTGAAGAACTGATGAAAGAAATTATTTCTTATAAAAGTTTTATTATGCCAAATGGTGGTGGGGTAACAGCTTCTGGTGGTGAAGCAACGTTACAAGCTGAATTTGTTACAGAATGGTTTAAAGCCTGTCATCAAGAGGGGATCAGCACTTGTTTAGATACAAATGGTTATGCAAGACAGCTCGATCATGTTGTTGATGAACTCTTAGATGTCACTGATTTAGTTATGCTTGACTTAAAACAAGTCAATGATGATATTCATCAAAAATTAGTCGGTGTTCCTAATAAGCGGGTTCTTGAGTTTGCCAAATATTTACAAAAAATCAATAAACGAACTTGGATACGTTATGTGGTTGTTCCTGGATGGACCGATGATGATGATTCAGCACATTTGCTTGGTCAATTTATTCACGGGATGGACAATATTGAGCGTGTAGAATTACTTGCTTACCATAAAATGGGGGCATATAAATGGGATACACTTGGCGATGAATATAAGTTGGAAGGGGTTGAAGCGCCGCCAAGAGAAACGCTTGATAGGCTCAAAGACATCATAGAAAGTTATGGTCATTATGTCACTTTTAGTAAATAATAGATAAGAGGTCGACAAAAGGCACAATGGATAGTGCCTTTTTAGTATCCATTAAATTCTTTTACGTTTTATTGCTCGCATAACAAATAGTAAATAATAGATAAGAGGTCGACAAAAGGCACAATGGATAGTGCCTTTTTAGTATCCATTAAATTCTTTTACGTTTTATTGCTCGCATAACAAAAATCCCACCTTCCAAAGCTAGAATACAAACTGATAGCCAAATAAATCCATATGACACAATGTGCTTTAATGAGACTGTTTCATGTAAAAATACTATTGAAATAAGTGTTAGTAGTACGGGTTCCACGTATCCCATTAAGCCAAATAATCCCATCGGCAATAAACGACTAGCAACGAAATACATTGCAAAAGCAACCGCAGTGATGATACCTAACATAGGGATATAAATATGGAAATGAGAAAGATCACTGATTATTTTGTCTAAACGATAGTTTAAAGCACAATATACAATGCACCCTAAGAAGATAAATAAAAAGTCAGAAAACGTGCCAGAAATGCCATCTATTTGCAATTTGCGCCTTACTATAAAGTATATTGGGTACCCCAAGGCAATAACAACTGTTTCCCATGAAAATGCACCTGTAATGTAGATTTCAATAGCAACGCCTAATACAGCAAGTCCAACGGCTATTTTTTGTAAAAAACTAAGTTTTTCTTTATAAACGATCTGTCCAGAAATCACCATTGCCAATGGTAATAAAAAATAACCTAGTGAGGCGGATAGTCCATGTCCATTAAGTGGCGCCCAGATAAAAATCATCATCTGTATTGTGAGCAAAAAGGAAGAAAATAATAACCCCAATAAAAGAAGAGGTTGTTGTTTTATTCGGCTAAATAGTGCAGTTATGGCTGGCCACTGTTTCCCAGCAATGATCAATACAACTATTGCAGGAAAGGATGTTAATAATCGCCAACAAAAAATATCAACAGCAGATAAGGGATGTAATAAAACAGGATAGTAATAAAGTAGCCCAAATAAACATGATGCCATTATTGAAAGCATAACTCCTTTTATCATTTTCCACCTACCTTAATTAATAAAAAAATAGCGCTAATTATTAGCGCTATTGTCTATGTGATATGTAGTTATCTTATCCGATAAATTCAACGCCATTCATATAAGGAACTAAAACAGATGGAATTTTAATTGTGCCATCTGCTTGTTGATAGTTTTCCATAATGGCAACCAGCGTTCGACCAACTGCTAATCCAGAACCATTTAGTGTATGCACTAAATATGTTTTATTGTCAGCTTTATTACGATAACGAGCTTGCATACGTCGAGCTTGGAAATCCCACATATTTGAACAAGAAGAGATTTCACGATAGGTATTTTGTGCCGGTACCCATACTTCCAGATCATAGGTTTTACATGAACCAAAGCCCATATCACCAGTACACAGTACAATTTTTCGATATGGCAGTTCAAGTAATTGTAGTACTTTTTCTGCGTGAGCAGTTAGTTCCTCTAGCGCTTTCATAGATTCCTCAGGCTTAACAATTTGAACCAATTCTACTTTATCAAATTGATGCATACGAATTAAGCCGCGAGTGTCTTTACCATAAGATCCCGCTTCAGAACGGAAGCAAGGAGTATGTGCTGTCATTTTTAATGGTAATACACTTTCATCAAGAATTTCATCGCGTACAAGGTTAGTGACTGGTACTTCAGCGGTTGGAATTAAGGCATAATTGCTACTGTCTGCTTCTTCTTCTAGTGGTTTAGTATGAAATAAATCACCTGCAAATTTAGGTAATTGTCCTGTACCAAAAAGCGTTGCTTGATTTACAAGATACGGTACATAAATTTCGGCATAGCCGTGTTGTTCGGTGTGTAAATCTAACATAAATTGGGTGATAGCACGATGTAAGCGTGCTATTTGCGATTTCATAACCACAAAACGAGCACCTGTTAGTTTTACACCAGCTGCAAAATCAAGCCCACCAAAACGTTCACCTAATGCAACGTGATCTTGAACTGGAAAATCAAATGTCCTTGGTGTACCAAAACGTGATATTTCGATATTATCGCTTTCATCTTTACCATCGGGAACAGAATCATCAGGAATATTTGGGATTGTAGAGGCAATATCTTTAATTTGATTGAGTAATGTATCAAGCTCTGTTTTTGCACTATTAAGTTTTTCACCTAGCTTGTTGACTTCTTCACGTACAGCTGTGATGTCTTCACCACGAGCCTTTGCTTGACCAATCGCTTTTGAGCGAGCGTTACGCTCAGCTTGTAAGTTCTCTGTTTCAACTTGTAATACTTTGCGCTTTTCTTCTAGATGACGAATAGTATCAACATCTAATTTAAATCCACGACGTGCTAATTTCTTAGCGACAAGATCCAATTCATTTCGGAGTAAATTTGGGTCTAACATACATAATGTCCATTATTAATTAGGGAATATCTTTCTACTTTGTTGTTATTCTAATATAGATAACAGAACATATAAATCAAAAAGTAGATTGATTTATTGATATTAAAATTTGTGAGCTTAGTATACTAGAATTATATCGGGATTCAACCTAAATGGCGCACCCGAAGGGATTCGAACCCCTGACCGCTCGGTTCGAAGCCGAGTGCTCTATCCAGCTGAGCTACGGATGCGTGTAAGTTCGTTAAAAAAATGGTGCATCCGAAGGGATTCGAACCCCTGACCGCCCGGTTCGTAGCCGGGTACTCTATCCAGCTGAGCTACGGATGCGTTTTGAATTTATTAAAATGGTGCATCCGAAGGGATTCGAACCCCTGACCGCCCGGTTCGTAGCCGGGTACTCTATCCAGCTGAGCTACGGATGCATACTTTAATTTTTTAAATGGCGGTGAGAGAGGGATTCGAACCCTCGATGCAGCTTTTGACCGCATACTCCCTTAGCAGGGGAGCGCCTTCAGCCTCTCGGCCATCTCACCAAAACATTATGACTCTGCTTTAACAACAAAATCATAATGTGTGGCGCACATATTACGGTTTACAAAAAATAAGTCAAACATTTTTTTGCTTACGCGTGCTAGTTGTTTATTTACTACTCAATATTACTCTGTAAGGTCAGATGATCCATCGTTTACATCTTGGTGTTGATGAATTTTATTATATATCTCTTCCCTATGAATCGAAACTTCTTTAGGGGCATTGATACCAATTCTGACTTGATTACCTTTGACACCTAAAATGGTAATGACTACATCGTCACCAATAATTAGTGTTTCACCTACTCTCCTAGTTAAAATTAACATTAGATCTCCTAATATCAGTTAAGTATATATCCAAACAATTTTTAAGATATAGCTTCGTCAGCCCCCATCAGTAAGATAGAAAGACGGAATTTTACAGAAAAACTCTAATATTTAATTAAAAACATTTGAGCAAATCTGGCTAACTTGCTTGTAATTTATTACTGATTTCTTTTTTCACAGAAGATAACGCTTCTGGTAACGCCGAGAGATCCATTCCACCTGCTTGAGCGAAATCAGGTCGCCCACCACCTTTACCACCTACTTTTAGTGCTAATTGCGAAACTAATTCTCCAGCCTTGATAATACTGACTAAATCATTAGTAACACCAGCTGCTAAATTGATTTTACTATCATTAACGGCAGCTAAAATAATGACGCCTGTTTTTAATTGATTTTTAAGATCATCAATCATCGTACGCAGTACTTTTGCTTCGACGTTATCAAGTTTAGCGATGAGTAAATTTTTATTATTGATTTTTTCACATTGATTAAGCAATTGAGCACTCTCCTGAGTCGCTTTCTGCGCTTTTAATTGCTCAATTGTTCTCTCAAGTAGCTTAGTTTGATCAAGCAATTGCTCAATACGTGCTAAAACCGCGGATTTGTCACTTTTAACAGCTTGTCCAATTTGAGCTAATAAATTGGACTCATAGTGTATCAAATCCATGGCATTTTGCCCTGACGTTGCTTCAATACGGCGAACACCAGAGGCTATACTTGATTCGGATATTATTTTAAATAAACCAATATCACCAGTTCTATCTACGTGAGTGCCACCACAAAGTTCAATTGAAAAATCACCCATTGTTAAAACTCTAACAATATCTTCATATTTTTCACCAAATAAAGCCATTGCACCTTTATTTTTTGCCTTCTCAATTGACATTAACTCAATATCTACAGGTAAATTGCGACGAATTTGCTGATTAACCAAGTTCTCTATTTCAATAATTTGTTCTGACGTAATGGCTTGATTATGTGAAAAGTCAAAACGTAGATAGCTGTCATTAACTAAAGACCCTTTTTGATGAACATGGTTTCCTAACACACGTTGCAAGGCGGCTTGTAATAAATGTGTAGCAGAATGATTACGACGAATACGTTCGCGTAGCTCTACATCAATAGCTGCAGTGATATTATCGCCAATTTTTAAAGAACCTTTAATGATTTTTCCTAAATGACCAATGTTTTTACCATATTTTTGGGTATCAAAAATGCTAAATTCAAGATTCGCTGCTGTTAATAAGCCTTTATCACCAATTTGACCACCTGACTCTCCATAAAATGGTGTTTTGTCTAAAATAACGATAGCTTCATCACCAGCACTAATACTTTCGACTTTCTGTCCATTTTTAAATATAGCAATAACTTTTGCTGAGGATTCTGTTGCTTGATAGCCTAAAAACTCAGTTTTATCATCAAGTTTAATAACATTGCTATAATCGACATTAAATGAGCTTGACTCGCGGGCTCGTTTTCTTTGTTCTTCCATACATTGATTAAAACCAGCTTCATCAATACTAATATTTTTTTCACGGCATACATCAGCGGTTAGATCTAGCGGGAAGCCGTAAGTATCATAAAGTTTAAATGCAATATCACCAGGCAATACTTCACCAGTTAGTTTAGCTAATTCTTGATCAAGTAAAAATAACCCACGTTCTAAGGTCTTTAAAAATTGTTCTTCTTCAATTTTGAGTGCGTCTTCGACTAATTTTTGATTATTTTCTAATTCAACCGCTGCACTTCCCATGACGTCAATTAATGATTTAACGAGCTTATAGAAGAAAATATCTTTTGCACCAAGCATATGTCCATGGCGCACAGCACGTCGAATAATTCGGCGTAATACATAGCCTCGACCTTCGTTTGAAGGTAATACCCCATCCGAAATTAGAAAAGCACAAGAACGAATATGGTCAGCAATAACGCGCAAAGATTTACTTTCTAAATCTTTAGTTTGAATAATATCGGCTGCATCTTTAATTAATTTCTTGAACAGATCTATTTCATAATTAGAATTAACATGTTGTAAAACTGCAGCAATACGTTCTAGTCCCATACCAGTATCGACAGAAGGTTTAGGTAATGGTTCCATTGTGCCATCAGGATGGCGATTAAATTGCATGAAAACAATATTCCAAATTTCGATAAATCTGTCACCATCTTCTTCAGCACTGCCAGGAGGGCCCCCAAAAATATGATCGCCATGATCATAAAAAATCTCGGTACAAGGACCACAAGGACCAGTATCGCCCATCTGCCAAAAGTTATCAGAAGCATATGGAGCACCTTTATTATCACCAATACGAATGATACGTTCTTTAGGTATACCGATCTCTTTTTCCCAGATTGCATAGGCTTCGTCATCTGTCTCATAAACTGTGACGGTTAACCTATCTTTTGGGAGATTAAACCATTCTTTACTGGTTAATAATTCCCATGCAAAATGTATTGCATCATGCTTAAAATAGTCGCCGAAACTAAAATTTCCTAACATTTCAAAAAAAGTATGATGTCGGGCTGTGTAGCCAACATTATCTAAATCATTATGTTTACCACCAGCACGCACGCAACGTTGTGATGTTGTTGCTCTACTATAAGAACGCTTATCAATACCAAGAAATACATCTTTAAATTGATTCATTCCGGCATTAGTAAATAACAGTGTTGGATCATTGTGTGGAACAAGGGAACTACTTGTGACAACTTCATGTCCTTTGCCACGAAAAAAGTCAAGAAAACTTTGACGAATTTCTGCAGTACTTTTCATTTATGCTTCCATATAAAACGATAGATGTTCAAACATAGTAATATACCCGCTACAGCTAAAGTTGAAAAGTAAATATTCTTCTATTGATGCGGATCTAGTTAATATTACAAGTAAATTAAGGAAAAAATAAAAAAGAATTAGTGAGCTTTATTTGTAATCGTTTTTTCTAAATTGTATATATTATATTCTAAATATTATAATTAGTTAAGTCAATAAATCTTGTACAGTTTTAATATCATCTTGTGTATAACCTCGAGATATTAAAAATTGAATACATTTTTGTTTTTTATTACTATTTTTATGGTTAATTTGTTTTAGCTTTTTTAGTAATTGCTTGTACGCAAGATCTTCCCAGTTGATATTAGCCATTTGCAATAGCTGTTGACTTAAATCAACGGGTAAACCTCGTTGTTTAAGTTCCATTGCAATTTTATATTTTCCGTAACCTTTATTTGCACGCATAACAATATATTTTTCAATATATTGTTCATCATTAATCCAATTCTGATTAATACAATACTCAATAACATCTTGTATTTCAATTTTTAGTTTGATTAATTGGCTTTGATATTCTTCATCTGTACTTTGTCGCTTTTTGGCAAAAAAAAATGTTATTTTTTGGCTTAGCTCATACGAAGAGTGATCGCGCTGTGCAAGTAACTGCACAGCTTTATTTAGGATTAATTTATTGAGTTTTTTTTCCATTATTCAATGCTTTCATTTTCTGATGACGTATCGTCGTCATCAGCTGTAAAAACAGCCGGGCTATTAAGTAATAAATCACGTAGTTTAGTTTCAAGTTCTTTAGCAATTTCTGGACGTTCCTGTAAAAACTTAATTGAATTAGCTTTACCTTGACCAACTTTTTCGCCATTGTAGCTATACCATGCGCCAGCTTTATCGACTAATTTATGTTTAACCCCTAAGTCAATTAATTCGCCCTCTTTAGAAATGCCACAACCATAAAGAATTTGAAATTCGGCTTGTCTAAAAGGTGCGGCAACTTTATTTTTAACTACTTTTACACGTGTATCACTACCAATAACATCTTCGCCTTCTTTTACTGAGCCTGTACGGCGAATGTCTAAACGTACTGATGCATAGAATTTAAGCGCATTACCACCGGTTGTGGTTTCGGGATTACCAAACATAACACCAATTTTCATTCGAATTTGGTTAATAAATACAACTAAGCAATTTGCATTTTTGATATTTGCAGTGAGTTTACGTAATGCTTGTGACATTAAGCGGGCTTGTAATCCCATATGTGAATCGCCCATTTCACCTTCAATTTCTGCTTTTGGTGTTAAAGCAGCCACTGAGTCGACAATAATAACATCAACTGCACCAGAGCGAACTAAGGCATCACAAATTTCAAGTGCTTGTTCTCCTGTATCAGGTTGAGAAATTAATAAATCATCGACTTGTACGCCTAATTTTGCGGCATAAATTGGATCAAGTGCATGTTCAGCATCAATAAATGCGCAAGTTTTACCTTCTTTTTGTGCTTGCGCGATAACAGATAAAGTGAGTGTAGTTTTACCCGATGATTCTGGTCCAAAAATTTCAACGATTCTGCCCATTGGTAAGCCGCCGATACCTAATGCAATATCTAGCCCTAAAGAACCAGTAGATACCGCATCCACATCTAACGTTTGGGTATCGCCTAAACGCATAATTGAACCTTTACCAAATTGTTTTTCTATTTGACTTAATGCAGCTGAAAGTGCGCGTTGTTTGTTTTCGTTCATATTATAAAATTCCAATGAGTTAGGATATGGGTATACATTATACTGTATTGTTATACAGTATCAAGTTTTTTTTATACAGAGAAATTATTTAGTTAATTATGGAAACTTCTTCACAATTTTTTTATAAATAATCCATTTAGTGTAATAACTGAAACTAACAGATGGTGATGAAATAATGATATTCAAGATTAACTTTATTGGATTATTATAATTATAATATTTAATGTCTTTTAGACTAATGATGATAGTTTAAGTACATATAAAAGTCGTCATGCATTTGAGTTAGATTTTTATAAAAAAAATCTGATCATAATCAAGTTTTATTAATTTAATTTAGTAATACTTTCATAAAAAATTGCCATTTGATATGATTAGCTATGAAGAAGGTTTAACCAATTTTTATTTATTGAAATAGTGATTTCTTAAGCGCTTGTTTGAAATAATTCAATATTTTTTATTCGTAAACGTTATGTTAATGTGAAATATTTTTATAGATATAAAATATGTATCAAATAAAGGGAAATAATGGCCATTGATAAACAACATTATGTTTTATGCTCACACTGTGATTTGGTCATAGAATTATCTAATATACCCATAGGGCATAAAGCTGTTTGCCCGCGTTGTAATACAACGCTAGCTAAAAATAATGACAATATGAAATTTAGCGCTACTATGTATGCAGTTTGTTCATTAATTATGATTCTTGTAGCCTGTGGCTTTATCTTTATTGATATTCATATTGTTGGCAATTTTATTGGTATTAGCTTAATAGATATCCCTAAAACCCTTTTTTTTGATAAATATAGCTATATTTCAGCGCTTTTTATCTTATTTGTTTTGTTTTTTCCTATATTAAATTTATCAATTATCGTTTTGCTCTGTTCTAAGCTACGAGTAACAAAGTACCGTAAACGAGATCTGCTTATTGTTTATGAAAAGTTTCAGCATTGGTGTATGCCCGAAATATTTCTTACAGGGATTTTGGTGAGTTTTGTTAAATTAATGAGTTATGGCAGTATTGGTGTGACTGGCACATTTTGGGCGTTCTGTCTATTTGTGTTTTTTTATATAAAATCTTTAGTGATTTTTTCGCCCGAAACAATCTGGAATGAAATTCATCGTAGTAATTTTGCTACCGATACACCAAAAGTTGGTAAAACAGGCATTTGTCAAAATTTAAAACTTTGCAAATGCTGTGAGGCTATATTGCCAGTGCATTATGTAAAATGTCCAAGGTGTAAACAAAAAAGCAAAATCAGAGATCTTGATAAAATACAATGGACCCTAGCCTTATTGGTTACTTCATTAATTCTTTACATTCCCGCTAATTTATTTGGAATTATGATAACCGTTGTTTTCGGATCGTCATCAACATCGACTATTATGGATGGTGTCATTTATATGTGGCAAGCTGGTGATATACCTGTTGCACTTGTTATTTTTATTGCAAGTGTTGTTATTCCAATCTTAAAGATCATTTCACTCAGTTGGCTTTGTTATTTTGCACTAGCAGTAAAACGGAAAAATAAACGTAATTGCTTAAAAATGAAAAAATTGTACACTGCAGTTGAGTTTATTGGTAAATGGTCAATGATTGATATATTTGTGGTTGCTGTTATTTGTTCTTTAGTGAGAAATCAGCAAATGATGGGCGTTTACCCAGATATTGGTGTTACATTTTTTGCAACTGTCGTTATTATCACGATGATTGCATCACAAAAATTTGATCCTCGGTTAATTTGGGATCGTCGGCAAAAAAGAAAATAGATTAATAGGGACAATATGGCAACATCAAGTAAATTAGCAAAAATAATTAAAATTAGAGCTATTTCAGCTATATGGATTATTCCCATTGTTACTGCGATTGTGGGGCTTTGGATAATCTACGCTCATTTTGCCGATAGAGGCACCTCGTTCACATTACTTGCAAAAGACGCAAGTGGCATTATTGCTGGAAAAACAGTAATTAAAAACCGCAGCGTTGATGTAGGGATAGTGGACGAAGTGACTTTATCTGATGACTACAAACAAGTGGTAATAAAAGGTCGTATTTATAATGATATGGATCCGTTACTAAAAAATGACTCGATTTTTTGGGTTGTTAAGCCTGAAATTGGCCGTGATGGGGTGACTGGATTAGGGACTATTTTATCGGGTGTTTATATAGAATTAGCTGCGGGAAACGATACGCATAGTTTTCAACATAAACCGTTTGTGCTTTCGGATGCCCCTCCCTTGTCTGATCCAAGCATTAAAGGTATTCGTCTAAATTTAGAAAGTGAGCAAAATGGTGTGATTCCTCGTGGTGCTTCTATCATGTTTCATGGCTATCGTGTAGGTAATGTGGAAACATCGGAATTCGATGTTGAATCACGTAAAATGAAATATCAAATTTTTATAACTAAACCTTATGATGTACTAGTAACACAAAATGTTCGTTTTTGGAAAGAAGGAGGGATCAATTTAACACTATCATCTCGGGGGGCTAGTCTCGATGTACCTTCTTTAGATGTGTTAATGTCTGGAGGGATTAGTTTTGATTTACCTGAAGGTTCCAAATTAGGTGCACCTGCTGAACAAAATGCAGTTTATAAACTATATGAAGATAAAAAATCTATCCAAGATTCGCAGTATACCGAATATAAAGAGTTTCTTATTATGCTTTCTGACTCGATATCTGGATTAACCGAAGGTGTGCCCGTTGAATATCATGGTATTAGGCTAGGTACGGTATCTAAAGTGCCATTTTATACTGCTGAAATGCTAGAAAAATCGTCAATTTTAAATAAAAAAGTGCCGATATTAATTAGGATCGAACCCGATCGTTTATCTGAACTCGTTGATGAAAAGATCGATATTGCCGCATTGATTATGAAAGAGCAAAAAAATGGATTAAGAGCTTCGTTAAAAACTTCGAACATGTTCACAGGTGCGCTATATATAGATCTTGATTTTTATCCTGACTTAAAAAATCAATATAATTCTAAACTAGCGACACAGTTTGGTTACGATACTATTGAGGCAACTTCGACAGGAATTGCGCAAATTCAAGCAAAAATTATGCAGTTACTTGATAACTTTAATAATTTACCACTTAACAATACCCTATCACAGTTCAATCAATCATTAGCTTCAAGCGAACGATTAATGAAATCATTAAATCAGATTATGGCGAGTAAGGAAATGCAAAATATGCCAAAAGATCTGCAAAAGACATTACGTTCATTAAATGAAACAATGAAAGGCTTACAACCAGGTTCTGAACTCAACAATCAAATGAAAGAGAGTTTACAAAAAGTGCAACAAATGATGGACGAACTCACTCCATTACTCAATACGCTTAATGATAAAAGTAATGCACTGATTTTTTCTGCGCCGGCGAAAAAAGATCAACAACCTCAAGCAAAAGGTAAAAAATAATGAACAGAATATATAAAAAACTACTTATAGTTGTATTTATGCCATTGTTCGCTATATTAGCGGGTTGCTCAGCTAGCAACCCGAGTAAAAGTTATTTTCAACTCACTAGCAATTCACAGATTCCTGTATCGCAAAACATGAAAACCACGAATCAATTTATTTGGATTGAGTCAGTTGATGTGGCGAGTTTTTTAAATAAACCGGGTATTGTATTACAAACCGATAATATCAAATATGAAACAGCAATCAACCATTTATGGGTATCAACGTTATCTCAGCAGCTTCAAGACCGATTAACGCAGGATTTAACGGCTATGTTACCTAATTATTTAGTATCCAGTAAGTCAATTACAACACCAACACTAACGGTAAAATTATTTATAGATAGCTTTCATGGCAGTTATACGGGGGATGCGATAATTAAAGGCCGATGGGTTGTTACTGACCGTAAAAATAATATTGAAATCAAACCATTTGAACGCTATGTTCCTTTAGCAACCAATGGCTATGATGCTTTAGTTAAAGCGCTATCGAAAGGATGGCAAGATGAAGAACTAGACTTTGCAAACTCAATAAAACATTAGTGTTACACTGATATTCCGTCAGCGCGCTGACGGAATATCTAAATTTAAATGGCAATAGATCTTAGTGACAGTTTGAACTGTCTAAAAACCTTATCATCAATTTCCACCCATTTGCGAACACTATTGATAAAAGCGATTTTATCGGCATTTACCAGATCATCTTTTAAAATCGTTTTTTCTAACAATTGATTGTGATCCAAATAAAATTGCCGCATGGTGCCGGCTAATAATCCTGATTCTTTTTTAGGTGTCACCCATTGATCATTAATCAGCAACGCGAGATTACCATTAACAAATTCAGTAATCTCATTGTGTTGATTAAAATTAATATACTCTTTTCCTACAGTTAAATCCGAAAAGTGCTCACGATTGGAAGTTTTATGATATAAATACACATTTTGGTTATGAACACACTGTGTTGCAAGTTGAATTTCATTAATTTCCATCGGCGTGTTAATTATATCTTTGCTAATAGTATAGTGCCCATCTTTTTGCTGTAAAATTCTCACTTTATAAAGATTGTTAGGCATTGAATTTGCTAACTTAATAAGTTGCAACTTAATTGCGTGAATGTCACAGTTAAAATCAAAATAATCAGCTGATTGGGCAAGCCTGCTTAAGTGTTCATTCAATAAAAAGAATTGCCCTTTATCTAGTAATAACGATTCAATGATATATTTTGGAGTAGAAGTAGTATGATGCAAAATGGCTGTTTTAGCCAAGATCTCGCTATATTCGTCTTGGGATGTCGAATCCCAAGTGATCCCCCCGCCAACACCATAACGCAACTGTTGGTTGTGTATGGTTAAGGTACGAATTGGAATATTAAATAGAGCTTTATTCATATAGGGTTCAATATAGCCAATTGTCCCACAGTAAACACCACGTGGTGAGCTTTCAATATCTGCGATAATTTGCATTGTGCTAGTTTTGGGAGCACCGGTAATTGAGCCACAAGGGAATAGAGCTTGAAAAATTTGATATAAATTGACATCTTCTTTCAATTCACCTTGAATCATTGAAGTCAATTGCCAAACAGTTGGATATTTTTCAGCTGAAAATAATTCAGGCACCGTTACTGTTCCTGGTTTTGCAATGCGACTTAAATCATTACGCAATAAATCAACAATCATCATGTTTTCAGCCTGATTTTTTTCAGAAAATAATAATTTTAACTGTTGTTTATCTTGTTGATTATTTAAGCCGCGTGCGGTTGTTCCTTTCATTGGCTTTGTGGTAATAATATTATTGTCTAACTTAAAGAATAATTCCGGTGAAATGGATAAAATATGATAATTGTCAAACTCAAGATAAGCGCAATAATCTGCCCGATTGTTTTTTTGTAAAAAGTGGTAATAATCAATAGCATTTTCATTAAATGGTGCGGTAAATTGGATAGTATAGTTGGTTTGATAAGTATTGCCTGATTCAATTTGTGATCGAATAAAGTCAATTTTTTGATTATATTCATCCATTGATGTATCGCTAATTAAGTCAAAACTTGGCGGTGTATAATCACTTATTTCTACTTGTTCAACGATAGAATAATGATCAAAAATACCAAATAACAATAGTGGCAAATCTTGATGAACCTCATCATTATGTTTTGTTTTATTTTCGCTATTTAACCCCGTTGCGCTTTCATAAGCGAGATACCCAACCGCATAAAAACCTTGTTGCGTAAATTTTTCGATTAAATCGAATTGCTGTTGAATTGTCGAGTCATCATTCGATCTTAAAATGGCGATAGGATTGCAAAAATATTTATGCTGGCCTTCAAAATCTATATAAATTTTCATATTAAGATCGCTCATGGACAAAATTATTAATCATTTGTAAACCTGATTCGGTTTTTATCGCTTCAGGGTGGAATTGAACTGACTCAATGGGTAACGATTTATGACGCAATCCCATGATCAATCCTTGATTGTTTCGAGCAGTTACAATCAGTTGAGAATTTTTTTGTGAAAAATTCTCAACTGCAATCAATGAGTGATAGCGAACCACTGAAAGCGGGTTTTTGATTCCTTTAAATACCCCCTGACCATCATGTGTTATTTCATCGACTTTACCATGCATCGGTATTGGTGCTTTGATGATGCGATAACCATAATATTGAGCAATCGCTTGATGACCTAAACAAATTCCCAATATCGGGCAAATATGAGCAAATTCGGCAATAATAGCAAGTGATATTCCTGCATTAATTGGTGCTCCAGGGCCGGGAGAAATGATAATTTTAGAAAAGGCGAGATCTTTTACCTGTTCAATTGTCATTTCGTCATTTTTGATCACTTTAACTTCTGCGCCAACTTGGCATAAATAATCATTAATATTAAATGTAAAAGAATCATAATTATCTATTAATAATATCAAAATACAGTCCATTAATTACAAAGCATATTGATTTAAAAACTGGTAACTGTAACAGTTAAAATCCAGCCGTAACGGGTTTTATTATACCGTTAATACACTTAAAAGAAGAAATCATTGCGGTTTTACCCTTTTTTTATCTCTTTTTTATACTTAAACACTATCTTTCCTGAAACTTTTTTACAAAATAAACACGGTATTAAAAAAACAGCTAAACCGAAAACTATTTTAGAGACAATAAAAATAGTATCCAAGCAGAAGAATGAATGATTTATTGATTAGTATCTATTAAAGTACTCGATTGTTCTTTTTTATGTTATGAATAAAATTATGTTTTTATCTTTTTATAATCTGATTTATTTTGACGGTTATTGAATTTTACGCAAATAACCTAAAACTCCAGCAATCTCTATTGTCCATATTCCATTTTTAAAAACTAAAGGAAACGTTGCTCGACTGCTTGCATTGGGTCCAGGGTTTTGTTGCACAATTTCAATTTCGGTGTCAGTTACTTTACTGATAATAGCAACATGCCCATAGCTAGACCAATTAAGAACAATAATATCATCAACTTGTGGTTTAGTGGGCGAGCCATTATGAAATTGTAGTAAATTACGTTGGCGATTGATCTTTCCATCAGCAATTGATGGGTCAAAAAAATCTTTAGCATGGCCATAGCTATTTGGCATTTTATGATTAAAACGCTGATAATAATAGCGTTTAATAAACTCAACACATTGATACTTCTGGCCTAAGTTATAGCCGTCTTTAGCGACATTTCTTCCACTCACATTATAGATGCTACCATTATAATAGACTTTCACTCCATTAAATTCATCAACGACCTTGCCAATTTTTTGTTTATCAATTTCAACATTAGCAAAAGTACAGGAATAAAGTGTATAGTAGCTTAATATTGATAATAGCCAAAATAAGAACAGGCTTTTTTTATAGTTCAATACCATTTTTTATTTCCATTGTTTTTATAATCTATTATTAATTCTAATGGTTATTTTATTAAAAACAAAATAAATAAAATCGAATAATAACAATTTTATAGTAATATTATTACGTTATCTTATATTAAACTTACTAGTGTGGTATTTATGAGTAGAATGGGGTCTATTTTGGGGATAAGTTAGTGACTGATGATGGTAAATGATTATTCTCTGCTTACAATCTGAATAATTCTATTCATCATTACGATAACTATGCTTGAGTTAATAATAGTGGGGATTGTAGGATGATTAAGAAAGTTAAAATAAATGTGAGTGGTCGAGTGCAAGGCGTTGGATTTCGTTTTTTTACTTATCAGCAAGCCAAAACGCTAGGATTAGTTGGCTATGTTCGCAATTTAGAGAACGGCGATGTTGAAATTATTGCTCAAGGTGACGACTTACAAATAGCCAAATTAACAAAATGGATTGAAAATGGCGGTCCTGCCTCGTCGCGTATTTCACATATAAATATTTGTGAATTATTGCTACAAAACGATTTAACTTCTTTTAATGTTCGATATTAATTTAATAAAAAATAAAGTAAAATAATTAAAATTTTGGACATTCGAAATAATAATTTCTAATTAATGTGAATAACGTATGTTATGAATAAAAAAAATCTAATCTGTTTTTTACTGCTCATTGTTGTTATCTGTGTTTATTACAATTATCAAAAAGGAGATGGAGCAGTAAGCCAATCTACTCAAGATGCATCAGATAAACCGATTTATCAAAGTGATGACATGTTAACAGATATTTACGACTTATCAGGGGAACTTGTTTATAAAATTGAGTCGAGTAATGTTAGGCATTACGATAATTCAGGTAATACTGAATTTGATTTGCCCAATTTTACGATTTATGATCAACAACATATAGCTATATGGCATATTAAGGCAAAGCAAGCGACGCTAACGAGTGATAAACTTTTGTACCTTTATCATGATGTGCAATTAGATAATTTGACACAAGAATCCCAATTAAAACAAGTCAAAACAGATAATGCCATGATAGATTTAACTTCACAGCTAGTTACATCCAAAGATCCTGTCATCATTAATGGGGTGGGATTTTATTCAACCGGTATTGGTTTAGCAGGTGATTTGCGTGCAAAAAAGGCTAACATACTTGAAAATGTAAAAACATATTATAACACTGAGGCAAAATAAAACATGAGTTCGCTAAAACAAGTTGTTTGTTCATTACTTTTATTGCTACCTATCTCTTTAAGTAGTTTTGCAAATGGGCCGACTACGCCTGCAGATCCCAAGATGTTTGTCGATAATAAACCCATTGCAATTGATGCCGATAATCAACAGATTGATATTGAAAATAATACTATTACATTTATTGGCAATGTGGTCATTGTTCAAGAAGGATTAACCATAAACGCGGATAAAGTGGTTGTCACTGAAATGCAAAATACGGAAAAACAAAAAATCACAGCCTATGGTAAGCCAGTGAATTATAAACAAATTTTACCAAAAAACAATAAGATTGTCACAGGGCACTCTTCACAAGTGATTTACAATGTAAAACAAAATAATATTGTGTTACAAGGTAATGCTGAGTTATTTCAACAAGACAATCATATTGTGAGTGAAATGATTATTTATGATGTCAAAAAACAGCAAATATTTGCGCAGCCAGGTAAGAATAGGCGAGTTAAGAGCACTATCATCCCAAACCAAGTTAAAGAGATGAGCAAATAAAATGTCAATGTTAAAAGCGGAAAATCTAGCTAAAGTATACAAAAAACGCCGTGTAGTTGAAGATGTGAGTTTAACCGTTAATTCTGGTGAAATCGTCGGGTTATTAGGACCAAATGGCGCAGGTAAAACCACCACTTTTTACATGGTGGTTGGTATTGTGACCTTAAATGCGGGTAAAATTTATCTTGATGAGCATGATATCAGCATTTTACCTTTACACGAGCGTGCACAAAAAGGCATTGGTTATTTACCACAAGAAGCTTCTATTTTTAGAAAATTGTCTGTTATTGATAACATTATGGCAATTTTAGAAACGCGCACAGATATTGATAAAAATGAAAAAATCGGTCGTGCCGAAGAATTACTCGAAGAGTTCCATATTACGCATATTCGTGACAGCATAGGACAATCTCTCTCTGGTGGAGAAAGACGTCGAGTGGAAATAGCAAGGGCGTTAGCAGCTAATCCTAAATTTATCTTACTTGATGAACCTTTTGCTGGTGTTGATCCAATTTCGGTGATAGATATCAAAAATATTATTAAGCATCTACGTGATCGAGGGTTGGGTGTATTAATAACCGATCATAATGTCCGTGAAACGTTAGATGTTTGCGAACGTGCTTACATTGTTAATAAAGGACATTTAATTGCTGAAGGTTCACCAAATGACATCTTAAGTAACGAATATGTAAAACGCGTTTACTTAGGAAATGAGTTCAGATTATGATGAAAACCAGTTTACAACTGAAAGTCTCTCAACAATTATCCATGACGCCACAATTACAATTGGCGATTAAATTACTACAGTTGTCAACTTTAGAACTCCAACAAGAAATACAAACTGCGCTTGAAAACAATCCATTGCTTGAAGTTGATGATCAATATGACGAAGTGAACGTTAAACAAAACGATGAAACAGAAAATATTGATACGCGTGAGGCTTTAGATAGCAAAGAGATTCCCGATGATATTCCACTGGATGCATCTTTAGATGATATTTATAGTGCAGGAACTCCATCTGGAACTAACTCAGATTATCGTAATGATGAATTGCCTATCTATCAAGGTGAAACTCACGAAACATTACATGATTATCTAGAATGGCAACTTGAACTAACACCCTTTAGCGATACTGATAGGGCGATAGCGGTATCTATTATTGAAGCTATAGATGAGAGAGGCTATTTAACAGTTTCAACAGAAGAAATACTTGAAGAGCAAGGTAATGATGAAATTGAAATTGCCGAAGTTGAAGCAGTATTGAAACGAATATGGAATTTTGATCCTATCGGTGTTGGTGCCAGATCGTTGCAAGAGTGTTTGTCTATTCAAATTCAACATTTAGATGCTCCACCGTTAGTTAAAAAAATTATCGATAATTATTTAGAGTTATTAGCCATACGCGATTATAGAAACTTAAAAAAAGTGTTAAATACAACAGATGAACAATTAAAAGAGGCTGTTGACTTTATACAACGTTTACAACCTTATCCTGGCGATTTGGTTAATACAGCTTCTCCAGACTATGTCATACCTGATGTCATGGTAAAAAAGGTACAAGGAAAATGGGTTGTGTATCTAAATAGCGATACGGTGCCAGCTTTACGTATTAACCAGCAATACGCCGATATGGTAAAATTAGCTAATGAAAGTGATGGGCAATATATTAGATCTCATCTGCAAGAAGCTAATTGGTTTATTAAAAGCATCGAAAACCGTAACGAAACCTTATTAAAAGTCAGCCAATTTATTGTTGAGCATCAGCAAGCCTTTTTTGAACACGGTGCTGAATACATGAAACCAATGATTTTGTCTGATGTTGCAACGGCAATTGATATGCATGAATCGACCATTTCTCGTGTAACAACTCAAAAATATCTGCATTGTCCAAGTGGAATTTATGAACTTAAATTCTTTTTCTCAAGTCATGTTAATAATGATTCAGGCGGTGAGGTTTCATCTACTGCTATCCAAGCATTAATTAAAAAATATATATCGGCAGAAAATAGTAAAAAGCCATTAAGTGATAGTAAATTAGTTTCGATGCTTGAAGAACAAGGTATTATGATTGCCCGTCGCACCGTAGCAAAATACCGTGAAGCCTTATCAATTCCACCATCAAGCCAACGTAAACAGCTTTAAATGTAAAGCTGTTTATGACAACGGATCATTTTAGATAACTTTTTCAGTTTCAATAATCATCATATCCGTAGTAAAAGAACCATCTATTTGAAGTTCAAAATAATTTTTTGTATCGTCGGCTGCCGTTTCTTGGTAAATTCGTATTGCCTCAATTAACTGTTCAGGAGTACGCATTCGTTTAACCCATGTATCAAAAGAGAGTGTTAAACGATGACGGACAATCTTATTAATGACAAAACCAGCTTCAGTCAAAAAAGTTGACCATTCGCCAGGTGTATAATCACGAACGTGTGATGTGTCACGCAGGGATTCAACAGTTTGTAGCCAAATATCTAATACAGGGTGACCAGGTGAAACAACATCCATAATAATTAATTTGCCGCCTAGTTTAGTTATGCGATATATTTCTCGAATACTTTTACCAACATCATGCCAATGATGAGCTGAATAACGGCTGACAACAATATCAAATTGATTATCAGCAAAAGGTGGATATTCCGCATAACCTTGCTTAACGGTTATATTTTGTAAACTGCGCTCTTTTGCTGTTTGCGCTACAACCGATAACATTTCATTTGAAAGATCATAGGCTGTAACATGTTTAACATATTTTGCCGCAATAAAACTGACATGACCTGCGCCACATCCCATATCAAGTAGGTTTGCCTCGGAATGTGATATAAGTAGGTTAGATAAATATTCAAGATCAGCTCCTTGAGCATGTACTTTACTGGTTAAATAGGCATTAGCTTGTTCGCCAAACTGCTGTTTTACATTGTCATGATGTGTTGCCATTGTCGATTCTCATTATTGGGCGCAAATAAGCGCCCAAAAGTTAAAGTTAAGCTAAAAATGAAGGGATTTTCTGTTCAAAGTCGCTAATCGCATCTTCATGTTGCAAGGTTAAGCCAATATTATCTAACCCATTTAACAAGCAATGACGTTTAAATGCATCGATTTTAAATGTATATTGCTTGTCGCCGGCAATAACTACTTCATTGACTAAATCAATGGTAAACTCAATGCCTTCATTGGCTTCGACAATTTTAAACAGCTCATCAACATCTTCTTCGGACAAATTGACCAACAATAACTGATTGTTAAATGAGTTATTATAAAAGATATCGGCAAAGCTTGAACCAATGATGGTTTTAAATCCATAATCAGCAAGTGCCCAAGGGGCATGTTCACGAGAAGAACCACATCCAAAATTTTCACGTGCTAATAAAATGCTGGCACCTTTATAGCGGGGTTTATTCAAGATAAATTCAGGATTAGGCTGCTTACCAGCATCATCTAAAAAGCGCCATTCATGAAAGGCATGTTGACCAAATCCAGTACGTGTTACTTTCTGTAAAAATTGCTTTGGAATGATTGCATCTGTATCAACATTAGCTGCGTCCAAAGGAACAACTAATCCGGTATGTTTTGTAAATTTAGCCATGACAAGTCTCCTTAAAACGGTTTGCGAATATCAGTAAAATGACCAGTAATAGCCGCGGCTGCTGCCATAGCAGGACTAACTAAATGTGTTCTGGCATCTCGCCCTTGGCGCCCTTCAAAATTACGATTACTGGTTGATGCGCAGCGATCCCCTGGTGCTAATTTATCGTCATTCATTGCAAGGCACATTGAACAACCCGGTAACCGCCATTCAAAACCAGCGTCGATAAAAATTTTATCTAATCCTTCGGCTTCGGCTTGTTCTTTGACAGGACCTGAGCCTGGCACGACTAATGCTTGTACACCCTCTGCCACTTTACGACCTTTAGCAATTTGCGCAGCTGCGCGTAAATCTTCTATGCGCGAATTTGTACACGAGCCAATAAACACTTTGTTGATCTTAATATCTGTCATTTTGGTGCCAGCGGTTAATCCCATATAAGTTAATGCGCGCTCTGCGGAATGTTTCTCTATAGGATCAGAAAAACCATCGGGATTGGGTACTGTTGCATCAATGGACGTGACTTGACCTGGATTTGTTCCCCAAGTGACTTGAGGTGCAATATCTTTACCTTCAAGTGTGACCACGGTGTCAAACTGTGCGCCGTCATCGGTTTTTAGGGTTTTCCAATAGGCAACAGCTTTTTCAAAATCTTCACCCTTTGGAGAAAATTGACGACCTTTTAAGTACTCAAAAGTCACTTCATCTGGTGCAATAATGCCAGCTTTAGCCCCCATTTCGATTGCCATATTGCATAATGTCATTCGACCTTCCATTGATAATGCTTTAATCGCATCTCCACAAAATTCAACCACATGCCCAGTACCACCAGCACTAGTGGTTTTACCAATAATCGCTAATATAATATCTTTGGCAGTGATTCCTTCAGCTACTTGACCTTTGACCTCGATTTTCATGGTTTTAGCTCGACCTTGTTTTAAGGTTTGAGTGGCTAGGACATGCTCAACTTCAGAGGTGCCAATCCCAAATGCTAGTGCGCCAAACGCGCCATGTGTTGCGGTATGAGAATCACCACATACAATAGTCATACCGGGTAAAGTCATCCCTTGTTCAGGACCGACTACATGGACAATACCACGTAATGGACTTTGTAAATCATATAACGAAACACCAAACTCTTTGGCATTTTTTGCCAACTCAGTTAATTGAATGCGGGCCATTTCGCTGCAAGCATTTAAATCATTACTTTTGGTTGAAGTATTGTGATCCATGGTCGCAAAAGTTTTATGAGGCTGACGCACCTTACGATTCATTGCGCGCAAACCATCAAATGCTTGTGGTGAGGTGACTTCATGCACTAAATGACGATCGATATATAAAATAGGCGTTTCGTTTGGTGCTTCATAAACGACGTGCGCATCATATAATTTTTGATACAGTGTTTTTGACATTGCATATTCCTTATTATTTTTACAACTTATACTGCGTTGGGTTTTAGACATAATTTTATGAATACTAAGCTTAATTAGTCGCATTTAAGAGGGATACAAGTAGTTGTTTATTTTGCCTACTTGGCTTATCCCTAAGTGATACAATAAATAACATCAATCTGATTAAATGAGCTTACAAATAATGTCTCCCATTTCGTCAGTTGAAACGGCTTGTTCTTTTTGGGCAAGATCGATAGTACGATAGCCTTGTTCTAATGCTTTATTTACGGCTGTTTCGATAGCTGACGCAATATCATCTCTTTTTAAGCTATAACGTACTAGTAATGCTAAAGATAGAATTTGTGCTGTAGGATTAGCAATATTTTTACCTGCAATATCTGGCGCACTTCCGCCCGCGGGTTCGTATAATCCAAAACCTTGCTCGTTAAGGCTGGCAGAAGGTAACATACCCATAGAACCTGTTATCATAGCGCATTCATCAGACAAGATATCACCAAATAAATTTGAACATAAAATTACGTCAAACTGTGAAGGATCTTTAACTAATTGCATCGTAGCATTATCGATATACATATGCTCAAGTGTAACATCGGGATAGCTTTTAGCTACTTCGCTAACCACTTCGCGCCATAAAATTGAGGTTTGTAGTACATTAGCTTTATCAATTGATGTCACTTTTTTTCGGCGTAAACGTGCGGCTTCAAAACCCATTTTAGCGATGCGTTCGATTTCAAAACGGTGATACACTTCAGTATCAAAAGCCTTTTCTTGCGCACCACTTCCTTCTCGTCCTTTTGGCAAACCAAAATAGATACCACCAGTTAATTCGCGCATGCATAAAATATCAAAACCACGCTGGGCAATATCAGCCCGTAATGGGCAAAGATCTTCTAATCCTTGATATAAGCGAGCAGGGCGCATATTAGCAAATAATTTGAAATGTTTGCGTAATGGCAATAACGCACCGCGTTCAGGCTGTTGGTCGGGGGGTAAGTTAGTCCATTTTGGCCCACCCACTGAGCCAAATAAAATAGCATCGGCTTTTTCGCATCCTTCAAGGGTTTCATTAGGTAATGGGCAGCCATGAATATCAATTGCTGCACCACCGACATCGTATTCACTAGTAGTAATAGAAAGTTGATATTTTTGACGGATAACGTCTAATACTTTATAGGCTTGTTTCATCACTTCTGGGCCAATGCCATCGCCGGGCAGAACTGCAATATGGTAGTTTTGTGACATTTTTTATTCCTTTATAATCTCATTTAATTTTCTTATTTTGCTATTAAACGCGCAAAATAAATTATTTTTTAATCTTGGTGTAATTTTTGTTTTTCTTGGGCAACTTGATTTGCTCTATACACATTATTTAATACATTAATTAATGCGAGCGCCGATGAGTGAACAATATCGGTTGCAAGCCCAACACCATGGAACTTACGCCCCTTATATTCGGCAACAATATCCACTTGCCCTAACGCGTTTTCGCCTTGCCCTTTAGAGGCTAATTGGTATTTAACAATTGAAATAGGTTCGCCAGTAATGCGATTTATGGCTTGGTAAACTGCATCGACAGGACCATTACCCGTTGCTGCATCGGAATACTTTTTATCGCCAATTAATAAACTGACTGAAGCAGTTGAAACCACAGTTGAACCTGACTGAACATTAAAATAATCCAAAATATAATGCTCTTTTTCATCTTTCAATTGGTTGATGAAGATTAATGCTTCTAAATCATAATCAAACACTTGACCTTTTTTATCAGCCAGTTCTAAAAACGCCGCATAGACTTGATCTAAGTTATAATCTTTATCGTGATAACCTAATTCTTCAAGGCGATGTTTAACCGCTGCCCGCCCTGATCGAGATGTTAAATTTAATTGAATTTGATTTAATCCGATTGATTCAGGTGTCATAATTTCGTATGTTTCTCGATTTTTTAGCACACCATCTTGGTGGATCCCTGAGGAGTGGGCAAAAGCATTACTACCAATAACAGCTTTGTTAGCTGGGATTGGTGTATTTGTTATTTGGCTCACTATTTGGCTGGTACGATAAATCTCTTGATGATTAATATTGGTATGAACATTTAATATATTTTGGCGGATTTTAATGGCCATTATAACTTCTTCAAGTGCGGTATTACCCGCACGTTCGCCTAAACCATTCATCGCCCCTTCAATTTGGCGAGCACCTTCTTGAACCGCGCTAATCGAGTTAGCCACCGACATGCCCAAGTCATCATGGCAATGCACAGAGATAATCGCTTGATCAATGTTCGGGACACGTTCAAATAAGGTACGAATAATGCCACCAAATTGATAAGGGACAGTATAACCGACAGTATCCGGGATATTGATCGTTCTTGCCCCGGCTTTAATTGCTGCTTCAACGATACGACATAAGTTATCAATTGGGGTACGGCCTGCATCTTCACAAGAAAACTCCACATCATTAGTATAATTACGTGC
This sequence comes from Gilliamella sp. App6-5, assembly GCF_001690525.1. GTDB lineage: Bacteria > Pseudomonadota > Gammaproteobacteria > Enterobacterales > Orbaceae > Gilliamella > Gilliamella apicola_H. Next base: position 38,791 of record NZ_LZGT01000075.1, on the reverse strand, counting down.
ACGCTTAATACAGTGCACAGCCCTTTCAATGACATCATCAAATGTCATTTTTAATTTATCTTTAACATGTAAGGTTGATGTTGCCATAAAAGTATGAATTCGGAATTGATCGGCAACTTTTAATGCCTCGGCAGCAACATCAATATCTTTATCAACACAACGAGATAAGGCACAAACTCGACTATCTTTAATAGTTTTTGCTATGGTTTGTACCGATTCAAAATCACCAGGTGATGATACAGGAAAGCCAACTTCCATCACATCGACTCGCATTCGCTCAAGTGCAAGCGCTATTTGTAACTTTTCTTTAACACTCAAACTTGCTTGTAATGCTTGTTCGCCATCACGTAACGTTGTATCAAAAATAATGACTTGATCGTTCATCGTTTTTTCCTTTTTATTTGGCGCTATCACGGGCTCTATTTTGCAAAAACAAAAAAACCCGCACTTCAGCGCGGGTTTTTGTTAATTTGTAGAGTTATTTAATAAACTATCTTTTTACTCCACGCAAAAACTATCCGCGCAAAAAGATGCGAGGAGGAAGCTGAGGTCGAGTGATAAATAGTTAACAAACATAAAATCTCAAATTTGATTGTAATATAGACTAAATTGGTATCATTTTTATCAAATGATATGGCTGATGTCAATCATTATTTTTTGATCTTAATATTCTATTTTTTAATAAAATAATAAATACACAATCTATTAAAATGATAAGTTGAGATATAACTTAACTTTATTATAATAATTGAAAACATAACTCATGAGGGCGCAACAATGAATATAGTTGATATTTCTCAAAAACGCTATACCACCAAACATTATGATGAAACCAAAAAAATTCCCGCCGATCAGATTGAACAATTATTAACAGTTTTAAGAAACAGTCCATCATCTGTCAATTCACAACCATGGCACTTTTATGTTATTGATAATGATGCGTCCAAAAATAAAATTTTACCCGCTATTGCTGAATTTAATCAACCAAGAGTGACTGGCGCTTCGCACACTATTGTTTTTTGTATTAAAACGCCAATAGACGAATCTCATTTAGTCAACCTGCTTAATCAAGAAGATAAAGACGGTCGATATCCTTCAGCCGATCTAAAACAAGCGCAAGATCAAGGTCGTCGGCACTTTGTAAAGCTCAATAGCACAACCATTGAAGCGCAACAATGTTGGGAAAGTAAACAAGCTTATCTCGCATTAGGGCAACTGCTTTTTGCAGCAGCGGCAATTGGTGTTGATTCAACGGCTATCGAAGGATATGACGCAAAAAAAATGGATGAAATCTTAGATCTTAAAAGCAAAGGACTTAAAAGTATTGTTGTTGCAACATTAGGCTATCGAGCTGAAAATGACGGCAATGCGCACCGACCAAAATCACGCTTACCGAAAGAGCAAATTTTTACGTTTTTATAAAATAACTTGAAATGTCCTCCGTCTGAATTGAGCTAAATGCGGAGGATATTTTTTTGATTTATTTCAGTTAATTATTCTATCTAGTTTGTAGATCATTTGGGTTATAACTATATTTGTGTTAGAACAATAAAATCGTAAAGTCCTTCTAGGTTGTTAAAAAGAGAATAATCTAACACTTTTGTTTGATAAATCCGGTTAAATCGTTCAAAATCCCTAAATTGAACGTTATTACTAATATTAATTAATTCCACAAAAGTTAAAACGTTCGAAATATAACACCATATTTTCATTAAAAAATCACCAACGCCTTAAAGTTGAATCGTTTCCATCTTCACATTCCTTTACAAAAAAATTCGACAAAAACTAGCCAACTATTTTTTTAGTGGCTATAATTTGATCGCTTTAGGAAATTAAGCTTATTAAATAAGCGAACAATCATAAAAATCGAAATAAAACAAAATATTACTTGACAGGTGGGACGTAATGCATTATCATTTTAGACACCAGACACTGGCAAACCTGCGTCTTAAATTTATCCAATAACGCCCTTAGGCAATTTTTCACACTTTTCTCATTTATATCCTCGAAGTTATCGCTTAAATTATTATCGAAATTGTCCCGAAAAATCTTGTTGGTATTGGGACTGTTATTATTGCCGTATTCATGGAGTTTAGAGGCATTAACCAGTAAAAATGGTCGAGCGAATAATCATCGTAGTGATGCCATAATATTATCATCGTCTGAAAACCCGTGTTTAAAATATGATAAAGGTGGGGATGCAAGTTCAGCTGACATATGGATATGGAGTCCTGATTATTTTGATCCAAGTGCGCCATTGGTTTGTTATGCCCAACCTAATTTATCAAATGATTCCAGTAATAATACTGAATATAAAGATTTAGATGGTCCGGATTGGGCAAAAGGAAAAGGATTTGTTCCACAAGATGTAAACAATCCACAACGTAATTTCCCGTCGATAGGAACAAATAATGTTTATTTTTATTTATTATTAGCAAACGTAATGCCCGAAGATATTATCTCAGCTAATGGCGCTAGAGTATTTCCTGAGTCAGGGAGTGGAGTTAGTTTAGCTTTATCATCTGCACGAACACCGGGTTGGGGAAAAGGCTCACGAGATGTAGCTTTAAAGATAGTACTAAAAGGACCAGTAAACAGTAGTGCTAATAAAAATTTTAGCCCCTCTACATTTAAGCTTTATTCTGATAGAGCTAAAAGTAAAGTCTTGTATAGCTTTAAAATTGAAAGATGGTATATAGCACAAGGAGCTCATATTAATGCATCTGTGCAAGACGCAAAAGATTACTGTAACCGAATTGGATACCGAATGCCAAGTGTAGTGGATTTCACCAACGCAAATATAGGTGATATTTGGACAGGAGGTATTCCTGAAAGAGATATCAACGGTTATCGCCGACAATTAAGCTATCGCGACGGTAATGGCAAGTGGATTGGCGGGCTATTTAATGAATGGGGAACTTTGTTTAATCATCCTAATCACTATTTAGGTCTTGACGACTGGGAACCTTGTCATCCTCAAGATTGGTATTGGACAATCGATACATACAAGGGAGAACCACTTCGGGTCGATTTAGGGGATGGAGATTTATATTATACTGAATCAACTTATGGGCAATATAGAGCGGCTTGTGTTAAGCCTTAGTTAAAAATTTATTTTTATATATTTAGCATGTATTTTAACTTTGTGACTTTTTGAAGTTAAAGAGTTTATTAAAATTGTGTACTTTCTAGCAATCTTAACAATTAAAACACAACGCTTTTTATGTACAATTAGCAGATGTAGATTTATCGAAAATAAGGGATAATCATTTTTGTTAATAAATCTGGTTGTGTTTTATATTTAATGGGCGTCATATTATTTAATGTCTTGTGCGGTTTTTGAGTATTATAAATGGTGAGCCATTGTTCGATCATTCTCCTTGCTTGCTCAAGGTTGTTAAAAAGAGAATAATCTAACACTTTTGTTTGATAAATCCGGTTAAATCGTTCAAAATCCCTAAATTGAACGTTATTACTAATATTAATTAATTCCACAAAAGTTAAAACGTTCGAAATATAACACCATATTTTCATTAAAAAATCACCAACGCCTTAAAGTTGAATCGTTTCCATCTTCACATTCCTTTACAAAAAAATTCGACAAAAACTAGCCAACTATTTTTTTAGTGGCTATAATTTGATCGCTTTAGAAAATTAAGCTTATTAAATAAGCGAATAATCATAAAAATCGAAATAAAACAAAATATTACTTGACAGGTGGGACGTAATGCATTATCATTTTAGACACCAGACACCAGACACCAGCACTGGCAAACCTGCGTCTTAAATTTATCCAATAACGCCCTTAGGCAATTTTTCACACTTTTCTCATTTATATCCTCGAAGTTATCGCTTAAATTATTATCGAAATTGTCCCGAAAAATCTTGTTGGTATTGGGACTGTTATTATTGCCGTATTCATGGAGTTTAGAGGCATTAACCAGTAAAAAAGGTCGAGCAAATAATCATCGTAGTGATGCCATAATATTATCATCGTCTGAAAACCCGTGTTTAAAATATGATACAGGCGGGGAAGCAAGTTCAGCTGATATATGGATATGGAGTCCTGATTATTTTGATCCAAGTGCGCCATTGGTTTGTTATGCCCAACCTAATTTATCAAATGATTCCAGTAATAATACTGCATATAAAGATTTAGATGGTCCGGATTGGGCAAAAGGAAAAGGATTTGTTCCACAAGATATAAATAATCCACAACGTAATTTCCCGTCGACAGGAACAAATAATGTTTATTTTTATTTATTGTTAGCAAACGTAATGCCCGAAGATATTATCTCAGCTAATGGCGCTAGAGTATTTCCTGAGTCAGGGAGTGGAGTTAGTTTAGCTTTATCATCTGCACGAACACCGGGTTGGGGAAAAGGCTCACGAGATGTAGCTTTAAAGATAGTACTAAAAGGACCAGTAAACAGTAGTGCTAATAAAAATTTTAGCCCCTCTACATTTAAGCTTTATTCTGATAGAGCCAAAAGTAAAGTCTTGTATAGCTTTAAAATTGAAAGATGGTATATAGCACAAGGGGTTGGTATAAATGCTTCAGCGAGTAAGACAAAAGATTATTGCAATCAAATTGGTTATCGGATGCCGAGTGTTGCAGATTATACTAATGCAAATAATGATGATGTGTGGACTGGAGGTATTCCTGGAAGAAATATCAATGGTTATCGACGCCAATTGAGTTATCGTAGCGGTAATGGTAAGTGGATTGGTGGCCTATTTAATGAATGGGGAACCCTATTTAACAATCCTGATCACTATTTAGGTCTTGACGACTGGGAAACTAGGCATCCTTATGATTGGTATTGGACAATCGATTCATACAAGGGAGAATCAATTCGAGTCGATCTAGGGGATGGGGATTTAGGTTATGGAGTAACTTATGAACTATACAGAGCTGCTTGTGTTAAGCCATAGTTAAATTTGTTTTATCTGTTCAGCAAATAGTTTGACTCTGTAACCTTTTGAAGTTACAGAGGTTATTACGAGTAAGTTAATTATAGAACTTACTCGCATTGTTTACAGTAATTTTCGAAAACACTGTAATAAATAGACATAAAAAAGCAAAATTAACACCTTATCATTGACTATTTATTAGCTATTATAATACAGTTAAACTGCATAAAGCAATTTTGGGGAAAACGCTTTATGAGTTTTTAGAGGATTATTTTAATGATGAAGTGTAAACAACTCGATGTTTTCCTACATTAAAATAACCGCACTGTGTTATTAACATTATTACATATTGCGGCTTTTTGGGAAGTGATATAAAACTATTTCTAGTATATATTCTTAATTAGCAATTTATTGATAATATATTTAAAAATAAAATGTTTTTACTAGACTTAAACAAATATAATCTCCCATTTTTTAATTCTATCAGTATTTAAGATACATTATTGTATAAGCAATTAGAGCATTCTTGTAAATAACCCTAGACCCAATCCTAAGAATCGCTACAATATACGCCATTAGTCATATAGCAAATACTTTTTGCTATTTTTAATCAATTAAACGGATAATGTTTTATGGCGCAATATGTTTATACCATGAACCGCGTTGGGAAGATTGTTCCTCCTAAACGCTATATTTTAAAAGATATTTCTTTAAGCTTCTTTCCGGGTGCAAAAATTGGTGTACTCGGTTTAAATGGAGCGGGTAAATCCACTTTACTACGAATTATGGCGGGTGTTGATACCGAAATTGAAGGCGAAGCACGTCCACAACCTGATATTAAAATTGGTTATTTACCCCAAGAACCGAAATTAGATCCTAAACAAACTGTGCGTGAAGCCATTGAGCAAGCGGTTAGTGAGGCTAAACAAGCATTGGCTCGATTAGATGAAGTATATGCCGCTTATGCTGATCCTGATGCCGATTTTGACAAATTAGCCAAAGAACAAGCAGAGCTTGAAGCCATTATTCAATCGCAAGATGCTCACAATCTGGATAACCAGTTAGAGCGAGCCGCTGACGCACTACGTTTGCCAGATTGGGATGCGAAAATTGAAAATTTATCAGGTGGTGAACGCCGTCGAGTAGCAATTTGTCAATTATTACTTGAAAAGCCTGATATGTTATTAATGGATGAACCGACCAACCACTTGGATGCCGAATCGGTAGCATGGTTAGAACGATTCTTACATGACTACGAAGGTACGGTTGTTGCAGTAACTCACGATCGCTACTTTCTAGACAACGTTGCAGGTTGGATTTTAGAACTTGACCGTGGTGAGGGTATTCCATGGGAAGGCAACTATTCATCTTGGCTTGAACAAAAAGATCAGCGTTTAGCACAAGAAGCCTCGACCGAATCGGCACGTCGTAAATCGATCGAAAAAGAACTCGAGTGGGTACGACAAAATCCAAAAGGTCGCCAAGCAAAAAGCAAAGCCCGTCTAGCTCGCTTTGAAGAACTCAACAGTAACGATTACCAAAAACGTAACGAAACTAACGAGCTCTTTATTCCAGCTGGACAACGTTTAGGCGATAAAGTGATTGAAGTAAGCAATCTAACTAAATCGTATGGCGATCGTGTGCTGATTGATAACTTATCTTTTAGTATTCCTAAAGGGGCAATTGTTGGCATTATTGGTCCAAATGGAGCAGGGAAATCAACCCTATTTAGAATGCTATCAGGCAAAGAACAACCTGATTCAGGCACGATTACTTTGGGTGAAACAGTGCAACTTGCATCAGTTGATCAGTTCCGTGACAGTATGGACGACAAAAAAACAGTTTGGGACGAAATTTCAAACGGTCAAGATATTATGCGTATTGGCAATTTTGAAATCCCAAGTCGTGCTTATGTTGGTCGTTTTAACTTTAAAGGTGTTGATCAGCAAAAGCGTGTTGGTGAACTTTCAGGTGGTGAACGTGGGCGTGTACATTTAGCTAAATTATTGCAAGTGGGTGGTAATGTATTACTACTTGATGAACCAACCAATGATTTAGATGTTGAAACGCTACGCGCGCTTGAAAATGCATTATTAGAGTTTCCAGGTTGTGCTTTAGTGATTTCACATGACCGTTGGTTTTTAGATCGTATTGCGACCCATATTTTGGATTATCAAGACGAAGGACATGTGGAATTCTTTGAAGGTAACTTTACCGAATACGAAGAATGGAAAAAGCGCACATTGGGTGCTGAAGCATTAGAGCCTAAACGTGCTAAATATAAACGAATCTCCAAATAGAATTAATTTTTATTTTATTCCGCCGATTTATATTGGCGGAATTGTTTTATCTTCTTGATAGCGATTTTAAATATTTTTCAAAATGTAATTATCTAAACTAACCCTTTAGATGAACTAATAATTCTCGAAAAAGTATCCATTAGCAAACGCGGTATAGCGTTTATACCACGTGATTTTGCATCATCACAAATGGCAATCGCAAGATCAGGTTTTGAACTTTTATGAATTGCTTTTTGAATAATTTGATGTACAGGCAGATCAATATGCTGTGTTGTATTATAAGCGGCAAGTTTATAGACATGACTAAAACCATGTTTAAATAAAAAGTTTTCAATGTCTCGCGCAGGCAAAACCGTTAAGTAATCATTAGGGTTTTTATCGTCACCACATAACGATTTTACCGTATCGGCATATTTTTTACCCGCCATATCCCCATCAGTAATTACATACCAATGAATTCCCATTTTATTGGCATATTTTATAAGCGGTTTTAAACCACACTGAGCAAACTCAATAAGCTGAACTCCCTCTGAACTCAGATGATAACCACTTTGTTCTGCTAGTTCACGTAACAACCACACTTCGGTTTCGCCTTCGACCAACAACCAACATCGTGCAAATAAGGCATTTGATCGGCGATAAAGAATATGAAACGCAATACGACGACTATCACTAACGCTTAATGAATAAGGTTCAATGTATTTGGCAATAATTTTATCTGGCAGACGAATTAAACGATAAAGGTTTTCTAATGAAAATAACGATACTAGATCACTTGAGTTAGACGTGATAATTTTTTGTGTAGGAAAGTTTTTTAGTAAGCGAAATGCAACGGATAAAATGATTGGATGTAACAAACTTTCAGGCTCTTCTAAAATTAAAATAGGCATTGAACTTTGTGAAAGCGAATAATTTCCTTTAGCATCAATAATAGAGCCGAAAATTCCTAAAAATACCGTTCGTAAATAATCATTATCAAGATTATCCAATACATCATTAATTTGTTCCAAAACATTCCAATCTTCTGATCTTGGTGTACTTTTGGCATTTTTTTGTTTGTAATGATTGCGGTGTGCTTGATCGACAAAATAATACTCTAATAATGAGCGTGCGGCTTGTAGGCCTCGAGCTAATTCATCTTGGGTTAATTCGGCTGAATGGGCTTTTAGTTGGTTTGAAAGTTGACTAATGTAATGTTCGGATAATGGTTCGTTAGTAACAGTTAATTGCTCAGGATTAATTGCATTTTTAAGTGTCATTACTGGATTTAGTTTGATTAATGTTGCAATTAATAATTTTTCGTTTTCTATATTAAAAGGATTGCCTTGTGCATTGAGCAATTTATGTTGTGTTATAATTTGGTTATCATGTTTATTAGCAGAAATTTGATAAGTGATACGATGCAGATTATCTTGGTGTGATTGATACGAAACCGAGCGTAATGGTTGATAATCTTGATTATTTAATTCATGTAAGTGTGATTGGCAATAAGTGATTTTAATAATAATATTATCGCCATAACATTGGTATTGATCATGATAAAAATCGGAATCGACAAATTGATAAAACGTGTTATCCAGTGATAACAATTGCAAAGCGCTGATTAAACTTGACCGCCCCCAACGATTTTCACCCATTAGTACGCTAGAACTTGCATTTAATTTTAAAGATAGTTGACTAATACCTTTAAATCCGGAAATATCAATTTGTTCAATAAACATAGCGTATCCTTATTGTTAAAGATGATACTTTTCTGTCCTTTTACGAATTCGTTCAACTTTTTGATGCGTACTAGCAATTAACTTAGCTTCATTACGCAAAATCGTTTTTAAAGGTTGATTAAAATACACTTTCAAAAAACGCCAAATATCACGATCAGTTAGCCCAATATTCATGGCTGAAAAATAAAGCCCAATTAAATCTTTATCACGCCAACGAACAGGAACTGTTTTACGGATCTGAGCACGGTGTAAATCAATCACCGATAATTTTATTTGCTGATGATTTTCAAAAAGCGGAATATCAAGCAAAAAGTGACACAAATAACAATCACGATGATTAACCCCAGCGGCATGCATTCGAGCCACCATTTTTGCCAAATAAATAACTAAAGAACGCTTTATATGATAGCTAGGTGGGTTAGTTAACCATGGCTTAGTAAAATCTTCTAAACTCACAGTCGGGTTAAGATCTTTGGTCACAATAAACGAATGACGAGTCAGCGGATTTAGCCCCTTACGACCAAATGCACGCCCATCCATCGTATTAACGCCAACTTGCTCCAAACGCTCGATCGCATCCCACTCCTGCTTAGCATCTAAAACAGGTAAACGTAACGAAATAAGATTCTTCACAATCTCTTTAATGGTTGTACCACGATGAATTTTAATAAAATACGATTCGCCACCAAGCTCAAAATTCAACGTCTTACGTTGTTTTACTGCGCGATAGACTTTGCCCGATATTAACTCAACTTCCGCAAAGGGATCTTTATCAGCCCATAACTGCTCAAAAGGCGATTTTAACTTAATTTCATTCATGATTATCACAACCTAAAATAATCTCTGTGGCACGCTGTGCTAAATGGTATAAATCAGCGGTTTTACCATAATGTATTGCGTTTTGATGCCATGTTAATAACTGATCGTGATTTGTTATAGCATTTTGCAAGGCCTCATTTAGCGCCGATTGTACAAAAGGCTCATCAAGCACAACACCAGCATTGGCATCATCAATATGATAAGCATAGCCCGAAATGCTTGACACAATCACTGGCACCCCAGCGGCTAACCCTTCAATAAGCACCATACCGGCTGCTTCTTGCCTTGCAGGGTGCAATAGCAAATCTGCCGCAAATAAAAAGTCAGGGATATCATTACGCCCTGCAAAAAAACGGACTTGATACTCAATGCCGAGTTGCTTAGCCAGTTTTTGATAAGCTTCGGGATTATCCTGCCCCACTACTAAAAAAGTCACTTTTTGTTTTAAATCGCAAGGTAGTGCGGCAATGGCGGTTAAAGAACGATCTACTCCCTTACGCTTAAAATCTGATCCAATTTGCACAATCACAAAATTATGTTCATCAATTTGATTGGCTTGCCTAAATTGCTTACCTTTAGCTAGCGACTCATAATTGTATTGACGATCTTGCGCAATACCGGGTGGCAATAGGTAAAAGCGTGATCGATCAGTATGGTAATAGCGCTCAAAGTCACTAATTTGCTGTTTTGTTAGTACCATAACTTTAGTGTGGCTTTGTTGATTAAATACTGCATCTTCAAAAGCTAAATAGTGCTTACAGCGTTTTGACCATTTATATAAAAAGCCCTTGTGTGAAACCTTTTCTGCATAACAAGTATCACCCGCAAAATAAACATCCAAATCAGGCATTTTATTAAAGCCAACCACACAATCAACAGGATTTGCTTGTAAATGAGCTTTCACCCAACGGTAATAAGATTGATTACGGCTATGATTAGACCAGCCTTTTTTAGGCACCAAAACCACATCAAAGCCTGTTGGTTTATCGCCTTGCCATGACATCACATAAATTCGTACATGGTGACCTTGAGCTTGGCAAGCCTTAGCAATTTGCAAAAAATCACGTTGCAAACCACCAAAAGGAAAATATTTATAAATACAAAACGCCAGTTGCATGCAGATTGCCTCAAGTTTGAAAGGGATATTATATACTTATTGATAAGCAAGGTGCAAAAATAGCTGGTTTTGTGAGGATTTCCTTAAAAAACAATTAGGTATTAAATTGATTTTATTGAGGTTTTTATTTTTTGTTTTTATTGAAATCAATTAATTACTTAAGTTTAACAAAAAGAAGATATTCCATAAATCTTATTGATCAACGATAAGTAAATCCTTACTCTTAATTAAAAATGGCTATTTACTAGTGCAAAAATAGGAGTAATGGAATTGATTTTATTATTTAACGAGTAAGAAACAAGTTTCATATATCGTCGCTTGAACTAAATACTCTAACTCCGTAAAATAAACAAAATTTTATTTTTGGTCTATTATGCAACTTCATCTTGTCGTCAATACTTTTGGCTCCGATCTTCAGCGTCGATATGGCGAAAAGATCTATAAACTCACCCTACACGGGGGTTTTAGCTGTCCTAACCGCGATGGCACTATCGGCTTGGGGGGATGCACTTTTTGTAATGTGGCATCAATTATTGATGAATCGATTCAAGTTAAATCAATTGCCGATCAACTTGTATCGCAAGCTCATCAAATGAAAAAATCCAGACGCTATCTTGCTTATTTTCAAGCCTACACCAGCACTTATGCTGAAGTTGCAATCTTAAAAAATATGTACGAACAGGCGCTAAATAGTGCTGATATTGTTGGGCTTTGTGTGGGTACTCGCCCTGATTGCGTACCGAATGAAGCGCTTAATTTGCTGGCAGGTTATCAATCTCAAGGTTTTGAAGTATGGTTAGAACTGGGCTTACAAACCGCTCACGATAAAACCTTGCATGATATAAATCGTGGACATACTTTTAACGATTATCATCAAACCGTACAAAAAGCTCGTAATCTTGGTATTAAAGTGTGCACTCACTTAATTATTGGCTTACCCAAAGAAACCAAACAAGATAATTTAATTACGCTTGAACGTGTATTAAATAGTGGTGTTGATGGCTTAAAATTGCATCCTTTGCATATTGTTGATGGCAGTATTATGGCAAAAGCATGGCGAGCTGGGCGTCTTGACGTTTTATCATTAGATCAATATGTCGATATTGCTGGCGATATCATCAGGCAAACGCCCGCCAATATTTTATATCATCGCATTTCAGCTAATGCCAGAAAGCCAACCTTGCTAGCGCCAGATTGGTGCGAAAACCACTGGCAATCAATGAATGCAGTCGATCATAATTTGCGCCAATTTGGCGTCCAAGGTAGCGCGATTGGCGATGGTTATTGTTTTAAGCTGTAGTCGCTTTTATAAATGGTACTAGCAGGTAAAATAATCATAACAGCATAATTTAAATGAAATTAAAAGGATTTTAGGTCGATTATGAAAGTTGTCTCGTTTATCTATTTGTTTTTGTTATTATGTTTAATTAATTTATTTTCAACTTCTCATTACGAATGGATGTTAGAATCAGGCGATATTGACAATTTTTGCCAACTTCCATCGGGTGGACGTTACACTACTGAACCTATAATCCTTTTGATTCCTTGTATTTGTCTGTTATTTTTAATAAAAAATAAAAAAATAAGATATACGTATCTATTGATAGCACTCATCTATCTTTTATGGTCGTTTTTAGGGCGTTACAGTTGGTGTTAACGGCTAAAACTCACGATTTACTCTTCGTTAAGCATCGATTTTATTTTTTCAGCTAAAAAATCATTTTTTAGGCTTAACATGTATCGTTGTTACTTGAAATATTTTGAGCAAAAGACTATTTGGGATTTAAATAAGTTTCAGAGATTGTCACTAAAGTTATTTTTTCGATCAAAGGATAAAACGTCTGAAACACATGGCATCCCAAAGCTGAATCTAACCCATTAACAAAACTTTACTGAAATTAAAAAAAACTAGTCAAATTTTTTTAATAGTTATACTTTCATTTATTAAAAATAGCTTATTTGATAAGTAAATAATTATATAAAATATAAATAAAACAATAATTTAATTGAATGGCAAACCTATGTCTTAAATTTATCAAATAGACACATCAGACAAGTTTTTACTCTTTTCGTGTTTATATCCTCGAAGTTATCTCTCAATCTATTATCAAAATTATCTCCAAAAGCTCCGTTAGTGTTGGCGCTGTTCTTGTTATTGTCGTTTTCATGGCATTTACAGGCATTGGCCGGCAAAAAAGATAATCGTAGTGATGCAATCATATTATTGCCATCACCATTCATCAACTTCGCTCGGCCGAATTTTGTTTACAGCACACGTGAAAATGTTGGTTCTGCTGGGGCATATGGCATCCAAAGAATGGATTCTTTACACAATCAATCAACCCTTCATCCGCGCTCTGTCGAGGTTTCGATACACATAAATGTCAAGGCGCTGTTGGTGCCACACCGTCATCAAAAAGTAATTATTATCAGTGCCAAATAAGGGCTGGATTTTTCACGGAGCGGGGCGCCATGTGTCATTACAACGAGGATTCAAATTTTGGTGACGACGTTCATCCAGTAAGTGATCCAATAGGTGACAATACGTACTTTGCTGTGGCCACATTTGACGGTCATGTGTTGCACAATCCTCCGTATATTGATTATGAGGGGCTTTGCGTCACTCCATAGCTTTTTAGTTCTTAGTTCTTGGTTAAGGGGGGAAAGGATGATACTAATTAAGGACAAGCAATCAAAGAAAGCAGCTCAGCATAAGGTGACTGAGCTGATGATGATAAGTTTGCGCTTTTGTGGTTAAACCGCAAAAGCGCTTTTCAAAAAAAATTAATAAAAAATTGATATCAGAATGTTTTTACAAAATACACACCACTCTTCTACAACATCCAAAACCAATCATCGCAAAAAAAATTAAACCTATAATCATTTGATTTTAATCAAAAATATCAAAACAAAAATCGAAATAAAATCAATGCTCTACCTGAGCGTTTTTTATAAGGAAAACACTCGAATTTTTTACAACTCTCAAAGGTCAATATTGCCTTTTAACCGCAATTGAATCCCACCTAAATTAAGCTACTTGTTAAAGTGAAATAACTCGATCAAACAATGGATTATCAGTCAAACGATGCGTAACCATGATTAGTGTTTTATTTTTGCAGGTTTGTTTGATCAATCGGATAATTTGTTGTTCTGTCTGTTGATCAAGACTTTCTGTGGGTTCATCCATTAAAATTAACGGTGAATTATGCAGTAATGCCCTTGCTATGCCGATTCGGCGAATTTCACCGCCCGATAAGGCGCGACCACCTTGTCCAACCAGTAAGTCTAAACCTTGCTCGGTGGTGAGTAATTTGTCGAGTTCAACTTGGTGTAATACGTCGATTAACTGTTGCTCGGTAGCTTGTTGATTGCCTATTAGCAAGTTTTGTCTTAAGGTGTCACTAAAAATAGTGATCACTTGAGGCACCATGGCAATAGCTTGTCGTAGTGTTTTTTCGTCAAGTTGATTTAGTTCAATACCGTTGATACAGATATGGCCTGATTGAGGTTCCCATGTGCGATTAACCAGACTTAATAAGGTTGATTTACCGCAACCTGTTTTACCAACCACACCAATATGTTCACCTTGTTCAACCGTCAACGAAAAATCCGTTAATACCGTAAAGGGTTGATTGGGATAGCTGAAATTAATTTGTTCAAATTGCAATTTTGCCGAACTTAAATCTATCATTTTACCTTTGGCAACAAATTGAATATCGGGTGTTTGATTAAAAATAGCTGTTGTGCGTGTGGCTGAAGTGAGTACTTGCCCTAAAAAGATAAATGCACCAGGAATTGGCATGAGTATTTCGGCACTTGCAAGGCTAACAAATACAAATAAAGCCACTAAAGGGGATAGAGTGTATTGGGTAATTAGCCACAGAACCAGTAACGTTAAAAAACCAGCAATAAGTAAGACCAATGCACTTGATAGCGCCATTAATGTTGATTGCCGTTGTTGATTATAGAGCCAGTTTGATTCAAGCTCATCAAGTTTCGCGCGATAGCGTGGTTGTGCATTAAATAGGATAAGTTCAGCTTGTCCTTGCAGGTAATTAATTAATAATAATCGGTATTCACTTTGTTGTTTAGCCAGTGTTTTACCTAGCTGTTTTCCGGCTTGATAAAAGATAACAGGTACCACAAGTAAGGTGGTTGTAAGGATAATGGTAATGATTAACGCAATGGGTAAGTTTATGCTTGCTAACCCTATAAACAAAACGCCAATGGTAACTAATGCGGTTACAATGGGCGAAAAGAGTTTTAGGTATAAGTGATCAAGTGCATCAATATCGACAATAAAGCGATTAAGCAAGTCTGCTCGTTGGTAATGAGCTAATTGATGGGTACTTAGTGGTAAAATTTTACGAAAAGCAAGTGTTCTTAAATAAGCCAAGATTTTAAAAGTGGTATTGTGATCAACCAAACGCTCCATATAACGTGAAGCGGTTCGAGTAATGGCCGCCGCTCGTACACCTGCCGCAGGCAACATATAATTAAATGTATATAAACCAGCAATGCCAACAAAAGCGGTAGAGGCTAAAAACCATCCTGATAAAGATAGCAAAAATACGCTAGCAAGTAGCGTTAGAATTGATAGCGATAAGCCAAATAAAATTTGCCAAAAATAGTGTTTATAAAGGGCTATATAGGGGCGCAATATGGCTAGCATAAATTCTCCTTGATATCACAATGTAGCTTGCCATTAGCCAATTGCCAGATCTGTGTAAAATCTTGCATATCATCTGTTTGATGAGTAATAGTGATGCTATTGGGCGCTATATGTTGCTTGTCCAAATTTTGTACGGTTTGTTTATCTAAGCTGGCAGTTGGTTCATCAAGAATCAGTAATTGGCAAGGTTTAAGCATTGCTCTTGCTAAAGCGATCCGCTGTGCTTGCCCAACGGACAAACGTACCGCATCTTCACCAACTTGGGTTTCAATACCCTGTGGTAATTTTGCAATGACATCGGTTAATTGGGTTTTGGTTATCACTTCATCAAGTTCTTTTTCAGTGGCATTTTGCTTGCCGAGTAAAATATTATCGCGAATAGAACTATTTAACAGATAAGGATTTTGTCCAATCCAGCTAACGTGTTGTTGCCAATCATTAATATCTAATTGAGTAAATTCAATACCATTAATTTTTAGTGAGCCTTGATAAGGTAAAAAGCCAAGTAGTACTTGTATTAACGAGGTTTTACCTTCGCCACTTGTACCTATTAAAGCCAATTTAAACGGTGCTTGCAGGCTAAATGATAGCGGACCGACAATCGGTTGTTGTTCGCTAGATAAAACAATTAAGTTATTGGCTTCAATGGTTTTTAATGGTTCAGTCAATTTGATGTTTGCGGTATTAGCGTTAGTTTGTTCTTGCGGTAATTTTTTACTTAAAAACGTTTCGATATTATCAGCCGCGGCGATTGCTTCGGCTTTGGCATGATAGTAAGTGCCTAAATCGCGTAAAGGTTGAAAGTACTCTGGGGCTAAGATTAGTGCAAAAAAACCTGCAAATAGGGTAACGGTGCCATTATATGTGCCAAAATTAAATTCGCCTAAATACGAAAAGCCAAAATAAACCGCGACAATGGCGATCGAAATAGAAGTAAAAAACTCTAATACTGCGGAAGATAAAAATGCGACTTTTAGGACTTGCATGGTTTTGATTCGAAAATCCTCAGACGCGCGGGCGATTTCGTTGGTCTGTTTTTCGCCTTGGTTGAATAGTCGAATGGTATTAAGCCCCTTTAAACGATCTAAAAAGTGACCGCTTAAGTAAGCGAGTGCTTTAAAATGACGGCGGTTAATATCAGCAGCCCCCATCCCCACTAAAATCATAAAGATAGGAATCAGAGGTGCCGTGCAAAGCAAAATTGTAGCTGCAGCCCAGTTAAATGGGAAGATTGCAATACAGATTAAAAGCGGTGCCATGCTTGCCAAGCGCATTTGGGGTAGATAACGGGCAAAAAAGTCATGCAATTTATCAACTTGTTCAATGAGCAACGTGCTCCAAGCGCCGATCGTACTTTGATTTAGATAAGCAGGCCCATGTAGCTCAAGTTGATCAATTACTTGCTGTCGAATTTGCTGTCGAACTTTTTTGCCTATAGTAAAGTTGATCTTTTCGCGTAGATAGATTAAACCCGCTCGAGCGAGTAGTATCGCAATTAATGCGCCAAAAAAGGGTAAAATATCCACAAAATGTTGTTGTTCAATAATGATTCGTTGCAAAATTATTGCAAGTAATCCCGCTTGGATAATGATTAATACCGTTAAAATAAAGCCAGTTAAAATTGAAGCTCGCAAATTAGTTTTATGCCTTTTTGCATGCTGTTTTAACCAGCCAAGTAGATAGGTCTGGCGTTTTTTATCTAATGACATAAAGATTTTTACTGCTTATTTTAAGTTATCCAAATAGTGCTCAGCATCTAAAGCCGCCATACAGCCCGTACCTGCTGATGTGATTGCTTGACGATAGATATGATCCATTACATCACCAGCAGCAAAAATCCCCTCGACACTGGTTTGAGTAGCGTTGCCCTGCGTACCTGATTGTACTTTGATATAACCACCGTTGAGTTCAAGCTGACCTTCAAATATGGCGGTGTTTGGTTTGTGGCCAATTGCGATAAATACGCCTAAAACTGATAATTGTTCGGTTATATTGGGATCTTGTGTGCTACGGATCCTAACACCAGTCACGCCCATATTATCGCCTAATACTTCGTCAATAATGCGATGCGTATGTAAGATAACTTTGCCTTCCTTGATTTTTTGATCCAAGCGATCCATCAATATTTTTTCAGCTCTAAAGCTATCTCGACGGTGAATTAAATGGACTTCGCTAGCGATATTGGCTAAATACAGCGTTTCTTCAACCGCAGTATTACCGCCACCCACTACGGCAACTTTTTGGTTGCGATAAAAAAAACCATCACAGGTTGCACAAGCAGATACGCCTTTGCTTTTGAATGCTTCTTCTGACGGTAAACCAAGGTATTGTGCTGATGCGCCAGTTGCAATAATAAGGGCATCACAACTATATTCAGTCTCACTACCAAAAAGTTTATACGGCTTAGAACTAAAATCAACACGATCGATCTGATCTAAAATAATTTCAGTATCAAATCTTTCGGCATGTTCTTTCATTTTGACCATTAATTCTGGTCCTGTTAAATCAGGTGCGCCAGCTGGCCAGTTTTCAAGCTCTGTGGTTGTTGTCAGTTGTCCGCCTTGTTGCATTCCAGTAATTAACACGGGCGACAGGTTAGCGCGTGCGGCATAAACCGCTGCGGTATAACCTGCTGGACCAGAACCGAGTATTAATAAACGTGCATGTTTGGTTTTCATTTTAAATCCTTATTTATTTTCAATTTTGACAACTTTAGACAAAACTCGCGCAATGTATGGCAGTAAGTCTAACATTATCAATCTTTATCGTGCAAAAAAATTGGTTATTGTAGCAATAGGTAATGACAATAGGCTTTATTAACGTTAAATAATTGGGTTATCTGTTCCTTTTCGGTTCTTTTAAAATTAGTTGTGATTTTTAAAACGATATTGGTTTTTGTTTTTGCTTTGTAACGTTTAAAATACGTCCCTTTCTTATTCTTAAATTCCTTTTTCTATTGTTTGATAATGTAATTTTGATTATCGATTTATTTGACATCCTAACAAAACGGGGGAGATGCTATGAATAATCCTTCAAAAGAAAGTGTAGAAGCAGTACTTACAAAAATTAATTGGGCGCAAGAGATTTTAAATTCGGTACAACAAAATGTCAGCGATCCTCAGATTGGTAATATTTTATCTGGAATTGCTTTTATTATGGACTCAGCTTCAGCTGACGCCGAAGCGCTCTATCAATCAATTGAATAATGATTGTGCCTGTTTTTTTATCTACCTTCATGCGCCGTGTGGCGATTGAAGGTAGCAAGTTGCTATATCTGCTTAGTGATTATCAGTAAGATACGTTGTTAAATCAGCAAGTGGCCAACGAATATGCGCTGCTGGTTCATTGATTCGATAACCAAAAGCTAAACAAAGCCCTACCCCAAATGATTCTTCACCAATTTGTGGAATATGTTTTTCTAGCATTTTTATCACTTTATCGTGGTCGAACCCACCAATAGCACATGAATCAATACCGCGAAATGCCGCAGCAGTCATCATATTGGCACAAGCGATGTAATCTTGCATTTCTGACCAATGGTTGATCGTTAAGCCATCAGCAAGCCCTTGCTCGCAAAAATTGATAAATGCTTGGCAGGCAATATCAATAGATGTTTGATTATTTGGATCGGGTAAAGTGCGCGCAATTGCACGTCGTAAATAATCGCTCTGTAATGTAAAATTATTCGCTTTTCGATAAAGCACAATCACAAAATGTGAACAACTGGTGACTTGTTCTTGATTGTAGCAAACATTACGTAATTCTGCTTTTATTTTGCTACTGTCAACAACCACAAAATGCCATGGCTCCATGCCAAATGATGAAGGAGATTGTCGACCAGCTTCCAAAATATATTCAATATCATCATTATTAATTTTTTTTGTATCATCAAATTTTTTACATGCATGTCTAAAGTTGAATGCTTGGGTTAACTTATCCATATTTTCTCCTAAGATTTGATATTCCACGGGGCCACTTTTAATAATAATAGCATACCTGGAATGGCAAGAATCGTACATAAACCAAAAAATGTTGTCCATCCCAAATGTTCAACCATAATACCTGTTGTAGCATTAATTAATGTTCTTGGGATAGATGCAATACTGGTAAATAAAGCAAATTGGGTTGCGGTATAAAGGGGATTGGTTGTTTTAGCAATAAACGCAACAAAAGCGGCCGAACCAAGACCAACGCCAAGTGATTCAAAACCAATTACTATGGCTAATAATGTTTTTTGGGATGTCCCTATGACAGTAAAAGGACCTTCTATTGAAAGCCAAGCAAAACCTAAAATTGAAATGACCTGTATAATACCAAAAGACCATAGTGCGCGGTTTATGCCTATTTTAATCATCAAAATCCCCCCCATTAATGCACCAAATACGCTTGGCCATAAAGAGGCGTTTTTAGCAATCCAACCAATGTCTGGTCGGCTATAACCCATTTGTAAGTAAAAAGGGGTGGCTAAAGAGGTCGCCATACTATCGCCTAATTTATATAGAAAGATAAATGCTAAAATTAATACGGCTGTTTTAAGTCCATTTCGAGTAATAAATTCACTAAATGGTCTAATAATGATATCTTCAAATTTATGGTTTTTGGGTGTTTGATTCGTTGGTTCTTTAACAAGTAGTGTCATGATGATAGCCGGTAGCATAAATAGTGCAGTAATGATGAAAACACTATTCCATGGTAGAGAGTTTGATAATATCAGTGATAATGATCCAGGCACTAAACCTGCAACTCGATAGGCGTTAGTATGAATGCTATTACCAAGTCCTAATTCTTTATCAAGTAATAATTCCCGTCTAAAGGCATCGAGTGCGACATCTTGAGTGGCTGAAAAAAGTGCAATAATAAAGCAAACAGCAGCGATTAACCAAATATTTAATGAAGGTGAAAGAAACCCCAATATTGCGATTGAAAAGATAAGTACAATTTGCGAACCAAGCATCCAACCACGTCGCCGTCCTAAATGGAATAGTGAAATATTATCCATAAAGGGGGACCAGATAAATTTCAAAATATAGGGCGTTTGTGTTAATGAAAATGCACCAATTGTTTTGATATTTATACTTTCACTTTCTAACCAAGCTGGTAATAGTTGTAATAATAAATAAAAGGGCAACCCAGAAGCGAAGCCAGTAAAAATGCAAATCAGCATTTTCGTGGTAAAAATTGTCTTTAAAAGTGAATTTTGCGCATTATTCATTATTTAACTTTATTGGTTAGTTTTTTTGCAAAGTGCTATCATACCACACAACATTTAAAAAATAATTCTGCAAGCTAAGATAAACCGTTTATCTACAGTTATATTTTCAACATAAGAAAAGTTATATTGTAAATATGTTGACAGCGAAAAATTCATTATTTTATTTAGGTTTTGTTAAAAAGTTTCAGGAAACTATATGTTTCAGTATAAAATTAATGTCAATAACCAGTTAAAAAGTTAACTAATTACCATTAAAAGGGGTTCAGTAAGATGAAAAGTTCAATTAAAGTAGCTGTTTTTAGCAGTAAGCATTACGACAAAGAACATTTAGAAATGGCGAACAAAAAGTTTGGTTTCGATATTGAATATTATGAACATAAACTGAGCCATAAAACAGTTGTTACTGCCCAAGGTTATCATGCGGTTTGTACATTTGTTAATGACGAAGTAGATAAAAAAGTACTGCAAAAATTAGCCAGTTATGGCATTAAAATTTTAGCCCTTCGTTGCGCTGGATTTGACAATGTTGATTTAGCCGAGGCTGAAAAATTGGGTATTACGGTGGTTCGTGTGCCTGCTTATTCGCCAGAAGCTGTTGCAGAACATGCGGTGGCTTTAATGATGACGCTAAATAGAAGAACACATAAAGCCTATCAGCGCACTCGTGATGCTAATTTTTCGTTAGAGGGATTAACTGGATTTAATATGCATAATCGTACCGCTGGCGTTATTGGTACTGGCAAAATTGGTCAAGCCGTTATCCGTATCTTGAAAGGTTTTGGTATGCATATTCTTGCTTACGATCCTTATCCTACTGATATTGCTGTTGAGTTAGGAGCTCAATATGTTGATCTAGATGAATTATATGCAAAATCAGATGTGATTACGTTACATTGCCCAATGACGCCTGAAAATTATCACTTATTGAATAAAGAGTCTTTCCAAAAGATGAAAGACGGTGTGATGATTATCAATACTAGCCGAGGAGCATTACTTGACGCCATAGCGGCTATTGATGCATTAAAACAAACAAAAATTGGCGCTTTGGGGATGGATGTTTATGAAAATGAGCGTGATCTATTTTTTGAAGACAAATCTAACGATGTTATTTTAGATGATGTATTCCGTCGCTTGTCTTCTTGTCATAATGTTATTTTTACTGGTCATCAGGCCTTTTTGACACAAGAAGCATTGTTAAATATTTCTGATACCACTTTAAACAATATTAAACAAGTTGCGGAAGGTAAATTATGTCCAAATATTGTTAAATAACAAGAAATATCTTATGATGTTGTCGATTTTTTAATTACTTAAGATATGGATTTTTTATGCAGCGTATTATCATTTTTATTAGCATAATTTTATTGCTTGCAGCTTGTAGTAGTCGTAGATCTTCAACATCACCCATGAAAGAACACCGCGGACAGACCAATGTTAAAGGCGGTGTTTATCTTGAAAAAGATCACAATCAATCTAAAATCGCCAGTCCTCCGTTGGCTGTAGATAAAGAAAAATTTATCGATAGAATGGTAAGTAAGCATGGTTTTAATCGTCAACAGCTTCGCAATGTGCTTGCACAAACCAATAAACTTGATTGGGTTATTAATTTAATGGATAAACAAGCACCAAAAGCTGGCCCTTCAACGGGACCAAATGGTGCTTGGATTCGATATAAAAATAAATTTATTACACCGAGCAATATTCCTCGTGGGGTCGATTTTTGGAACCAATACGAAAAAGAGTTACAACGTGCTTATAATGAATATGGTGTACCGCCAGAAATTATTGTAGGCATCATTGGTGTTGAAACAGGTTGGGGTAGGGTAATGGGTAAAACTAAAGTGATTGATGCTTTGTCAACACTTGCCTTTGACTATCCAAGACGGGCACATTATTTTTCTAACGAATTAGAAGATTTTTTAGTTATGTGTCGTGATGAAGGCGTAGATCCATTTGATTTAAATGGATCGTTTGCTGGTGCAATGGGATATGGTCAATTTATGCCGTCTGCATTTAGACGTCACGCTGTTGATTTTAATCGCGATGGGCATATTGATTTATGGGATCCGGTTGATGCCATTGGTAGTGTGGCTAATTACTTTAAATCATATGGTTGGCAACGTGGTAAAAAGGTGGCAGTAATGGCTGATGGTCAGGCTCTATCACTTGATACTGGTTTTAGCACTAAATACTCAATTGAAACACTAGCAAAAGCTGGGTTAAAACCACAAAGTTCATTAGATGGGCATACTCAGGTGAGTCTATTGCGTCTGGATATGGGCGATCGTTACCAATTCTGGTATGGATTACCAAACTTTTATACTATTACCCGTTATAACCATAGTTCACATTATGCAATGGCTGTTTGGCAATTAGGACTGGCCGTCAAAGAGGCAAGATAGTCATTGATACTTGGTATCAAAATTTATAAGGTCACTTTTGTGGCCTTTTTTATATCCTATAATGATTAACTTGATTGCGAGCAATAATAAAAGTAGACCCAAAAATCTGATTAATTTTTTAATTGATAATTTCTGTGCAATTTGCACGCCACTTTGGCTATGGGGATGCTTGCTAGCATAATCACTAAGGCTGTAGGTAAATAAAACCTAAATAGTAGTTTGGTAATTGTGGATTATTCCAATCCGCGATGATATAGCTAATAGTACCACCAATGGCAACTTGTACAGTGAAAGCAGCCGATATTCCAATGGCTTTACGCATATCAACACCACATCGTTGTAAAAATGCCAATCAAGCCGCTAGCAAATACAAAAATAGTATCATTTAAGGGAACTGCCTTACTAACAAAAGCGGTGTGCCGACAATGGCTATTTTATTTGCTGCTTTATTTCATTTATGTTTAGTAGTTATTGCTACAAATAATGCAAAAGGGTTACCAACGTTAGTGTCATTTGTTGATATTGGCGCATTAACGGCATTTATTATGTTACATTTATCTGTCATCGGTTATTTTTAGCTCAAAAAAGGCTCCAAAGGCTGGCTTTCATGGATTTTAGATATTTTTATGCCTATTATTGGTATTGTTGTGCTATTACCCGTATTATTTCATATCGATAATGATGCAAAAATGGTCGGCATGATTGGTTAGTGATAGGTGTGATCATTCTCTATTTAAACAAAGATCGAACGCAATTACGATGGTTAGAAAAAAATAAATTCAATTAATTTATTGAAAGCTTATGATATCATTGATTAAATGCTAATGTTTTACTATTTTATTCTGGTGTTATAACCAAATGCTATCAGAAATATTACGTGGCGCTTTAATTTCAGCCAGTCTAATTATTGCTATTGGTGCTCAAAATTTATTTGTGCTCAAGCAAGGGTTATTAAAAAATCATATCTTTTATGTATCGGCAATTTGTTTTATCTGTGATTTTGCTTTGATGTCCGTGGGTATTTTTGGGGTAGGCACCTTTATTGGTAGCAATCCTTTAATTACTAATATACTTGCGATATTAGGGGCGGTTTTTTTAGTTTGGTATGGATTTTGTGCGTTTAAAAGTGCAATTAAAGGCACAAGTAGTATGCAAATCGAATCCCAAGTTCCTAACAATAACAGCTTATTAAAAGTTGTACTAGCAACTTTGGCGATCACACTACTTAATCCTCATGTCTATTTAGATACTGTTGTCATTGTGGGCGGGATTGCTGGCACGTTAACTAGTGAACAAAAACTTGCTTTTTTGTTTGGCACGGTTTGTGTTTCATTCATCTGGTTTTTTAGTATTGGTTATGGGGCAAGATTACTCACACCGCTATTTAGGCAAAAAAGAATATGGGTAATATTGGATTGCATTGTTGGCACTGTAATGTTCTATATCGCTTACCGATTAGTTATTTATGTGATTTATAAAAATTAACCAAATAACTGTAAGTTAGCCATGTACATTACTGACGTTCTAACAACAAGCCTGTTATTTGCTATTGACCAAGTCAAACTTGAATGTCATCAATTAAAAAAATATTGTTGATAATTTAGATCAAGCTGATGTCGTTGTCGTTAGAATAAATTAGCCTTATGAACAAAACCATAAAGGTTACTTTTTTGGTTTAGAATATCATGAAGGATCATTGGCATTTCGGCCTAACGACAAAGATATTGAATTTATTGTTCAAGCAAGTAAAACGCATCGTGTTGTTGTTACCGTTTATTTGGATAGACCAGCAGTTCTTGCCCCTATAAAACAATATGCTAGTGCGATTATTGCTAATTTTGGGGTAAATGATAATGTGTTATTTGATAGATTATTTGATAACAAACCTTATTTGGCTAAAATGCCATTTTCATTACCCGATTCAATGGATAGCGTGCAACATCAAGCGTCAAATTTACCAAACGACATGAAAGCACTTTATCCGTTTGGTTATGGTTTAACGCATTAATTATATATTTTAGCTCAAACTTAACCCGACAATCACTTATTATTCATCGGGTTTCATGTTAGCAAAACGTGTGTCCGATCAGTAAAATAAAGTCTCTATTTTTTAAAACTACTTGTTTGAAATAGGGTTCTATTCATCTTGCTTTATTGTTTTTTATGATTTATTTCCTGAAGCGTAAGTTCATCAGTTCACCACTTTACTCATAGTGTTTTTTACAGAGGTAATGACTATCACGGCTTATAGCCCATCATCCATCACCTATCTTGAACACTTCCTAGCTGTAATTGTTTTACTAAAGAATGTTTTTGACATGTTTGCAAGCCTCTTGGTAGTTATTTTGGCAAGCTTGTTGAAAGTAATGTTTTGCGGTATAAATGTCTTTTGCGACACCTAATCCTTGTTGATAGATGATACCGAGATTGTATTGGGAATTGGCATGGTTTTGCTCAGCGGCAAGCTGAAACCATACCCTAGCTTTGGTATAATCTCTTTCAAACCACGAACCATTATAATATAACCAACCTAAGCTATATTGTGCTTCAGGATTTCCGCTTTGTGCAGATTGAGTATCTAATTCTACACCTTTGGCAAAATCTTTTTTTAATCCGCCCAATCCATTGTAATACATATTTGCTAAATTATGCAGTGCATATATGTTGCCTTGCTTGGCTGCTTGTTCATATAGTTGTCTAGCTTTGGTATAGTTCTTTTTAACAACAATTCCACTATAATAAAATCCACCCAGATTGTTTTGAGCTTCTTTGTTACCTAGTTGCACCGCTTTTTCATAAAAATCTTTCGCCTTAACATAGTTTTGACTAATAGTATTATTATCTGAATTTTGTTCAATTCCTTTACGATAATGTTTTTTTTCTGCAAATTCGTAAAGTGCCCCTAGACTGAATAAGCCTAAAGCATAACCACTTGAAGCCGCTTTTTCATAGAGTTGCTTTGCTTTAAGTAGATCTTTTTTCACACCGATACCATAATTATACATGTAGCCTAAATTTACTTGTGCATCGGCGTAATTTTGATTAGCCGACTTTTGGTACCATTCAATAGCTTTAGCATAATCTTGTTTAACGTTTTGACCATACTGGTACATATAACCTAAATGATTTTGCGCTTCGGCACTATTTTGTTCAGTCGCTTTTTTATATTCAGCATCAAAGTTATATTTTGTATTTTGTGTTGCAAAAATAGGCGTGTTTAACGATATAAATAAGCATATTAACAATAGTAATCTTTTCATGTCATTGCCTTTGTTGGAGGTGAACAAATTATGTTTTAATTAAAGAATTTTTTTGGCATGTTTGCAAGCCTCTTTGCAGTTATTTGGCAAGCTTGCTGAAAGAAAAGCTTGGTTGTGTGGACATCTTTTTTTATTTTTGCTTTTAATTGAAAATATTATTTGATACTCGACCAATTGTCTTACCCAATATCAATGGAGAGCGTTAAATAGAATAAGAAATCATTACTTTTATTGGGTTATGCTTTCTTTGATGCATTGAATTATTCTATTATCGTTATTTTAATGATGCTAATAGAATAAAATAGCATTCCGTCATTTATTTAATATTAATCACAACCGCAATCATTATTACTAGCTTGTTTTTTCTTGGCTTGCTGTTTGGCTACAATAGCATTAACCTTTTTTGTTACAATAGTTAAATGATCTTTTGCATCAGAATAGTTTTGCTCAGCAGCCTTAGCAAACCATTGTTTGGCTTTAAAATAGTTCTGTTTTATGCCAGTTCCATTGTAATAGAGCGTTGCTAATGTATATTGCGCAACGGCATTTCCTTTTTTAGCCGCTTTTGTATCCCACTCAATGCCTTTTAAATAGTTTTGCTTTGTGCCTTGCCCGTTATAGTACAATAAAGCTAAACTGTGTTGAGCAGCAATATGGCCTTGATTGGCCGCTTTTTCAAACCACTCTTTTGCCTTAATATAATCAGGTTGTGCTTTTGATTGTTGTTCAAAGCCATCTTCAATGCCTTTAAATTGACGTTTTTTAGTATATGAACCATCGGTATATATAAGGCCCAAATGATATTGTGCTTCGGCATCATTTTGTTCGGTTGCTTTTTGATATTCCTGATTAAAATCAAACAATGTTTGTTGATCAGCATTAGCAGCAATACTAAAACATAAAACTAGTGATAGTTTTGCAAGAAACTTTAGCATACGACTTCCTTAAAAAATAAATAACTTAATCATTTTATCGCATTTATTTGTTTAGTATAGCGTAATTAATTGCGTTGTTTAGTGATTCAATATTGGTGTTATGAAATGGACTATCGTGAGCCTCATACTTTCAAAGTCAACACTGTGTGTTGTTCAAATTCGTTCCAGACAAATTTGTCGAACTCTGGCGTTATCATCATTTTTTTTGTTTAGATTAGGTAATGTTTATTGATTAAGTGTAGGTACTATTAAAATGGTGGGTCGTGAGCGATTCGAACGCTCGACCAACGGATTAAAAGTCCGCTGCTCTACCGACTGAGCTAACGACCCATCTGAAGATGGTGGGTGATACCGGGTTCGAACCAGTGACCCCCTCCTTGTAAGGGAGGTGCTCTCCCAACTGAGCTAATCACCCCACTGTTTCATTGCTGAAACGTCACGGTAAAGATTGGTGGGTGATACCGGGTTCGAACCAGTGACCCCCTCCTTGTAAGGGAGGTGCTCTCCCAACTGAGCTAATCACCCTTACCGTGTGGATGTGCATTATAAGGCACGTCTTATTTCAGTCAACCTTTTTTTTTAAATTTCTTTAAAAATAACCTCGTTCGATTTAATTTTAAACATTTTTTGGGTGTTAGTTCTCAAAAATAACTTTTGTTTATTTTTATTTAGAATAGGGTGATTATGATGAAGTGAAGTTGTTATCAGAAATAAGAAGATATTCCATCATGATCTTTAATAAAGAACGCGTCATTATGTATGTGGAACCGGCAATTTTACGTTATAAGATAGTAAGTACAGCTAAGCAAAACAATACATTAACAGCTAGCAAAGATTTAATAACATTCAATTACCAAAATGTCGCTGATGTCGATGTTTTTATTGATGAGTTACGAAAAAAAATTTCTGGGCGTGCTGAGTTTGAGCTTAATTTGGATAGCAATTTGATTCAAGTGCAACAACTAACCTTGCCCGATGTAAAGCTAAATGTCGGTGAATTGATTTTGTATATTGAAGCAAACATTTATAAATTATTTCAATTGCCAGCTAAAAGTGTGTTTTTTGATTTTGTTTTAAATGAGCAAACCAAACAAGTTACGGTGATAATAGTTGAACGCCATTATATTGAAAATTGGATTAATCTTTTTAAAAAGTATGCACTACTATTAACATTTGCAGGTTGCCGATTTGAAAATACTAAAGTTAACTTTTTACCTTGGCGGCAAGAAAAACACACCAAACATCAACAACAAATGTTCGGTGCGATTGTCGGTTTTATCGGCATAATCAGTTGTGTATTCTGTTATTTGTGGATACAAGCACGAAATGATCGACAAAATTATGATAAAAAATTGTTACACCAGCAAGGGATAGCACAAGCGCTAACCGAAGAATTATCTAATTATTTGCCTAATCCATCATTAAGCCAAAAACAAATTCATCAATCTTTAATACTGCTTTCAAAGCAGTTACCTTCCGTAATTTGGCTTGAATCTTTTTATTATGAACCACAAAAAGTAAGGATTGAGGGACAAAGTTTTAGTTATGTCGAGCTGACTAATTTTAATCAAAGTTTGTTAATGCTGAAAAATATAAGTCATAGCCAAGTAAAAACTATCTCAACCAATAAAAATAATCTATTTTTTGAAATGGAAATAAAACTTAATGAACAGTAATTTTTTTTATCGTCCAATTTGGCAACAATATGGGGTTTGTATTTTATGTTGCTTGGTGTTTTTTGCTATCGTTTATCTTCTTTTTATTAAAGATATCCAGCAACAAGCTATGCTAAAGGCTAAATTATATCAGCAAAAAATTACTGAAACTAAGTTGCTACAGGCAAAAGTAAATCGTTATCAGGCAAGTAAAAATACTTTATATAGCGTAATATCAGAAAAAGAACTGGCACAGGTTTTCGAGAAAAATCATCTTGCATTACGTTCCTTTAAACATTATCAAACGGGTAATATGGTTAATTGGGATATCGAATTAGAGGGGCAATTTGGCGATTTTATTAATTTAATTTCATCATTGACAAATGATTTTTATTTTCTTGATTTTCAAAATCTAAAAATCAGCAAACAAGAACAGCAGTTACAGATCATGTTTACTTTATTGTTTAAAAAGGGCATAGAGTGATGTGCTGTATATATAAGTACCTCTGGTTATTGTGTGTTATCTGTTTTGAGCTAAAGGCTAGTATGCTTTTAGATCGAGATCCTTTTCAACAAAATTATTCAGTTTCTTGTAGTGAGCAAACAGCGTTACTGCTTGAACAAATTCAAGTTTGGCATTTTAAGGGGCTTATGAAACAAATTGATCAGCAGTATCAGCAGATTTGGTTAGCATCAGATAATCAGTGGTTAGCAATAACCGATAATGTGGTGCCAAATGTTTTGTTTCCTTGGTCTGTACAATCTTTACTAAATGATAAAATTATGTGGCAAGCCGATTTACCTGATTATTGCCATAATACTGTGTCATGGACAATGTCATTCAATGAATAATAACAATCCCACAAATCAAGCGTATAAAAGGCTAAATCAAAATATTAGCAGATTAATTAATACTAAAATAAGTTTGTTAGTCGCGATAGTTTTTGCATTTGTAACAATTGGCATAAATGCTACTTATGCAAATATAAATCAATCTTCACATGTCGAACAGCAAAAAAATATCTCCATGACATTTTACCAAACGGACATTGCAATTATCTTACAAGCATTAGCCGATAGTCAGCAGATGAATTTAGTTATGTCAGAAGATTTGTCAATAAAACAAACTATCAAGCTTAACAATGTTGATTGGCACAAAGCGCTAAAGATCATTTTAGACTCAGCAAATTTACAAGCGGAAATTGACGATAATATTTTGTTCGTTTCTAAAGCGATAGATCCTGAAGTTTTATTGCATAAACAACAATTAGAACAAAAAGAAAAAGAGCTAAAGCAATCGCTTAATTCGGTATCTATAGCTGTTAATCATGCCGATCCAACGACCTTAATCGAAACAATTCAACAACAAGGATTATTATCAGAACGAGGTAAGGTTGCGCTTGATAAACGGACAAATTCACTGATCATTACCGATTTACCTAAACAATTTACTCATATCGAAAAATTAGTTAAAACACTTGATAAACCTATGCCTCAAGTACATATTTCAGCGCACATTGTTACTATGAGTGATGAAAGTATGTCTGAGTTGGGGATTAAATGGGGATATGCAGGAAAATCATCGCAATTATTAGATAAGTTTGATATAGGGCTTGGTACTAGTCATCCGACTACAACTGTTGGTTTTAATTTAGCTAAACTATCAGGTAGTTTACTTAATTTAGAGTTATCTGCGCTTGAATCTGAAAATCAGCTCGAAATTATTGCTAGCCCGAATTTACTCACAGCTAATCAAAATATGGCTTCGATAAAACAAGGTACTGAAATCCCTTACGAAGTTGCGAGTGGTAGCAATGGGGCTACATCTATTGAATTTAAGCCTGCGGTGTTGGGGCTAGAAGTTACACCTAAAATTTTATCTGATAATCAGATAATTTTAGATTTACACATTACGCAAAATACAGCTGGTCGTTCAATAAAACGTAGCGATGGTGGTGAGGCGTTAGCTATTGATACGCAAGAGATCAAAACACAAGTTCAAATAAAAAATGGTGAAACAGTAGTGTTAGGTGGAATCTTTCAACAAGTTAACACCAGCGGACAACGAAAAGTTCCAGGTGTAAGCGACATGCCAATTATTGGAAATTTATTTAAACACAATAGGAAAAAACAACAAAAACGTGAGTTAGTTATTTTTATTACGCCACAATTGGTTGAGTAAATGTCAACAGAGTTGTATCATATCTTGGCTTGTTTTAGCCTTTGCTTTGATAAGTAATGCTTGTTTTAAAGTATATTATTTTAGTCGTCATTATTACCATTTATTATAAGAGTAGAGAATATTATGCATGTTGTTGCTTCTGATTTAGACGGTACTTTATTAACTCCTGAACATAGCTTATCGCCTTACACGAAACAAGTTCTTCAAGCGCTTCGTAACAAAGGCATTCATTTTGTTTTTGCAACTGGTAGACACCACATTGATGTCGCTCAAATGCGAGAAAATATGGAAATTGATGCTTTTATGATAACGTCAAATGGCGCAAGAGTACATGATAGCCAAGGCCATTTAGTTTTTAGCCAAAGTATTGAACCATCACTTGCGAGCGAAATAGCTAAAATGAGTATGGAAGATCCTTTAGTTTATACTCATTTATATCGTGGTGATGAGTGGTTAATTAATAAAGAAGATACATATTCATTAGAATTTTATCGAGACACGCAGTTTACTTATCAATTATTTAACCCACTTGATTTTGATACTAACGATATTGCTAAAATTTATTTTACTACCACGGATAATGCACTTTATCCACATTTAGTTCAGCTAAAAAATCGACTAGATGCAAAATTTGGTAATAAAATTAGCGTCGCTTTTTCTACTTTAAATTGCCTAGAAGTGATGGCCGAAAATGTGTCTAAAGGAAGTGCATTAAAAAAAGTGGTTGAAAAACTAGGTTACAGTTTAAAAGAGAGTATTGCTTTTGGTGATGGCATGAATGACTACGAAATGCTAAAAGTGGCAGGTAAAGGCTGTATAATGCAAAATGGTAGCTCAGAGTTAAAGGAATTGTTACCCGAATTAGAGGTAATAGGTTCAAATGCACAAGACGCCGTGCCTCATTACTTAAGTAAACTATTTTTATAATTATCAAATATATCTAAAAATGAATATAATTATTGACAAAGAACTCAATACGCTTGGATTGCGTTGCCCTGAACCGATTATGCTAATAAGAAAATCCATTCGAGAACTTGCCATAGGGCAAGTTCTTTATGTCATTGCTGATGATTTTGCCACAACTCGCGATGTCCCTAGCTTTTGCCGCCATATGGATCATGAATTACTGTCATCGCAAATAGAATCCCAACCCTATCAGTATTGGATTAAAAAATCGCATTAGTTTAACAACTTTTTTGACAAAATTTTCAAGAAAGTAGGTGTTTGCATTAAGTGAAATCAATTTGTTTTAAGTAAAAACGTAATGTTCGCCAGTCATTAGGTTGCAGATTATCAACCATTAACAAAAGCGTACAGCATTTACCGTCATGTCGAGATTTTAACTTCAAGATAATAACATAACGAAATATCAGCGGTTTATACATTAAGTACCAGCGTTGTTTGTGCCAATATATTTGATTGATATAGTGAAATAGCGCAAATTCGTTTTTAATGGTTTTGAAATAACAGATACTACGCCACCATTCTATTATTAATAATATTATAATAATAAAGGTATAAGAATTTAAGGATGTGTTAGCAAACATGACTAGACAAAGCATCATTAGCATGGAATAAAAAAGGGTTGAAATCAGTAATTGCAACTTCGATATACTAAGTTTTATGCTCCACATAATGCTTACTCTAATTAGTGAAAATATAATTATTTCATGATTTTGTTAAAAATTGCTTAAAATAAAGTTAAATATGGGAGATAATACGCACAATTTGGGTGTGATTTAATGGATAAGTGATCAATCATTAGCATTTTCCTTTAATGTAATGTGAAGTCCTTACCAAAAAATAGTTTAACTAAATTTGGCGCAGAGAGAACTCTGAAGCCATTATTTTTGCCTTAAAATTTAGATAGGAAAAATTTGTGATATTAATTAGAGTGTTAAAAATTCTTCTAAAATTACTCATTGGTTTATTTCTTTGTAGCTTAATTATTGGCATTGCTGGTTATGCTCATTATTCTAAAGATTTGCCGGATGTTACTACATTAAAAGATGTTCGATTACAAACGCCAATGCAAGTATTAAGTAAAGATGGTGAGTTAATTGCTATTTTTGGTGAACGGCGTCGAACCCCATTGAAATATGACGAAATTCCACCAATGGTTGTTAATGCTGTCATTGCAACAGAAGATGCTCGTTTTCATGAACATTTTGGCATTGACCCTATTGGTATTGTTCGGGCAATGTATATCGGTTTAAAACATAAAGGATTTTCTCAAGGTGGTAGTACCATCACTCAACAAGTCGCTAAGAACTTTTTCTTAACACCTGAAAAAAGCATATCGCGTAAAGCCAAAGAAGTTATTTTAGCTATCCGTATGGAAAAAGAACTATCGAAAGAAGAAATCATGGCATTGTATCTTAACATGATTAATTTCGGTTCTAGAGCATACGGTGTTGCCGCTGCATCTTATACTTTTTTTGGTAAAACTCCCGATCAGTTAACCATTGATGAAGCCGCTTTATTAGCCGGTTTACCAAATGCACCATCAGCTTACAACCCAATTTCTCATCCAGATCGTGCATTAACTAGACGTAATTGGGTATTAGGACGTATGTTAG
This sequence comes from Gilliamella sp. App6-5, assembly GCF_001690525.1. Classification (GTDB taxonomy): domain Bacteria; phylum Pseudomonadota; class Gammaproteobacteria; order Enterobacterales; family Orbaceae; genus Gilliamella; species Gilliamella apicola_H. Next base: position 5,023 of record NZ_LZGT01000075.1, on the reverse strand, counting down.
ACCAATCCTATATCACTCAAGCTGAATATAATGAAGCGATTAAAAAGCCGCTTAGCGCCAGCTATCATTCACCACAAATCGAATTTTCAGCGCCTTATGTCGCAGAAATGGCACGTCAATTTATGTACGATAAATTTGGCGAAAATGCCTATACAGATGGCTATAAAGTTTATACAACTATTTCGAAAACAGATCAAATAGCTGCAACAGAAACGGTACAAAAGCATATTATTGATTATGATATCAGGCATGGTTATCGTGGCGCTGAAAAAGTATTATGGCAACCGAATGAAACCCCATGGGATCTTGAGCAAATCAAGCAAACCCTTGATAAATATATGTGTTATAACGGCATGTGCCCAGCTGTTGTTATGACCTCAGCAGATAAAGAGGCAACAGCGGTATTATCTGATAAAAGCAGTATTACTATTACATACCCGAACATGAAATGGGCTCGTCCATTTATTAGTGATACAAGACAAGGTGCGTTTCCTAAAAAAGTATCTGATACTCTTAAATCAGGACAACTTATTTGGGTTAAAAAAACAGGCGATAATTGGGAGTTAGCACAAATTCCAGCTGTAAATGCTGCACTGGTATCACTTGATTCAGACAATGGGGCAATCAAAGCAATTGTAGGCGGTTATGATTTTAATTTGAGTAAATTTAACCGAGCAACGCAAGCGCTCCGGCAATTAGGTTCAAATATTAAACCATTTATTTATACTTCAACCTTAGAACAAGGCTTAACGATGGCAACACTGCTGAATGATGCACCCATCGTCCGTTCTACGGGGAGTGCAATATGGCGCCCTAAAAACTCACCACCAACCTATGCTGGTCCACTACGCTTAAGAATCGGGTTAGGGATGTCTAAAAATGTAATGATGGTAAGGGCTTTGCGTGCCGTTGGTATAGATTATGCGGCAGATTATTTAGAACGTTTTGGATTCCCAAAAGAAAATATTTCACATAACGAATCGTTAGCGTTAGGTTCGGCTTCGTTTACTCCCCTGCAAGTGGCAAGAGCGTATTCTGTTATCACTAACGGAGGTTACTTAATTACACCATACTTAATTGAAAAGATAGAATACAATAGTGGTACTGGTACAATATATCAACACCAACCGATGATTGCTTGTCACAACTGTGATGATGATGACGTCATTATTGGCTCAACACCAGTATCACTTGATAATGTTGAAAATGAATCAAATGAATCAGATAATGAAGAACCTGAACAAGCCAACCTTAAATCTGATGATGATATTGTATTACCAGATATAAATCTTAATAATAAAACAATTGATGTCACGCCAAAATACGCGCCACATACGATAAACAGTGGAATTGCATTTATTATGAAAGATGGTCTTCGATCTATTGTCTTTGGTGGTTCAGATTGGCAGGGTACGGCATGGCGCGTAAAAGCGTTGGGTAGAAAAGATGTTGGTGGTAAAACAGGGACTACTAACTCATCTAAAGACGTTTGGTTTTCTGGATTTGGTGGCAATATTGTTACAACTGTTTGGATGGGGTTTGATGATCACCGCCGTGACTTAGGTCGAACTTACCGAGCCGAAGCAGGGGCTGTAACCGCAAATCCAATATGGGTTGATTATATGAAAGTTGCTCTAAAAGATGTACCGGTAATAGAAGATGTCAAACCTGAAAATGTGATTTCTGTGACTATTGATCAAAAAACGGGGTTATTACCTCAATCTGGCTCTAGAACAATGTCAGAGTACTTTATAAAAGGTACCGAGCCAACGATTTATGCAACTCAAGAAGTGGGCACGAGAGTAACAGATTCAGAAGGCAACACTTCAGAGCTATTTTGATACAGGATTTAAAATGAATGGTTCAATAAGAATTATTGGTGGAAAATGGCGTGGGCGTAAACTGTCAGTACTTGATAAGCAAGGATTGCGCCCAACCACAGATCGTATTAAAGAAACCCTATATAACTGGTTAATGCCTGTTATACACGATAGCGATTGTTTGGATTGTTTTTCAGGTAGTGGATCATTAGGTTTTGAAGCCGCATCACGAGGCGCCCAAAGTGTTACCTTGCTTGAAAAAGATAAACAAGTTGCACAACAACTCAACAAAAATAAACAGCTTATTTCTAGCGATGTAATCGATATTTATCATACCGACACTTTACATTGGCTAAACAAGCCAGCTATAAAACAATTTGATATTGTATTTATCGACCCACCATTTCATCAAGCATTGGTGGCAAAAACGGTTAGCGAGCTTGAGAATAATAACTGGCTAAAACCATCAGCTTATATTTATATTGAAACAGAAATAGATCATGAATTAACAACTTATATTCCAACTCACTGGTATTTGCATCGCGAAAAAACGGCTGGACAAGTCCATAGTTATCTATTTATACGAGAAGGCAATTAATGTTCATATTTATAGGAAAAGTCTTGTATTCATTGATATGGTTATTTTTAGTATTTAACCTTATCCATCCTTACCCACACCCTGCCAATGTAGTGGCTAATATCGGTTTAATTGCGTTTACGGTTATCCATGGTTTACAAGCGTGGATGTTACACTCAACCATGACAAATCAAGAAAAGCAACAAGACAAATTTAAAGTCTTGCGTTTGTTCTTATTTGGTGTTTTTGAATCACTTAGTTGGAAAGGTAAAAAATAACAATAAAAATAGTTGCTAGATACAAAAATTTTTGTATAATGCTCACCACTTCTTTCTAAGTGCCTCAATAAGCGGGAATAGCTCAGTTGGTAGAGCACGACCTTGCCAAGGTCGGGGTCGCGAGTTCGAACCTCGTTTCCCGCTCCAATTTAACTTCTATAAAATTAGTAGAAATTCAAAAAGAAAGTAGGGTTGTATTGCAATACTATTTACCAAAATAGGTAAAAATAGACGAGTCCAACATAACCTTAAAAAAATTATACCCATACGCATAGTCAATTGAAATTTTAAAAAAATTTCAAGTTTTTTGCCAAAATAGAAACATTTTTCAAAGCTGGCCTTAATCAATTTTATCAAATTTTTTAAGCAAAATGATGGTCAATTTTTTTTTAAACGCTATACTTACAAAAAGCAAAAAGCAATTCAGCTTATTTTAAAAGCCAGAAATTGTAAAAAAGATAAATAATTGATAGATGGAATGTTATGGAAAGACAGTTTAAAGACCAACTGCCCTATGTCTTAAATTTACCAGATAAACACGTTAGAAGAGTTTTCACATTATCATCGAAATTGTTATCAAAAATCCTGAGGGCGTTGGCACCGTTGTTATTATTGCCGTATTCATTGGGCTTACAGGCGTTATCCGCCAAAACTACCGATATAATTCAAGGTACAGCGCCGTATTTAACATTTGATAGTGGTAGAACCAAAGTGACAACAACAGAGGATTTACTTAGTATCAGGCTATCGGATGGTACTCAAATCACACCATCGAACAATCCCTCAACCCCCACGAGCCCAATCACCTTACCTAATGCAGGAGATACTCTTGCTGATATTGACATGATGATACCAGTATCAAGAAATTCCATATTGTTAAGTGACTTAGTAACGCGTTATCACTATTGGGGCGATGATGATGGTGATGGATTAGGCACAAAGGGGGTTATCGCAACAGGTAGTTTATCAATTAAGATTACTGATAAAAATAACCGAGAAATTAACCGTAATGATGCTTTAGATATTTGCAAAGCGCCTTATAAAATGGAGCTAAATAACATGGCTGGCAGTTTAAGTACGCAGTACGGTGTACCAAGCTACAGCATTTTTGATTACGGCACGGCAACATATTATATCAATCCAAATTTACCATCTACAGTTTGCTATGCTAGGCCGAATTTGCAACATGGCACAGGTAGCTTTAAGGGACCTGATTCCATATGGGATTCAGATAAAGGTTTTATCCCGCAATCAACCAATCCCACATTATACGGCAGCAACTTCCCGACCACGGGGGCTGATGGTTTATATTTTGATTTAGACATAAGGGGCATTGATCCGAATCAATTAACTTGGCAACCCGTCACACATGAGGGAATAACTGCCACAGTAACAAGGACAATAGCAAATGATAATTGGATTTCTGACCATCCAGAAGTAGTAACACGAGTCACTTTAACAGGTCCAGAAGCAAGAGCACAAAAGGATAATGTCAATCCTAGTCGAATTAGCAAGCCCAATTTACCAAAGACATTTGAATTAGTAGGTAAAGATAGTGATGGTAATGTAGTCGTAAAATATGGATTTGTATTACGGAAGTGGTTCATCAACCGAGGGGATAAAAGCGACACAGCATCTAATCAAGTTGCATGGTGTCGTAGTTTAGGTTATCGTCTCGCACAGGTTAAGGATCTGACTAACGCAGTTTGTTTTGGTTTGAACTCTGGCAATTATTGTCAAGATGCCATCGGGGCTACACCATCAGCCAGTGATAATTTTTATCAGCGTCAAATAGGTGCTGGATTTTTCACCGAGTGGGATCAAATATTCGATTATGCGGGTATAGATTTCACCCTCTGGTACTGGACAAGTGATACAACGGGAAACCTTCAGTTCTATGTGGGGGTAATGGGCGGTGGTGTGGACAGCTATAACCCAAGTTACCACTACTCAGGTCTTTGCACGACGCCTTAGTTTTTATTTTTAGTCTGTAATACTTGGCGGAAGGGCACAATCAAAGGATGTAACTCTAGCGGAAGGCGGGGGCCCAAACCGTCGATGTTTCGTAAAAAGTAAGCCATATTAACCTTTGGGTGTTATGGAAATTGATATTTTTTCTATAAAAACAGATTGGGTATAACATTGATTTTATTTTTTGTTTTTTTGCAAACTAAGGTAGTTATAGGATGGCTTTTGCGATGATATTTTTTCCATACCTTACCAATGTAACTACCCCCTAAAATAGTACAGCACAAAAGTAGAAAATTCTCTATGATACAAGTAAAGGGGATTTAATGATGAAAAAAATGACTGAACATCAAATCGTCGCTATTTTAAAAGAAGCTGAA
>NZ_LZGT01000074.1 GCF_001690525.1 Gilliamella sp. App6-5 | reverse complement strand
AGGGTTGATAAGTGGTCGGGTATTATATACGGACAGTACTCACCTAAAAGCAAATGCCAATAAAGGCAAAGCACGTAATGAGCAGCGTATTGTTGAGCCCAGTCAATATATTGATGCGCTTAATCAAGCCATCAACGCAGAAAGAGAATTAAACGGAAAAAAGTCTTAAAGCCATCGACGGTAGAGAAATACAAGGAGGTTAAAGTCAGTACAACAGATCCAGACAGTGGCTTTATGCATCGGGAAGGCAAGCCTAAAGGATTCTTCTACTTAGATCACCGAACGGTTGATGGCAAACATAATTTAATTACCGATACCTATGTCACAGCTGGAAATATCCATGATTCCCAGCCTTACATGGCTCGATTAAAACGCCAGTTAGAGCGGTTTGGCTTTAATCCGGTTGGTGTCGGTCTTGATGCGGGTTATTTTACGGCTCCCATTTGCCATTTACTGCTGGCAGAGCAGATATATCCGGTGTTGGGTTATCGCCGCCCCACCCATGGTGCGAATCCCATCAGAAAAAAGCAGTTTATCTATAACAGTCAAAACGATACTTATACTTGCCCAAACGGGCAAACATTAATATATAAAACTACCAGCAGGGAAGGTTATCGTCATTATCATTCTGATGCAACAACCTGCAAAATCTGTCCGTTATTGTCACAGTGTACACAGAGTAAAAATACACAGAAAGTCATCACACGGCATATCTGGGAAGCAGATAAAGAGATAGCCAACGAAATTCGTTTAAGTCAGTGGGGTAAAAAAGTCTATGCTCGGCGAAAAGAAACCATAGAGCGCAGCTTTGCTGATGCTAAACAACACCACGGACATCGCTATGCAAGATTTAGAGGAAGAGCACAGGTTCAAATGCAGTGTTTATTGGCCGCAACAGCTCAAAATATCAAGAAAATAGCGATAAAGCTATTTTTGTTACGTTTTTTTAGGCTATTTTTTAATTTATTTAATAAAATCCAAATTAAAAATCCTATTTATGGTTTAAATAAAAAAATAAACCCCGAATTATATCGAGGTTTGTCATCAATCTGAAACCTCGATATTATTCGAGGTTTTCTAATAATTATATATTGCTATTGTATATTCAAATACTAATAGCTTATTTTATCCCATACTCAGCCCGATAAGCTTCAACTTGTGTGACTTGATCTTTTCGTGACGGATCTTGGTAAAGGTATTGGATTAAATCATCAAGCGTAATAATTGAAATAACATTACAATGATAAGTTTGTTTAATTTCTTGAATTGCGGAAAGTTCACCACGACCTTTTTCTTGACGGTCTAGACAAATCAGTACGCCAGCGAGTTTAGATTGGTTATCTTCTAATATTCTCATCGATTCCCGAATTGCGGTACCGGCGGTAATAACATCATCAACCAGCATAACGCGTTGCTGATAGATCGAACTACCTACTAAGTTACCACCTTCACCGTGGTCTTTGGCTTCTTTGCGGTTAAAGCAATAAGGCACATCGATATTATGATGTTCAGAGAGTGCAACAACGGTTGATGAAACAATAGGAATACCTTTATAAGCTGGGCCAAAAATGACATCGTATTCTAAGTTGGCATCCATGAGAGCAGCTGCGTAAAAACGACCTAATAAAGCTAGATCTTTACCGGTATTAAACAATCCTGCATTAAAAAAATAGGGGCTTTTGCGTCCTGATTTTAAGGTGAATTCACCAAATTTTAATGCTTGCCTATTTAAAGCAAATTCAATAAATTCACTTTTATATGATTTCATCGATTTTCTCCAATTAATCGTTTAAGGCCTGTTTTTGAGCTTCAATAATTGTTGCGATGCCATTTTTTGCTAGCGCTAACAGTTTTAATAATTCGTCATGACTAAATGGTTCGCCTTCGGCAGTGCCTTGCACTTCAATCATACGTCCATCGTCAGTCATCACAACATTCATATCGGTTTGTGCGTTTGAATCTTCTATGTATTCTAAATCACAGACCGCTTGACCATCGACAATGCCGACAGAAACAGCAGCAACCAATGATTTAATTGGATTTTGCTTTATTTTACCCTCTGCAACCATTTTGTTGATTGCATCATTAAGCGCCACACAAGCACCAGTAATTGATGCCGTTCGAGTGCCACCATCGGCTTGAATGACATCGCAATCTAATGTGATGGTGTATTCGCCTAATAATTTAAGGTCAATCATGGCGCGTAATGAACGAGCAATAAGGCGTTGAATTTCCATAGTACGACCGGTTTGTTTGCCTTTAGCCGCTTCGCGCTGGGTGCGTGAATGAGTTGCACGCGGTAGCATGCCATATTCAGCTGTTACCCAACCTTGATTTTGGCCTTTTAAAAAACGTGGCACACTTTCATCAACAGTGGCATTACACAGTACTTTAGTTTCACCAAACTCAACTAATACAGAACCTTCTGCATGCTTAGTATAATGACGGGTTATTTTGATTGGGCGGACTTGTTCCGCAGATCGACCAGACGGGCGCATGCAATTCTCCAACTGTTACAATTAAAAATATCTTTTTGAACTAATTATTTAGGAGGACATCAACAAGATATGGTTGATGTTTAGCCTAAGCTAAGAGCATATTATACAGAATATGTGGTACAATGCCCAGTAAGTTTTTTACAAATTTAGGAAGCTATTATGATTTCCAGCATGACTGCCTATTCACGAAAAGAGTTAAATCAACCGTGGGGAACTGCCTCGTGGGAACTGCGTTCTGTTAACCAACGTTATTTAGAAACCTATATTCGCCTGCCAGAGCAGTTTCGCTCACTTGAACCGATAATCCGCGAAAGATTGCGCAATCGATTAACTCGAGGCAAAATTGAGTGTAATTTACGTTTTGAGCTAGATCCTGCTGGGCAACATCAAGAACTCTTGTTAAATAAAGATTTGGCTAAACAAATACTTAATGCAGCAAGTTGGGTACAATCCGAGCATCAATCAGGGCAAACCAACCCTATTGATGTGTTACGTTGGCCGGGGGTTTTATTGGCTAAAGAGCAAAATCTGGATGCGATTTCCCAAGAAATTATAGCCTTATTAGATAGTGCGATTGATGATTTTATTACCGTGCGTGAGCGTGAGGGTAAAGCGCTTAGCGATTTGATTGTTAAACGCTTAGAAGCTATTACTGTCGAAGTTAATAAGATTCGCAATTACATGCCTCAAATACTTGAGTGGCAAAAAGAACGCTTAAAAAGTAAATTAGCTGAAGCTAATATTGAACTTGATCATTCGCGTTTAGAGCAAGAAATAGTGATGGTTGCACAGCGAATTGATGTTGCCGAAGAGCTTGATCGTTTAATGACGCATGTTAAAGAAACTTACTCAATCTTAAAGAAAAACGAAGCAATAGGTCGTAGGTTGGATTTTATGATGCAAGAATTTAATCGGGAATCGAATACTATAGCCTCTAAATCAATTAATTCGGATGTAACAGCAAGTGCAATCGAACTTAAAGTACTCATTGAACAAATTAGAGAGCAAGTACAAAACATTGAATAATGACTTGATTAATGAGTCGATATCTTGGTAGTCTAGCGGTTGTATTAGCTTCTATTTTGTGGGGGACAACCGGCACTGTAGCCACGTTTGCTCCCTCACTTTCTTCATTGTTTATTGGCGCCGTTGCAATGGGGATTGGTGGGATTTTGCAGTGTGTTTTAGCTGTCCCTAAAATCATTAACGAGCGTGATTTGTTAACCCAGTATAGCTATTTTCTTATTGTCGGTGCCATTGCCGTAATGATTTATCCTTTAGCTTTTTATTCCTCAATGCGATTATCGGGTGTGACAATTGGTACGGTTGTATCTATTGGCTCGGCGCCGATTCTCTCAGCTATAATTGAATATGTGAACGGTGACTTTCGCTTAACTAAACGCTGGTTAATTGGCGCAACGTTTGGCATTTTAGGGATGATACTACTGTCATTTTCAGAAAATAATTTAACAACCGTTCAAAATAATCACATCATCATTGGTGTTTTACTTGGTTTAATTGCTGGATTTACTTATGCTTTATACTCCTGGTCAGCGCGTCAGTTAATGTTGAAAGGAATATCAACTAAGTCAGCCATGGGGGCAACTTTTGGATGTGGAGGCGTATTATTAATACCCATCATGGTGCTAACTGGTTTTGGTGTATGTGATTCATTAACGAATATGACAGTTTGTGTCTATATAGCATTAGTCCCTATGTTTGTAGGATATCTTTGTTATGGATTTGGCTTATCAAAAATATCCGCTAGTACCGCAACAACTATCACTCTGCTTGAGCCTGTAATAGCGGCAGTTTTAGCAATTTTGGTAGTAGGCGAAACATTGCCTTTAATGGGGTGTATCGGTATTTTCTTTATTCTTATTTGTCTTGCTTTAATAACGATTGATATAAACAAGTAAGTTATCAAAAAACAAGGATATGCAAGCAAGGCATTACACTTCTCATTTTTTATTACTTATCGTTAAAAAATATTCTCTACTTATTTTTAAGTTAAACGGGTATTGATAAAATTTAAACTAAAAAAACACAATGGTAATATAAATATGCCAATATTATGATGAAAGATAAAAGTTTGAAAAAATTATTAATCAAAGGGTTACTAATTCTATTTTTAGCCGGTTTTGTCAATGCTGACACCAATAATACCTCACTAAAAAACTTACCGATTGATGATGCCATTAAATTGGCTACTGACGCCAATAATGCAAAAGCCCAATAAAATTAGGTTAAATGCAATAAAGCTTATGAAGTCTTAATTTTGGTTTACGCATCAATAAAAACATATATTATTGATATTTGTTAAATTATAATTATTTTGATGAATTAAAACATCAACCCCAACAATATAATAGATATTACAATAAGAGGAAAGAATAATGAAAAAACTATTAACTACAGGCTTACTATTTATACTTTTAGCTGGTTTTGCTAATGCTGATACTGATAAAACTTCGCTAAAAGACTTACCATTTGATGAAGTGATGAAAATGGCAACCGAAAAAAATGATGCAAAAGCGCAGTATGATTTGGGTGTTCGATATGATCGCGGCGAAGGAGTTGAACAAGACTATGCTAAAGCAAGAGAATGGTATGAAAAATCAGCTGCTCAAGGTTATGCGAGTGCTCAATCTAATTTAGGTGTTTATTACGATTATGGTACGGGTGTTGAGCAAGATTATGTGAAAGCAAAAGAGTGGTACGAAAAAGCAGCCGCTCAAAATGATGATTACGCTCAATATAATTTAGGTATCTTATACAGTGAAGGGCGAGGAGTAGAAAAAGATGTGTCTAAAGCCAGAGAACTATTTGAAAAATCTGCGAAACAAGGTCTTGCCAATGCGCAATATAATTTAGCTATTATGTACTTACAAGGCGAGGGTGTAAAAAAAGATATAGTTACAGCAAAAGAATGGCTCGAAAAAGCCGCTATACAAGGTGTGCCACAAGCACAATTTAATTTGGGTGTCATGTATGAAAATGGTCAAGTTGTAAAAAAAGATCATAAAAAAGCCATGGAATGGATTGAAAAAGCGTGTAAAAACGGAGTTAATCATCCATTTTGTAACTAAAGTGTACTTTTAACCTGCAATACCAATAAAACTCGATTAAACGCAAAAAGGGGGAAATGAACTACCCCCTCTTTTGTTAATGTTATATTAAAATAATTCTAATTAGCTGCTGTGTGGATTCTTGTTCTGATTGATTTAAAATACCAAACAAGTACAGTCAAAGCGATACCAGCAGATAATAAATCCGCGATGGGTGATGAAGCCCAAACGCCATTAAGCCCAAAGAATAATGGCAAAATATAGAGTGTTGGCAATAAGATGAGGATCTGCCTTGAAAGGCTGAGTAAAATTGATACTTTTGCCATACCAATGCATTGGAAAAAGCTGGTTGTCACCATTTGAAAACCAATAAAAGCAAAAGAAAGCGTGGTATAGCGTAGTGCAATGGCTGATATTGAAATTAAATCCTCGTCAGCACTAAATGCGCGGACTAAAATATCCGGAATAAAAAATCCAAGAATAAAGCCAATACTTGTGATCACGGTGGCTACCTTAACGGCATAGAAAAAAGTGGTTTTGACACGCGAATAGTTTTTTGCCCCATAATTATAACCAATAATTGGTTGCATACCTTGATTGATGCCAATCACAATCATAATCACTAATGTGATTAATCGGTTGGCATTGGAATAGCCCGCAATAGCATCATCACTCGACACGTTAGATAGTGGTGCATAATGTACTAATTGCCAGTTGATAAAAACAACCACAATAGAGGCCGCAACTTGCATGGCGAATGGCGACATACCGATTGATATAATCGATTTAATATAGGTCAAGTTAAGGGTAAAATTGCGTCGATATAGCTTAATATTACTGTTTTTGCTGATAAAGTGTTGCATAACAAATAAGAAGCTAATAAACATAGATAACGTGGTTGCAAAAGCCGCTCCACGCATTCCCCAGCCTAAACCAATAATAAATATAGGTGCCAAAATAATATTGGCAATGACACTAATAAACATGGTAACCATTGCTTTAAATGGATAACCGCTGGCGCGCATCATATTGTTATAATTAAACGTTAATGTAATAAAAATACTACCAGGTAAAAAAACCTCTAAAAATTCGCGGGCATATACATGATTAGTCGCGCTCGATCCGACAAAATGTAAAACGGGATCGACAAAATAGAGCAATAACGCCAAAGTTAAGCCACTTAAAACGGCAGTTAACATAAACGATGTGCCAGCGATTTTTTCGGCTTTGTCGTTTTCACCTCGCCCTAAAAAAATCGAAATTCGACTAGCAGAGCCAATGCCTACCAGCATACCAATGCCTGCGGTTAGATTCATAACTGGCAAAATAATACCAGCACCGCTCAATGCTTCACGACCAATCCAATGGCCAATAAATATACCATCAATAATGTTATATAATGTATTTACAATTGTGCCAATCACGGCTGGTAGCGCATATTGCCAAAATAATGAACTGATTTTTTTATTTTTAAAATCGTTATAAACATCAAGAGAGTGAGCCATTGCTTTTATTTTTCCGCTGTTAAATATTGTAAAGAAGTTTCAGGTAACTACACGTTTTAGTATAAAAAGAGCATAATCGCTATTCAAATTAGCCATGATATGTTCATGTCTGCTGTTTGGTATATTATCAAAATAATAACCGCAGTTTGCGATTTTTACTTATTTCTTAATTTTGAATAATGATAACTTATAGCGGTTACTCAAACTTGTCTATCGTCATTACGAGATATTAAATCTTGTCAAAAAGTTTCAGGTAACTATACGTTTCAGTATAAAAGATCGTTATTATTTACACCCGCTATAATACACTTGTCTTTATCTGTTGAGAATATAGCCAAAATAATAAACGGGTTTGCTACTTTTATTTATGCTTAAATTTTTATGATTATAGTTTATAGCGACGATCCAAATGGTATGCAAATTTTGTCAAAAAGTTTCAGATAGCTATACGTTTCAGTATAAATTTAAGGCAATTTAACTGCGCTAGTTTAGCAGACTGGCAAATTGTTAATAGCACTTTTTTAGCGCTTTGATAAAATAACGCTCTTAGATTACTGCGATCCAATAGGAACCTCACAATGAGCGTACAAATAGAAAAGATCATACTGCATAAATTAATTCGAAAAAGCGACACCGAAATCGAATTACAACTTCGTGAATCAATGTTAGGCAACGAGCAAGCGGTTATTAATTTAATCGAAGATATCAATCGGATCTACAACAACAAAAGCAAAGCCTATGGACTGTTTAATCGTGACAGCTTATTTGAACAATCACTAAAAGAACTACGCCTTGGCAATCAAGACTTCTTACATTTTAGCCAAGAATCCACCAAACAACTGCGTAACGAATTGGCTAAATACCCTTTTGCGGAAGGTGGAACGGTAGTATTTTGCCAGTACCGTTATTTGGCAGTTGAATACTTGATTATTGCGGTTTTAAATAGTTGTTTAAGTATGCTAGTTAATGAAGACTTAGATATCAGCGAAACGCAATACCTAGACATTGATCACGCCGATATTATTGCCCGTATAGACATCACCGAATGGGAAACCCAAGCCGACTCAAAGCGATATTTGACCTTTTTAAAAGGACGAGTAGGGCGAAAAGTATCTGACTTTTTTATGGACTATTTAGGTGCAAGTGAGGGATTAGATGCAAAAGCGCAAAATAAAACGCTGGTCAAAGCGGTTGATGATTACTGTCAAGAAATGCAATTTGACAAACAAGACAAAACCAGCGCGCGCGAAAACGTTTATAACTACTGTCAAGCCCAATTACAAGCAGGCGAAGAAATTGAACTGAAAAATTTGGCCAACGAACTACCAGCCAGTGTTGACAATAACTTTATTGAATTTATTAAAAATAGTGAATATGATTTAGAAGAAACCTTTCCCGTTGATCGCAGTGCACTGCGTCAGCTTAAAAAATTCTCAGGTAGTGGTGGGGGATTAACATTAAGCTTCGATTCGAATTTATTAGGGGAGCGCATTAAGTGGGATCCGCAAACTGACTCTCTAGTGATTAAAGGGGTTCCACCTAATTTACGTGATCAGCTACAACGCAATAGCGGTTCCAACTAATTATCAACCAACAACGTTATTAGGACACAACATGAAATACATTGGTGCACATGTAAGTGCAGCAGGTGGGGTAGACAATGCCCCAATTAACGCCTATCAAATTGGCGCAACCGCATTTGCGCTATTTACCAAAAATCAACGACAATGGCACGCCAAACCGCTTGAGCCCACAATCATCGACAGCTTCAAAAAACGTTGCGAAAGGTATGGCTTTACTAGCAAACAGATCTTACCGCACGATAGTTACTTAATTAATTTAGGCCATCCAGATCGAGAACAGCTCGAAAAATCTCGCACTGCCTTTTTAGACGAAATGCAACGGTGCGAACAGCTAGGACTGACATTACTTAATTTTCACCCAGGTAGTGACTTAAAACAGATTTCGGTTGATGAATGTTTATCGCGCATTGCCGAATCGATTAATATCACGCTTGATAAAACACAAAATGTGGTTGCTGTTATTGAAAATACTGCGGGGCAAGGATCTAACTTAGGCTATAAATTTGAACATCTTGCCCAGATCATTGACCAAGTTGAAGACAAAAGCCGAGTTGGCGTTTGTATTGACACTTGCCACGCCTTCGCTGCTGGCTATGACTTGCGTACTGAAAAAGCCTGCCAAGAAACCTTTGCCGAATTTGAAAAAATTGTAGGTTTTCAATACTTGCGAGGCATGCATTTAAACGACGCCAAAAGCGAATTTGCCAGCCATGTCGATCGTCATCATAGCCTAGGCAAAGGCAATATTGGCGAAGCTGCCTTTAAATATATTATGCAAGATCCAAGAATTGATGAAATTCCCCTTATTTTAGAAACCATTGATCCCGATATCTGGGCGCAAGAAATTGTATGGTTAAAGGAGCAATGTCAATAGCTATTAAAGCTTTACAAGGATATATAAGAAAGATTATTTTACAATAATAAACAAATAGTTAAACTATAGCTAAAATAATATATTGCAACACTTTTAGTGTATTTAATCGTAACACCTTTTGTTATCGGTGATGTGGATACAATTAAAAATAACACAATTGATGACCGTAAAGGTTGGTTAACTGATAGCTTTACTCTACGTAGTATTTTGACCAAATTCGGTTACCAACCAAACAATATCGAAGATGGGGCATGCTTTTATGGTTATTATAAACACTTTTGCGATAATCAATTTTATATTAACATTGAGTTTAGCGGCAGCTATGTACCCGAAAAAAACATTCCTGTGGTGCTTTACCATGTTAGTTTCAGACAAAAGCAGGATTGGCACTATCATACTATAGAACTTAGCAAAGTTCCTTGTGTGTTACTTGCTGAAGGTTATGCTGATTATATGGCTGTTGCTAAAGCATGTAGCGGATTTGATCCAGAATGAGAGAAGAAAGGAATATGAAAAAAATAAATGAATTATCATCACAACAATTAATTACCACTATATTTGACCCAGTAAAAGAACTGGATAAAACCATGCCAACGCGCATTACTCAATATATCTTACAGGGTGATGAACTAAATGTATTAGTTGATTTAAATCAATTGTGTCAGTCTTCAAACACGGCTACTAAACTTTATGAGTTACTTCGAAGACCTTGTGACCTTCGTCATACAGATATTTGTGACAAACCCAATTCATCCGAAAAGGCAAGAATGGCCTTTTATCAGCGTTGGACTGATGATTATACTTTTGAACAGATAATCCGTTTTGCACGAGTTTTAACGGCGTTATGTGGTAATTTACGTTTTATTAAACTAATTACACCAGAGTTACCCTCTTGGTTTTTATATCTGTTATATGATGGATTGATTACTACGTTACCGATTTGTTGTGACAATGAAGATCGGATTGATGAGCGAAAAAATTGGTCAATTAAACAATTACATGAGTTGTTAGAGATTGAGGAATCAGGATTAGGTAAAAAGTTATTATTTGCTATTTTTGACCGCCAAAATATTACATATCGCAGCTGTTTTCAATATTTCTTTATGATTAATGGTCTATTACCTTATGTTATTGAGCATATCGAATTATTCAAACAATTACCGAATCAAGATATTGCGATATTAGGGCAAGTCGAACAATTAAAATATATTCGAAAGCATCCTGAACTACAAATGCCACTGATTGATTTTATT
The DNA here is from genome assembly GCF_001690525.1 of Gilliamella sp. App6-5. GTDB lineage: Bacteria > Pseudomonadota > Gammaproteobacteria > Enterobacterales > Orbaceae > Gilliamella > Gilliamella apicola_H. Next base: position 89,880 of record NZ_LZGT01000074.1, on the reverse strand, counting down.
GCTGTGCAGTCATTAAATAGCTCCAAACAAGTCAATCAGCTAGCAACTGAAATGTTACTTAGTTCCCCTGTCGAAATAGTAAAGCCCCATTTACAACGTTTGCTAACTGCTGGCACAGTTAAGCAGCGTAGTCATGCTGCCGCATTACAGGCTAGAATATCCTCTGATCCGACAATCTTACAACAAGCATTGACTAACGAAACCAACAAAACGGTCATAGCTGCGATCGAGAGTGCTTTATCACGACTTGAAAGTGCAAATACAGCCGAACAACAAGCAACTTTGATAATTCCTGATTTTGAGCCAATCGATGATGCTGATTTACCCATTATTGCTCGTGATATTTTGCAGCAAAATTATGAAGAACATTTAATAGAAAGTGAAAAAGCGGCACAAAAAGAAGTTGAAGATAACAAAAAATATAACCTTCCATACAATTGGGCAAGAAAATACTATAAAACGTTAAAAACGATTACCTCACAGGATTTAGATGATGTCTATCACTATTTAAATGGTAAGATTGAATATTCGGCGTTACTCAAAAAAATCAATAAAAATATCGATATTACATTTTTATTAGCCAAAAAAAGGTTACAGAATCTACCTGAATTTACGCTTTTTCATCTATTACGAGCGACTCAATTAGCTGATAAAGATACAGGCGTTTATTATTTCGAAAGATTATATGAAAAAAATGAATTTATAAAAAAATTAGATCTTAGACAAATTGCTGATGTATTAGTAAAAATCAATTATTCTCAGTATGTGCCCTATGTCGTTGCTGTGCCATTTTTAACCAAAGATACCTATCACGATGTCTATGAAAATGAACCACACAAATTATGGCCATTTTTTGCTGAAAACGAATTTTTGCTTGATGAGGCCTTAGGTTTTGCTCCCAAACAAGAAGCCTGGTCTTATCTTAATGTTGATGTAGAAAGTACCATTAAAATATTACAAACTTTCCCAAATATTCCAACTAAATATGTTGCTTATCTATTTGAATTAGCTTTGGGCGAAAGTAAACAAGTACGCTATGCCGCACAAAACGCTTTAAGTGTGATTACTAATATTCATTGCCAAGTTGAACAAGCTTTAACATCAGCAAAGCAAGAGGTGCGAATTGCCGCCGCTAATTGGTTAGCAGAGTTAGGACAAAAATCTTCAATTAAAGCATTAAATAATGCCTTAAAAAAAGAAAAACGCGAAACTGTACAAGCTGTTTTATTAGTTGCTTTAGAAAAATTAGGCGAAGATATTAGTCAACATCTAACCGTTAAAAAACTATTAACCGATGCACAAAAAGGCTTAAAAGGTAAAAAACCTGCTGATTTTGACTGGTTTGATAAAAATCTAATTCCACCATTAACATGGAAAAATGGTGATGCAGTTGATCCTCAAATTATTGAATGGTGGGCGTGGTTAGCGGTCAAATTAAAAGATCCAGCTAATCCATTGTTAATTATTTATAGTCGCTTATTAAGTCAGCAAAGCCAACAGCAATTAGGCGAATTTATTTTACAAAGCTTTATTAAGCAAGATACGCGAATGCCAACGGTGGAAGATGCCGAAGCAAAAGCAAATTCATTAGCCGATAAGCGATTGCAGCGATATATTGGCTACTACCAGCAATACCCTCAATACTACCCTAGTTATGCCAATATTACTTTTGAACAAGTATTTGAAGAGATAAAAAAAGAGGCTTTGGCAGTCTATCTTGGTTCAGCCATTAAAGCGAAAGGATTATTAGCATTAACCAGTGGTATTAAAGGTCACATTGCAGTTTCGTTATTACGTAGTTTTATGAAAGATCATCAACAACGACGAGCGCAAATTGAAGCGATGCTTGAACCGCTTGCTCAAAGTGATGATCCGTTGATCACGCAACTCTTGCTATCGCTTGCCCGCCGTTATCGTGCTGCATCTGTACAAGAAAAAGCCCGCTTATTGGTAGAAAGTATTGCAGAACGCAATGGCTGGACTACTGATGAACTAGCTGATCGCACCATATCTACCGCAGGGCTAGATGATAATGGTGTGTTAACCCTTGATTATGGTGAACGCACCTTTACGGCTACTTTTGATGATAAGTTTAAATGGCATTTAAAAAATGCAGATGGTGACGAAATTAAATCCTTACCAGAAGCCCGAAAAAGCGAAGATCAAGCTTTAGTGAAAGAGGCGAAAAAACAGTTTTCCAATAGTAAAAAAGAACTAACTCAATTGCTCAATATGCAAATTACCCGCTTTTATGAAGCTATGTGTACACAGCGTCAATGGCGGGTAGAGGATTGGCAAAAATACCTACAGCCACATCCTATCGTAGGACGGCTTATTCAACGTTTAATCTGGCTTGAATTAGATGAAAATGGACAGATAGTAAATAGCTTTAGACCAACTGAGGATGGTAGCTTAATTACAACTGAAGATGAAGAAATAGAACTCAATGAAGGTAATCGCATTACTCTTGCCCATTCTGCTGTGTTGCCAAGTGATATCACAGTAAAATGGCAAGATCACCTTAAAGATTACAAAGTCTCCGAGCTATTTGATCAATTGACTCATTCATTACCAGATATGAGTAAAGTTAAAGATGACATTATTGATGAACGTCTAGGTTGGGTAACTGATAGTTTCACGATACGTGGTATTTTAACCAAATTGGATTATAAGCGTGATAATGTTGAAGATGCGGGTTGTTTTTATGGTTATTATAAGTATTTTGCTAGTCTTAACCTGTATATTAATATTGAGTTTAGTGGCAGCATGGTACCAGAAGAAAATATCCCAGTTGCGCTTTTTGACCTCTATTTTAGTAAAAAGCCGGGCTTAAAAGATAGAGCAATAGCACTCAATAAATTGCCGCCAGTGTTACTCGCTGAAGGTTATGCTAACTATATGGCGGTTGCAAATGCGTGTAGTGGCTTTGATCCTGATTGGGAGGATAAGTTAATATGGTAAAGGATAACGTTGAGAGTAATGAGCGCAATTTATTAGCGTGTTTTGAGATTTTGCGGGGATTAGATAAATTGATTCCTGAGCGCATTTGTAAATATATTTTACAAGGTCAAGATCCTCTAGTTTTAGAGGATTTAAATCAATTATCGCAAACGTATAATGGTGAGAAGCGAGTTTATGGACGTCTAGGCTTTCCTGGTGCGACTAATATCATTTATTATTTCACTGAGAAAAAACAGCCAATAAAAGCAAGAGCGCTATTTTATCAACAATGGACGGATAACTATACGCCAGAACAGATCATTCGTTTTGGTAAGGTATTGGCAGCAACCTATATTGAAAATATGCGGCAAAGTCGCGTTTATTCAGAACAAAAAAATATTGATGTGATCACGCCAAATTTACCATTATGGTTTTTATATCTATTTTTAGATGGATTGGTTTCAACTTTGTTTAGTTATAATCAAAGTGCTGAACAAATTATTCTTGAACGTCAAAATTGGTCTGTTCAACAATTACATCAATTGCTTGAAATAGAACAAAAAGGGCTAGGGAAACAGTTATTATTTGCTATTTTTGATCGTCAACAAACACCAGAATCTTATTTAGAGTATTTTCATTATGTGTTTATGATTAATGGTTTATTGCCCTATATCTATGAACATCTTGAATGGTTTAAAGCCTTGCCTGAACAAGGTCTTTCTAGATTAGGACAATTACACCAATTACAATATATTGCTAATCAAGACAAACTTAAACAAGATGTGATTGATTTGCTTGTAAAACAATCAACAAGTAATATAAAAGCAATCAGTGAATTGGCAACAACCTTATTACTGAGTTTACCTATTGACATAATACAAGCTGAATTACAAGTTTTATTAGATCAAGGAACGCCTAAGCAACGTTGCCATGCGATAAACTTATTAGTTAGAGTATCTGTTAATCGCAAGATTTTAGAAGAAGCATTAACTCGTCAGACCAATAAAACCGTAATAAAAACCATTGAAGGGGCTTTATCACGATTAAGTGGCAATGAGGATGCTAAACAGCAAGAAATCGAATTAATTATTCCTCCTTTTGAATCGATCGTTGAAGTTGATTTACCTTCTAAAGCGCGAGATATTTTGCAACAAAACTACCAAGAAATATTAGTTCAACAGCAAAAGAAAGCAGAACAGGAAATTCAATATAACCAAGAATATGGTTACAAAATTACATCTGAACAACAGCGTTATGCGCAATTAAAAACAATTACTGTTAGTGATTTAGATGCGATTTTTGATTGTTTAAATGGTAAAGGTGATATCGATCAGGCGGATACAAAAAACAAATTAATTTATGAAGTTATTTTGAATAAAGGCCGTTTGCCATCGTTGCCCGAATTTAATCTTTACCACTTATTACGTGCGGAAAAAATTTGTCATCATGAGCCTAATTCCTTTCATTTAGGTTTAAGTTTTTCTCATCATGAAATCTTGTTACGTACTGACTTACGCCAGTTAGTTGAAGTAATGAATAAAATAGATTATGTGCCAGATGCGAAGCGTACCATCGCTGCCGCATTTTTAATGAATTATTATTATGAAGCCACAACTGAAGTCGATCCTAATTTAATTTGGCCATTTTTTGCCGAAAATTCCGTTTATCTTGATGAAGCATTAGGACTATTGCCAAGTCAAGAAGTGCAAAACAGTGGTTATTTTTTTGAGAAAGAACGAGGGATAAAAATATTAACCTTTTTCCCGAAGTTACCCGCTAAATATGTGACTTATCTGCTTGAACTGGCATTAGGTGAAACTCAATCATTACGTTTATTATCGCAAAAAGCATTAAGTGTGTTGCTTGATATTCATTGTCGAGTGGAAGAGGCATTGATGTCAACCAAACAAGCTCAGCGTATTTTAGCTGCCAAGTGGTTAGTAAAATTAGGACAGAAATCATCAATTAAAGCACTAAATAATGCGCTAAACAAAGAGAAATCTGAATCTGTACAAGCAACGTTATTAGCTGCGCTTGAAAGTTTAGGTGAAAATATAAACCAGTATTTAACGCCAACGAAATTACTTGATGATGCACAAAAAGGCTTAGCGGGCAAAAAACCAGCAGATGCTAAATGGCTTGATGAAAGCTTAATTCCAGCTTTAACTTGGCAAAGTGGTAAGGTGGTTGACCCTCAAATTATTACTTGGTGGATTTGGCTTGCGGTAAAATTAAAAGAGCCTGCTAATCCCTTATTAATTATTTATACCCGCCTTTTAAGCCTCAAAAGTCAACACGAATTAGGGGTATTTATTTTACACGCTTTTATTAAGCAAGACACACTAACGCCAACACTTGAAGAAGCCGAAATAGAAGCAAAATTAAAAGCAAAACAGCGTTGGAAAGATTATTTAGATTATGCAAAGCGTTATCCCGAATATTATGGTCAATATGAAAATATGACTTTAAACGAAGCTTTCGAAATGATAAAGCAAGAGGTGCTTGCCCGCTTAGTGGGTTCAGCCATTAAATCAAAAGGTGTATTATCACTAATTGGTGGCATACAAGGTAATACTGCTGTATCGATAATAAAAAACTATATTAAAAATTACCAAATCAGGCGTGGTCAAATTGAAGCTATGCTGGAATCAATAGCTGTTAGTGACGATCCGCTGATTATTCAATTTTTATTATCAATTGCACGTCGTTATCGAACGCCGTCCGTGCAAAAAAAGGCAAAATTATTGATTAACCAAATTGCTGAGCAAAAACAGTGGACGGCTGATGAACTGGCTGATCGCACCATTCCAACCGCAGGTTTAGATGAATCAGGCGTATTGAGCCTAGATTATGGTGAGCGAATTTTTACAGCCACATTAGATGATAAATTTAAATTTGTATTAAAAAACGCCGAAGGTAAAGAAATTAAAACACTACCCGAAGCAAGAAAATCTGAAGATGAAACATTAGTCAAAGAAGCAAAAAAACAATTTAGTAATAGCAAAAAAGCACTGAAACAATTGCTTGAATTACAAACAGCTCGCCTATACGAAGCCATGTGTTTACAACGTCGTTGGTCTGTTTTAGCATGGCAAGAATATCTCTATAGCCATCCTATTATGCGTCTATTAATTCAACGTTTAGTGTGGCTTGAGGTGAATGAAGCAGGGGGCATTATAAAGAGTTTTCGCCCAACCGAAGATGGCAGTTTAATTGATTTAAATGATGATGAGATTACGCTTAGTAAAGAAAACGATATTACTGTTGCACATAGTGCATTGTTAACTGACGAAGTAGTGAAAACATGGCAAAAACATCTTACAGATTACAAAGTTCCGCCAATACTTACACAGTTTAACCATTCTTTGCCTGATGTTAGCCATATTGAAGAAAATATTATTGATGATCGTAAAGGGTGGTTAACAGACAGTTTTACTATACGAAATATATTGATTAAACAAGGGTATAAACGAGACGACATAGAAGACGGTGCTTGCTTTTACGGCTATTATAAATATTTTAGTGAGCTTGAGCTTTATATCAATATTGAATTTAGTGGTAGCTATGTGCCAGAAGAGAATATTCCTGCTGTACTTTACAATCTATATTTTAGTAAAAAGCAGGGTGGAAGCTGCAATGCAATTGATATCAACGATGTGCCGCCAGTATTACTAGCAGAAGCTTATGCGGATTATATGGCTGTTGCTAATGCCTCAAGCGGTTTTGACCCAGAGTGGGAGAAGAAAGGATTATGGTAAAACACACACAAACCATTCGCTTAAGCGCAGAACAACGTTATGCTAACGAGTTAAATAAGTTACTGAAATTGGATAGTCATAACAATAAACCCCACGGTTGGCAGTTATCACCAAAATCGGTACGAACGTTTATTTTGGGCAATGAGGAGATCGGCATCAGCCGTAAATTTTTTGGCGACGATCCCCTTGTTGATCGAGCGATAGTCTCTTTGCTTGGTAAACAAGGATTAATGTTAGTTGGCGAACCAGGTACGGCTAAATCGATGTTATCTGAACTGCTAGCTGCTGCAATCAGTGGTGATTCAAACCTAACTATTCAAGGCACGGCAGGGACAAGTGAAGATCATCTCAGATATTCTTGGAATTATGCTTTATTATTAGCCGAAGGGCCAACCGAACGAGCATTGGTTGGTTCGCCAATTTACCACGGTATGCAGCAAGGTAAAATTGTGCGTTTTGAAGAGATCACACGTTGTCCACCCGAAATTCAAGACGTGCTTGTGTCCTTGATGTCAGAAAAGCAAATGATGATTCCCGAAATGGGGCAGCATGCTAAAATTAGCGCTCGACCAGGTTTTAATCTTATTGGTACGGCAAATTTAAAAGATCGCGGTGTACATGAGATGTCAGCCGCATTAAAACGTCGTTTCAATTTTGAAACCGTTAATCCAATTACCGATAAAAATTTTGAAATAGAATTAATTCAAATGCAACTCAATCAGGAATTAGGCGAACTAAAATCGCAAATAATCATTCCAGTCGATGTCATTGAACTATTAGTAACAACCTTTCAAGAGTTAAGACAAGGACAAACGCAAGCAGGCACCAAGCTAAAAACACCAGATGCGGTGATGTCGACAGCAGAAGCTGTCAATATTGTTTATGCCTCAGCATTAGATGCTTATTATTTTGATGAGGGTACCTTAGAGGGTAAGCATATTGCTAAACAGCTTATTGGCGTTGTTTTAAAAGATAATGCTGATGATATTAAACGCATTCAATTCTATATGGATAATGTGGTGCGTGAACGAGCCAAAAACTCATCTGTATGGCATTCATTTTATCAGGTTTCTAAAAAATTCTGGAAATAATAAATAGATAATCATTATGGGAAGCTCACCATTACCACAACGTCTACAAAATGCTTTGAGATGTCGAGATGCATTACAACAAGTGCAGATCTATTTTGCTCCAGTGCGCCATCATAGTCCTGCTTGTAGTTATGCTTTGCGGCAGTTGATCACGCAAATTAAGCCGACTCATGTGTTGATTGAAGCACCTACTAGCTTTTCAGCAATACTTGAGGAATTACTAAATCATAAGACAGAGCCACCCATTGCTATACTTTGTCAAACAGATCTTCAAATAGACCAAGTCGTTCTTGAGACGAATGATGAATATGAAGAAAATGATACGGCGAACATGCTATCGCATCAAATTACTCGCTCCGCATTTTATCCATTTTGTAGTTACTCCCCAGAGTGGCAAGCAATGCAATTGGCAAAACAATACAATGCAAAGATTCAATTTATTGATCTGCCTTGGGCAGAACAAGTGACTCAAGAATTTATACCATCGCAGAGCAAATCATTACTTTCTGAAACCTATCTAAAGCATAGTCAATACATTACTCAGTTGGCTAAGAAATTACATTGTCGTGATCATGACGAAGTGTGGGAACATTTATTCGAATTAAGAAATTTTACCGATCTTGCTGATTGGCAAACATTTTTTGAAGATACTTTTATTTGGTGTGCAATGGCGAGGCTTGATTACGATTCATCATCACTTGAAGCAGAAGGATCAAGCCAACGAGAACAGCATATGTTAACCGCAATTGGGCGATTAAAAAAATTGACACCCGATGCGAAAATTGTGGTTGTGACAGGTGGATTTCATACGCTAGCATTATTTGAAGGATTATGGCAAAACAAGCTTGTTTTACCGAAAAAATCCGATATTACCCGATTTAATCGACAGCAAAAAAGTGGCGACCGGGATCGAGCTTGGCTTATTCGTTATAGTTTTGATCGTCTTGATGCATTAAATGGTTATACAGCAGGGATGAACTCTCCTGCTTATTATCAAGAATCTTGGCAATCGATGTTGGCTTATGAACAAACCCCTAACCAGTCACAAACAACCCAATGTTATCGAAAAACACAAGTAATTAATTTTTTATCGATTATTGCTGATAAACTAAGAAAAAAGCAAAATTGTAGTGATGCAATTGGTTTTATCCCTTTAAAGTCGGCGATTGAACAAGCCTGTTTATTAGCTGAACTTCGAGGTCATTATGGTCCAGGTCGTTATGATCTGCTTGATGGTATTCAATCTGCTTTTATCAAAGGAAGTATTCACGATGTACGCAGTGATTTTTGGCAAATAGTTTATCGTAGCTTATCAGGAAATCAATTAGGACAAATTCCTAATGATATAGCCTCACCACCACTTGTTAATGAAGTTTATTTAACACTTAAAAAATACCGTTTTAAGCTCGACGACACATTGCCTAAAACTACCCATATTGATATTTACCGTAACCCAGAACATCGGCAACGAAGTCGATTTTTACACCTACTTGCCTTTTTGGACGTTGGATTTGCTAATCGTCTTGACGGACCCAATTATCAATATGGTACGCGATTAACTATTATGTTCGAAGATTGGCAATATTTATGGACACCGATGGTTGAAGCTAGGTTAATTGAGCTGTCAGAGCAAGGCACGCAACTTGAACAGATTGCTATACAAAAACTACAACAGTCAATAGAGCAATTAACCGAAGATGGAATGGCACAATCTTGTTTGTGTGCAGTAAAAGGGGTGATACAAGCGGCGTTAATGGGATTACAAACCTATTTCTCTCAATTATTAGTGAAATTATCATCATTCTTAGACGTTGACAATAATTTATTGTCATTAGTGGTTTGTGGGCATCGTTTACTCTATTTGTGGCAAGGTCGGGACTTTTTAGCGCTTAATGCTAGCTCAACCTTGCTAGCATTGCTAGCTAAAGTGCCACAGCAAGCCTTTTTCTTACTTGATACATTAAAACAATCCGATACAGAGCAACAGCAAGAAAATTTAAAAACATTATTATTATTTAGAAATCTAATCAATAATCTGCCAGATCAGCTAGATGTGAAAAAGTTGAAACAGGATTTTTACCTTAATTTACATCGTTTACAACCGCGATTAAGCGAGGCGTCATTGATTCGGGGCGCTATTGATAGTATTGCTTATTTGGACTGTCAAATTAGCCAATCAGAACTTGATCATAAAATAAAAATGGCTTTTGAGTTAGGATCTCAATATGAACAGGCAAGTAGCTATTTTATGGGGATAATGCAATGTGCACCCGAATTAATTATCCACTCTTCACAATTATTAACAAGCCTTGATGAATTATTAGCGCATTGGAAACAAGAGCAATTTATCGAAATACTTCCTGATTTACGACTTGCATTTACGCAACTCACACCGAAACAAAATGCAATAATTGCCGAAAAAATTTCTAAAAAATATCATGCTGAACAAGAAGATATGAGTATTGAGCAATATAAATTTAGTGACGAAGACTTACAAAAATCACTTTCTTTGGAATTATCTGTCACCCAACATATTGAGCAACAACAGCTACAAAATTGGTTTAAACAGTAAGGATTTAGCATGAGCGACAATAAAAAAATCATTGATATCAAAAATGTTAATCATGTTAAGCGCTGGCGATTAATATTAGGAAAATATGCTGATGAACATCTTAATCAGGCAACATTTAACCAACATGATCATAACTTAGAACAATCATTAAATTATCTTTATCAGAATGAATACCGTAAGCGAGGTTTAAAAATAGGTGATGAAGATAATAGGGATAGCGTTAGAAAAAAGATTTCACCGGGTGGCAATGAAAATTCTGTATTTAACACAGTAAATTGGCTCAATAAAACGCGAAAACTGTTTCCTAAAAGTACGTTTGAACGCATGCAACAGCAGGCGATTGCCCGTTATCAACTGCAAGGAATTTTAAACGATCCTAATGTTATTAAAGCGTTAGAGCCGAATTTGAATTCTGTGCGTTTATTAATGAATTTAAGAGGGCAATTAAAAAGTGAAGTCTATTTGGCAGTTAAAGAGCTGATTCAAAGCGTTGTTGATGAGATTTTACAACAAATCAAATCCAATTTTGTTAATGCCTTGATAGGTAAAAAGAATCGATTTCGTCGTTCCAAAATACGTTGTAACCAAAATTTTGACTGGCGTGCAACAATTAAGGCTAATTTGAAACATTTTGATCAACAAAAACGGCAAATGATTATTGAAAATGCGATTTTTAACTCTCGTGCAAACAAACAATTACCTTGGGATATTATTTTATGTGTTGATCAAAGCGCCTCAATGGATAGTTCAATTATCTATTCTGCTGTTTGTGCTAGCATTATGGTCAAATTACCATCTGTTAACTTACATCTATTTGTTTTTGACACTCAAATTGTTGATCTTTCTCACTTAGCCCATGATCCTGTGGAAGTTTTAATGACTGTCCAGTTAGGTGGTGGAACTGATATTGCCAAAGCGCTTAATTATGCTGAACAAAAAATTAAAAATCCGCAACGAACTATTGTGGTATTAATCAGTGATTTTTGTGAGGGAGGAGCATTAATTCACCTTTATACAACTGTTTCAAGAATGAACAGCAATCGAGTCAAAATGTTAGGTTTAGCGGCGCTAGATGATAATGCTGATCCTGTTTATGATTTGCAAATATCACAGCAATTAGCTAACCGTGGTATGCAAATTGCGGCATTAACACCAGAACATTTTGCTGCTTGGTTAGCGGAGGTTATGCAATGAGTTGGCAACATATTTATTTAAATTATGATCAAGAGGCATTGGCACTTTATGCCAATATTGGTTTAGTTCGCCGTGCGCGTAAAGATATCGAGGCTAATAAAGTTACATTAGTTGAAAAAAACAATGAAGATTATTTAGAATTCGAAGCGGATGGTCAGCAAGTCAGGTTATCAGCTCAAGGCATTCAGGCCGCAAGTTGCAATTGTCCCGCTCACGGGCATTGTAAGCACATTATATCGGCTGTTTTATGGCTACAATCAAATGCTTCATTGTTAGAACATCCTATTACCGATAGCAATAACATCGATGATGAAAATCAAATTAAGCCGTTAGATCAATCCAATGATGCGTATAAATCTGATAATAAAATAAGTATAAAACAGCTTGAAACAATAAGACCTTTAGCTAACGTGTTAACGGAATTATTGTCATTAGATGCCTTCAAACTTTTAAAAAAAGCCGGCAAAACCAATATTTTTAAAGCTTATCAATTTGCGTATAGATGGCAAAAAAATCATTTAGTTACGATAGAATACCAAGATTCACAAATACGAATCATTGTACCAGAAAGCGATACACCTATTATTTATATGGCAGGTACTGGCTTTGATGGAATGATTTCAACTTTCTGTACAAACCAAAAAATGGCAATACATTTAGCTGCTATTGCTTATCTATTTGAAAAAAATAACAAAACATGGCCGTGGCCAATAGAATGTCAACAAAGCATAACACATGAAAGTGATCAGCTTTCTGCTGATGAAATTACGCTCATTAAACAGATTCAACAGCATATTTGTAAACTTATCAATCAAGGTTTATCTCATGTGAGTAATAATCAAGCTGAACAGCTACAATTACTCAATATGTCAGCAAGATCGCAAGGGTTACCTCGTTTGGCTGCAATGCTTCGGCATCTTTGTCAATTGGTTGAGTTACTTGCCAAGCGGCACTTTGCGGTTGAAGAACAAGATATACTTCTTTTTTTAGGGCAGATACAAGCCTATACCGAAATGCTATTACATCATCAGGGTGAACAACTTTTCAAATTGCGAGGTCGAATAAAACGCCAATATAAAACAGAATCACACCCCCTTGAGCTATTACCATTAGGTGGGCGTTGGTGGCAAAGTAAAACAGGTGCCATTGGTGCAACTTTCTACTTTTGGGATAGTGAAAAACAACAATACCAAGAAACCACATTAGCCAGAGCCTATAAAAACGATATCAATTTTAATCGCACAATGATTTGGAACAGTATGTCAATATGGCAAACATTTCCTTATATGTTGATGCAAAAAGCAATAAAACTTCATCAACCTCGTGTATCTGATACTGGCGAATTGGCAATTCATGGTTCAACGGTTACTTTACAAGAAACAGCATGGAGTGATGAAAATTACTATGATTTTAGATCAAAAGCAGGCTTTGAAAATTGGTCAATACTGAGCGACTATTTACAAGATAATCATTTAGATGATTCACCTCTTAATGAGATGTTAATTCTTCATATAGCCAGCTCAAATAAACCTTATTTAGATGAAATTCGACAAAATTTAGTTTGGAAAGTGCTTGATAATGATGGAAATAGCCTGTTTTTATGCATCTTTTGGAATGAATATGAAAAATTACGTATTGATGTTCTAACAAGTTTTTTAGAAACTAACAATCAACCCTTAACCGTGTTTGCTAACTGTTTAAAAAATTACAACTTTTTGGATTTAGAGCCTTTTGCATTACTTTACAAGGATCAACTAACAGAAGAAATCAAAACATTAAGCCTTGACTTTGAAGATTTCTGGTATAAAAACAAAAAATCTATCTCTAAACAAAAATCTATCACAAAGACTTATTTAGCACATAAACAGCAGCTAGGTGAAAATCATTATATGAAAGATTCACTTTCAACCTTAATTATTCAACCACTTTTAACAATACTTGAGAGTATGGTGTGTTCAGGAAGACTCGAATTATTCGCTGATCAAAAACAGCAATTAATTGCGATCCAATATGATTGTGATACTTTAGGATTAAACACATTAAGTACCGTTTTAAATAAAATTCTCAGTCAACAACAAATAGCGGTAACACATATCTTACAAGCAGTTTACTTATGTTATCTTTTAAAAAAGACAAACTACCAATTACCAATACAACTGAAGGATTTATGATATAAATTCCTTATCGTTATTACATAACTCTGGTAGAAAATAATATTGCGTATTTTTGCGTTTAATATTCAGTATAGCGTTATTTTTTTATGCTAAATAGGGTTTTTAAATGTTATAAGACTAATATTCCAGTGTGATCGTAATGTTAAATCGTTTGATACTATAAATAATACAAAATTAGAATTATTTTAAAGGATAACAAGTACTAATAAGATTTGTTAACAGGTTTTTAAGGGTTATATTTAATATGCATAACAAAACAAGGGTATATGATCATGCCTAATATTATTTTGAGCGATACTACTGCAAGTATCAGTGAATTAAAAAAAAATCCAATGGCAACTGTAAATGCAGGACAAGGTTTACCAGTTGCAATATTAAATAGAAATCAACCATCACCATTAACTTACAAATACACAAAATTTAGAATGGGGTCTTATTTCTTTATGATATAGACGCCATATCACTTGTCAGTGATAAGGCATTAATTTTGTTGTTTCTGTATATTTATTACAGCTTTTCTTTTTTAATTTCAGTAAAAAAAAATTACTCCTTGAGCTGATAGAAGATAGCATCAATCATGGCAACGCGACCATTCCAAGCTTGTTTTTCTTCTTTTTTTCTTGAATCATCAGGGCAGCTAGATGACCACCACACCGAATCAATAATTCGTGCTATAATTTGTTCCCAATATGTTTCAAGGTCGATCTTTTGAGGTATACCAAAATCTTTGCATAATGCTGGACGATTTTGCCCATCTAAACACACAAAGTAATCAGGGCGCTTCATTGCTAATAATCTACTTGCAATGCCAATCCCACATTTACCAGCAGGAAATGCCTGCTTAAATATTTTAATAAATTGATTGTAGTTAGCTTCATTTACGGGACCTGTCAATGGTATACAATTAAGGGCATTTGATATGTTAGGATCATTATTATTTATTTTGCTATGAAATACTCCTGCACCAACCATGCTACCAAACCATTTCCACTCAATTTCTGAACCATCATCTATTAAGCCTGCCACTTGCTTTCGTTGTAATTTAGTAAAACTAGAGAAGATTTGTTTTTCTGTGAAGTAATTATTAATCTTTTGCAGAACTTCAATCCGCTCAGAAAATGAATAATCTTTTTCATTTATTGTGCCACGTATTTTTTTATAATATTCATCCCATTGTAGTGAAAGAATATTTGACTTTATCATACTTTTTTTACTTTTATATCCACCATAAACATTCTTTAGACTATCTAGTTTAGTTTTATTTTTCTTCCATATGTTTGTGTATTTAGTTATTTCTATTTCAGTCATTTCTTCTGCATATTCCCAATAACTATCAATGGTTTCCAATATGTCAGTAAATATCTTTTCAGAGCCTTGATCATTACTTGTGATATGAATCATTATTTCATCATTTTTTGTTAATGCTGCCTGTGTAAAATTAGCACTACCAATTAGACATTCCCAATTGCCATTTTCATCTGAAAATAAATACACTTTAGGGTGGAAAATTTTATCAGTTTTCAATATGAATTTTACATTCCTATGGCTCGCAAAGATTTTAATGAAATCTGGGTGAGTTTGATAAAAATGGGTTCCAACTACCATTTTAGTTATGTGTCTTTTATTGTCTAATAATTTAGATGCAGCGTTTGAATTCATTGATGCCCAAGCTGTGGCTATATAATAATTGGTATATTTCCCCATTAATTCAACTAATTTATTATCAATATAAGCTGGTTTAGTAATAATTTTCATTTATTTTTCTCCAATTTATTGATTGATTTACAGTCAGCTTTCAGGGAGTTTGTTAAAACACTTATCATTCTAGCCGAGTTGCAATCTCAATAATTTCTGGCAAAATATCCAAAATCAAAGCCAATTGTTGCATAACTAACAGATCATTATTCGTTTTATCATCATCAATTGAAACAGCCGAAATTGTTTCGATATAATCGGTAACGGATTTTTTAATAGCTTGATATTCACCGTCGATCTTTTTAATGCTTAATAGATTAATAATATAGACCGACAAATCATCAAATAGCTCGAAAGTCTGTTTTGAAAGCGGTTTATCGCGATGCGCACCTAAAGTCGAAAGATAGCTAATCAACGTATGATTAAGTGTTAACAAACGAAATCCCTGATCGATAACAACTGGATTCATATGCGGCTCTTTAGTCATCAAACTAATTAATGACGACAAATCTGCATTACTATCGTGCGCCGCACGTCTAGCTAAACGATACATAACATCATTAGTTTTACCAGTCAAATATTGACGACCAATTAACGCCAAGTAATGGCTATCGTCATGGCAAACACGATCAACGAGTTTAGGTAGATTTCTAAACTGCCAATCAGGCCAAATAAAGCTCACAGCAAACCATGCAATAAAACAACCAATTAACGTTGCAATAATACGTGCGACCGCAACTTCAATACTACTTTCGCCAATTAGACTGAAACTAAAAAACACCAGTAACGTAATAAACGCAGTAGCATAAGCATATTGTGAATTTTTAAATAGAAAAAACAGCCAACCAGTGATAATAATCAACACCAACTGCTCAGGAACACTTGGAAATAAAAACGTCAACGGAATACCCACAATAATCCCTAGAATGGTACCGATTACGCGTAATTTTAATCGATATTTTGTGGTTGAATAGTTAGGTTGGCACACAAACAAACTGGTTAAAATAATCCAATATCCATGTTGCAAATCAGAAAAATGAATCACCATATAACCAACAAAAAATACCACACACATGCGAATTGCATGACGAAATAGTGCTGATTTTACGGTTAAATTGTTTCTAATCTTGGTAAAAATAGCATAAAAACTGGTTAGTTCTTCATCGATTAACTGATTATCTTCTTCTGCTTTTGGCAAATGTTGCTCAGTGTCAATATTAGCAAGTAACAAATCGATAGAAAGCAAATTTTGATGTAAACTCTTAAGCGCTTTAATCATCAGCCTATCGCTTTTATGACTAGCATGATATTGATTAATAGCTTCTTCAAGATACGAAAAATAACGTGAAAACAGCGGATCATGCTGATAAGTTTGATTTAATTTAATGGTCATTGCCAATTGCGCGCAAGCTTTTGCTTGCAAATTTAAAATACGAGCAAATCTAAATAAAATATCACTATGTTTAAAATGCACACTAAGCGCTTGATAATGTCCATGCGCTGAACTTGCTCGCTCATGAATATCTTGCGCGACAAAATAATAGCTTAGTAACTTTCTAATATAAGCTTGTCCACGATAGCTTTTTAAACGATTAAATAGCGAACGTTTGGTATTATTAAAAGCACTAATGAGTTGATTATTGCTATTGTTTAACTGCAAAGTTTGTTTTTTAAAACCGTCAGATTCATCTGGATCAAACATAGCCGCCTTGGCATCAAGATATTGAGCTAATTGAATAAAACATATCGATAACGATTGTTGAGTTGTGCGGATGGGTTGGATGATCGATTCAATTAACGAAACAACATTATACCAAAGCGCACCTAACAGCAAAAAACAGGGCAAGGTGTAATTATCGGTAAATAAATTATGCCCAAGCATGGTATAGGCAGCAATCAAAAGTGATCCAAACGCAATCACACCGTAACGTTGCCCAAGCGAACCAAGCATAATAAAAATAAAAGTCGAAGATACTAAACCAATAATAAACAACACAGGATAATTAAATAGCAACTCGACCGAAAAGGTCGCAATAGCAAAACAGATCAACGTAAGAATTAAATTAATACAGCGACTTAATAAACGCGTATCGATCTCAGTCAAACCCGCTGCCACCACACCAAGCGTAAGGGGAATAACGAGTGAAGTTTGCCCAAAATACCACGGAACCAAAGTCGAACCAGTTAAACTAATTAACATTCGTAGACTAAAAAGAAGATTACTGCTGTAAAAGACTTTACGTAAAGTCAAAATGAATGTTTGCACGGTGTATTGGGTTTTGATTGAGTTGAAATGATAGCCAGTAGGATACTATATTGTAGAGCTTTGGGAAAGCATTGTTTATTTTTTGAGTATAAAAGAGTTTTAAAAAACAAATAAAATCAATTAATTAAAAAATTACTTTGGGGGGAGCCTGTGTTTTTTATTTTAAGCACTTTTTTCATTAAAAAACAACCTAAGCGCTACTCAAAAATAGGTTAGTAAAGATATTGATTTTATTTTAACGGGTTTGTTTTGACTTCAAAACCCTTAGAACCCTTTTTTCACCGTTAATTTAAAATAAAATAAAATAAAATCAACAGGTTGAAAAAATCTCAAAAAAAAGGGTTTTCAAAACTGAAATTGTTGTTTATCTTTATACAGTAAGATTTATAGAATCTTAATTTCTACTTTAACGCCGTACAGGCGGTTTAGAAACGATGGGAAGACGAGTTACCGGCTAATGCAAGCTTTAACGCCGTACAGGCGGTTTAGAAAATCACCCGGTCAATTTATTTCATGGTGTAAAGCTTTAACGCCGTACAGGCGGTTTAGAAAGAATGAGTTTTTAACTATAGCCAGCGTTTTAACTTTAACGCCGTACAGGCGGTTTAGAAACGCGACCAATTGATTAAGAGTGACACAAACTTCTTTAATGCCGTATAGGTCGTTAATTCATATAAAATTAACTCGATAATTATAAAAACATAATAATAAGAGATTATTTTATTTGTCTTATTCCTGTGTCAGAATGCACCGACAACAGAGTGAGGTCAGCATGCCAAACAGAAAAGTTTAGCGAGGCTATGCTTTGTTAGGAACACATTTGAACATCTGAGTAAAGCGAAGATGGTCTTGAAAAGGTAAGTATTATGGATGATACAAATAATATTGGGGGATTTTGCACAAAATCCCCTTATTCAGACGCTATCACAGTAGCAATTTTTTACACCAAATGAATAAGATGTCCGAAAATACTGCCCCAATCAACTCCATCCACCAAAACAAGAACTCAATATCAGGCAAAAAATTGTTAGGGAAAACATTGATTTTATTTAATTTTTTATTTTATTGTTTTTTCTAAAAAACCAAATATTTCAATCATTTAAAGGTTTTCATAAAACTTAATCGAAGTCACACCTAAATAATTTTTACCAAAAATTCCCCAAAAAAACTAGCTAACTCTTTTTTAAATGGTTATACTTTAATCGCTATAGAAAAAAGCTTATTAAATAAGCGAGCAATTATAAAAAATCGAAATTAAACATGATTTTACTTGACAGGTGAACCATAATGCATTATCATTTCAGACACCAGACACCAGACACCAGCACTGGCAAACCTATGTCTTAAATTTATCAAATAACCTTATTCGCCGAGTTTTTACACGAAACTCATTTATATTATCGAAATTATCCCGAAAAAGCTTATTGGTATTGGGGCTGTTATTATTGTCATCTTCATGGAATGTACAGGCGAATGATAAAAAGGTTCGAGCGGGTAATCGTAGTGATGCAATAATTTTATCTTCAACACCACTTCCAGATCCACCGCCGCCACCACCGCCGCCACCACCGCCGCCACCACCGCCACCGCCGCCGCCGCCGCCGCCGCCGCCAGTTATTGAATATGCAAGGCCGAATCTATATGTTGGTAACGGCAAATACGCAGGCCCAGCTGACATATGGAATCCTAAGAAGGGCTTCTTAGTTCGATCAACCAATCCTGAATCATACAACCTCAATTTCCCGACTACAGGTGCGGATAATTTATATTTTGATTTACTCATTACAGGAATAGATGTAAGAGAATTGACATGGAGAGCGGTCACGCATGAGGGAATTACTGCAACAGTGACAAATGTTGTACCCAATGATCACTGGATTCCTTATGAAGATAGGGGACAAGTTGTAGCACGTGTTAAGCTAACAGGTCCAGAAGTAAGAAATCAAAGGTTCAATCCTAATCGAATTACTGCACCAAGGTTACCGCAGAGGTTTGAGTTAGTGGGTAGAGATAAAAATGGTTATGAGTTAGTAAAATATGGATTTGTGTTGAAGAAGTGGTTCGTCAGTAGTGGGGCCGTAAGAAGACATTATAATGAACAGTCTGGATGGTGTTCTCATTTGGGGGGGAGTATGCCGGGAATAAAAGATTTAACCAATGCGAGGTGTGGTGTAAGAGGAGATAATTATTTCATATGTATAAGAGCGAAATTGGGTAGAGAGCGTGTCATAATTAATAATGGTGCCGCCCCATTGTCAGAACATGGGGCATTACAACGTCAAATAGGCGCTGGATTTTTCACGGAGTGGGGCAACGTGAGATCCTACGCTGGTGCGGGCTTCGACGGCAGCAGCTACTGGATTGGTGGCAGCCGATCAGGTGAAATTTGGATGCCCTCTGTCGACTCGGCAACCGGCGGCGTCAATCAGTTGCACGGTGATAACTTCGGCAGTAACGAGGGTCTTTGCAGCATCACCAGACCTTAGTTTTTAGCGTTTAGTTCTTAATCCTTAGGGCGCGGAAGGTGGTTATGGTGGGTGCCTGAAAGGATAATATAGACAAGAATAAAGCCTCGGCGCAAGTTGGGGCATTTTCCCTTAGGGTTGCGCAGTTGTGGCAAAGCCACAATCGCGCCGCCCCTGCCCCTGATGCAGAAAGCGTGGCTGGAGGTGGTACAAGGACAATCAAATAAATAAAGAGGAGTCATGTAATGGAAATAGAACAAAAATTAGCATTAAGTGAAAATCCGATTATATTTTAAGAGAGATTTTTTAAAAGCCTATAATCATTTATGTTATGCATTAATGATTAGGATTTAATTTAAAGCCCATAATCAAGCACGTTAAAAAACTTGACCAAATCATTGTGTATGGCGGTTTTCCGGCAATGTTATCAATAAATGTGTGAGCTTTACGTTGATTTTTGGTTTTAAAAAGTTAAAACAGCGTTGTTTTTTCGGCAGGTTAATGGGCAAAGCAATTAATTTATCTGATGATTTACACATTCTTCTATCTATTCATTCATCATGGTATTGTTCAATCGATCAAAATAAAAAATCCAGCAGTTGCGATAACATTTGCTGGATTTTTAGTTGTTCTATTGATTTCCTAATGTGTTAATTAACAGGATAAAACTCGCTTGTTGAGTCGCTGTTGTTATCGCTATCATGGTGATTTGAGCCGGGTAACGCTCTAGCTCGTTCAATAGGAACATAACTGCCACTAGGTGTTTCAACTTGGCATTCGCCTAAAAAGATAGAATATTTGGTGTTTGCATGCATACTTTCACCTCTAAAATAGCAATGAGCCGCATTGTATAAATCCCCTCGGCAAAGCAATGCAATAGCTAACCAAACAATGAGTACGGCTAAAGTGACCCATTTTAAATACTTCCAAATAAAGGACCAAAATCCTATCCCTCTAAAACGGCAGTATCCACAAATGAGCACTATAACTGCAATAAGTCCTAAACATTCGTATAACCAAAATAGCCACATAGTCATCTCCCACACGTTAGTTAACTGATATTTTATACTAACTTTACCTATACTTCTATATGCTTGCAATTGTGTATATTTACACCATAAATTTATATCCAAGAACCGTTACGAATAACACCAACAGCGAGTCCTTCAATGGCAAAATTTTGTTGTTCTAAATCAACTTCGATAGGTGAGAACTCTTTGTTTTCGGCAATTAGGTGAACATGCTTGCCTTTGCGTGACAGTCGTTTAACGGTAACTTCGTCATCAATGCGAGCAACCACAACTTGACCGTTTTTAACATCTTGGGTTTTATGTACAGCCAATAAGTCACCATCTAATATGCCGATGTCTTTCATTGACATACCGTGCACTCTTAATAAAAAGTCAGCATGGGGTTTAAACAGTGATGGATCGACTTGGTAATGACTTTCGATATGTTCTTGCGCTAATATTGGCGAACCCGCTGCGACTTGCCCAATAAGCGGTAATCCCGCTAGTTCATTTTGCTCAACTGGGCTTTCAAGCAAAAGGCGAATTCCGCGTGATGAGCCTGCGATCATTTCGATCGCGCCTTTTTTGGCAAGCGCTTTAAGATGTTCTTCAGCTGCGTTAGCGGAGCGAAATCCTAATTTCTGAGCAATTTCGGCTCGAGTGGGTGGCATGCCGGTGGTTTGGATGTTGTCTTTTATTAAATTATAAATTTGTTGTTGACGTTCGGTTAACGGTCTCATTACTTATTCCTGTTTTTATATACAGATATATGTAATTATATACAGCTAATGATATAAAACAACTATTTTATTTAATTTATTTTTGATTTGGCGATAAATTTTTTGCATTGTGATTATTGTGGGGTAATCAGGTGAGTAATTTCCCCCATTTGATGCGAATTAATAACTAAACTACTGCCAGTATTTTGCATTATTTAATCAATATACTTATATGCTATAATAATCTAATTTTTTATTGGATTGGAATTTGCCTTATGCCTTATGTTGTTGCGCTCAGTGGCGGGATTGCCAGCGGTAAAAGCACCATTGCCGATTTATTTGCCCAATTAGGTGTGCCAGTTATTGATGCCGACCTTATAGCAAGGCAAGTTGTGCAAGTTGGTAGTGATGCGTTTAATCAAATTGTTAAGCATTTTAGTCAAGAAATTTTGCTTGCTAATGGCGAACTTGATCGCAGTCAGCTACGTGAAATTATATTTAATAATGACCATGAACGACTTTGGCTTAATCATTTGTTGCATCCTATTATTCAACAAGAAACTCAAAAACAAATTGCAATGCAAAGCTCAATCTATGTGATTTGGGTTGTGCCGCTATTGATTGAAAACAATTTGCATACTTTGGCCGATCGGGTGCTGATCATCGATGCTCCAGAGTCGTTACAATTGGCGCGATTAGTAAAAAGAGATAATATTAGTGAGTCATTAGCGAAAAAGATGATATTGTCGCAAGTGTCTTTAAAAAAACGTTTATCTTATGCGGATGATATTATTGTCAATGATGACAATTTGGTGTCGCTAACTGCACAAGTTAATTTATTGCATCAACAATATTTAGATAACTTTAATGGTAAGATTTAGATAGATGAGTAATATTATTTTTGAACATCCATTAAACGAAAAAATGCGCACTTGGCTTCGTATTGAATTTTTATTAAATCAATTAAATACGCATTGCCATTTAGATCAAAATAATGCGTTGATTTTTTTTCATGCACTGTCCGAGTTGTTAGAAATTATTGAACGTAACGATGTTAAAAGCGATCTGATGAAAGAGCTTGAATCACAAAAACAAAAGTTAACCTTGTGGCTAACGTTTAATGGAGTTGACTATGATTTGCTTAACAGTTTGATTCACCAGTTTGATGAGTTTTTAGCTCAATTTTATGTGACAACGCGCTTAGGGCAGCCATTGAAAGAAGACCGTTTTATCACTGCTATTCGTCAACGTTTAACGATCCCTGGAGGGTGTTGTAGTTTTGATTTGCCTTTGTTCCATTTATGGCTGAAAATCCCGCAAGAAAGACGCGATATTCAAGTTAGAAATTGGTTACAACACCTGTCAATTCTTGAACAATCCCTAACATGTTATATGCAGTTAATTAGACAAATGGGTGAGTTTAAGCCATTTATTTGTTCTAATAACTTTTTTCAAGAAACGAGTGGTGATGTTAATTTGATTCGTATTCGGGTTTCGTTAGATAAAAATGTCTATCCCCAAGTGTCTGGTCATATGTCGCGCTATAGTATTCGGTTTTTACCGCTTGATGCTAGTGATAACGTTAATAGCGATGGCATTGAATTTGAGTTAGCTTGTTGCTAATAACGTTAAATGCTGATTATTGAAAAAAAGAGTTGAAATGAATAAAAATACAGTCACATTTGTTAATTGTCCAACTTGTCAAAAAAAAGTTGAATGGAGCAAAGAGAGTCCTTATCGTCCATTTTGCAGCAAACGTTGCCAGCTTATTGATTTAGGCGATTGGGCAACCGAAGAACATCGTATTGCCGATAAAGACATCACCGAACAAGATCTTTGGAGTGAAGAAGATCTTACCGATTTTGCAGGTAAACATTGATGAAGATTTTAGGTATTGAAACCTCGTGCGATGAAACTGGTATTGCCATTTATGATGATGCCAATGGTTTGCTTGCAAACCAGCTTTATTCGCAAATTAAGTTACATGCTGATTATGGTGGTGTAGTGCCTGAGCTTGCATCACGCGATCATATTCGTAAAACCGTACCCTTAATTCAAGCAGCATTAAAAGAAGCAAATTTGCTGCCAGCAGATATTGATGGAGTGGCTTATACAGCAGGCCCAGGCTTAATTGGTGCTTTAATGGTTGGTGCATCGATTGGGCGTTCGCTGGCTTATGCTTGGGATGTTCCCGCAGTTGCAGTCCATCATATGGAGGGGCATTTGTTAGCTCCTATGCTTGAAGATAATCCACCAGAATTTCCCTTTGTGGCATTATTAGTTTCGGGCGGACATACACAGCTTATTAATGTAACGGGTATTGGTCAATATGAACTTATTGGTGAATCCATTGACGATGCAGCAGGGGAAGCTTTTGATAAAACAGCAAAATTGCTTGGTTTAGATTATCCCGGAGGAGCCAAATTGTCGAAATTAGCTGAGCAGGGTAATGGGAATCGGTTCCATTTTCCTCGGCCAATGACCGATCGACCTGGGCTGGATTTTAGTTTTTCAGGTCTTAAAACTGCCGCTGCCAATATCATTCATCAACATAGTGATAATCATATGATTGATACGCAAACTCAAGCCGATATTGCTAGAGCCTTTGAAGATGCTTTGGTTGATACGTTAGTGATTAAATCGCGGCGAGCTCTTGATCAAACTGGATTTAAAAATTTAGTGATAGCTGGTGGAGTAAGCGCCAATCAAACACTGCGTAATAGGTTAACTGAGCTGATGCGTCAGCGTAAAGGACAAGTTTATTATCCACGACTCGAATTTTGTACCGATAATGGGGCCATGATTGCCTATGCGGGTATGATTCATTTAAAAGCGAGGCAGTATTCAGATTTAGCGATCAATGTTAGACCAAGATGGCCACTTAGCGAGCTTAATGCTGGTTAACCGATTATTTTGATTTAAAAACATGTTGATTAAAACAAAAGCAAAAAAAGCGGGGATCAGTTCCCGCTTTTTTTGCCTATATAGTTAAATCAATGATATTAATTAACAGTATTGGAGCTAGACGATTCTTCTTGTTTTTCGGAATCCGTGTTTTCGTTAGCTAATTTTTGAATATTGTGATTAATATTAAATAGTACACAAATCAATTCAAAACCAATACGAGTTGAAATAAAGCCTACAATCAAGGTAATAATGCCAGTAAAAAAAGCAACTAAACCCATAGTGAAACTATAAGCAAACGCAGCAAAACTACCTAATATCATAGTGAGCGCACTAATGCCAATAAGAACTAATGCGATCCAATACACGATAGTGATAAAAGAAGGTGTTAACATTTTATTAAAGAAGAAAAAATCTTTAATGGTAAGATCTTTAAAATCTATTTTTTTGTTCATTTTATTTCCTTATTTAGGTGGATTAATTTTATTACTTCTATTTTTTTATATTTGCGTATAAAGTGATAAATTCTTGAAAGCGGTAAAGCGCAACAATTATAACATAAAATTATTTTGAGATTAACTTATGAAAACTTATATTCCGGGCAAAGATGCTGCCCTTGAAGATTCCATTAACTATTTTCAGCAACAATTAGCAAAATATGATTTAGAAGTGAAAGAAGCTTCTTGGCTCAATCCTGTGCCCAATGTGTGGTCAGTACATATTCAAAATACAAAGTGCCCACTCTGTTTTGCTAATGGTAAAGGTGCAAGCAAAAAAGCGGCGTTAGCATCGGCCTTGGGAGAGTATTTTGAGCGATTATCAACCAATTACTTTTTTTCAGATTTTTATTTAGGTAAAAAGGCTGCAAATGCTGATTTTGTGCATTATCCGTCCGAAAAATGGTTTTCTATTCCTGAAGATAATTCCCTCCCTAAAGGATTACTATCTCAAAAACTCCTTAAGTTTTATGATCCCGATCATGAGTTAAGGGCAACAGATTTAATTGATTTACAATCAAGTAATGGCAAGCGTGGCATTTGTGCATTACCGTTTGAGCAACAGTCTGACAAGCAAACGGTCTATGTGCCTGTTAATTTAATTGCTAATTTATATGCATCTAATGGTATGTCAGCCGGTAATACGCGTAATGAAGCGCGAGTGCAAGGGTTATCGGAAATTTTTGAACGTTATACAAAAAACAAAATTATTGCCGAGGCCATTAGCTTACCGATTATTCCAACCGAAGTTATTCACCGTTATCCAGCGGTTTTGGCAGCCATTGATGCGCTTGAAAGTGAAGGCTTTCCACTTTATTGTTTTGATGCTTCATTAGGTGGTGAGTTTCCGGTTATTTGTGTGGTGTTGTTTAATCCGCAAAATGTAACATGTTATGCCTCGTTTGGTGCACATCCAAATTTTGGCGTTGCACTTGAACGAACTGTGACTGAGCTATTACAAGGGCGCAGTTTAAAAGATCTGGATGTGTTTTCACCGCCAAGTTTTGATAATGATGAGATTGCTGATCTTAGCAATTTAGAAACGCACTTTATTGATTCAAGCGGTTTGATTTCATGGGATCTATTTAATGAGCAAGCTGATTATGAATTTGTCGATTGGGACTTTTCGGGGACAACTGAGCAAGAATTTGCTAATTTAATGGCTATTTTTACTCGTCACAATACTGAAGTGTTAATTATGGACTATGAGCATCTTGGTGTTTATGCTTGCCGAATTTTGGCTGTTGGCATGTCTGAAATTTATCCCCCTGAAGATCTTTTAATTGCCAATAGTAATATGGCAATTGGCCTGCGTGATCTTATTTTGTCGTTACCTTATCAAAAACGCACTGCTAAACAGTACCTAGCCATTATTGAACAACTTGATGACGAAGGTCTTGATGATTATGCACGCGTTCGTGAACTGCTTGGCATTGCAACCGGTAACGATAATGCTTGGTTTACATTGCGTGTTGGTGAATTAAAAGCAATGTTGGCATTGGCAGGTAAAGACTTAGTGCAAGCACAACAATGGATTGATTGGACGGTTGAAATGAATGAGTCTATATTTACTCCAGCACGTAATCACGCTTATCGTTGCTTGCAAACGCTGATTAACTTTATTTTGCAACGTGACAAAAAACAGTTTAACAATTATCAAACAGCATTTAATAAAATGTATGGTCAAGCTTGTGTTGACGATATGTGGCAATATGCTAATGGCGAAAAAACATTTTTTGGCTTGGCAGATTCTGCTACAGCCGATAAAACAACTAATGATAATTTAGAACAATTTGCTATGCATCAGAAATTATTAGCTGTGTATAACAAATTACATCAGGTGATGTGAACCTATTTGTTTAAATTCCACCGATATACTCGGTGGAATGAATAACACTATTTAACCTTGCCTTGCAAATTCACCTGCTTGTTTTACCAATTCTTTGCTGGGGGTTACGCCAGTATATAACACAAATTGTTCAAGCGCCTGAATCACCGCGACATCGGCACCTGAAATAATCGTTTTGTTTAGTTTTTGGGCATATTTTATCATTGGTGTTTCAACGGGTAACGCAACCACATCAAACACAATATCAGCATTTTCTATCATGGTTGAGGGGAATGCGAGCTCTTCTGCTTCAATGCCTCCAAGCATACCAATTGGGGTCACATTAATAATTAGTTTGGCTTGCTTTGGCAATATGTCTTGTTCATCTTTGACCCATTTATAACCGTAGCGTTTGGCTAACGCTTCGCCTTTTGTTTGATTACGTGCGGCAATCATGCCATTTTTAAATCCTGCATCATAAAAAGCACCAATCACTGCATTAGCCATACCGCCACTGCCTTTTAACACAAATGGCGTTGTATTATCGATTTTATTTTCTGTAATGAGCTTGGCAACCGCAATATAATCAGTATTATAGGCTTTTAAATGATGATTGGTGTTAACAATGGTATTGACTGATTGAATAGATTTTACTGAACCATCTAATTCATCAATAAACTCAATGCAAGCTTCTTTATAAGGCATTGAAATGGCGCAACCCCGAATCGCTAAGGCTTTAATGCCATAAATTGCATCTTTTAAATTATTGGTAGTAAAGGCTTTATATAAGTAATTAAGATCGAGTTTTTCATACAAATAATTATGAAAGCGAGTACCGAAATTGCTTGGTCTGGCTGAAAGGGACATGCAAACAATCGTATCTTTATTGATAATTCTTGCCATTACAATAAATCCTTGTAATCATAGTTTGATGATTTTATTTTACCACTTTCTTCATTAATGTGTATGTCATTATGGTTACAAACAATACCGGTCCTAAAATTCAGCAAGAAAAATCGACAGTGAGCGCAATGATTTTTTTATATTGTCATCAAAAGCATCATACTTCACGCCACCAGTTATGTAATGAATGCAATGATCTATTGCAATATGCTATGCAACGTTTAACAATGTGTCGTTTTGGTGAAGCCAAAACAACGTGTGAGCGTTGTCCTAAACATTGTTATCGCAAAGATTATAAACAAAAAATCAAACAAGTTATGCGTTATGCTGGTCCTAGAATGATGATTTACCACCCCATTATGGCCTTTAGGCATATTTATAAGAATTTGGTGAACAAATAACTTATTGTTAACGATTTTTATGTGGCAAAACACAAAATGTATGGTCAATTATCATAAAGTTGATATTAGAATTTAGTCAAGTTATTTAATTAACAATATTCATGCTTAAAATTGCATCGAATTTCAACCGATTTGTATACTAAGAAAAATTTGTTATTATTGAAAACAAAATTTACAATAATCATTTGATAAGAGTTTGGATCCAAGAAATGTCTATCGCAGTTGTTGAAGTCAATCGTCAAGCAGTTATTCATAATCTTGAATACCTCAAAACAATAGCCCCTGATAGTCAGCTAGTTGCAATTATTAAAGCCAACGCTTATTCGCATGGTATCGAGGGGATTGCGCAGTTGTTAAGTGATAAAGTAGATTATTTTGGTGTATCGCGACTATCTGAGGCAATATTAGTACGGAATAAGGGTATTAATACCCCAATTATAGCTTTGGAAGGATTTTTTCCGCATGATAATATAGATAATTTGATTGATTTTAATATTCAGCCCGCCATTCACAGCAAATGGCAAATTGATACATTGCTATCATTTCCCCTTGAAAATCAAATTACTACATGGTTTAAACTTGATACCGGTATGCATCGGCTCGGCTTTTGTCTTGATGAAGCCAAAGATGAATTTTATCGCTTAGCCAGTTGCTCTGTGGTTCGAAAGCCCATCAATATTATGAGCCATTTTAGTTCGGCTGATGATCTTACTTCTGCTCAAACGTTAAAGCAACTTGAACTGTTTGATCAGTTTATTGCGTCAATTGATGACAAGTCACTCATTGGCAAATGTTCAATTGCCGCATCGGGTGGTACATTGGCGTGGCCAAATACTCAGCGTGATGTTGTGCGTCAGGGCATTGCTTTATATGGCGTTTCGCCTTTTGATTCACCAATTGCCGGGCTACAGCCAGCCATGACATTTAAATCTGAATTAATCGCAGTGCGAAAGCATAAACAAGGCGAATCGGTTGGTTATGGTCAGACTTGGTGTAGTTTGCAAGAAACTAAACTAGGTGTTGTTGCGATGGGTTATGGTGACGGCTATCCACGCAACATTCCGCAAAATACCCCCGTTTTGATTAATGGCCGTAAAGTGCCCATTGTTGGCCGAGTTTCAATGGATATGATTGTGGTTGATTTGGGCATCAACAGCTTTGAAAAACCTGGAGACGAAGTCATATTTTGGGGACCAGAACTCCCCGTTGAAGAAATCGCTAAGCACACGGGCATTAGTGCTTACGAGTTAATCACGCGCTTAACTTCACGCGCAAAAATCCACTATAGTAGATAAATAAATTATGATTAAAAAAATATTTTTATACACTTTACTTACCCTGATATTCATTGTGGGTGGTTCGATCAGTATTGGTTATTATTTTTTACAACAGTTTTCGAAACAGCAAATGCAAGTCACCACCGAAAACCAGATGTTTGTTTTGAAAAAAGGGACATCCATGTACCAGTTAGTTGCGCAAATTAAAGAAAGTCAATTAATGCAAAGTGCTTATTTACTGCCTTATTTGTGTAAGCTAAATCCATCATTAAGATCCATTAAAGCAGGAACTTACCAATTACATCCGCATATGACAGTTGAAGAATTTTTGCAATTGTTGGTGTCAGGTAAAGAGAGCAATTTTTCAATTCAATTTGTTGAAGGTAAGCGAGCTAAAGATTGGTTGAAAGTAATTCAAAATACACCCTATATTCAGCAAACTTTATCAGGCAAAACAGATGAAGAGATTGCTAAGTTATTAGGTATTGAAGGATCGCTTGAAGGGTGGTTATCGCCAGATACTTACCTTTATACCGCAGACACTTTAGATATTAATATCTTAAAGCGTGCACATATGACGATGAAAAGTAATCTACAAAAAATTTGGGATAATCGCGATAGTAATCTCCCTTATCAATCACCTTATGAATTACTAATTATTGCATCAATCATTGAAAAAGAAACTGGAGTTAGTTCTGAGCGTGCTAATGTCGCTTCGGTATTTGTTAATCGCTTAAATGCCAAAATGAAGTTGCAAACTGATCCAACAATTATTTATGGTTTAGGTGATAACTATAAAGGCACGATTAGACGCGTTGATTTAACCGATACTGAAAATCCCTATAATACCTATGTTATTGATGGATTACCGCCAACACCAATTGCAATGCCTAGTCTTGCTTCATTAGAGGCGGCAGCGCACCCAGCTAAAACCAATTATCTGTTTTTTGTCGCGAATGGCACAGGTGGACACACATTCTCAAGCACTTATGGCAACCATCAGCAAGCAGTAAGTGAGTATCGCCGAATAACCAGCAATGGAAATTAGGCTTAAAAATAAAGTAAAATCAACAATTACCGCATAGTTATGTGGTAATTGTTTGTGATTAAATTACGCTAATTCATCAAGTTGCTTAATAAGATGTAGTAGATGATTAACATCTTGCTCTTGCGCTTTTAGCGCTTCCTCAAAATAAGGATGCAGAGCAAATTTGGGGAGATTTCCTTTAGCATCAATGATAGCTTGCATTCGAGGAATAAAAATCCATTGCAACCATTCGTGTGCTTGCATGGTGTCAAGCGCAAAGGGTTGTTGACTTAAAAAGGCATCAGGTTTTGGCGGTGTGATTTGCCATAAATTGATTTTTTGTAACTCTACAATAATTTGCTCAATTTGATTGAGTAGCTTTTGTTCTTGTGATTTTTGCGCTAACAAACTTCGATAATATTGCCAATCAAAACAAGGGCCTGGGTCAGTTTTACGATCTGGGGCAATATCGCTGTGGCCAGTGATGTTTTGGATCGCATAAGTTTGTTGTAATAATAACGTCACGTTCGCTAATTGCTGATATTGTTGTTCGGTAAAGTTGTCACTATCGCATCCTTCCATTTCAATACCAATTGAAAAATCGTTACAATTTTCTTGTCCTGCAAATACGGATTTTCCCGCATGCCAAGCGCGTTTATCAAATGGCACAAATTGAATGATCTCGCCATCACGCCGAATAAACAGATGGCTTGAGACTTCAAGTTGATAAATTGAAGCAAAGTACGGATGCTTGTTAGGATTGAGTTGACCAGTAAATAATTGTTCAACATAAGGTCCTCCATATTGATTGGGCGGTAAGCTTATATTATGGATAACAAGTAACGAAATCGGTTTATTGGCTGGCCGTTCATTATAAAACGGTGAAACGACTTGTTTTATACCTTGTAACCAACCGTTAACAATTTTTAGGGACATATTGACTCCAACTTATCTAATAAACCGATGTATGGATTTGTTTGTTTTGCGATCTGCTTCGCGAAAATTGAGCATACAACGTAATAATGAATTGCGTAATGGATTTTTATTTCCAAATTTACTATTTCGCTATTATTCCATTTTTTTGTTTTGCTATAAAGCTCTTGTGTTAAATCATTGACAGAAACTATCGAGGTATTTATGTCTAATCAATCGGGTTTTACATTATTTGAACTTATGATTGCCATTATTGTGATTGCTATCTTAACGGCTATTGGTGTGCCTGCATATCAAGGATATGTTAAAAAAGCCGCACTGACTGATATGCTGCAAACCATGACAACGTATAAAACAGCTGTCGAAATTTGTGCTGTTGAGCAAGGTAGTTTAGCCAATTGTAGCAATGGTAATAATGGGGTACCAGCAAGCCGAACATCTAACTATGTAACATCAATTACGGTCAATAACGGCGTGATTACCTTAGTTGGAACCAGTGCTTTAGCAGGGTTAACCACCACACTGACACCAACAATTAATGCTACGCATGGTAATTTAGATTGGAATCGCGTTTGCACCACATCGCCAGTCGATGCCAGTTTAACCAGTGCTTGTGAAGATATTTTCAAATTTTAAAATTCATCATTTAATCGTTAATGGATAAGGAAGCGTTATTATGCAAGAAGAACAGTTAATTGAAAGTATTGATAAATTGCTGCTTGAAGCATTAGATAAGCGCGCTTCAGATATTCATTTTGAACCTTATCAACACAGTTACCGTATTCGCATGCGCATTGATGGAGTTTTGCATGATATGTTATCGCCACCGCTTGCACTGGCCAAACAGATAACAGCCCGATTAAAAATTATGTCCAAGTTAAATATTGCTGAGCATCGATTGCCACAAGATGGGCAATTGGTTATTGACCGTTACACAATGCGTATGGCAACTTTACCCGTAATGAATGGTGAAAAAATTGTCTTAAGAGTAATGGATAATCATGAATCAGAACTAACAATAAATGATTTGGGTTTAACTGACGCTGACCTTTTAACATTCAAGCAAATTTTGCACTATCCTCAAGGATTGATTTTAGTTACCGGACCCACTGGTAGTGGTAAGACAGTCACATTATATAGCGGATTAAAACGGTTAAATAAAACCGAACGTAATATTTGTAGTGTTGAAGACCCTATTGAAATTCCCCTTGAGGGCATTAATCAAACCGCTATCAACCTTAAGGCCGGTTTGACGTTTGCTATTGTATTACGAGCCTTATTACGACAAGATCCCGATGTGATGATGATAGGTGAAATTCGCGATCGTGAAACTGCCGAAATTGCTATTCAAGCTGCGCAGACAGGGCATTTAGTTCTATCAACTTTGCATACTAATTCAAGTGTCGAGGCAATAACTCGCTTAAATCAAATGGGTATTGAAAATTATCTACTTTCATCAAGTTTAAAATTAGTCATCGCCCAGCGGCTAGTACGGAAATTGTGTCCTCACTGCAAGGTGGTGGCAAGAGAACTAATTAAGTTAGACAACGAACAAGTGCCACATTATGTAGCTTCGGGCTGTCTAAGGTGTATTGGTGGATATAAAGGACGGGTTGGATTATACGAACTTTTAGTCATTACGCCTGACATGCAAAAGCAAATATTAGCTAATCAAGTTGTTTTGCCGGCGAATATGACTTCGTTAAAAACGGCTGGGCAAAAATTAGTTAAACAGGGAATGACAACACTAGCTGAATTAAACCGTGTATTAGGTGATACATAATGAAAAGGCTTTATTATTGGTATGATTTAGATTTTAACCAGCACAAAATCATCGCTAAATCGTCACAAGCTGTTAAACGGCAGTTATTGTTGCAAGGTAAAATTGCCATTAAAATTAAAGCAGGCAATATTATTACCGCACACAGTTTTAATCGTGCCGATCTGCTGATTATTACTAAACAATTAGCGACCATGTTAAAGGCGGGGTTATCCATCATTGATACATTACAGTTGCTTGCCCAAGAACAAACTAAACCGCACTGGCAATATCTGTTACTTGATATTAAACAGCAAATTGCTAAAGGTGAGTTTTTATCTCAAGTATTACAGCAACATCACTCGGTATTTTCTGCGCTGTATTGCGAGATTATTGCAACTGGAGAGCTAACAGGACAACTTGATGAAAGTTTTGCCCAGTTAGCGTTATTACTTGAAAAATCAATTAACTTACAAAAAAGTCTAAAAAAGGCGATGCGTTACCCACTGTTTTTATTATCTGTAGCGATGATCGTTAGTTTGGTGATGTTGTTATTTGTTTTGCCAAAATTTTCGGATATTTATCAGGATTTCGATGCCAAGTTGCCAGCTTTCACACAATTGGTTATCGATTTTTCTAATTATTTACAACAAAATTGGTTAATTTGGTGCACGGTATTTTTTATCGGTTATTTTGGCTATCAACACTATTTTAAAGTGCGCTATCGTCGTGAAATTGAAGCGATAGTAATCAAATGCCCCTTTATGGGTAAAGTGATTCAAACCAGTTGCTTAACCCAAATTTTTCAAACCATTGCAATTACCCAAAAAGCAGGAATACCGTTATTAACAGGTTTAGTCGCAGCCGGTAATACTACTTATTATAGTCTTTATCGTGATAGTATTTCACAAATTATTGCTGGTATTGAGCAAGGCCATTCATTTAGTCATGT
Organism: Gilliamella sp. App6-5; assembly: GCF_001690525.1. Lineage (GTDB taxonomy): Bacteria > Pseudomonadota > Gammaproteobacteria > Enterobacterales > Orbaceae > Gilliamella > Gilliamella apicola_H. The sequence goes on along the minus strand of NZ_LZGT01000074.1, from coordinate 55,515 downwards.
ACTGCATCAACAATTACACTTTCCTAATTTATGCTCACAATTAATTCATGTGGGTGAACAGTCGGGCACGTTAGATTTAATGCTTGATAAGCTAGCAACCTATTATCAAGAGCAAAATCAGACCTTAACTGATAACTTATCGCAAGCTTTTGAACCATTATTAATGCTAGTGTTAGCCTTGATTATTGGCAGTTTAATTGTGGCGATGTATTTGCCTATTTTTCAAATGGGCGAGGTGATTCACTAATGCTAATGTTTATGATCATCTGTTTGGGGCTTTGCATGGGTAGTTTTGTTTATGTTGCTTATTGTCGTTATTTGCCATCAATGTCCACATTTCAGTATTTATGTTGTATTAGCGTTCAGCGATCCGCTTGTCCACATTGTCATAATAAACTCGAGTTTTGGCAATTGTTGCCAGTTGTTTCTTGGTTTATCTTAAGAAGTCGTTGTTATAACTGCAATGCCAAGATTTCGTTACGCTATGTTAGTGTCGAATTATTTGTCGCTGGTTTATTTACTATAATCTATGTCGATAAAGGTATGCATTTTCAAAGTTACATCTTAATGCTTCTTGGCTGCTATTTTTTACTGTTGGCGTTGATTGATTTTAAATATTATTTATTACCTGATATGTTTACACAACCGTTGATGTGGGTAGGTGTTATGCTTGCCTATTTTAACATCACAAACCTTGAGTTAGCCGATGCTTTACTGGGCATTTTTTGGGGGTATTTATTATTAAAAATACCTGCTACATTATTTTATTTAATCTCTAAAAAAGAGGGATTAGGTGGTGGGGATATCAAACTACTTGCCGCATTGGGAGCTTGGTTACCTTATACTTTATTACCCCTGCTGTTATTTTTTGCTTCATTATTGGGGGTTGTGTATTATCTTTTTTTGCGATATGCACTCAATCAAAATCTTACAAAGATTATTCCATTTGGTCCTTTTTTATTAATATCGGGTTATGTGAACTATTATTATTTGTAGGGAAACATCGGCTGGTTTACATTTTATGATTACAATAACCTACTAAAAACTTATAAGGCGCTTTGTCGAAAATCGCTTAACCTTTTGTCTTTTGAATCGCTAACTATGTGCTGATTATGCTATATCGCCATTTAAAGCACATATCACGCTTTCAGCTTACCCATTCATTTGAGAGCTGGCAGTTTTCGTGAATGTTTGATTGATACAATAGTCATCATACGTTATTCAACAAATAAATATAGTGGAGTCTCAATTAATCACCAAACGGTATAGAATCCTGAATATTTTTTACAAAAAATAGAGCCTAAAATGTAAATAGTTGTGTAAATATCCTATAGCGAGCACACTACTGATGTAGAAAATTACGTAGTCTGCTTTCGTGTTTGATATGCAATGGCGTCAGGCTATTTAATGTCTATGAGATCTTTCAGCGTTATAAATGGACGACCAACATAAAACCGTTAGCCCAATTGGTGACGGTGATTTTACTTTATGGATATAAAGACTATATTCCTTGTCTGAGAAGCGGTGTGATGCCTATTTATTACAGCCGTTTCTTGAATTACTGTAAATAACACGAGTAATTCCAGCATATGATTGTTACTTGAAATTGTTGTTAAAAAGTTTCAGAAAACCTTACGTTTCAGTCAATCTTTGTTAATCAATATTGTGTTAAAAGTGCATAAAGTTATTATTTTGTTCAAAATATGCAACATATAACCAAAATTGATATCCATAGTAAAATTAGTTATTTTTATAAAAGTGAAAATCGCGTTATAGTGCTAGCTAAATCAGCGTGTTATGCTGTAATTTAGTCACTAATTAAGGAATCATTCATGATATCAAATAGTATTAATCAACTAAAAAGCGAAATGATCGCGTGGCGCCATCATATTCATGCTCATCCCGAAACCGCTTTCGAAGAAGTTAACACCACCAAATTTATTATCGACAAACTGCAATCGTTTGGTATTACTGAGTTATATACTGATTTTGCACCAACGGGCGTTGTTGGCATTATTAAAGGTAATCAAGAAGGGCGGTGGATTGCACTTCGAGCTGATATTGATGCATTAGATATTATTGAAGAAAATACTATCGATTATTGCTCAACCACGCATGGCAAAATGCATGCGTGTGGTCATGATGGACATACTGCTATGTTGCTCGGCACGGCTAAGTATTTGAGTGAAAACCGTGATTTTGCGGGCACTGTTGTGGTCGTTTTTCAACCTGCTGAAGAAAACGAGGGCGGGGCACGTGTTATGGTTGAAAATGGTTTATTTGAACGATTTCCAATTGAAGCGGTGTATGGCATTCATAATCAGCCTAATATGGAATTAAATCACTTTTATATTAACCATGGACCTATGATGGCTTCGTATGATGTTTTTGAAATTAAAATAACGGGTGTTGGTGCTCATGCAGCAGCTCCTCATTTGGGCAAAGATACGATACTAACTGCCACACAAATCGTTAATGGTTTACAAAGCATTGTTAGTCGTAATGCCGATCCTTTAAGTTCGTTGGTCGTTAGCGTAACGCAAATTCACAGCGGTGATACTTGGAATGTGTTACCGCAAGAAGCGGTGATTCGAGGCACGGTTAGAACATTTAGCGCCCAAGTGCAAGATATGGCTGAAAGTCGCATTAAACAAATAGCAACAGGTATTGCTACAACATTTGAAGCCAAGGCTGAAGTTGATTATCAACGCCGTTACCCAGCGACGATTAATTACGCTAAACAAGCCGATATCGCTATCACTGCGGCTAAAAAAATCGTTGGGCAAGATAACGTAATTATTGATCCTCTTCCTTCAATGGGATCAGAAGATTTTGCTTTTATGCTGCAAAAAATACCGGGTGTGTACGTTTGGCTAGGCGCAGGTAAAGGTGCCAACTTACATAATCCAGCCTTTAACTTCAATGATGAAGTGCTAACAACTGGCGTAAGCTATTTTATTGAAATTGTTAACCAAGAACTTGCGAACTAAGCTAAAACGGTAGGCACAAGGACGGCTGGAATAAACGTGATGTTAGTCCAGCCGGTTGGTCAAAAAATAATTAAAACGTCATTCGGCTATTATCGTTTCCACAAACTCTAAATGGCGTATTTAAATCAATTCCATTATTAAGTACGACTTGGACACAAACGCCGTCTTTGTCATCAAGTTTTGCCGCGGCTAATACTAGTCCACCTTCTCGCCAACCACCAGCAAGTTTATATTCGAGTGTACTGCCAATTTTAGGAAGAACGTCACTAGTGCCTTTTATTACATACATTCCACGAGTGTTAGCACCGCGAAACTGTGCTCTAGCGACCATTTCTTGACCACAGTAGCAGCCTTTTTCAAAGCTAATTGCGTCATAAGATTGTAAGTTACAGGCTTGTGGTAATAAAATTGCCATATTGCTATCATCAATAATAGGATAACCCGCTTGCAAATCAAGTTTTAACCACTCACAGCATGGATTTAAATCATCCGCAATAGGTTCTGGCGTGACCATAATAACGCGCATTTCTGGTAAAGGTACTTTGATATAGGTGATGTTATTTTCAGTAAAACAGCTTGTATCACTTAATTTTGCAGTAATTGCTGGAGGAATTGCATCACCGACCAAACCGATAATATTTAAATCTTGGACTGGTTCGATAGCCACTTTAGAAAAAACGGCGTATTTTGCAAGTTCGGCAATCTGTTTTTTTACAACGCTTTTACGCTCAATATAGTAAATATCGTTACCGCGTTGAAATAATAATAAAGTACTCAACACTCTGCCTTTATTGTCGCAATGAGCGGCATAGAGCGTGGATTGTTCGGAAAGTCGGTTAATGTCGTTGGTTATTTGCCCTTGCAGAAAAATACGGTTATCCTCGCCAGTAACTTTAACTAATTGCCAGTCCGCAAGTGAGGTTGGTTTAGATGAAATATTGCTCATATTGGTACCTTTGGGTAATGAAGAATTCTAGTACTGTTATGACTAGAAGTACTTAGGTGCTGAGTGTATATAAAAAATAAAAAAATAACAATAAAATCAATCAGAAATATTTAAATAAAATTGATAGATTATGGATATTATTCATAATCTATCAAAAATTAATATTGTGAGTGCTCAATTTTATTTGTAATGAACTTAGCTAATTGACTTTATTGATTTTGCTTACAAGTTGATGCAAAATGAATCACTAAATGACTAATTAGTTTCATTGGAGGCAACAACCATGGCAAAACTGTCAGGCGCAGAGATGGTTATTCAATCTTTGATTGACCAAGGAGTAAAACAGATATTTGGTTATCCCGGTGGTAGTGTTCTTGATATTTATGATGCCATTCACACATTAGGTGGTATTGAGCATATTTTAGTTCGTCATGAACAGGCTGCCGTACATATGGCCGATGGTTACGCCAGAGCAACAGGCGATGTTGGTGTAGTTTTAGTAACATCAGGCCCTGGGGCGACCAACACGATTACCGGCATTGCAACAGCTTATATGGATTCGGTACCGCTGGTTATATTGTCTGGACAAGTTGCCAGTAATCTCATTGGTAACGATGCATTCCAAGAATGTGACATGATAGGCATTTCTCGCCCAATTGTTAAACACAGTTTTTTAGTTAAAAACAGTAAAGATATTCCAGAAACCATCAAAAAAGCGTTTTATATCGCCTCGACTGGTAGGCCAGGGCCAGTGGTGATTGATTTGCCAAAAGATATTGTTAATCCTGCGAACAAATATAATTATCACTACCCAAATTCTGTTTTCATGCGATCTTATAATCCAACTATTCAAGGCCATAAAAAACAGATCAAAAAAGCCCTAACCACATTATTATCTGCTAAAAAGCCAGTATTGTTTATTGGTGGTGGTGTAATTGCTGCCGACGCAAGTAGCGAAATTAAAACACTTGCAGAAAAACTCAATCTACCAGTTGCTTCAACGTTGATGGGCATTAGCGCCTTTCCGGGGACCGACAAACATTACCTTGGCATGATTGGTATGCATGGGGTTTATGAAGCCAATATGGCTATGCATAATGCTGATGTGATTTTTGCAATCGGTGCGCGCTTTGATGATCGAACCACCAACAATGTTGAAAAATATTGCCCAAAAGCCAAAATTATTCATGTTGATATTGATCCAACTTCAATTTCTAAAACTATTTTGGTTTCAATTCCGGTGGTGGGTGATGCCAGGGTTGTTCTTGAAACCATGTTATCAATGTTAGATGAGTCCTCTGCCGAACGTGATCTTGATGCGTTGATCGATTGGTGGAAGAAGATCGAACATTGGCGAGCTCGTCACTGTTTGGCTTATCGTCATGACGGTGAAAGCATCAAACCGCAAGAAGCAATCGAAGTATTATACAAATTGACCAAAGGGGATGCCTTTGTGGCAACTGATGTGGGGCAACATCAAATGTTCACGGCACTTTATTACCCATTTGACAAACCGCGTCACTTTATTACCTCGGGTGGACTTGGCACTATGGGATTCGGTTTGCCAGCAGCGCTTGGGGTTAAATTAGCATTCCCTAAAAAAACCGTTGTGTGCATAACAGGTGATGGTAGTATTCAGATGAATATTCAAGAGCTATCAACCGCATTGCAATATGGTTTGCCCGTACTGGTGTTAAATTTAAACAACCGTTTTTTAGGCATGGTTAAGCAGTGGCAAGATATGATTTATGCTGGTCGGCACTCCAGTTCTTATATGGAATCTTTACCTGATTTTGCCAAAATTGCAGAAGCTTATGGCCATGTTGGAATGGTTATAACCAAGCGTGAAGAACTTGAACCAAAACTAAAACAAGCATTAGCCATTAAAAATCGTTTGGTTTTTGTTGATGTCATGACCGATGCAACTGAACATGTGTACCCAATGCAAGTGCGAGGTGGCGCAATGAACGAAATGTGGCTTAGTAAAACGGAGAGAACCTAATGCGTTATATATTATCAATTTTAACTGAGAACGAACCCGGCGCATTATCAAGAATAATTGGCTTATTTTCACAACGTGGTTTTAATATTGAAACAATTACCACCGCGCAAACTGAAGACCCAACTATGCATCGTATGACAATACAAACAACGGGTGATGAGCATGTGCTTGAACAGATCCAAAAACAGTTGCATAAATTGGTTAATGTTTATCGTGTGCATGATTTAACCGAAGGGCCACATGTAGAGCGTGAAATCATGCTAGTAAAAGTTGCAGCAAAAGGTTCTGATGCGCGTGACGAAGTAAAACGTTGTGCCGATATTTTTAGGGGATCGATTGTCGATGTGACCGCAACACATTACATCGTACAATTATCAGGTACGAGTGAAAAACTAGACTCATTTTTAGCTTCAATTCGCGAAACTTGTAATATTGTCGAAACTGTACGCTCAGGGATTATTGGTTTATCACGTAGTGAAAAAACAGTTAAATAGTGATATCCATTATTAGCATTTTAAATAACATTAAGGCGCATAAAGCGCCTTAATGTTATTTAAAATATTAGAAAAAAATAATATAAGGAAAATAGTAAAATGGAGTTTTATTGGTTAATTAAGATTTTTTTGATAGGCCTTGCTATATTTTCTTGGGTTAGTTATAGCTAAAAAAGACATATAAATAAGAAAAATTTAATGGATGTCATTAATGATCGCATATCAATAAGAAAATTAACCGAAAATGAATTTGAACTTTTAGAACCTTATCTGAATAATAAATGGTTAGTATTTCCGTATAAATATCGATCATCATTAATTGATTTAGAGGTATCAAAGATAGTTGGAAACTGTGTCCGTCATAGTTTATATACGAATACTGAAGAAACCTCTTTTTTCCTTATAACATGTACCTCCATATTTTAGATTTTAACGTTGCAGAAATAGATGCAAAGCAAATTTGTAATGTACGTAACATGTTAGGTTATACTGGAATATATAACGGTATTCCAGTTTCAGTCATGGAACACGGAATGGGGATTTGGTCAATTACGCTTTATGTGCATGAATTAATCAATGACTTTCATGTAAAGCGTATTATTCGTATCGGTAGTTTAGGTGTAACACAGCATAGCGGAAAAATGCGTGATGTTATTTTAGCGGTTGCTGTTGGTACTGATTCAATGACTAATCAAAAAAGAGCAAGTGGTTATAATATTGCTACTCCTGCTACTTTTTCTTTATTACACAATGCTTATGAAACTGCTAAAATTATGAATATTCCTATTAAAGCTGGCAATGTCTTTAGTGATGATCTTTATTATGATCCTGATGAATCGTTAATTAGTTCTTTAGAAAAATCAGGTGTTTTAGGCTTCGATATGGAGGTGGCTGGTTTATATGGTATTGCTCAACAATTTAATATTGAGTCTTTAGTCATTTTAACGGTTTCTGACCACTGCCTAACTGGTGAAGAAACCTCTGCTGAAGAGAGATAACTAACATTTAACAATATGATTAAACTAGCCTTACAGGTTGCCATTCAATCTTAAATTATCATGCTAAATCATTTTTCAGGATAATATTATGAAAAATAAGCGATCACTCACATTAATTAGTTTTCTGGCTAATTTTATTATGGCTGGTTTTGCCAGCCAATTTGGTATGTTAATAAAACCGATTGCACAATGTTTTAAAGCTGATATCAATACAGTTGCATTTATCTTTTCTTTATTAACGGTGGTGCTACCGATTAAGACGGGAGTAATTTGCTTTTATTATTTATAATCTATTGTACTTATGTTTTCTTAAAATGATCAAATATGCTAATATAAGTTGGTGTAAATCAATTAGCCTAATTCTATTATCTAAACAATTACAGTCCACTATTTCGGTAAGGGGGCTTACATATTGAGCGAAGACACTATTTTTGAGCTTGATAAAAAATATACGCCTTTTTTATTCAAAGCGATAGAAGCAGCAAAGAAAAGCGAATTTGTGACCAAATATAAATACGATATTGATCATTTTTATATATCATTTGATAATTATATAAGCATAAATAATGGGGTTAGTTGTTATACAATAAGGTTTTATTCGAGAGAGATAACACAAGATAATTGGATGGACGTTGGGGCTGGCGGAATAGTCATAGATGATATAAATGTTGATATAGATATTGATTCTGGCGATGTTATTTCCATTTATGCAAGTCGTTAATATAAAAAAGATATGCGAGCCAGTCCTTACAAAACTTAACAAAAAGGTCAGTGTTTTATATTTGAATGATATCATTTTTTATTTACAATATAAGCTTGTTTTAGTGAGTTATTATGTTTCTTTTTTATCTAAAACAAAACCGTTCTATAAAAATTAATCGATACATCATATAAAAAATTATATTAAACAAGGACTTGATAAATTAAATAGGTTATGGTAGAATGAACAGAGTAGAGCAACACAACACAACACAACACAACACAACACAACACAACACAACACAACACAACACAACACAACACAACACAACACAACACAACATTAATTTATTCTTTTTGTAAAAGAATATTACCAAGCAAGTCCCTCGAAAATTTATTATTTGTTTATAAAAATCACCATAAATACATTATTTATGATCTTAAATTGATAAAAGTACAAAAAATTGAGGTGATAAATTTCATCTTTTTAGTTTTTATGACATTATTAGCTATTACTAATAGTCATGCTGCTTTATCTACAAAGACAATAAAAACAATTGAAGGTTCTGCTCCTTATATCAAATTAAATGGTTCTGCTATTAATGAGTTAGCTGATTTATTAAGTTTTCAAAAATCCGATAGTTCCTCTGGTTCCGTAGTCATTGATCCCTCGATGAACAAAGTAATTTATGCGCATGATGGGGACAAATTTAATCAATTTATTACGAAAGTTGTTGCTGATGGACAACCAAATCACTTATCAAATGTTGTGGGGGTAAGTTATGGTGATGATGATGGTGATTTCGCTCATTTAACTATGGGAATAACTGGTACATTAACTGCTACTTGGCGTTATCGACAGCCAGATGGTACGATAAGAACGTTATCTGCTGATGAATTAAAAAACAATTTAGATTCATGTAAAAGCCCATATCAATTGACGATTAGCGCTGATAATATTAAAGCGCAATCTCAATATGGCATACCATTTGAACATGCTTATGGCAGTCTTAGCAAAACATATACAATAAAAGTTGATGATTTCAAAATTTGTTATATAAAGCCTGCTAGTTTACAAATTTATGATGCTTCTGGCATTGACAAAAATACTTGTACCAATACGACAAATTGCAAATTTATTGGCGGTTATAACCCTAAAGTTTTCTTCCCTAATGAAGGGTTTTCTGCTTTGGCTTCTACTAAGTTTCCGACAACGGCTTTTGATCAAGCAAAATTTACTTTAAGAATGAGTAACGAACAGAGTGATTATATTTATACATCAAGTAATCCGAATTTAGTTTCGATAAGTAATGTAGCAGGAAGTGAAGGTGTTGTTACCTTTAATTCATCTGTTCATCCCAATTTACCTTTTAATGTAATCTTAACAGCAAGGACAAAACCCAATATAATAACGCCTTCAAAAACGTCTATTTATTCTTTTACCATTAATAAATGGATACGCGCACTTCCTCCAACACCATATAAAACAGAGCAGTATTTAGATACTGGAAATGGTATTTTCCCTGCAGCTAATGCTTGTGCTGGACGTGATTTAGGGATGATTAGTGCAGAAGAAGCGGCAAGTTATTTTTATTCGCCAAGTGAATTAACCAATGCACCTAGCGCAGCAACTGCCGTAACCGGGCATGGCATAGGTCTATTTCCTGAATGGTATCATAATCGAGAAGCAAGATTATCGCGAGATATTGACGGTACATTTTACGGAGAATGGGGAAATTTATATAAAGGATACCCTAATAGTGGTTTTGGAGCATCTGTTGGATGTACGTGGAGTAGTCAGGTATATACAAATGCGCTTATATTTGGTATTGATAGGGAAAGCGGTTATGTAGGTTATAATTTGCTTAAATATGATGGTTGCACTCCAGTTTGTCGAAAATAGTAATGATAAATAATATTTTATCGTAGAGTGAAACAATAAAAATTATTGGTAACCAAAAAAATAGCCACATTGGTATTTGTGGCTATTTTTATTAATGAATGATTATTCAATTCCTTGACTACGCAAGTAATCTTCATAATTACCCGTATAATCAATTACTTTTTCTGGGGTGATTTCAACAATGCGTGTTGCCAGTGAGCTAACAAATTCACGGTCGTGCGAAACAAAAAATAGCGTACCTTGATAAAGCTCTAATGCCATATTGAGTGATTCGATAGATTCCATATCTAAATGGTTAGTTGGTTCGTCCATAACAATAATATTAGGACGTTGCATCATCAATTTACCAAATAACATACGTCCTTTTTCACCACCAGATAAGACCTTAACTTGTTTTTTAATATCGTCTTGTGAAAATAATAATCGACCTAGAATACTACGCACGGCTTGTTCATCGTCGTTTGGTTGTTTCCATTGGCTCATCCAGTCAAATACCGTTAAATCGCCTTCAAATTCGTATTCATGATCCTGCGCATAATAACCAATATTTGCGTTTTCAGACCATTTTATATCGCCTTGCTCAGGAGTTAGTTCGCCCATTAGCGTTTTTAATAATGTGGTTTTACCAATACCATTAGTCCCTAAAATAGCAACTTTTTCGCCCACTTCAACCATGAGCTTAAGATTTTTAAAAAGAGGGCCATTGTCAAATCCTTTGGTAAGGTCTTCAACAACAAGCGCATTACGAAATAGCTTTTTATCTTGCTCAAAACGAATAAATGGATTTTGTCGACTAGAAGCTTTGACTTCTTCAAGTTTGATTTTTTCAATTTGCCTTGCGCGTGATGTTGCTTGTTTTGATTTTGATGCATTGGCACTAAAGCGACTAACAAACGATTGCAGTTCACTAATTTGTGCTTTCTTTTTGGCATTTTCGGCTAACAAACGCTCTCTCGCTTGCGTTGATGCGGTCATGTAATCGTCGTAGTTACCCGGATAGATGCGCAATTCACCATAATCTAAATCTGCCATATGGGTACAGACCATATTCAAAAAATGGCGGTCATGCGAAATAATAATCATAGTACTTTCGCGTTGATTTAAGGTATCTTCAAGCCAGCGGATTGTATCAATATCTAAGTTATTGGTTGGTTCATCGAGTAATAAGATATCTGGATTTGAAAATAGGGCTTGGGCTAATAATACCCGTAACTTCCAACCTGGTGCGATTTCGCTCATTAATCCGTAATGTTGCTCAATTGGAATACCAACACCTAATAATAATTCGCCAGCCCGAGATTCGGCACTGTAACCATCCATTTCAGCATATTGGGTTTCTAAATCAGCAACTTTAAAGCCATCTTCTTCACTCATTTCAGGGAGTGCATAGATGCGATCCCGTTCTTGTTTGATCTGCCATAATTCGGTATGTCCCATAATTACGGTATCAAGGACAGTAAATTCTTCAAAAGCAAACTGATCTTGGCGTAATTTACCGAGTCTTTCATGTGGATCTAAAGCCACATTACCTGATGTAGGCACGAGATCGCCACCAATAATTTTCATAAAGGTAGATTTACCACTGCCATTAGCGCCGATTAGACCATAACGATTACCGTTGCCAAATTTAACCGAGATGTTTTCAAATAATGGCTTACTGCCAAATTGCATTGTGATGTTATTTGTACTTAACACGAAAATTGACTCTCTTTAAAATGCGTTTTGCTCAAAAGCAATAATTAGCCTTTGCATGACGTCGCGAAAATATAAATTGGCGCACATTATGCCATAATTAATCATTTTTGAGGATCTTTGTTTTAGATAACGGCATTTAGAAAGGGTATATTTAATTTAATTCTTAACATATTGTAAAATATAATAAAATTTCGTGATGTTTACATTTTATGATTAAAATAATTCCCTAAAATTTACAAGACGTTAGTCGTTTCTCAAATTACTGTCAAAAACGTGAAGCATTCCTAAAATATATTTTACCTTTGATTGCAGGTTTATTGGGGAAAAATATAATCACTTGATATACCGTATAACCCATTGATTGCGATTAAGATTATTTAAATAAAATCAATGCGCTACATAAATAATTTTTATTGTAACATGCACTAATCTTTTACAACATCTGAAGATTATTGATTTGTTGTTGAAAAGTATCGACAATGCAATCCTGACAAAATTTAAATTTTATACTCAATCACTTTTTATACTTAAACACATAGTTACCTGAAACTTTTTGACAAAATTCTCAGGATTTTCATCACAGACAAAAAGCGCCCTAGTGAATCAATAATTATCTTTTTACACTCCTTAACAAATTCCCTAATTTCAAATTTGCAAAACCCGTTTAATCTATTTATACTTTATATTGAATATATAAAATTAAAATTAAAATTAAAATTAAAACAAATATATATCATGAAAAAGGAATCGGAAGCATGTTAAAATGTTGTTTAATAGCTAGCCATCATTTGGGTTTATTTTTCGGATTGAAAATGAGACGTAATTTATTGGTGGTGAGCATTATTAATTCGCTAATATCTTTTCATTTAGTATTAAATTCGAATTTAAATTTACTTATAAAACCTGCAAGGTTTTTATTATCTTATTTTCCTATCACACTATTATTTATTGTTATAAGCCTATTTTTAACTGCCAATATCAACATAGCAAATGCCTTAAGTGCGACAACCAGTAATGTAATCAATGGTAATGCACCATATCTAACCTTTGATGGTGGATTAACTAAGGCAGAAAACACCGAAGCATTACTTGCAATAACCTTAGCAGATGAAATGGAGATAAAAGCAAATGAAGATTTATCAAGCCTTATAAAACCGATAGAGCTACCACAAAGTATAAAAAAGTTTAGTGATATAAAAACAGTGGTGCCACTACCAACATCAGGAAATAGCTATTACCCAAGTATTGATTTAAATAGTTTAATTGGTACTTCATACAATTATTGGGGCGATGATGATGGCGATGGTGATATAAGTGCTACAGGAAGTATAACTGTAAAGTGGCAAGATAATATGGGTAACGATATAACAGCAAACGTAAAAGCAAATCCAACCAAATTATTAAGTACGTCATGTGCTGCAAATTATCAATTAACGATAAAAGCAACCTCCGGTGAATTATTAACACGGTATGGTTCACCTAATAAAAGTACTTTTGATGCAATAGAGCACACTTATTATATTAAACCGCATAGAAATAATATGACCCCTTGTTCAGTATTATATGCACAGCCAAATTTGGCTCATGATAACACTGCTTATGGCGGTCCTCATGATGAAGATGCAAATGGTGAGACATGGGTTGCTTGGAAGGGATACAAAGTATTGAGCATATCAAATAGTGGAAATTATGAAAATTATTCAAGCATAAAAAGAAATAACTTTCCAAGTACAGGATCGCATGGGTTGTATTTTTATTTGTTATTTGAAGGTGTAACCCCAGCAGAAGTATTAGCAGCCAATGGCAGTATAGTAAGTGCAGAAGAAGGGGGGAATGTCAGTTTAATACTAAGCACCGAAAATACGCCAAGATGGGGGCATTCGTATTATGGACCTAAACCATATGGGTATAGCGAACCAGGTTTGAAGATAACGTTAAAAGGACCACGTTATAACTCAAATGATAAAAGCTTTAACCCTGTAACCTTTAGACTGTATGCAGATAGCAGTAAAAGCAAATTATTATATGAATTCAGGCTAATGCGCTGGTATATAGCACAGCCTAAGATTGTATATAATGGAACAGGAAATGGTACAGATGCTCAAACGGCTGTCAGGAATTATTGTCGTAGTTTAGGTAGTGGTTACCGAATACCTGATATGAATGATTATACGAACACTAATAGGAGTGACATTGGTTGGTTAGGTGGGATACCTGGACGGGAGAAATGGGCTGCTCTTCGTCAATTGAGTTACCAAACTGGAGGAAGATGGATAGGGGGAATATTGAATGAATGGGGATGTATAGTCAATGATTGGAATGCTGCAGGCTTTGGTGGCGCATCCAAATGCAATGGTTATACTGGCACCGATTGGGATAGCTATATGTATTGGAGCGCAAATGTGTCATCAAGTGGTGGTTATAACGGAAAAGCATTGTGGGTAATATCGAATGTTGGCGCACCCCGTGTTTTCGGGGATTTTTCTTTCTCAACTTATCGCGCTGTCTGTGTTACGCCATAAAAAGACATATAAAACCTATTATTGGTGGTATATAAAACCACCAATAAAACAATCCAATTTCCATTAGCTATTTTCTTAGCCGCGAAGGGCATCGTACTAGAAAAAATGATCAAGGCATAACATGACTAGGTAGACCACTAATGCACCAATTAAATATGCGATAATTGTGCCAATTGCATCTGCGGTAGCAATAATGTAGCCAGTGTTAAAAAAAGACCCGTACCAATAACGCCACCAAGTGATAGCATAATAAGATGTCGAGTTTTCATGGTGCGTTTGAATTGGTTTTCGGTTATAGATGATGAACTTATATTCATAAGTATACTTTTTGTTTTAGTTATAAAAATAAAAATCCGCCTGAATAATAGGCGGAATAGGTTAGTTTGATAAAGCAATTGGCGAGCTATAAGTGATCAAAGAATTCTTCTTTTGTCATTGTTTTTCCATTTACGCTAACTTCGTTACTATCTTTGGTTAGGCTAACATCAGAATAGATACCTTGAGTTTTGTCATTGCTTAAAGTTAAAAATTTAGCGTTACTGACTAAAAATGCCGACATAAATTGTAGATTTTGTTTTGCTTTAGCAACTTGTGCTGGTGTTACTTCGTTAGCATTAGCGTTTTCAATTTGCGCTGACAAATGAGCTAACACATCAAATGGCGCTTCCAGCTTTAATTTAAGAGAATTGATTTTTTCGTAATCAGCTTTATCAATGGCTGAGCTATCAACTTCAGAAATATCAAACTTTAGGTTAGCATTAAGATCGCCGGCAGCATTATGCCAATTGAATTTATTCAACGAAAATTGGATATTGTGTTTTTTGTTAGTATTGCCGGAGTCAGGATAATCCATTCCTAATTGATTGCTAAAAAGTTGTTTATCAAGACCTTTAAAGTCAAAATCTAATGAACCATTACCCAGATTTTGTTGACCAAAAATAATTGAATCAACACGACTAAAAAACGAACCATCAACGGTGTTGGTGGCGTTATTTAAGACATTTTTTTGGTCCATAACAAATTTATTGATAACAATCGAGACAGGATTTGATCTTAATGATATAGGATAGGTTAATGAAATTTTATCGATTTCAACTTTAGTTGAAATGTCAGAGCCCGAGGTATAGCTACTAATGGTGTAATTACCTTTTCCAATTTCAAATGCACCATCAATGAATGGGATTTCGTTTTGAGTGACCTTAATCGCTTTGCTTGCTAATTTAACGGTGATATATTCACCATAACTCATACCTGCATGCCCAGTAATAAACGGCTGATTACCCGATAGTTTCCAAAGTGTTGGATTGGCTTGTTCGGTCATTTCGTATTCTAACCAAGCCATCTGAGGGGCAAAGGTTCCTTTGGCTAGAGCTGCAACAGGGAAGGGACCGTGATGGATAGTGACATCATCATCAAATAGGGTTTCCGGTTGAGCATTTTCTCCTGTAGCATTTTGCAATGATGCTGTAACGGTTAAATGTAATTTAGTTGAAAAGATATGCTT
The DNA here is from genome assembly GCF_001690525.1 of Gilliamella sp. App6-5. Lineage (GTDB taxonomy): Bacteria > Pseudomonadota > Gammaproteobacteria > Enterobacterales > Orbaceae > Gilliamella > Gilliamella apicola_H. The sequence continues at coordinate 39,762 of NZ_LZGT01000074.1, read as the reverse complement.
TTCATAATTACTTTTTATCACGGACACCACAAAATCGTCTTGACTATGGTTAAATTTGTTTGTGATTTGTGCCAATTGATTGTCGATATGATTTTCGAGCATGTTACCGGTGTACCATGCAGTGCCTACGTAAGCAATCCCTAATACAGCAATTATTCCTATAGCAAGTGTGTTTTTTTTCATTATAGTTCTCTTAGTTATTCATTATATTTTAAATTATCATTTTTGATAAGTTGTAAAATCAGCCAACAAATTTTTAATATATTCAATACGATAGATTTATAGTAATTCTGATTTTTATAATTCTAATCGATTTGAGCTTTTTAGGCGATAGTTTTTTGACTTTTTGTAAAACGCATTTAACACAAGTTTAAATTGATACCTTACTGTATTATAGTGAATACATTATTAACCATTAAGCTTGAGTTTAAAGTAATCGCCAAGTTAACCAAAATAACAACTATATGAGTGTTACAAAAACAAATTATAAATTTTTAAAAAAATCCTTTTTATCTAGTAATTGCCCATTTACATTTACGTTTTGACTGCCTTTTGTGTACTGCACATCAGAATAGAAACCTTCTGTTTGATCTTTATTAAAGGTAAAAAATGGGGATTGACTAAAAAGCTTTTTTGATTTGGTTTTGATTACAAAGTTTTCTTTTGCAATTTGTTCTGCTGTAACATGGCTAGCGTTAGGGTTTTCGATTTGTGCTGACAAACGAGCTAACACGTCAAATGGTGCTTCAAGCTTGAATTTAAATGTGTTGATTTTGTCGTAATCTTTTTCATTAATACCTGCGTTATTAATATCTGATATATTAAACAAAAAGTTAACATTGATATCGCCACCAGCATTGTGCCAATTGAATTTATTTAACGAAAATTCGATATTATGTTTGTCGTTTTCACTTATGTCAGGAGCATGTGTTTTAAATTGATAATTGAAAAATTGTTTATCAACCCCCTTGAAGTTAATATCAAGCGATCCATTGCCCAGATTTTGTTGACCATAAATAATCGAACCAATACTACTTACAAGCGAACCCTCAATCGTATTGTTGGTGTCATTTAAGACATTTTTTTGACTCATCACGATTTTATTAATAATTACCGACTCGATTTTTGGGGTGGATGATTTCATATTTAATGTAATTTTATCAATACTGCTTTGCTCATCAATATTTTGATTTTTGTAGTTAACGCGACCTTTGGATTTGAAATTGTTGACATCAAAATTCCCTTTTGAGATAAAACTATCAAAACTGTATTTAATATTGCCAATATTCAATTCATAATCGATGTCTTCTGTTGTACTGAGTGGCTTTAATGACAGATTAAAGTCATCAAAGTTAAAATGGGTATCGTCAGAAAGAAAAACTAATTTATCCAGTTTGATTTCCGCCTTGATATCAGAACCATTGGTATAGCTACTAAATGTATAACTGCCGTTACTGATATCTAAGATACTATCATGAATGGTTGGGATTTCGTTTTGCGAGGCTTTAATCGCTTTGCTTGCAAGTTTAACGGTGATATATTCGCCATAACTCATACCTGTATGCCCACTAATAAACGGCCGATTGCCGGCTAGTTTCCAAAGCGTTGGATTAGCTTGTTGGCTCATTTCATATTCTAACCAAGCCATTTGTGGGGAAAAAGTCCCTTTGGCAAGCGCAGCAATAGGGAAGGGGCCATGATGGATAGTGACATCGTCATCAAATAAGGTTTTTGGGGTAGCATCTTGGATAGTAGATTCATTTGGTGACACTGTCACAGTTAGGTGTACTTTAGTTGAAAAGGTACCCTTTTCATAATGACTTTTCGTAACGGAAAATGTGAAAAGGTCTTGAATCTGATTAACTTTGTTTGTGACTTGGGCTAATTGGTTGTCGATATGATCTTCAATCATGTTACCAGTGTACCATGATGTACCTACATAAACGATACCCAATACAGCAATGATTCCTATAGCAAGCGTGCTTTTTTTCATTATGATTCTCTTAATTATTCATGATATTTCAAAATATTATTCTTGATGTTTTGCAAAATCAACCAATAAATTTTTAATATATTCAATGCGATCGATGCGTTGTAATTCTGATTTTTGTAATTTTAATCGATTTGAATTTTCTAGGCGATAATTTTTTGGTTCTTTTTGAATTATTTCAATTAAATAATCGACCGATACCTTGTTGTCACTCCCAAATTCAATATAACCGCCTTTTTCACCAAATTCGATTTTGGTAATGCCCAATTGGCTTGCATGATAACGGATTTTGGTGGTTTCTAATAAAAACAGCACGGCATCGGGTAATTGACCAAAGCGATCACGCATTTCGACTTGAATGTCAGTGAGTTCGGCAAGATCGGTGATGCTTGCAATACGTTTATATAGTGATAAGCGTGTATTGACATCGGGAATAAAGTCATCAGGGATTAATGTTGGCAATCTTAATTCTACTTCGGTTTGTTGGCTATTAAGTAATGATTCCAGTGTGGGTTCTTTGCCTTCTTTTAGTGATTTGACCGCATCATCAAGCAGTTCAATATAAAGGTTAAAGCCAATAGTTTCAATTTGTCCACTTTGATCACTACCTAATAGCTCGCCTGCACCCCGAATTTCAAGATCGTGCGTAGCTAAGGCAAAACCTGCACCTAAATCTTCTAGGGAGGCGATCGCATCTAAGCGCTTTTTAGCATCTTTAGTGAGTAATTTAGGGTGTGGCGTTAATAAATAAGCATAGGCTTGATGGTAAGAACGTCCAACTCGCCCCCTGAGTTGATGCAACTGAGCTAAACCGAATTTATCGGCACGATCAATAATAATAGTATTGGCGTTAGGGATGTCGATACCGGTTTCAACAATGGTAGTACAAACAAGTATGTTAAAGCGTTGATGATGAAAGTCATTCATCACACGTTCTAAGTCGCGTTCATGCATTTGCCCATGTCCAATGGTAATGCGTGCTTCGGGCACCAGTTCTGCCAGTTTTTCGCTGACTTTTTCGATATCAGAGATGTCATTGTGTAAATAATAAATCTGACCACCACGTAAAATTTCACGTAAAATGGCTTCTCTAATCACAAGATCATCATATTCTCGAACAAAGGTTTTTACCGCCAGTCGTCGAGCAGGTGGCGTTGCGATAATCGAAAGATCTCGCATACCACTCATTGCCATGTTTAGCGTTCGTGGAATTGGGGTTGCTGTTAGCGTTAAAATATCGATATTTGCTCGCATTGCTTTAATGCGTTCTTTTTGACGAACGCCAAAGCGGTGTTCTTCATCAACAATTAGTAAACCTAAATCTTTCCATTTGATATCTTCTTGTAGCAATTTATGCGTACCAATCACAATATCAATTTTGCCTTCGCCAAGAGCTTCTATAATGGCTTTTTGTTGTTTGGCTGTTTTGAAGCGAGACAGACTCTCTATACGGATAGGCCAATTGGCGAAACGGTCGCAAAAGCTTTCGTAGTGTTGTTCAGCAAGCAGGGTTGTTGGCACTAAAACAGCTGTTTGTTTATGATTAATCACGGCTAAAAACGCAGCACGAATAGCAACTTCGGTTTTACCAAAACCCACATCACCGCAGACTAATCGGTCCATGGCATAAGGCGAGCACATGTCGCCAATGACTGCACCAATAGCATTTTGTTGATCATCAGTTTCTTGATAAGGGAATCCTTGGCAAAATAGTTCATATTGCTCACGGTCTTGTTGAAATTGAAATCCAGGTTTGCTTTCACGTTCAGCATAGATATCGAGTAACTCCGCTGCGACATCACGCACTTTTTCGGCCGCTTTTTGCCGAGCCTTACTCCAAGCATCAGTGCCTAATTTATTCAGTGGGGCGTTTTCTTCATCGCCACCTGAGTAACGACTTATTAAGTTTAATGACGAAACTGGCACATAAAGTTTGGTTTCATTAGCATATAACAAAATGAGATATTCTGCCGTAATTCCGCCTGTTTCTAATGTGGTGAGCCCTGCATAGCGACCGACACCATGTTCTAAATGAACAACGGGTTTACCTGGTGTGAGTTCAGCTAAACTTCGAATAAGTGAATCGGTATTGATGGCTAGTTTACTTTCTTTTTTACGACGAATAACACGTCGACCTAGTAACTCATTTTCGGTAATAAACGCAAAATTATCTTGCTGATTAATAAAACCTTGCTCGCTAGCACCAACAATTAAATAAAATCGGCTATTCGCATTGTTGGGTTCATCGAGCTGCTTGATGGTAGTTGGATGAATACGAATTCTGCCAAGAATTTCTTGTAAAGCTTCTTTGCGTCCTTCTGATTCAACCGAAAAGATGATTTTTCCTGAAAAATCATCAACAAATTTTTGAAATTGCAAATAAGGATCTTTTTGTTGGATCTCAATAGCAATGTTAGGCAATGTTGCATAAGGTAAATTAATATTTTTACTTGATTCAGTTGTTGCCACATGCGATACAACCATTCTTGGATAGTTTTTAAAATTGGCAAAAATTTCGTCAGTTTTAGACCAAATAACACTTGGTGCAAGTAATGGTCGCATAGGATCGACTTTGCGACTTTCATAACGCTGAGTAATGTCTTGCCAATACTTATTAGCATATTGCTCAATATTAACAGTATTGATAATTAAGGTATTAGCTAAAAAATAAGAAAATAGTGGTGTTAATGGTTCGTTAAAAAACAGTGCTTGCCAATATTCAATACCCGTTGGCAAAATATTTTTGCTCACTTGTTGATAGATACTTTCTGCATCTAATCTGACTTCAAATTGTTCTCGCCATTGACTACGAAACAGTTCGATAGCCGTTTTATCAAAAGGAAATTCGTGCGCTGGTAGCAATTGTATTTCAGCGATTTCATCAAAGGTGCGCTGCGTTTCAACATCAAAAGTGCGAATGCTGTCGATCTCATCATCAAAAAAATCGATACGATAGGGTTTATCACTGCCCATAGGGTAGATATCAAACAAAGCACCACGAGTGGCATATTCGCCATGCTCCATTACTTGGCTGACTGAGCGATAACCAGCATTTTCAAGTTGAAGACGTAAATGTTCACGACTAATTTGTAAGCCTTTTTTCATCATAAACACGTGTCCACCCAAATAGCTTTGTGGGCAAACTTTTTGCATTAAGGTATTAATGGGCAAAATTAATGCCCCTTTGGTTAAATGTCCAAGATGATAAAGGCAAGACAGGCGTTCTGATACGATATCTTGATGGGGCGAGAAGCTATCATAAGGCAATGTTTCCCAGTCAGGAAAGATAATAGAAGGAAATGGTGAAAATTGTTTAAGTTCTTCGTGAATACGCGAGGTTTGTTGCATATCATCGGTCACAATCACAACTAAACCTTCATGCGCGTCTATTGCTTGGGCACAAAATTGTGATAAGGATGAGCCAACAAGCTGCCCAATTTGCTTTACTTCACCTGACTTTTGGGGAATTATGTTTGAAATATTAACTGTTTTAGGCATGATGAATTTGTTGATATCGTTGAAAAATTATCACCAGATTATAACGTAAGTACGTGGTTGTTTTCTATAACTGTTTAATCCTGTATGATAAGCACCTTGCATTTAACTAGCAAAACTTTGTCAAAAAGTTTCAGGTAATATATACGTTTATGTCAAAAATATTTCGTCCATTAGTATTTTATATTGGTTTGCGTTATGTCTATGGCCAAAAAACGGATGGCTTTGGTCGCTTCGTATCATGGTTGTCGATGATTGGTATTATGCTGGGTTCTATTGGTCTAATTGTTGTGTTATCTGTGATGAATGGATTAGAAGACCAGATGCAAAACAGTATTCTAAGATTCTTTCCACAGGCGCAAATCACTTCTATTAAAGGTAGACTTGATCCAAATGCTAATCCTAGTTCATCATTTGAAAAGATTAAAGGCGTTAATCGTATCACGCCTTTAGTCACTAGCGATGTGGTATTACAAAGTGAACAAAGTATTACTGTGAGTACGTTGATGGGGATTACATCAGAAGATAATGATCCTATCAATGATTATATCTATAGCGGATCGGTATTTGATCTACAAGCGGGGCAGTACAATGTCATTATTGGACAAACATTAGCCAATCAATTAGGCGTAACCGTTGGTGATAAAATTCGCTTAATGGTGACAGATGCCAGTCAAATCACTCCAGTTGGTCGTATTCCGTCGCAACGTTTATTTAACATTGTAGGGTTGTTTTCTGTTAACCATGACATCAATCAAGCGCTTATTTATGTCAATCGATCTGACGCTAAAAATCTATTACGTTATCCAGCCAATATGATTAGCAGTTGGCGTCTGTTTCTAGACAAACCACTTGATATTGCATCAGTAACAAATACTCAATTACCTGAAGGCTTAGTGTTTAACGATTGGCGAGCAAAACGTGGTGAATTATTCCAAGCCATTAAAATGGAAAAAAACGTCATGGGATTACTCATTAGCCTGATTGTAATTGTAGCCGCTTTTAATATTATTACCTCGTTAAGCTTACTGGTGATGGAGAAGCAAGGTGAAGTGGCTATTTTAAAAACTCAAGGGCTATCACGATTTAAAATTATGTTAATTTTTATTATTCAAGGCGCAAGTTCGGGCGTAATCGGTACACTATTAGGTAGTGCCGTAGGATTGCTACTTGCTGTTAACTTAAATGAAATCATGCAAGTGTTAGGTTTATCTTTAGCGGGTATTTTGCTACCGTCACTGGTTGAACCAACGCAAATTATTTTTATTATTATCGGATTGCTTATGTTATCTTTAATTTCAACTCTTTATCCTGCATATCGCGCCGCCAATATCCAACCTGCCGAGGCTTTACGTTATGAATAATACAGAAAAATTGCTTTCAGCTAAAAATCTTTATAAAACTTATAAAGAAGGCAAAATGGTGACCGAGGTATTAAAAAATGTCTCGTTTGATATTTATCCAAAATCATTACTCGCCATTATTGGGAGTTCCGGTTCAGGTAAAAGTACCTTATTGCATTTACTTGGTGGACTTGATAAACCAACCTCAGGCGAGATTATCTTTAATTCTCATCAGCTAAGTCAATTATCTGAACAAGAAAAGGCACGTCTACGCAATCAAGAAATCGGTTTCGTTTATCAATTTCACCATTTATTGCCTGATTTTACGGCACTTGAAAATGTGACGATGCCATTGTTAATTGGCGGTGTGTCGCCAAATGAAGCTAAAAAGCGGGCTATGGCAATGCTAGAGTCAGTTAACTTAGTCAAACGAGCTCATCATCGACCTTCTGAACTTTCGGGAGGGGAACGTCAACGCGTGGCAATAGGGCGTGCATTAATTAATAACCCAGCCTTAGTGATGGCTGATGAGCCAACGGGTAACCTTGACAAATCAACGGCAGATTCTATTTTTGAACTGTTGATTAAATTAAACCGTGAACACGGTACCGCGTTTTTGGTTGTTACACATGATCTTGAATTAGCCAATAAACTTGATAAACAATGGGTAATGAGAGATGGGCAACTTTCTGATAGCGCATTATCAGATAATCAATTAATGGATAATTAATATGAATTTATCTTTAATTACCGCTCTCAAATTTCGGAAAGGACGTCGCAAAAGTGGTATGGTGTCGTTAATTTCGATTATTTCAACACTCAGTATTGCTATTGGTATTGCTGCATTAATTATTGGGTTAAGTGCTATGAATGGCTTTGAGCGGGAGCTACATAATCGTGTTTTATCGGTCGTACCGCATGGTCAATTATATCCAGAATATGGCAATTTAGATAATTGGCGTCATGTGCAACAAGAGCTTACAAACAGTAACAATATTGTATCGGCAGTACCCTTTGTAAGTTTTACTGGGCTTATTGAAAATGGTAGTAAACTCGGTGCTGTTGAAGTACAAGGGATTGATCCTGAACAAGAAAAGCAAATCAGTGCACTGCCTAATTATGTGCTGAATAATAAATGGCAAGATTTCAAACCTGATAGCCAACGCATCATTATTGGTGCGGGAATTGCCAAAAGCTTGTCGGTGAGCGAAGGAGGATGGGTTTCTTTATTAATTCCTGCTTCGAGTACTCCAAACCAACTTAAGCCACCGAAAAGGGTTCGTTTGCAGGTGGTAGGTATATTAGAGTTAAGCGGTAGTTTAAGCAATAATGTCGCCTTACTACCCTTAACCGATGCACAAAAGTTACTTGATATAAGTGACAGTGTCACAGGGATCATGATTAATGTAAATAATGTTTACCAAGCTAATCAGATTATTGGACAAGCCTCGTTGAATCTAGAAGAAAACCTATCATTTAATAGTTGGGAAAACTCATTTGGCTTTATGTATCGTGATATTCAAATGATCAGGCAAATCATGTATCTGGCCATGATTGTGGTTATTGGCGTTGCTTGTTTTAATATTGTATCAACTTTAGTTATTGCCGTAAAAGATAAACAGCGCGATATTGCTATATTAAAAACGCTAGGTGCAACCAACCAACTAATTAAATATATTTTTATTTGGTATGGGGTGATTTCTGGATTAATTGGTAGCTTAATCGGGGTAATTTTAGGCGTGGTATTGTCTTGGCAACTGTCTAATATTATGGGAATTGTTGAGTCATTAATGGGGCACAAAATTTTAAATAGTAATATCTATTTTATCGATTTTTTACCCTCGGAAATTCATCTATTTGATGTGTTGGTAGTGTTTATAACTTCCATGTTACTTAGCTTAATTGCCAGCTATTATCCCGCTAGGCGAGCTTGTAAAGTCGAACCAGCTCGAATCTTAAATAGTTTCTAGAATTGAGCTGCATAAAAAGGCACTGTTTGATTGTTTATCATCAGTGCCTTTTTGTTTTTAATTGTAAATATCATAATCACTGGGTAAAGCATAGTGCATATAGACTATATATAACCCTAATGCCGTAACAATAAATAGTAAACTAATAATAAGTAAGGTTAACTTGCTTGGATATTTGAACGTTTTAATGCATAACGAAATCAGCCCACCAAGCACAAACCCAGCGCAAGCGCCACCGATATGTGCCATATTGTCGATCGAAGGTAATAAGCCTAATCCTGCCGTCAAAATTAAACTGATCAGCATCGCTTTGACTGGCATTTCTTGTATATTAGCCTTAAACACTAAGCAATAAGCTAGTAAGGCGGTAATAATGCCTAAAATAGCACCCGAAGCACCACAACTGATTATATTTTGATTAATGGTAGCTATATCACTTGATAAGCTTCCCACTAGACCTGAAAAAAGATAAATACCCAAAAAAGCTATGCGGGGGATACGCTTTTCTAAAATTGGCCCAATGCTCCATAATGCCAGCATATTCATAGCTAAATGGGTAAAACCGACATGCATAAATAAATTGGTGAACATACGCCAATATTGGCCAGAAAAGGTCAATATTGCAACATCGGCACCCCAATCAATCAGAAAGTGATTTTCATAAAGCGTCGAAAAACCACGACTATCAAGTAATCGGAAGACAAAAAAGCAAAGGATATTTATCAGCACTAAAGTCGAGGTGATTTTAGATTGACTAGCGTAATATTTAATATCATTTAAGGTACTCATTAAAAATCCTTTTGAATAGTTGAATTTTATTGATAATAGGTGGGTTAATCTAACCGTTTACCCCATATCATTAAATCACGCTGAACATTATCTAATTCTGCAATTTTTGGAAGAAGCCCCCATTGTTGATATTGCATTTTTTTAAATAAATTAACACTAGGTAAATTATGTCGAAACACATAGCTAAAAATTGCCTCAATTCCAGCTTGTTTGGCAAATTGTTCGATTTTATTCACCATAAATTGACCAATTTTTTTACCACGAAAATCTTGATGAAGATATAAGCTAATCTCGACGGTTTTATAAAAAGCGGGGCGACCATAAAACGAAGATAAACTAATCCAACCACAAGATCTATCTTGATATTTAATTAACCAAAGTGGACGATTTTTAGGGTTATGCTGGTGAAACCATTCCAACCGACTTTCAACAGAAACAGGCACTGTATCGGCAGTCACTTGGCGACCAGCAATTGTTGAATTATAAACATCGACAATAAATGGTAAATCTTCTAATGTAGCATCGTGGTAAGTGATCATATTTTTTTGCTGTAAGTGGTTTAAAGAAAAATTATTGTAATTTTATTATTGATTGTAGGCAATAAGGGATATTTTTATCGTGAGGAAAATACAACGTATCAATAGTTTATGGGAAAATAAAAAACAAATAAAATCAATTTTCTACCTAACTGTTATTTTTACAATAATATTTGCTCATTGTCAAAAAATGAAAAATTCATCTAACCCTTTTTTTTATCAATAAATAAAAGTAAATAAAAACAAAGAATTAAGTGTTGATGATAAAAAAGGGTTTTTAAAAATAAAAATCTTATTTGTCTTTTGCCAAACAAGCTTTATAGTATATTGGCTTCTAGTTCACCGCCGTATAGGCGGTTTAGAAATGGATTGTGACATTCGATTTATACATTGATGAGTTCACCGCCGTATAGGCGGTTTAGAAATAATCTAGCCTTAAACCACTCATCAGTTCGTTGTTCACCGCCGTATAGGCGGTTTAGAAATATTCATCTATCAGCACCTCGACATTATTTATGTTCACCGCCGTATAGGCGGTTTAGAAATTGCGTTCTGCCATAGCTATTATTTTGCATTTTGTTCACCGCCGTATAGGCGGTTTAGAAAATGGTTCGGTAATGCTGTTATCTATTAGATCCGTTCACCGCCGTATAGGCGGTTTAGAAAAATAATTTATATACTATGTGTAGGAATTATTCCCGTTGTTTACAGTAATTAAGAAAAACTACGGTAATGAAGATACATAAAACAACAAAACTAACTTCTTATCATAAACAAGAGATATGGCGCCTCTATCATAAAGAAGAAATAACCATCACCGATTTAGCTAAATGTTATACAGTTATTCATAAGAATAACCAAGCAATTGGTGTAACGATGTTGTAACTGTTTGCTGTGCACTTTAATACTTCAGTGTTAATTTGATTTATTACAGTTTAAATGCTTGGCATAATATGCAAAATAGTAAGATTAAACGTTAATACTGCTTTTTACTTCATCACCTAAGGTTTTCAATTTAAAATTGTCATGCCAACTTGCTAACAAAAGGGACGAAATTAAGGGAATATGGCTAAATCAGTGACATGCGCATTTTAGATTGTTAGTTTTTAACTGGGTGCGAATGGCTTTTGATTTAGTCACACCAAGACAACCGACTGACTTGTATCTACCATAGTACAAAGAAAAACAATTGCACGACATCCCAATACAAATAGTACTAACAAAAAATAACTTTCATCTTATCCCACTAATACTTTGTATCTTTAAATAATAAACTAAACCGACCACTCCCCAACAACGCCAAACTAAAGGCACTCAGTGCCATAAAAGCAGGATACTCCCAACCGCCACCGGCATTACTAAATGACCAGCCATTTACTGAATGAATGAAACTAATGACAATCATTTGAATAACAGCGAGTGAACTGATAATTCGAGTTATAACCCCTAAGAGTAATAACACACCACCACCAATTTCAAAAACAATTGTTAAATAACCGACAAATCCCGGCAAGCCCAGTGATTCAAAATATTGAGCTGTGCCATTAGGGGTAAAAACAAGGAGTTTAGTTAATCCATGCGCCAAAAACATAGCGCCTAACGCTATACGTAATAAAAGTGATGCAATATCAGTTTGATATGGTTTCATATTATTGTTCCTATAAGTAAATAAATTAACGTTGTTCGATAGTTATGTATTTATATTAATGGTTATTTATTTATGTATAAATAATGTAATATGTGAATTATTGTCTCATAAAATGGAATAATAGGGTGGAGTTAGATGAATAGGTCAAATAAATTATTAGAAATGACAGTATTTGTAACCGTTGTTGATTGTAATAGCTTTGTTGAGGCTGCAAATAAATTGAATATGTCTAAGCAGGCTGTGTCGCGTTGTATTCAATCGTTAGAAGATCGTTTGCAAGTGCGATTGTTGCAACGAACTACGCGGAAAATGGTCATTACTTACGAAGGACAAACGTTTTACTTGCAAGCAAAAGCTATTATTAATGCAACCATAGAGGCAGAAAACGCAATAAGCATGAATAAAGTAAGTCCCCAAGGTATGCTTCGCATTAATGTACCTGTTAGTTTTGGTATTTTATATTTAGCGCCTTTATGGCAAAAATTTATCGATAAATACCCCAATATAGAGTTGGATATTACACTGTCTGATCGTGTGGTTGACTTACTTGAAGAGGGGTATGATCTTGCTGTTCGAATTAGTCGATTAGAAAACTCATCACTAATTAGTCGAAAACTGGCAACCACACAAATTATCGCAGCAGCTTCACCAGATTATGTTGCTAAATATGGCATGCCCAATCATCCTGATGAATTATTAAATCATAAAATTATTATGTATAGCCAATGGGCTAAAAAAGAACAATGGCATTTTTACAAAGATAATACTTATGACTCAGTTAATTTAAAAGCGAATATTTATTGTAATAATGGCGATACTTGTCGCCAAATTATGTTACAAAATGGCGGTATTTCACTACAACCCGATTTTATTATTGGTCAAGATATTAAAATGAAGAGGTTGGTTCGTGTTTTGCTAGATTATAATGTCGAGGATTTGAATATTTATGCTATTTACCCAAGCCGTAAATTGTTACCACTTCGAACACGTTGTTTAATCGATTTTTTAATCGGTGAGCTTAAATATTACCGAAGATTAGTTTGTTGAGAAATGGGTTACATATTGTTTGAAATACTTTGTAATATACATATAATATATCAAAAAATGCATTAAATAGCCTTTTATTATTTTGGTAATAAATTGGGGCAATAAATTTAAAAAAATAAATTTAATAAGGAATATAAAATGAGTCTATTTTCCCGTCTATTTAGTCGTTGGGATAATAAAAGTCGGCCATCGGATGACATTTTAGTTGCAAATTCTTCTATTGAAAATCCTCTATCTTTGGTAGTGCTATTCAATGACAATCTCTCTTTTAATCGACATAAATTATTAAAAACATTACGCAAAGTCGATTCGTCAATGAAAAACATTCGTTTACCATCATCCATTGAACAAATAACTGATGGCGCTGATGCCCTTGTGGCATGGGGGCAGCATATTATAAAAATTGTTGGTTTTAATGCCCCTTGTCCTTCCGAAATTTTACAGCCATGTATTGAAAATAGTCAAAACACGCAAGAATTTAAGCAACAAGTTTCTCATCACCAAAGCCATGTAATTTTATACTATGTTGGATTTGAAGATGATTTAGTTGAGCAATATGTTGCTTTAACACAGTTTGCTGTTGGATTTGAACATTGCGATATGAGCGCGCTTATTAATGCAAAGGCTCATCAAATTTTAGCAACACATGTTGCTAGTGCACTGGCAAATGAACAACAAGGAGTCTATTTGTTACGTAATTGTTTACCACTATTTTTTATTGGATTTGTGAAATTTAATGTTGACCATTTTGATGGCGTATGGATGCGTACTTATGGTGCAGATGCTTTTGGTTTGCCCGATTTGGCTATATTAGCCAATAGTCATGAAGATAGCGAAAAGTATATGAACATGTTCAATAATTTATTGCTTTATTTGCGGGATAGTGGGGCATCGATACAAGCAGGTCACACTACAGAAGATACCGAAGGCAAAAAAATGTTATTACGTAGCCCATCAGCACAAGAATCTTTTTTACAAAATGGTGGAATGGTGTTGGTGATGGAATACCTTGTTGAGTAATCTTCAGTAATAAATCAGATTTATTGATATAACGATTAACATCCTCTTGATAATCATCGATTTTAGAAAAATTTAATATTAAGGAAGAATAAATGAATATTTTTTCACGTCTATTTGGTAAAAAGTCACAGCCACAACAAACTAATGGGGCACTAGTTGAAAATCCAGATATTAAGGAACCATTAACATTAGGTGTTGTGTTTAAAGGGCAATTTTGTTTTGAGAAAGATAATTTATTAAATAAATTACGCAATATAGATTCATCAATGAAAGACATTCAATGTCAACAGCCATTTGGACAGTTAGATGATGGATGTTATCTCTTAATTGGTTGGGGAAAACATGTGATTAAGCTATTTGGAATCAATGCCCCATATCCTGCTGAGGCTTTAGAAACTTGTGTTGCACCTGCACATTATAATCAGGATATCAAAGCGCAAATTCGAAATAATGATAGCCATTTAATTTTATATTATATTGGGTATGAGCAAGATGTACTTGAGCAATACCTAGCTTTAACCCGTTTAGCCGCTGGTTTGGAGGAGTTTAATGCTTTAGCCGTGATTAACGGAAATGGGCATTCTTCGTTACCAATAAGTACTATTCGTGGATTGGTTACTGATAAAGGTGGAATTGATAGTTTACGCCATTGCTTACCTTCGTTCTTTTGCGGATTTGTGAAATATGAAGTAGAAGGTGTTAAAGGGGTATGGATGCGTACTTATGGTGCGGATGTTTTTGGCTTACCTGATTTTGCTGTATTAGCCAATAGCCATGATGAGGGGGAATATTATTTTGAAATGTTTGGTAATATCCTAGAGTATCTACGTGATAGCGGTGCAACAATGATGCCAGGTGATACTATGGAGGTAGGCGATAATAAAATGATGTCATTACGCGCTCCAGAAAATAATGAATACTTTTTGAAAGATCAAGGTCATGTTTTGGTGGTTGAAATAAATAGCAATAATGCAACTGCATAACTTGCCAGCAAAATTAATCTAATAAAATAAACGTCTATTTTTCAATAGAGTGTTTATTTTTTATGTTCATTTTATCACTTAATTTATTGCTTAATTTACTTATCGATAGTGCTAACCCATTATCAAAAATTTATTTTTTCATTGTGAGTACAATATCGCCAGAATTCAGCCTTACCTTTTCGCCATTATATTGGTACTCAGACCACAGGGAAGGGTTATCCGATTCACAGTCATTAATGATTCGATATTCACTATAACCTGTATTACTGCCCAAGATAGGTATAATCTCACCAACAGATCTTTCAATATCATGTTCAGACAAGTAGGTAATTAATTTTTTGACTAATGCTAGTTTGTGTTTTAACTCTGGATTATCTTTATATGATGATTCAATAAAATCAATAATATCTAACATTTATAACCTTTATAAAAATGTAAAACCAAAAAAATGATTTGGGTCAAAAAGTAAATTACCACAGCCTTGGCCATTGAAGTAACTTATACTCATTGAGGAAAAGGGTATTGATGAGTATGTTATCTTGGTGATAGTTACAGTTTGCTCGGTTTTGAATAATTGCGAATAAATTGACATTAATGAAAAATGGTCATCATCATCTAAAGTAAACCATGCTTTAATTTCTGTTAATTCATTATATTGTATAATACCTGCTTCACTGAGATATAACTCAAAAATAACTTCATCAATAATAAAATATAATCTATCATAAAGCGGGTGAAAAATCGGTAGAGTAGCATAATCAACATAGCCGGCGATCATTACATCCTTTAGTTCACCAAGCATTAATCTATCAAAAAATCCCTGCATGATTAACTCTTTTTTTACTTTGTACAATTAACTCAAAAAACGATTCTGTTGTAATCAGCATATCAAGAAAGTTTTTTATATTAAAATCAACATTTACGCCATCCATTTTTTCACCTATACTTGTTTAAGCATCTATGGGCTGCTTCTGCCAAAGCCTCAAACCCCACGTACAGCGCTCCCAATCGTGGCGGTGATTGGGTTTTGTTTTCTTATCTTATCGTTTAAATATTTGAATACTGACATGCAGTTGCTCTAAATAATCAAAGTTATCGTATGTAAATGTTGTCACACTCAACTAGCATCATTAGCTACTTCAAACATCATCTAAAAGGCATCTATTATTTGATAAATAGAACTCACCGATTTCTTGTACATCTTTATCGTCACTTTGTAAAGCTAAAATCGCCAATTTTTTTGATAACTTCTGGCTAAATGAATTGAATAAATACATCAATATACCAAATGTTTGATAATCCTGTTGCCCTAAAATAGGTGTAATATAATTCCAAATATGTTTTTCTAGCCACTGTGTATTGATACTTAAAATAATCTCTTGGCATAATTTTGTATTGCCATCTAAATATTGCATAATGTTGATAATTTCAGGTAATAAGCTTATTTTGATTGCTTCTGGAAATTGTTTGATCAAGTGTAATAACAAGGGATCAAACTTTTGGGTTAAATGTGTTTTAATTAATTCAACGGCTTTAGGCTGATTAGCTAATAAATAGAGTTTATTTAATAAATTATCCTGTAGATTAATGCAGTCGGTTAAAAACTGATTTATATCATTAAATGAGTGCATATTTTGGGTTACCTGTTTTATCTATGATGTTGCTCAAGGTTTTATCTGGCAAAACCATATCCAATTATCATGATGAAAATAGAATGCAATATTGTTATCAGGGCAGATAAGTAGACTATCATCATGAATATTATTTAGACAGTGGGTTGATATTTCCATCCCATTGGTATAGGCATCATAATAATATCCTGATTTAATGGTATAGTGCTTTATAATTTGAGTAAATTTTTCAAAAGCATTGTTATCAATTCTTACACAATGGTGATTCAAATGTTTATCAAGATATTTGATGTTATTGGCAAATTTCGGCCATTTTCCATTAATTAGAAAGTGGTATCGTTGTTTTTTATCTTTCTTTATAAAGTTGTTTATAAAAAAATTAAGATGATTCATAGTATATTGAATATCAAGTTATGATTTGACCTTTATATATTGCCATTTTATCTTAAAAAATACCTTTTAATTGTTTTTTTGATATTTTGATCTGTTTAGCAATGACTTCTACATAGAATGAATCGCTTTGAATAATATAATGCCAATAGTCACCGCGATCATATTGTTGCCAATTAGGGAAATGAGATTGTCGTTCATTGACTAATTGCTCAAGCCATGATGATTCAGGGATAACCCAATAACAAGAATTAAAATCATCGCTATCACAATGACTGTAGTAAGCGCACTGTTTGTTTCGTTCAAAACGCATTGCCCAAACATTAGAAAACTCGAATATACCCGTAAATTTAGAATACTTTGCAGGTTTATACCATATTTTGCAATAGGCGGTTAATGTATCGCCTTTGGATTTTATGACAATATCATCGTTGGGGGCTTGCCAAAAAGGAAGTTCAATGGGATAGGCATGATCTTTGGCTTGTGAGCGTTGATAAGTGATACCATGATTGGTTAAGGTTGTTTGAATATGCTTTTCAACGTGGTAATTAGGATATTTACCCTCTGTAATCATAAAAGTAACAATATAAGATGGATTAAGAATGATGTCAAAAATACGATCAATTTTGTCATGAATCATTATAGCAAAATCACCTAACTTAGCTTTAGCAATACCACTATCATTTTTATAAGTGAATGTACAGTTAAAGGCTTTCGTAAGCTTGGCTAATAGCTGTTCAAATGAGCAATTCTCATCAATTAACAATCTTAACCATTTTGGGGGAGTATTCATCTGTTCCTGCTTAGCACTATTACTTTGTGATTAATTTAAGGCTGAACCGGTAAAAATATTCGCCAGTTTGCCAATAATATTTATCAATTTTAATCTTTTTGGGGATGAATTGTTAGGCTAATCTTATTTTTTATTATCTAAATAATTTTATTAAACGATTATTTTAAATTGAAGATAGCACTGAAAGTTGATTGATAGTTTTGCTATTTACTAATTTGTTAACGCTATCTATGCATAGATTACCATGGTTAGGATTTTTGTTTCTGTTAAATCTAAGTCACTATATAACAAATATGAGTGGATATTGATATTATAACATTTTCTCAAATTAGCATTTAATTAATCGCGCAACTATTAAAAAAATAGCAGTGCGACGTGTAAGTCGCACCGTTATTGCTTATATTATTGTTAGTGTCGTTGAATCGATTTAAATTTTTCTGTCGTTTGTTTTAATGCAATTTCTGTTGGTAAACGCTCCATCGAGCTTGCGCCATAAAATCCATTACAATCAGGGCAATTTTTTAAGATATATTCAGCATCTTCTGGAGTAGCAATAGGGCCACCATGACATAAAATAATAATGTCTGGACGAATTGCTTTAGCCGCTTTTGCCCATTGATTGATTAACGGCACACAGTCAGTTAGTTTCAATGCCGTTTCTGCACCAATGCTTCCTCCTGTCGTTAATCCCATATGAGGCACTAAAATATCTGCGCCCGCTTTAGCCATATCGATAGCATTTTGTTCGCTAAATACATAAGGTGTTGTAAGCAGATCTTTTGCATGTGCTTTGCGAATCATTTCAACTTCTAAAGCGTATCCCATCCCTGTTTCTTCTAGATTTGCTCTGAAATTACCATCAATAAGCCCAACAGTTGGAAAGTTTTGTACGCCAGCAAATCCCGTTTCTTTTAATTGATCTAAGAATTGGTCAAATTGACAAAATGGATCCGTGCCATTTACGCCCGCTAGCACTGGCGTATTTTTGACTACTGGCAATACTTCTTTAGCCATATCCATTACAATTTCGTTAGCATTGCCATAAGCAAGCAATCCAGCTAATGAACCTCTACCAGCCATACGGTAACGTCCAGAATTATAAATAACAATAAGATCGATACCGCCAGCTTCTTCACATTTTGCTGATAATCCTGTACCCGCACCACCACCGATAATTGGTTGGCCTTTAGCAATCATATCGTGGAATTTTTTTAACAATTGAGTTCGTTGACTACTCATTATATTCTCCAAATATTTATTTCATTACCTTTGTAAATTCGTTGATGATCAGATCACAAAACTGCGGTGAATTTATATGATAGGGGGTTTTTATTAACTTTCTTTTTTCGGTTTGGATAAAAATTTTTTCAAATTCATCAATAAATGCTTGATTAGCTTTTGGTAACCAAAAAGCACCTCCTTCAATATCTAAAGCCGAAAATCCACCTTCAGGAATAATAAAAGTGACATAACCTTGGCATTGGTTAAGTTTATTTGCGATCCAATTGGCCATTTTTTTATTTTCTTCTGGCGTTGTTCGCATTAATGTTACTTGTGGATTATGTGAATAAAACAAACGATCTTGATACTTTTGCGAGATAGTATCTGGGCTAGCAAAATTTACCATATCAAGTGCCCCGCACGATCCAATATAAGGTATTTTGCTTCTGGCAATGGCGCCAAAGCGATCTTCATCACAAGCTAAAACACCATCGAATAAATAATCACCTACTTCAGTTGTTGTAATATCAAGCACACCATGCAATAAATGGCTATCAGCGAGTTTTTCCATCGCTTTGCCACCACTACCTGTAGCATGGAAAACCAAGCAATCATATTGATCGTGTAATTTAGCTGATACGGATTGAACACATGTCGTTGTGACACCAAACATAGTCAATCCAATTGCGGGTTTATCTTCAATCGTATCTTGGGTTTTAAATAGAACCGAGCCAGCAATAAAGTTAGCCGCATTGGTTAAAACTTTTCTTGATATAACATTAATTCCAGCAATATCGGTAACCGAATACATCATTGCAATATCACTTGCACCGATATAACCCGAAATATTGCCAGATGCCATTGTTGATACCATAAGTTTAGGAATTCCAACAGCAAGTGATTGCATAGCAGGAGTAATTAATGCTGTACCACCAGAACCACCTAAACCTAGTATGGCTTCTACATCATTTTGAGCCATCAAAAATAATTTGAACGCATCAGCCATTGCAACAATTGCTTTGCCTCTATCGCCGCAAAAAACAGCTTGCTTACCATTTGGATGGTAACTAGCAACGGTTTCTGCTGCAATAGCCGCTAAATGATTAAATTGATGAGGTTGTGTAGAAATATCGACAATTTTACAGTTAAGATTTTTCAGATCGAGAAGATTTTTGATATAAGCAATTTCTTCCCTTTTAGTGTCTAATGTTGTAACTAAATAAATTGTACGAGATGATGCCATTTATTACTCCCAAATAAGCTAATTAGGTAAATACTTGTAACAAAAGGATGACAAATTGTCATACATTATATATCAAAAATGAGATTTAAGTCTCATTTTTTTGTGTGAAAAGATAAATTTTAACTAATTTATAAAATGCGGTATCATGCTCACGATTACTACAAATTAAATATATATTCAATGATCCAAAAGACTTTAGTACCTTCCTCAATATATACTGGTGTAAAAAAACGAACTTATGAACGTTTAATTAATACTGCATTAGAAGCATTAGAACAGGGCTGTGAACTCACTATAACTGAACTAGCTGATAAATCTGGTATATCCCGAGCAACAGCATACCGCTATTTTCCAACACAAAGTGCTCTAATTACAGCAGTGGTTGAAAGTTCATTAGAACCCATTTTTAGTTGGCGATCAAAAAAACAAAATGCAGACGAACGTATTAATGATTTTTTAGCTTTTGCTTTTCCACAAATGTTAAAACATGAAGGGGCATTACGCGCAGCACTAAGGGTTTCATTACAACAATGGGCAACGGAACGAGCGTCATTATCTCCACAAACCGAAAAATTGGTGCGAGGTAATCGCAAAGAAATCCTTTCAACAATATTGTTACCACTCAAAACTGAACTTCCTGAAGAACTTTATGATAAAGTAATTTATGCTATTTCAATCATTTATGGCTCTGAAATATTTATGGTACTCAAAGATATCTGGAAGCTTGATGACCAGTCTATAATATCACTATCGCAATGGATAGCTAAAGCAATCATTAATCAAGCCAAACAAGATGCGTCGAAAATTTGATTGATGTGCTATGATAGCTAGTTAGCCTAATTTTGCTGATCGCTAACGCTATTATAAAAATAAATGATTTTGTGAAAATTAATCCTTATTCACGTGTTTAAAGTAGGAAAACGATAATGAAAAAGCTTGTTTTTATTCTGATTTTTTGTCTTTGTGGCTGTGTGCATAAGCAAACGCAAATTTTATCCAGTAGTGACACCATTATCAAATTAAAGAGTGATGAAAAAATAGGTATTATTGCTGAATCACAAACATACTCATATCAATTTACAAGTGCCGATGCGATAGACAAGCTCAAAAGCTACCGTAATTTTTTAGCAGAATATAAAAATGATATTGAAAAAGTATCTATCACTTTTTTCCGAGAAAATGCAAACGATGGAATTATTGCTAGGTATAGTAATCTTATCCCAGAAAAAACAATTTTAAACAATAACAATTTATCAATGAAGTATAAATCAGAATGGGTGTTAAAAGATGGTTATTATCAAGTGTCATTTAGCACAAAAGGAAATGCCTATAAGCAAGCAAATACGCTATCTGATCAATATTTATTACCAACCCCCATTACCGTGTTAGTCAAACCTAGAAATGAAATAAAAGCTAGTGAGGACATCACAGGTGACGTAGCAGGCTTAATTATATTGCCAGTTTTTATTCCATTAATGATGATTAGTTGTATTATGGGGCCTTGTTAAAAGTTATGTGTAGAAAAAGTTCGCCATAACATGCCTCGAAAATGATAATAATTGATCTGCTGCCTATGACTGGAAGTGGAAAAGTAGATCGAAAAAAATTAGCCAACTTGTTGTTATAAATTACTATTATTAATGACTTGACTATCATAAAAAGCTGAGCATTTTTAATGTGCTCAGCTCTGATTTTTAATAGCTATTAAACATTTTAACTTTACTTGCTAAATTTGAAAATGCACATTTGTTTGGCTAGTAATATGCTTATAGTTAGTGATATTGAATAGGGTATTCACTTTGTACATCATGTACTAAAAGTAGACAGGTGTCGCTTGATGATACCGCCTGTTGTAAGCGGGATTTGTCTTGCTCATTAAGATTATTGATACAAGCAACCACATAACTGCAAGTTTTGTTTTGTAACGCTTTTTCAATAGTTGATATTAAGTTTGCGTTATTTAAATTTGCTAGATGAACAACTTTGTTTTTATCTAAACCTGCGATATTAATCCATGAACGCTTTAACATTGGTCGGTTAGAAAGCCACAATTGCCATTTTTTAGCTTTGTTAAGTGATTTTAATAAAGGACGTTGTTGTTGTAATACTTGTTGAAAAGGTGATTCAAAATTAATCGCTATAAGTTGTTGTGTTGAATGTTCAATAAGCATAATAATCTCGATACTGTTTTTATATACAGTGTATGTTAGTACAGTATTTCCCGCTTGTAAACTTTATTTTGATTGGTTTTTATATTATTTACAACTATTCAACTTTAAGAACGTAACCATTGGTATGACAATATCCCTAAAAAAGTCATTAAAACAGAACCAATTACATGTATAAATAGGGTTGCCAATCCCCAAGATATTCGACCTTCTTGTAAAAAGTTGACAATTTCGGCTGAAAAGGTTGAAAAGGTTGACAGACCACCACAAAAACCCGTTATTACAAGTAATCGCCATTCGGCTGAAAGATTAGAGTGATTAAAGAAAGCAATAGCAAAGCCAATAATATAACCTGCAACTAAATTAGACAGTAGTGTGCCTAGCGGAATTACAAAAGCAATAATATTCAATTTAAGCGATAAAAACCAACGCAATAAACCACCCGCCACAGATCCGAGTGAAATGGCTAAAATAAGTTTCAACATAGATAATCCTTAATTAGCAAAAGCGAAATCTAACCGCATTAAGATAAAATGCAACTTTTTACATACAATAATTAACACTTTAAGGTAAACATCACATTAATTAACAAAAAATTTAGTCATTATTATAACGATAGAAGATAGAAACGAATATCATTTTATCCAAGTTTTATTTTTGTTTTTTTATTGAATAATAATAAATAAAGGCAGAACTTAATATTATTTGCCTACACAATTAATTTAATCATTAGGAAATTATGATTTGATTAGGCTAAAATAGCCATTAAAAATTGATATAGCAAAGGGGAATATTGTGTTTACGGGAATTGTACAAGGCGTGGGTCAAATTATTGATATTAAAGACCAAGATAAATTAAGAACATATAAAGTCAAATTACCGCATCAATTAACCGATAAAATTGAAATTGGTGCTTCAATTGCCAATGATGGCTGTTGTTTAACTGTGACAGGTTTTGATAAAGATGTCGTGTCTTTTGATATTATGGAAGAAACCCTAGCATTGACCACATTAGGTGATAAAAAAATCAATGATTATGTCAATATCGAGCGTAGCGCTAAATATGGTGACGAAATTGGTGGACATGTGATGTCTGGGCATATCTCTTGCACCGCAACCATTATTGATATTCAAAAAACCGCAACCAACTGCCATATGGCGTTAAAGTTGCCACCACAGTTTATCAAATATATATTATATAAAGGCTTTATTGGAATCGACGGCGCTAGTTTGACCGTTGGTGAAGTTAACGATAATTACTTCCATATCCATTTAATCCCTGAAACACTTGCAATTACCACATTAGACGCTAAAAAAGTCGGAGATAAAGTCAACATAGAAATTGACTCACAAACTCAAGCCATTGTTGATACGGTTGAACGAGTATTAGCAGCAAGAGAATGATAATATTAATCGAATTTGTGTCAGATTTAAGCTAATTTGTGCCGATTATAGATTGAAAATTCCTTATGATGGCTTTTATTTAATAGTCAAAAGAGGCTAACATACGTATTTTGTACAAAGCGAAAGCCATTATTTATAGTACATTATTATTGAGCACAAGTTGCAGTTATGCGACACAATTACAATTAACTAGCACTGATCTTATCGATAACGGGTTTACTGCTTGGTTTATATCCAATCAATTTGGTTGCTAAGGTGAAAATATATCCCCGCAAATTTTATGTCAAAATCTACCCAAAGCGACAAAAAGTTTAGTATTAACTATGTATGATCCTGATGCACCAACGGGTTCTGGTTGGTGGCATTGGGTGATTGTTAATATTCCTGTACAAACCTCGTTTATTAAACAATCAGCAGGAAATAATCCCAATTTATTGCCTAAAGGAATTAGTACGTAATAATTTTGGCGTGATAAATTACGGTGGTCCGTGTCCTCTCTTTAGATTACAGTAAATATCGCGAATAATTCCTACAAGTCAGTTGATATAATTACTTATCCTTATAATTTAAATTGAAATTCTTGATAAAAAAAGTAAAAAAATAGGTGCAGAAATGAGTAAAACAACGTAATTTGTCTGCTTAAATTGATTATCGTTATTAATTACAAAACAAACATTCATAAATTTTAAGTTGGTTTAAATAGTTAGGATCTGGATGTCATGGGGTCGTCTGTTGGTAACTTTTTGCTATCTAGCATCGTATAAAATATATCATGTTCAAACTGAAAACCAAAAAATTGTTGTCAGCGGTTTAGCAAAATGCTTTTTAAATGTGGTAATGATTCACTTTACGCTAAATGCATTTAAAAATAATCTGGAAGAAATCAAAACCGAGACCGATCCAATACAAAAAGCTTTTCTACTTTATGATTTAACCTCGAGTTTAATCGCTATTGCAGGCATGGCGGCCGAAGTTGGCGGACATATTATCAAAATGGCAACAGCTATGAACGCACTTAAGATGACTAACTTTTTAACACGTCATCCTTATGGCGAAAGTCGACTAACACCACCAAAATTGAAACTCGCTTATGGCATGAAGCAAGTTTTTTATATTGCAGATAAATTTGTCAATTTTGTTGGTAAGGGACTTACTATGTTAGCAATAGTTGACGGTGCGATAGAGGTTTTAAAAGGGGCTAATTTATTTTTTAATGAGGAAGATGGTATTGCGGGTGTTTCCAAAATTGTGGGAGGTTTAGCCATAATTGTTGGTTCAGCAATGGCATTAAAATTGGTAACTTTAACACTTCCAGTAGCGATGGTACCAGTAATGGGGGTTATTGTTACTGTTGCAGGTGTTATTATTATTTATATTTCCACATTGCTAGAGCGCTGGTTTGCCCGCTGCGGTTTTGGTATTGATAATGGGCGTTACCCAATGACAATTGCTGGATGCAAACAAGCGCTCAATGATTTTTCGGTATTGATATCAGGCATATCACCGCAATTGCGCTTTGCACAGCCCGATAAAAATCAAGAAATTTTACTAGCTGAATTTATATATCGCTCGCTTTATCTTGATATGACCATTCATGACTTCGATATGGAAAACGATAAATTAGCATTTATCGTCACTATTATGGATAAAAGAAACCCAGACTTAAAGGTGAAAATACAACTTAACCATAATAATATAAGTAAAAAGCTGGAGCCAAAACTCCTTGAAGATAGTTTGAATATCCTATTATATGGTCGTCCCTATATTATATTCACCCACGATAAAGGTAGGATGTTTAAATATCAATCAGAAGAGGTTGAGAACGATAATAGTGATTACACATTAAAACCAGTAAAAGGCACTAAAACCAATCTGGTTATTCGCTTTAAGCTGGCCGAGGTAAATTATAAAGCCATTACATCATTACTCTATACCGTTGAACTTAACTATAAAAAACCCGATATCATAAATGGCGACCAAATAGAAGAGTCACAACCGCTTCATCAATTTTATGAATTTGACGGTTATGGGATCATGCTTTTAAACCACAAATAGATTATAAAGGAACAAAAATATGCCATCACGCTATCAACCGCAACTATCAGGCTGGAAAAAAGACCTAAGTAAAACTAGTGGTTTGGGCATTATCAGCGAAGCAAACTATATAGCTTGTGCTAATGATAACTATCTGGAAATTTATCGTTATAGAAAAATTGGTGCGACAAGTGCTACATTTTTCTTAATATTATATTTTAATTTAGCTTTTTTTATGTTGTTTTTTCATTTTTGGTTAGGAGTCGAATTTATATGGTGGATTACTTTTATTTCTTTTTTTATGATCATTGTGCTTAGCATTATTTGTTATCACACTCTATTCAATTTTCTTTTTGCCTATTTTGCCCCCTTTAGCAATCCTATTCGCTTTAATCGCAAAACAGGTAAAGTCTATCTTTACGAAGCAGTGGCAATGAAATGGATGTTTAAACTCTGGACACCACTTAACGCATTCAAGGATTTAAAAAAATACCAAATCAAAGTTTATGACTGGGCTGACTTTCATGCGGTATTACAAAGTTCAACAGGTGCCTTTGCTAGTGGTGGTACAATTGAACACCATATATTACTAGGTGTAGCTTGTAAGCCAAACAGTCATGAACTGATTGAGTATATCTATATTGGTGAAACCAACCAATTTGCTTATGCTTGGAACTGGATCAGCCACTTTATGGAGTATGGAACGGACAGGCCATTAAATAAAGCGGGTTTAAGATATATAGATTACAGCCGAGACGAAGCCAAAAGTTTTATGGATGTTGAACCACGCATTACAGTCACCTCAAAGCAAATTGAAGGATTAGACAAAGCCTCGAAAGCCGGCTCCAAAGAAGAGCTAGCCCAAATTGAACAAGAATACCAACTTAACGATACAGTTTATCTTGTTTATTAATAATGAAGTAATAATTAAAAAAATAAGTTATAGAAGTTATTCAGGCGCTTGCTGGTTTTTTACTTAAACACTATGATTTCCTGAAACTTTTTGATAAGAATTGGGCTGTTTTTTTGTTTAGGTAATATGTGTGACAACCATTGTATCAATCAAAAATTTACCAATCCTAGCCCACAAACATATGAAAAAGTAAAAAGCATATTACGCATGTTTAATGCGAAACGATTTTAGATATAACGCCTTATGCATTTTTATAGGGTTATTTTAATCATGAAGTGTAAATAATTCGGCATTTTTTTACATATACCTTATTGTTGTAATCAATTTTTATAACATAAAGTTTACAAATATTAAGTGAATTGATACGATGCAATCCATTTATCATTCTTTATATTAATTATGGCTTATCTTATTTTTGTAACAATTATTTGGTCGTTTTCGTTTAGTTTTATTGGTGTTTATATCAGTGGACAGGTTGATACTTGGTTTGCTGTAGTTATGCGTGTTTTGTTAGCATTTATTACCTTTTTACCTTTTTTATGCTTTAGAAATATTAAGCTTAAAACCCTATTTCTTTTAATGGGTGTTGGGGCTTGTCAATTAGGGATTATGTACTTTTTTTATTATAATTCCTTCCAATATATTTCAGTACCTGAAGTACTGTTGTTTACCATTTTTACACCTATTTATGTCACGGTTATTTATGATTTACTGCAACGTCATCCATTAAGATTGAGTTACCTTTTTACGGCAATAATAGCAGTTATTGGTGCCGCTATTATTCGTTATGATCATATTAGTGCAAACTTTATTATTGGCTTTTTATTAATTCAAGGGGCTAATATTGTTTTTGCCTTAGGGCAGGTTGGTTATAAAAGAATTATGGAGATATATCCAATGCCTCAACATCAGGCTTTTGCTTGGGTTTACTTTGGGGCGGTAATTGTGGCAACAGTAGGTTGGTTGCTTTTTGGCGATGCATCAAAATTACCTACAACTATTTTACAATGGAGCATTATTATCTGGCTTGGCGTAGTGGCTTCTGGCATATGTTACTTTTTATGGAATTTTGGTGCGACAAAAGTGAATTCGGGCACTTTGGCTATTATGAATAATGTGGTTATTCCAACAGGGATTTTGGTGAATGTGGTGATTTGGCATCAATCAATAGACTGGGTACGCTTTATATTAGGTAGTGTAGTCATTATGTTGGCACTATTGCTACACAACAAAGTTAAAATTGCTCATTAAGTTAAGAACAATAATCTGTAGGAATTATTCGCGTTATTGACAGTAATTTGAGAAACGGCCGTCATAAATAGACATAAAAAAACAGAACTAACGCCAAATCAAAGATTGGCAATATGGGCTTAATTATAAAGAAAAATAACCGTCACTGATTTGGCTAAGCGTTTTGGTGAGTCGCCCGACCATTTGTAACCTGCTAAAAAAACTGATTGAAGCTATTTGTCTTCTTAACCAGTAGCAATAAACGCTATAAAACCATTAATTATGGAATTAATTATCTGATTAAAAATGAAGAATCGATTGAAGACAAATTAAGATGGCAAGTTAAATATTCATTTTTCAGGTTATATGTTTTGTAAAAAATATTCAGGATTCTATACCGTTTGGTGATTAATTAAGACTCTGCAGTATCTTATTTATTAGGTTAAAAAGATAGAAAGTAATTTATTCACTTTTATAATATGGTTAAACCACATAAGGTGATTTTAAGTAAAACACTTTATGCATTGTTAGTGGATTATTTGAATCATGAAGTGTAAGCAATCTGCTGTTTTGATACAAATAAGCGTTTAAGGTAAATGTGTCATAATTGATAAAATTAACGGCGTTGTAATAGAAGATAGCGTCGTTGATATTAATAAGCTTGAAGCAATAGGGCCTTGCAACACTTCAAACTGCCTTGCCATCATATAACAATTTATCGCAATTGAAACCGAACTGAGTAATACCACCACTTGCAATTCTAAAGTTGGTAGTCCAATGAGTTTACTTAAAATATAAGTAACAATAGGTAACACAGTCAATTTTAATGTGCAGATAGCTGTTGTAATTAAAAGTTTATCGCGAATTTTATATTCAGCCAGTCCCATTCCTAAAACAATTAATGAAAGAGGAGCGGTCATCTCACTCACCATTTTGGTTGATTTATCGATAAAGTTAGGTAATGGTAAACCAATAAAATTCACTACAATGCCTGTAAAAATTCCAATAATAATGGGATTTTTTGAAACATTTTTAAAGGCTTTAACAAGCCCTTTAGTTGAACATTTTCCCATGTGCACAAATTCAATAGAAACCGTCGCAAGCGTCCATAAAATTAACGCATTAAAGATAACGATAATGGCAACAATGGGAATAGCATTATCGCCTAATAACATTTTAATAATAGGAATACCAACAAACACGGTATTGGTGTAAATACTACCCATAGCAAACATTGTACTTTCTGAACCATTTAACTTAAATAATTTAGATGCAATTAGGCAACCAATCGCAAAGACAATAAAGGATCCTCCAAAAAAGACGAATAACAGTTTTATATCGATTTGCGAATGTTCAGAAAAATGGCTCATGATCTGAAATAGCATGATGGGAAATGCAATATAAAAGGTAAATTTGGTTAAGCTATCGGTGACTGTTTTTTGCCAACGGCCTAGTTTAACTGCTAAAAAACCTAATAAAATTAGCATAAAAAGGGGCAGGGTAGATAAAAACTGCGCCCATAATGTAGTCAGAAATTCCATCGTTATTATTTTATTGATGATTGCGTATGAAGTACCATTCTAAGTCAGTTGAGCGTTTTGAATCAAATTGATAGCCCTCTAGATTAAAACTTTTAATATCGTCACTCTTTTCAATGCAATTTTTTATAATGTATCGGCTCATTAGTCCGCGTGCTTTTTTTGCATAAAAACTGATAACTTTATAGGTATCTTTGCTTTGATCTAAAAAAATAGGCTGAATTATAGTTGCATTTAATTGTTTTGGTTTGATCGCTTTGAAATATTCGTTTGAGGCTAAATTGATTAATGTGCGATGTGATGTTTTGGCTAGTTCACTATTAAGGTGTTCTGTTAATTTATCGCCCCAAAATTGATAAAGATTAGTGTTACTACCATTTTTTAAGCGGATCCCCATTTCTAACCGATAAGGTTGAATTAGGTCAAGTGGTCTTAAAATACCGTAAAGACCTGATAATATTCTTAAATGGGATTGTGCAAACTTTAGATTTTTATCAGTAAAATCTTCAACATGTAATCCTTCATAAACATCACCTTTAAAAGCAAGTATAGCTTGTCTTGCATTTTCAAGATTAAAATCACTATGCCAATCTTTAAATCGCTCATAATTAAGTTCGGCTAATTTTTTGCTAATAGACATTAAGTTAGCTAAATTCTCAACACTTAGTTTTTTGCAATCTTGAATAAGTTTTTTAGTTGAGTCAATAAATTGAGGAAGTGTGTAATTTTGGGTTAATAATGGAGATTGGTAATCCAAAGTTTTCGCCGGAGAAATAATTGTTATCATACGTATTTGGCCTATTGTGTTTTGCATTAAATAGGTTTATTTTACCTCTAATTCAACTCAAAGGAGTAGCAAAATGAACATCGATAAAAAAGAAATACATGATATTAAATCTTGGGCTTCTGTTCGTGAAACCTCGATTGAAATTGCTGAGGCTATTTTTGAGCTAGCTAACCATGATGAAAAACTTGCCGAACAAATTTGGTCAGAAGGTAGTGATGAAGTGTTGAAAATTGCGTTTTCTAAAACCAAAGCCGATAAGTTGTTCTGGGGTGAGCAGACTATTGAACGTAAAAATGTTTAAATCTTTATGAATTTGACTTTTTTAGGGACAAGTGCTGGTTCCCCAACATTACAACGCAATGTGAGCAGTATTTTATTGGATCTTAGGCAAGAGCGGGGTAAGTTCTGGCTTTTTGATTGTGGTGAGGCAACTCAGATGCAAATGCAAAAAGCCAAGTTTAGTCTTGCTAAACTTGAGATCATTTTTTTAACACATCTGCATGGCGATCATCTGTTTGGACTACCAGGTGTTTTAACTTCCCGTTCCTTGATGCAGAATCAATCGCCTTTAACATTGATTGCTCCGAAAGGAATTAAAATTCTTATCGAAACTGTTATTGAAATTAGTTATTCTTGGTTAACCTATCCTCTTAACATCATTGAGCTTGAAGAAAATTGTACCGTTTTTGAAGATAATCAGTTTCAAGTAGAAGCAAAATTATTACAACATCGTGTACCGTGTTTTGGTTATCGTATTATCGAAAAAGATCTACCAGCTCAGCTTAATATCGATAAATTAAAGCAAGATAATATTCAGGCTGGTCCTTTTTATAACGATCTTAAAAATGGTAAAACAATTACACTTGATGATGGGCGAATAATTAATGGTACAGATTACTTAGGTCAAATTAAAAAAGGCCGAAAGTTAGCAATTTTAGGTGATACTATTCCTTGCCAAACCTCAATTGATCTTGCTAATGATGTTGATTTGCTTGTTCATGAAGCAACCCAAGAACATGCTTTAGTTGATAAGGCTATTGAACGTGGTCATTCCACCACTATACATGCGGCAATGATTGCCCAAAAAGCTAATGTCAAAAGACTTATTATGACTCATATAAGCCCAAGATATAATTTGAATAACAATAAAAAGTTAGTTAATGAAGCAAAAAGTGTTTTTGCAAATACTGAAATCGCTACCGATTTTGCAACTTTTTTCATTTAGTTAAATTTATTTTATAAAATTTCGCCGATGTTATTTTATCGGCGAATAAAAAAACAGATTAAAGACAAAAATCCTTAATTAGTTGTTCTATTGTTATTTTAGTTGGTTTTAAAAAGTCCATTGAAATAAACTCATCGGGCTGGTGTGCTTGTTCAATTGAACCAGGGCCTAATACAATCGTTGGTGAAATTTGGTTTAGGTAGGGTGCTTCTGTGCTGTAGTTGACAGTTTGCGCACTATGACCGACTAATTTTTCAATATGTTGTAATGCTGGATGATCTTTTTTACATTCGTAGCCCGGAATTGGCGTAACCTCGTATTGTATCTCGATTCGATTTGGGTATTTATCCATAACAGGTTGTAGTGCATCGCAAAGTGCATGATAAAGTGAATTAACATCGTTATCGGGCAATGCACGAATATCAATCACAAGCTCACAACAACCACAAATACGGTTGGCCGCATCGCCACCATGAATAACACCTAAATTTAGGGTAGGGTAAGGTACACTGAACCCGTCATTATGATATTGTTCTTTAAATTTTTGTTTTAGCACTAACAAGCGTTCAATGACTAAATTCATCACTTCGATAGCGTTAATGCCTTTATCGGGATCGCTCGAATGTCCTGATTTACCAATCACTTTAATGGAATTAGAGATAAACCCTTTATGTGCGCGAATTGGGATTAACGATGTTGGTTCACCAATGATAGTGCAGTCAGGTTGTAGTTTGGTATTCTTGGCAAAAAATGCCGCACCAGCCATTGATGTTTCTTCATCGGCAGTGGCAAGGATATAAATGGGTTTAGTTAACTTTTTAAGATCAATATCACGCAGAGCCTCTAAAATAAAGGCAAAAAAGCCTTTCATATCAGCGGTGCCAAGTCCATATAACTTATTATTTTCTTCTGTTAATTTAAAGGGATCTTTAGTCCACTGCCCATCGTCAAACGGAACAGTGTCACTGTGTCCACTTAACAATAACCCACCTTGTGTTTTATTTTCGCTGTTTGAATAAGTAGCTAACATATTATATTTATGGCGAGTATTAGGAACGGGTTGGATATCAATAACAAAACCTAAATCTTCAAACCAACTGGCTAACTTGTCGATGAGTGGTTTGTTAGAATAATCTAATTCCTCATTAGTAACGTTACTAATTGTAGGTGTTGAAATTAATTCATTATACAGTGTTAAAAAAGATGGTAGTGTCATAAATTCACCTTTAAATGACAAATCGAAAATATACTTTTAATAATGTTATAAGCATACCATTTACATTATTTTTTGCATATAACTAACCATGTTGTTTCAATTAATGTTTTATGTTTTGATAGTATTCAATATGTACATTAACTAATGCATAGTTAGCTGATTATGATTTAAATTGACTGCTAAATTTGTTGAATGTGGTGTTTTTTTATGATTTTTATTCATGTTTTAGATAAGCATTTTATATAATAGGAGGAAGGGGAATAATTATATGAAAAATAAACAAAACAATATCATAAAAGTACGGCAAACATTACCTAATAATGTAAGCTTTATTGCAGAAAAAATCGATTATTTAGATTGTCAAAAAAAAGATATTTCTAAAAAATTGACAGCCTATGAAGCTTATAAAATGATGACATCTTATCAACCTAGATGGCTAAAAATACTCTTTAAAATAAGGGATTGTTTAGTGAAATTAATCGGCGTCAAAGCGATTAATGGATTCGATAGTTATGCGGAAAATGAGCATCAACGAGATGAAAGCAATATGGCACATTTCTTTACCATAACAGAGAAAACCAACGATAAACTCACATTAGTTGTAAAAGATAGCCATTTAGATGTTTGTGTTTGTATTCGGATTATAGGTAACGGCAATGACATAAATAAAAATACAGTATATTTAATTGCATCAGTTAAAAATCACAATATCTGGGGAAAATTATATATGTTACCTGTTGCTATTTTGCATCCCTATATTGTTAATAAATTATTTGAAAATATAAAATAATAAGTCTGTTATTATAAAGAGTTTATCAATTTGCAATGGGCATATCAGCTTTATTGCGTAATATAGTGATGTTATTAATTCCAAATCTATAAATAAAACTACACTGCTTAAATTAGAATTTTTAGCTTTTATTGCGATTGTTTTATGAACAGATTTTATTTGACATAAACATTTGATACTATTTAATCAATGCAATTAATTAGGCCATAACGATTTGTTATCTCGTTAAAATTTATTATGAATCGTTTTAAAAAATAAGGTGTTATATGAAAAATATAAGCAGGAAATGGATTGTTATTGCAGTTGTTATTATTGCTATTATTTTTATTTTATGGCAGCAATTAAAAACTGATGGGTATGGTTCAGATTTTATTAGTGGCAACGGACGTATTGAAGCGACTGAAATCAATATTTCAGCTAAATTAGCTGGTAGAATAGAAAAAATTAATGTTGATGAGGGCGATTTTGTTAAAGCAGGTCAAGCTTTAGTCGTCATGCAAACTGATACCTTACAAGCACAACTTAATGAAGCCCAAGCACAATATCGCCAAGCGGTTAGTAATGAAGCAAGTGCTAAAGCGCAAGTGGCATTAAAAATGAGTGATAAAGTCGCAGCGCAAGCAGGTGTAAGTCAAAAGGAAAGTGACTTAGATATCGCCTCAAAACATCTACAACGAACTACTGCCCTATATCAAAAAGGTGCAATATCTATTCAACAATTTGATGATGATACTGCTAAAGTAAACAATGCTAAAGCAGCACTAGATTCTGCCAAATCACAAGTTACTGCCGCTGATGCGGCGATTGCTGTAGCTGAAGCGGGTGTTGATAGCGCCGCATCGGCAATTAATGTTGCCAGCGCTAATATTAGAAGAATTCAAGCTGATATTGATGATAGTACTTTAATAGCTCCTGTTGATGGTCGTATTCAATATCGCATTGCTCAGTTAGGCGAAGTTTTACCGTCGGGCGGTAAAGTACTAAATTTAGTTAATTTGTATGATGTTTATTTAACTTTCTTTTTACCTGAAACTGTTGCGGGTAAGGTGGGTATTGGTGATGAAGTGAGATTGATTTTAGATGCACTACCAGATAAAGCAATTTCTGCAAAAATATCGTTTGTATCAAGCGTTGCGCAGTTTACGCCTAAAACAGTTGAAACTAAAGATGAGCGTCAAAAATTGATGTTTAGAGTAAAAGCGCAATTAAGCCCTGAATTATTAAAATGCTTTATTAATCAAGTTAAAACAGGTTTACCAGGCGTGGCTTGGGTAAAACTTGATCCAAAAGCTTCTTGGCCGTCAGGCTTAGCTGATGTTGCAAAATGTCCAACAAAATAATTGGGGATAGCATATGTCAGAATCCGACAATAAAGATTTAGCTTTATCAACCGAAGCTAAATCGTTCGATGATGCAGTGGTAAAAATTAGTGATGTATCACTGCATTATAAAAAGAACCTTGCTCTTGATAATATCACTTTAGCTATACCGCCAAGATGTATGGTTGGATTGATAGGACCAGACGGTGTTGGAAAATCAAGTTTATTATCATTAATTGCTGGTGCGCATGTTATTCAAGATGGGTTAGTATATGTACTTGACGGTGATATGAAAGATAAAACACACCGTAAAAATGTTTGCACACGTATTGCTTATATGCCGCAAGGGTTAGGTAAAAACCTTTATCCTACTTTATCCGTTGAAGAAAATTTGCAATTTTTTGCTCGTTTGTTTGGTAATGATGCGGCTGAGCGTCGTCGCCGTATTGATGAATTAACGCGTAGTACTGGATTATATCCCTTTTTATCAAGACCAGCAGGGCGGTTATCTGGTGGTATGAAGCAAAAGGTTAGCTTATGTTCTGCGTTAATTCATGATCCGGACTTGTTAATTCTTGATGAACCCACAACGGGAGTCGATCCACTTTCCAGAGCCCAATTTTGGCTGTTAATTAACAAAATTCGTAAACAAAGACCGCAAATGAGTGTGATTGTGGCAACCGCCTATATGGATGAAGCCCAAAATTTTGATTGGTTGGTTGCGATGTATGGCGGTAAAATTCTTGAAACTGGTACACCAAAATCCTTACTAGCTAAGACAGGAAAAGATAATTTAGATGATGCATTTATTCAGCTCATGCCAGAAAGCGCCAGACAAGGTTATCAAACTGTCCAAATTCCAACCTTAGATCTTAATAAAGATTTGCAAATAGCTATAGAAGCAAAAGATTTAACAAAACAATTTGGTAATTTTATTGCCGTTGATCATGTTAATTTTTCAATTAAACAAGGTGAAATATTTGGCTTTTTAGGCTCAAATGGCTGTGGTAAATCAACCACCATGAAAATGTTAACCGGTTTATTACCGATTTCATCAGGTGAGGCATGGCTATTTGGTAAACCTGTTGATGCCAGTGATATTAATGTTAGGCGTCATTTAGGATATATGTCTCAAGCATTTTCTTTATATAGTGAGTTAACAGTCAAACAAAATTTAGTTCTACATGCGCGTCTGTTTGGTATTGAAGAAAGTAAAATACCTGCTCGCGTTGAAGAATTACTGAAACGTTTTGGTTTAGAACAAGACGCAGAAAATCTGCCCGATAGTTTACCTTTAGGGGTAAAGCAACGGCTTTCATTGTCAGTTGCCGTTGTGCATAATCCGCAAATTCTTATCCTTGATGAACCAACATCAGGCGTTGATCCCATTGCTCGCGATGATTTTTGGCGTTTAATTATCGAACTTTCTAGAAAAGATAAAGTAACGGTGTTCATCACAACTCACTTTATGAATGAGGCCGCAAGATGCGATAGAATTTCATTAATGCATGCAGGTAAAGTATTAGCAAGCGATACACCAGATAACATTATCAGCTCCAAAAATGCTAAAACACTAGAAGAAGCCTTTATTAACTATCTTGTTGATGCAGGGGCTGATGATAGCAATACAGAAGAACACTCTGTTGAATCACCAAAAGAAATCCTCAATCAAGCAACAAAAACAATACCAAATCATCACCGTCAAGGATTTAGCCTTACCCGTATGATAGGTTGTCTATGGCGTGAGACTCTTGAATTATCTCGCGATCCTTTGCGAGCATTATTAGCGTTATTAGGTTCAGCAATTTTAATGTTGGTTATGGGATATGGCATTACGATGGATGTTGAAGATCTGCGTTTTGCTGTGCTTGATCGCGATCAAAGTGTGATCAGCCAAAATTATACTCTAAATTTGTCAGGATCTAAACGTTATTTTATTGAAAGGATACCTATCACTGATTATAACGATATGGATGCGCGGTTACGCAGTAATGACATTGCTTTAGCGATTGAAATCCCGCCAAATTTTGGTCGTGACATACAACGAGGCGATCCCGTTGATATTGCCATTTGGATTGATGGGGCAATGCCACTACGTGCCGAAACAATCAAAGGCTATGTGCAAGGCATGCATCTTGCTTGGTTAAGTGAAAAAGTAAAAGAAGTAACCGGAAAATCCTCAACTAGCTTGGCAAATATAGAAACAAGATACCGCTATAATCCTGATATCAAAAGCTTACCTTCCATGGTGCCGGCGGTAATACCTATTTTATTATTAATGATTCCATCAATGTTAGCGGCTTTATCGGTGGTGCGTGAAAAAGAGATGGGATCGATTATCAATTTATATGTAACACCAGTATCTAAAGCTGAATTTTTGCTAGGCAAACAAGTACCTTATATCATTATTTCTATGTTTAGCTTTTTATTATTGTTATTTATGGCAATCACCATTTTTGGTGTGCCTGTAAAAGGAAGCTTGTTTACTTTGTGCTTAGCTGCATTTGCTTATTGTATTATTTCAACGGGTTTTGGTCTGTTGGCTTCGACGGTCACCCGTAGCCAAATTGCCGTTATCTTTTTAACTTGTGTTGGTACAATGCTACCAGCAATTCAATTTTCGGGATTGCTCAACCCTGTCGCATCCTTAGAAGGTGGCGGTCGTTATATTGGAGAAGTATATCCAACAACGCATATGCTAATTATTGCTCGTGGTGTGTTTAATAAAGCGCTTGGTTTTATCGATCTACATAATTCAATATTTGCTTTATTGGTCACAATCCCTATTGTGTTGGGTGCCAGTATTTTTCTTCTTAAAAAACAAGAAGGATAGATATTATGCAGAGTTTAATTAATATTTATCGCTTAGGAATTAAAGAGTTATGGGGGTTATTGCGTGATCCTATCATGTTGCTATTAATTGCCTATTGCTTTACCTTTGATATTTACATTGCCGCAACAGCTACTTCTGACTCGTTACATCATGCCTCGATTGCCGTTGTGGACGAAGATAACTCCCCCTTATCAAGACAAATTATTACAGCCTTTTATCCGCCAATGTTTAATACTCCTGTTAAATTATATTCAATGGATGATGTCGATCGTGGTATGGATACGGATAATTATACGTTTGCTTTAAATATTCCGCCTAATTTTCAGCGTGATGTGCTAAATAATCAAAGTCCAGAAATTCAACTCAATATTGATGCAACCCGAATGGGGCAAGCGTTTGTCGGAAATGGTTATATAACACAAATTATTACTGGTGAAGTGACTGAATATGTCAACCGTTACAATAAGGTAACAAATTTACCCGTTAATATACAAGTACATACCGCTTTTAACCCTAATTTAACGCGATCTTGGTTTGGTTCGGTCATGGAAATTATCAATATTGTGACAACACTATCTATTATCTTAACTGGTGCCGCTTTAATGAAAGAACGCGAACATGGTACGATTGACCATCTTCTTGCTATGCCTGTTACTCCCTTTGAAATTATGATATCCAAAGTATGGTCAATGGGGCTTGTGGTATTAATATCAACCTGGGTAGCGTTGTTACTTGTTGTTCATAGTTGGCTAAATGTACCAATTGCAGGTTCGGTAACCTTATTTTTGATAGGTGCAGCATTACATCTTTTTGTGACAACGTCACTTGGTATCTTTATGGCAACAGTAGCCAAATCCACTGCGCAATTTGCAATGTTACTTATTTTAATTTTGTTACCACTACAAATGCTATCAGGGGGTAGTACTCCGCGAGAAAGTATGCCAGAAATTGTGCAAAATATTATGATGTTTACTCCGACTACGCATTTTGTTGAATTAGGGCAGGCAATATTGTATCGAGGTGCTGGCTTAAGTGTGGTTTGGACTTCGTTTGCATGGTTATTGGCAATTGGTACCGTTTTCTTTTTAATTGCTTTAAGGCGGTTTCGTAGCTCAATTGTGAATATGGGATCATAATATCCCATATTTTATTGCAAAATTGGTACTATTATATTTTTAGTCACAGTTACTATTTATTGTACTTTTAAATATATGCAATATTCGTTGCTCAAGCTGATAATTTTGTTGAACTGGATTTACGGTAAAGTAAATCAGCTATTATTAGTTGATAAGATACCGATTGGTTTTCCTTCTAATTTAGGATTAAAGACGCGTTCGCATGAAACATAAAAATTATTACAATCAATCAACCCAATCATACAGCGCTCGTTTTCGTAATGAATGGTGTGTATTACAATACCCCAAATATGTACCTCTTTTCCAGTCAAATATATAGGCTGAAAAAGCTCATTACCCGACAATAAATAAGGTTGATCATCAATTGTTCCCAAACATTTACAAGTAAGTTCACCATCAACAGCTGCGATCACAATATCATCAATTCACCATTAAAAATACCATAGCCAATCATAGCGTCGCCTGCTACTTTAATATAATATGTTGCGCTAGGGTGTTTTACTGAATATTTTGTTAAATCAAGTTTCGTTTCTAAATAAACATCGGCTGGTGAGGGGAATCCTGCTCTGACTGGGATATCGACCAAAGATAAGTGATTTTTGATAGTAGCATCAGCGGTACCAATTACAAGACAATATTTACTCAAGAAAATTCTCCTAAAAACCAACGTATAAATTTACACCACATCACAAGATTCGTGATAAAATACGGGTGAATGTATAAATATACAGTATAAAATTTTTGATTCAATAAAAATCAGTGTAAAAAAATAGAAATAGAGTAAAAATCATTGCGTCTCTTTGTTGTAATTATTAGATATGCAATCATTATTGATATATTTAGACTGATAGTTGAGTGGCGTATTTTATATTGTGGTGATTGATAAAATAGTATCTCCTAATTAAATTGATACAATTTGTATTACCGATTTTACAATGCTACATAAATGATTTACATTGTATTAAAATTTTATTAATTAATTTAAAACATATTTCACAGTATCTTGAATTATTTATTCACTGCCATATATATAGTTACTATTAACATGATTTTTAAGTAGTAAATTAAAT
>NZ_LZGT01000073.1 GCF_001690525.1 Gilliamella sp. App6-5 | reverse complement strand
GCTCTATTTTTTCTGGTGTCGCTGGAGTTGGTTTTTTTAGCATAGAAGAACTTCTCTTATAATGGACTCCTCTCTATTAGATCAAAGAACTCGCCAAAAAGCGAGTTCTTTGTCATCAATCTGAGACCAATACTTTTATATTGGTCTGATAACATGAAGTTAATTAATAAGATAAAAATTAATCGCCTCTGCACACCGCAATAGTACTAGGATAATTTGCACGATCTAGAGAAACGTTACCTTTAAGCCCCATTACTCGATATACTTTCCCCCCAAAAAAACCACCGTTTACTTTCTCTAACTCACTGGTCCACCTTTCACCATCTTTACTCCAAACCCCACCATATTTTTGGGTTATACCCCATTCTCCCATAAATGTCCCAACAGCCCGAATAAAATGATTCCAATTATTAGTTAGTTCATTGATATCATAAAAGTATTGACGTCGAAAATTATAGTCCATTGCTTCGTTTATTGTTGTTGTTCCTTGTCTTTTGCCTCGGCAAAAATCTAATGCAGGGAAACGAGTTGCAGAAGCTACCATTCGACTATTTGCAAAGGCTATTTCCGAACTACCTGCTCTTGCCCATTTATTTGGGACTGGAATAGTAAAATTATCTAACCATATCCATGATTGACCATTAAAATACTCCATTGTTATCGTCGGTGTCCCATTTTGAATAAACTCCCCTTTTGTTGCCGACTCATATATCACCGAACAGTTTTGAGCAACTCCTCCAGCAGTCCATAAAGAGATCTTTCCTGCTCCATTATGAGAATAGCAACGATATCGACTTTGATCGGATCCTGAACCAATTAAACTAAAACCAGCCTTTTTAAATCCAGTTGTAGGAAAACCTGACCAACGACTAAAACCGTTTATTTCATTAAAAACATTACTATCGTGCTCACCATAATTAGTCATCTCATTTGGTTTAAGATAACAAATACCTTGTCCATATGGCATAAAGGTATATACAACAGGAGGAACACTACCATAAAACCGACTATTAGG
>NZ_LZGT01000072.1 GCF_001690525.1 Gilliamella sp. App6-5 | reverse complement strand
ATATCCATGATTCCCAGCCTTATATGGCTCGATTAAAACGCCAGCTAGAGCGGTTTGGCTTTAATCCGGTTGGTGTCGGTCTTGATGCGGGTTATTTTACGGCTCCCATTTGCCATTTACTGCTGGCAGAGCAGATATATCCGGTGTTGGGTTATCGTCGTCCCACCCATGGTGCGAATCCCATCAGAAAAAAGCAGTTTATCTATAACGGTCAAAACGATACTTATACTTGCCCAAACGGGCAAACATTAATATATAAAACTACCAGCAGGGAAGGTTATCGTCATTATCATTCTGATGCAACAACCTGCAAAATCTGTCCGTTATTGTCACAGTGTACACAGAGTAAAAATACACAGAAAGTCATCACACGGCATATCTGGGAAGCAGATAAAGAGAAAGCCAACGAGATTCGTTTAAGTCAGTGGGGTAAAAAAGTCTATGCTCGGCGAAAAGAAACCATAGAGCGCAGCTTTGCTGATGCTAAACAACATCACGGACATCGCTATGCACGATTTAGAGGAAGAGCGCAGGTTCAAATGCAGTGTTTATTGGCCGCAACGGCTCAAAATATCAAGAAAATAGCGATAAAGCTATTTTTGTTACGTTTTTTTAAGCTATTTTTTAATTTATTTAATAAAATCCAAATTAAAAAGCCTATTTATGGTTTAAATAAAAAAATAAACCCCGAATTATATCGAGGTTTGTCATCAATCTGACCAGACGCATGTCTGGTTTTTTTATTCAATAAAGTTATAACTACCTATAAAAATGTAACTATGGCCTAAATTATGCTTTTTCAGAAAAATTAAAATTCTTGTC
The DNA here is from genome assembly GCF_001690525.1 of Gilliamella sp. App6-5. GTDB lineage: Bacteria > Pseudomonadota > Gammaproteobacteria > Enterobacterales > Orbaceae > Gilliamella > Gilliamella apicola_H. The sequence continues at coordinate 65,843 of NZ_LZGT01000072.1, read as the reverse complement.
AAAAAGTTTCAGGTAACTATGCGTTTGAGTATAAAAAATGGATTGTTAAGTTCTCTTTGATTGGATATTTTTTATATTAGACAAGCATTTGTGCTGTTTTAGATACAAAAACGCATGGCTTGCCAACTTTGTTGGCGTGTAGCCACTTAAATTAAAACAGATTTCTTTGTTTTTTTTAAACTTAATTGACTCTTAATTCGTACAAGAATTAAAAACTCAGAACTAAAAGCTAAGGATAAACGCACACCCCGTAATAGTTACCGATAGGGTCAGCACGGTAAACCCGACCATTGTACGAGTATACATGAAATAAACGCTCCCCTGTTACATCACTTGTCCAATAGCTAAGGTTACTAAAGCCTGAACCACTATAATTAGCTAGGCGAGCCCACTCACTAAACAAACCGCCACCAATTCGGCGATGGTAATTATTGCCCCTTGATGAAGGTGTGGCACCAACTGCATTTTGACAACTACTACTACCATCACAGGTTGCATTGGTGACGTCTTTGACTTGTATAATCCGATAGCCTATGCTTGAACACCAAGCTTCTTGGTTGGCAGCTTCAGCTGTTCTAAGCCCACGGTTAACAAACCACTTCTTCAATTCAAATCCATATTTTACCACCTCTTTACCACTACTATCGTATCCCTTTAGCTCGAATATTTGCGGTAAGTTTGGTATTCCAGCCTGAAGCGGCCCTGGTAAGTCAGCGTTCTGTTCATTTTTGGTTGACGCAGGTCCTGTTAAAGTAACGCGCACAGTTGTCCCATTCGCATCGGGTGTCATGGTAGCAGTTATACCACCTTGAGTGATTGATGGCCAAGTTAGAGAACCCCTTCCTCCTATGTCTAAATCAAAGTATAAACCATTCGCACCAGTAGTAGGAAAGTTACTAGCGTATGATGATGGGGTAGTTGCTTGGGGAATAAACCCTTTTCTTGTATCCCACATTTCAGCAGGACCGGCATATCGACCTATACTTTCTTGCAATTCTGGTTTGGCATAGCAAACTTTAGCTGACGATTCTGGGGTGAAATAGTAAGTTACAGCATCCACACCAAAAATAGTTTGATTTGGCACACCATACCGCGTCTTTAAACTGCCATTGGTATTGCTTAATTCCATTTTATAAGGTGCATTGCAAATATCTAAAGTATCAACACGACTAACTGTTCGATTATTTTTATCCTTGATCCGAACCCTTAACCTGCCTGTTGCCGTTATACCTCTTCTCCCCTGCCCATCACCATCATTATCACCCCAATAGTTATACGGGGCTCTAACGAGTGTGTTTAAACTTATTGAGTTCCTGGTTGTTGGTAAAAACATGACAACATTAGCAAACGTATCGCTGGCACTAGGTAACACTATTGGTTTTGATAGTGAAGATGTATTGCTCATTGGTGAGATTACTGTAGCATCCGATAACTTGATACTTAACAAACCATCCGTCTGAGTAGCTTTGGTTATACCGCCATCAAATGTTAAATAAGGAGCGGTACCTTCAATGATATTTGAAGTACTGGCTGATAACATTTTTGCATTTGCTACACACGTTAACAACAATGGTACTAATGTAAAAGAAACTTTAAATAGCCATAAAGTTAAACTGGATAACCGCGATAAACGTGGCTGTGATAGCTCCGCTAATTGTAATTGCTGCTTCAGGCTAACATTTAGCGGTTTACGAAAACTAATTAGCAAGAATAAGTGGCAATCTTGTGTATGTGTATTTAATAAGTTTAGGGTAAAAAGGATACCGAAGCTAAATGTCTTATTTAAGTAGTATTTAGAAATGCTTAAAACATAATGCGGCCAGATCTGTAGGCTATAGTTATACTGCATAACATCCTGTATATCAATTGTTTTGTGTTTATTTGATTTTTTATAATTATTAGCTAATAAATTAAGCCAAATTAATCTGTTAATATAAAAAGTATAACGCTTTAAAAAAATTTAACCACCCTTTTATAGAAAGATTAATAAATAATGTCAAAAAGTTTAGGATAGATGTTTGAGTATAATAATGAATTTTTTGGGAACTGGCTTTTATTCTGGGGAAAGCGCTTTTGCTGTCTATTTGCAAAAGCACAAACTTGTATGATCTGCTGGTTCAAGGCCCGGCCTAATGCGCGGTGGGCTTGTTTCTTGGATGGATTGTCCTTTATTTGCACCATAAGCTTCGCACACTACCTCAGGATTAAGAACTAAGCATCAAATACTAAGGAGTGGTGCAAAGTCCATAGTAATTAGTGTTATTCGGCAAAGCATTGTGGTTGCCCAAATAACCACCCCATGAAAACAGAGAACTGGTAGTCACCACCAGCAGCGTCACTTGGCCAGTAGTAGTGGTTCTCAAAGCCCGCGCTGGTGTAACCCCCCGTATCGCCTCACTTCGCGCAGAAACCAGCCCCTATGTGACGCTAGTAGTGATCACCAATTGAGGGCGATGAACGTAAACAGCCGGTTGAATCTTTTGAAGAAGCCGTTGATTGGTTAATTAAAGAGTCTCGTCGTGGCTTAACTATTCAGCGTTATAAAGGGCTTGGAGAAATGAACCCAGAACAATTATGGGAAACCACCATGGATCCAACCAGGCACCGTATGTTACAAGTCACCATCAAAGACGCGATTGAAGCAGATCAATTGTTTACAACCCTTATGGGTGATGAAGTTGAACCTCGACGATTATTCATTGAAGAAAATGCTCTTAAAGCAGCCAATTTAGATTTTTAAAGGTTACGCTATTTTAATATACAACATAAAAGACTAGGCAGGTGCCTAGTCTTTTATTGATTAAAACAAGAAAAATAACAAATTGAATTAAAAATTTATAAAAAAAGAATCTTGTTAAAAATTTTTAAGTAGGTATGCGTTTCAGTATAGAATTCTTTTTGATCCTTTTATCTTTATTTCTAAACAACGCTTATTGTTGTTGATTAACATTAATAATAAGCACGTTATTCTTTAATATTATCATTCGTGCGTGCGTCTCCATTTTAAGTTAAGGCAACTTCTTTAATGCTTAGCCTTAATTAGCTGATAATCCTGCTTGTCAAGCTAATTATCATCACGGATAGATACACAACCCATTGTTGTGGTTGTAAGGATAATCTCCATCAGCAGAACCAGCAGTTGAATCGATACGAAATCTCCATCCTCCATAGGGATCACTCGTCCAGAACCAAGCATTTACAATACCAGCACCTTTATAATGGATTATATCCCCCCACTCAGAGAAAAATCCAGCACCGATTTGACGCTGATAATGATGGCCACTTGATGCTGGCGTGGCACCAACTAAACTTCGGCAGAACATAGTTTCGTTTGCCCCTGAGCAGACCGCATTAGTAAAATCTTTTGCTTGTGGAAGACGATAACCTAAGCTAGTACACCAATTTTCAGTTTCGATGTTGGTTGCTGACCTTTCACCACGGCTGACAAACCACTTCTGTAACACAAATCCATATTTTATCACTGCTGCACCGCTACTATCATAACCAACTAACTCAAACGTTTTTGGTAAGGCTGGTGTGTAAATTCGAGCTGGGTTTGCCTCCTTTATTTGATCATTAGTTGCCACAGGACCTGTTAGCAGAACTCGCACACGGGTGCCATTCGCATTGGGTGTCATAATAGCCGTTATTCCCTCATGGGTAATGGAAGGCCAAGTCAATTGGGTACCTTCCGATATATCTAAATCAAAATATAAGCCATTTGCGCCCGTGGTTGGGAAGTTAAGGTTATATGATGTCGGTATTATAGATTGAGGAAGAAAGCCCCTGTTTGGCTGCCAAATATTAGCTGGACCAGCAAATTTCCACCCATTAAAGCCTGGTTCATTATTTCCGCCAAGCCTCAAATTAGGCTTAGCATAAAGAACGGCTGGTGATGATTTTGGAATGATGTAGTAAGTCACTGTGCCAGCGTTAAAAGTACTACGATTAGGTACACCATACTGGGTACTTAAACTACTATTTGTATTACTTAACACTACTTTATAAGGCGATCTAGCAATATCTAAAGTATCAGCGCGACCAACTACCCGATTATTTTTATCTGTAATATTAACGGTTAAGCTACCCATAGCCGTTACGCCATTAACCTCCTGCCCATCACCATCATCATCACCCCAATAATAATAAGGCGCATCAATAAGTGCTTTTAACTCTATCGTATCAGTTGTTGATGGTACTAACATGCCAACATCGGCTAAAGTCTCTCCAACACGAGGAAGTACGATTGGGTTTGTTGCTGAAGTATTAGTAATTGGAGTAATGGTAGTGCCATCTGATAAGGTAATAGCTAATAAATCTTCTGTATTTATCACTTTTGTTTTACCGTTATTAAACGTTAAATAAGGCGCACTACCTTGAATCGTGTTTGTTGTGGTAGCTGATAATGCCTGAGAATCGAACGAAAACGGCAATAGCAATAACGGCAATAATGTTATAGGGAATTTTACTAATATTAATGAAGTGAACGAGAAAACCTGTCTACAATAGTGATTTAATAGATTTAAAACATAAAGCTGCTGCGTTCTATCGCGGTAAAGCACAAAATACTCCTTTCTTCAATTAATTATCTGTTTTATTTAACTCTGTTATAGCTTTTGGCTAGTAAAATAAGTTAGATTAATTTTTAATCACCTGAATTATAACATTTGAAAAAAAATTGACTACTTTTGAGATTGAAATATTTGTAAGGATTTTTTAAGAATGGTTCCGCATAAAACATTAAATGACTAATGAACAAATAGTATTAGCCAATATTTATGCTTTTTAAATAGTTTGGAACAAACACGAGGTGCACCGAATGAATAGCTGACAAAACTAAATATTAAACGCTAAATCAAGTTGTGAAAATTTTTACTTGGATCTTGTGATAATGCTTAATAATTTATAAATAAAAAATAGATGATAGCATAATTATCAATAACCTATATCAATGAATTAGCTAATAAATCCACTATTTTTTGTGTTTTTTTATTCACATACTGGTCTATTAATTTTCAAATTTGAAACCGCTTTATTCATCTGTTTGATCATATCTTTTGGACTTTGAGCAATATAAACTTTTCCGCCCGTTGCATTGGCGATACAGTCTATTTTGTGTTCACCCGCAATATCAACAATATTAATTTTTAATCGTGGTTTTTGTGCAGCTATATAGTTAGCTAATGTACAAATATTACTTTTTGTACAATTATCTTCACCATCACTAATAATAAGAATATAGTCGTCACGTTTTACCCCATCTAGCATTTTACTGGCTTTTTCTAGGCCATTATATAAAGGCGTTCCGCCCCCGCCTGCTGCAGTGGGTGTTAATTGTTTAATTTTATGCTTTAGTGAGGCCCTATTAGAGTAATTATAAAATGGCGATACATTCGCTGCTGGACAATTCGTCAGCGTTACCAGTGAAATATCAATGTTTGGTTGTATCTTATCAATGCTTGAAGTAGCCACACTCTTACTACTTGATAAACGAGTTGGTAAGCGAGTCATACGCTTTTCGTATTTGATTCTTTCTTGCTCTGACATATTACGACCATAACCATATGTCAAATATTGAAAGTATTGCTCAACCGCTGATGGCGATTCATTTAATGTTACTGTCATCGATAATGAATTATCAAACACTATTGCCATTTTAGATGGGTTAGGATCTTTATTCATCTCTTCTTTGGTGATACAGTTAGGTGGATTTTTTACCTTTGCCGCTAACGGTGGCTCAGGTACCTGTTCTGGTTTAGGCTCAGATGTTGCAATTGGCGAAGGTTCTTCTGGTACGGGATCTTTTGGTTCAGGTTTCTTGACTATAACAGCCGGTGCAATGATAGCCATAGGATCGGAGACAACTGTTTTTTGTTTACCCAATGGGCAAAATAAATACCACAGAATACCAAGTAAACCAACAAGCAATAAGGCTAAGATTAAAAAATACCACCAACGCCAAAATGGCTTTGATGGAATAACAGAGACTACTGCTGGTAAAACCGGTTTTTCAAAGGTATTGATAATAACGGGTTCATCATTAATCACATAAATTTGATTGCCTAAACTTTTAATTCTTGGAAGCCATGCTGAAACTAAACTTCGCTCTTCATCGCTTAATGGCATTAATTTTATAGCATTTTCAATATCATTAATACGTGTTTGTAACGTTTTGGTTATCTTATTTTTATGCGATTTGTGGGCAATACTATCAAGTAAAAGCGGTTGTCCTTCAAGATTGGTATACCAACCTAGATATTGATTGTTATCAATTAGCTTTGGTGATGCTAAAATTGAAAAAGTGCGATCGGTTAAATGTGATTTTAATAATAATAGTAAAGAATGGTATTGTTCTAACAGAGAAATCTTCTCTGGGTTATTATAATCAAAGGCTATCCGTGTTATTCGTTGCATTATTGATTTAATTCCTTACAGTTGACCACTATTCTTATACTAAAATTGCAATAAACTTCAAACATTACTTAACCATAGATATACCAAAAACGAGATATTCGACTATCTAGTATTATTTAACAATAATTATTCGCATATCGGTTTACTAATATTCATATTCGAAACGGCATTATTCATTTGTTCAATTATCTGTGTTGGGCTTTGAGCGATATAAACTTTCCCCCCAGTTTTATTCGCTACACAGTCAATTTTATGTTGTCCAGCAATATCAACAATATTTATTTTGAGTCGAGGTTGCTCAGTGGCGATTTTGCTGGCTAAAGCACAAATATTCGCTTTGGTACAATTATCTTCACCATCACTAATCACTAAGATGTAATCATCATGGTTTACGCCATCAAGCATTTTACTAGCTTGTTTTATACCACTGTATAAAGGCGTTGCACTGTTATTTTCTAATGGATTTAACCGACTAATTTTAGTTTTTAACTTACCTCTATTTTCATAATGATAAAACGAGGTAGTTTGTGCAGCAGGGCAAGCAGAAAGGGTGACTAACGCAATATTAACATCAGGTTGTATTTTATCAATAGTCGACAATGCAACCTTTTTACTACTTGATAAACGATTCGGTAAACGTGTCATGCGTTTTTCGTATGCATCAGCTTCTTGTTCGGTCATTGAATACCAATCAGCACGCAAGTATTGATTAATGGACGCTTGAGATTCCATCAAAGTCAATGTCATCGAGGCTGAATTGTCAAATATCATAACCATTTTAGGCTTGTCAGTATTATTGGCAATCTCTTCACGAGTAACACAATTTTTAGGTGCTGGCTCTGGTATCGCTTCAGGTTCCGATTTTACAACGGGTTGTTCCTCTTTAGGTGGCTCAACAACCGGATCTGGTTTCTTTTCTTCAACAGGCTGAGTAATGGCGGGCTCAACATCAGCAATCGCAGGCTTTTCTTTTGCATATGGACAAAATAAATACCAAAGAATGCCCAGTAAAGCAAAGAGTAATAAGGCTAAAAGTAAAAAATGCCACCAACGCCAAAATGATTTTGACGGAATAACTGGGGCAGGTGCCGGTAAAATAGGCTCTTCAAAGGTATTAACAATAACTGGTTCATCATTAATCACATAAATATGATTACCTAAACTTTTAATTCTAGGTAACCATGATGAAATAAATGCCTGCTGCTCAGCCGTGAGTGACATTAACTTAACCACAGCTTCGATATCGTTAATACGATTTTGTAACGTGTTTTCTATCTTAGCTTTATGTGATTGATCACTAATTTCACTCAATAAGATAGGCTGCCCTTCTAAAGAAGTGTACCAACCAATATATTGATTATCATCAATCAATCTTGCTATTGCTAAAATCGAAAAAGTGCGCTCAGTCAAATACGGTTTTAGCAATGCTAGCAAAGAATTATATTGATCGAATAACGACATCTTTTCGGGATGATGATGATCACAGATAATTCTTGTTATGCGCTGCATTGCTAATTTATTTCCTTTTATTTAACGTCTGCTTTTATTATTTATCACATTGATTAAGCAAGAAATATATTTATATGTTTAATGCTTTTTGCAATTGTTGAAGTTTTTTATTTAACTTATCTAACTCAACTTGTTTTTCAAGTTCAGAACTATTTGAATTGTTCACTTTATTCAGTTGCTGTTCAATATCTTTCACTTGAGCCTGTAGGTCGTCACGTCCTTTGGCTTTTTGTTTTACTTCATTGGTTAGTTTAGTTAAATCCGTTTTCAACTTTTGCTGCTGTGCCTTTTTTTGTTTAATACTTAACGCGGTGGCGTTTTTTTGCTTCTCGATAGTGGCATAAATCTCTTTAAACTGCTGATTAGCTCTTACTTCATCTTCTAGAATTTGTTTTTTCTGATCAATTCGAGCCTGATAATTTCCTGAATAATTACAGCTAATTTTATCCATAATTCCAATGTTGGTATTAGTTGGATCGCACTGCTCAGGCGTAGTTGAACAACCGGCTAAAAAAATAAATGGACTGAGTAATAAAATATATTTTTTTTTCATAATTAGCTAACCTTAACTGCTGAACGTTGTTTAGTAACAAGATTAATTTGATTTTCAAGTACTGCAATTTGTTTATGCAATTGGCTGATTTGTTGATCCAGTCTTGATACTCTAACACCTGATTGTCGTTCTTCGGAGGATATTGAAACCCAATCATTTTCAACTTTTTTCATGCGTTTTAATTTGTCTCTTAAATAAGCAATATTTGCATCAATTTGAGTCAAATCATTTTGTGCTTGTTTTTTATTGATCGTATCATTTTTTATCTGATTATTTAATACTTTAAGTGTTGCTAAATTCTTATCTAATACCGCTTTAGCAGTTTCGGTCACCGCTTGTACTTCGTAGGTGTTTTTTTGCACGTCTTGGATATAAACATCTAGACGCATCTCGTCATCAGCATATTCAGCTCGCTTACTATCAAGATAATAGTTAGCACCCATCAATACACCACAACCTACCGCCGCAGATGCAAGACATACCCCTGTTTTTCCACCTGCTAACACACAGCCAATACCGCCTAAACCAGCACCAATAGCACAAGATTGCCACGCTGATTTACTAAAAAATTTAGCCGTATTACTTTTAGTTAATGCAGGATCGACATTTCTAGAACTCGCTCGCCCTGTACCTTGACACCCAGTTAAAATAATCGATATACATAAAGTCAGTGTTACTATAATTTTGTTCATCATTTTTTTCCTTTTATCTCATTACACGTTTGTAGCCAAGTTGTTCGCTCGACCTTCCCCGATTCAATATATTGATTAATATGTTTGAAATAGAGTTTTAAATAATCGCTCATATTTGCTTTGCCACTATTTTCTAGAATAAATTGCGTTGATTTGACTTGATCATTAATCGTATTTTTCTCGTAATTTGACGCCGTATTAACAATCGTATCAGCATAATATTTCAATATAAAGTCCCGTGCATTTTTAGACTCATCAACAACCTGTTTTAAATTATCTAGCTTTACTTTTGAGCACATATTGTCATCGGCCACAGTATCGGTTTCTTTTAAATCACAAACTTCATTAATCATTGTTTTGTATAAATTATCATTATACTCAAACTTGCTGTTTAAATCTGAAACATTAGCGCACAAAAATGCACCTAATTGTAATGCTGATTGAATAGAACGATCTCGTTGCTCATCGCGCGCTTGATTAGCGCTACGTAAAAGTGCATTGAGTTGATTTAATTCTTTTTTTGTTTTTTCATCTTCAACTTGTTTAGTAATTTTTTCAAGCTCGCTGACAACATTACCATTTTTTGCGCTGTCCGTTTCACTACCTAATTGACTCCATTCTTTGTCTAGCTCTTTGATTTTATCATTCGAATTCATCACTTCAGTTGTATAAACTAAGCGAAATCCAACATCTTTACTTTTATAAGCACTTTTATCATCATAGAAAGGCTTTTCAATACGAAAAGCACTGGTGGTTGAAGATTCGGGCGTTAAATAGCTCCCCCCACGCACAATCATTCCGCCTTGTTGACCATGGTAGCGATCAAGTTTATTCATTCTAAACGAATCAAACATCATTTCGCTCGCATTACCTAAAATATCATACAGATCTAGGGGATTAGGATCTAACTTACCAATAAGTTGCAATTTACCATTAGCCGACTTAGCACCAGAAAACCACGCATAACTTTCGAGATTTTTAGTCATAGGGAATCGTGATTCTCGAAATTCCGATTCTGTCACTTTTGAACCACCACGCGCAGCATATTCCCATTCCGTATTATTGGGTAAACGGACATAACCATTCGGTAAACTCATTGATTTTATTTTTGACTGGTTTGCAATTAACCAACGATTATATTTATCTGTAAAAGCAATAGCATCAAACCAGCTAATATCCGTGATAGGAAAGGCAAGATTCACGTTAGGGGTTGGGCAAGTATCATTCATGACGGATTGATATTGCAATGTGGTAATCTCATATTTACCTATCAAATAATAGCGTTCTTTATCTGAATCAGAAAAACTACCCGCAATATAATTGGGTGTGGCATACTCGGCAAAACCGAACTCTTTTTGATTGCTCCCTAAAATGACTTTGACATCATCTAGCGGTTTATTGGTAGGGGTAAACACCTTTTTCATCACTAAACTACCGTCACATGGCATCGGTAAAATGACATCATCTTTTGTCGGCTTGGGATTATAAAATTTACTGTCCCAAGGTTCAGCAAAGCTTAATGCCGGTAGTAAGCTAATTGTAGCCAACCCCCAACAAGCTAATCGAGTATAATTATGCTTCACGTAAGCTTTCTGCTGGTTGAATTTGAATAGCATGTCGCCCTCCTATAACCACAATGCCCGCTGAAATCAATAAAGTCAGTAAAAATGCAATAATAAGATGATAAAATTGTAATTGACTCACAACGGATTGTGAAAGCAAATTTTTACCTAACACTGAATTAAAAGCACAATTTCCTACCGCAAACAGCCCACAAGAGATTATAAAAGCGAAACAGCTCAAAATCATTGCTTGGTTAACTAAATAAAACATAATGCCTTTTGAACGAAATCCAAGCAATCGCATAAAAGCAATATCTTTGCGTTTACGTTCAATATTCGATAAAAATGACCCCGTAAATGATAAAACACATCCCAATACTGCCGTAATGGCAATAACGCTAAAAATAAAATTAAGCACTCGATTAATCGCTTGCAGGTTTTCAATTGCATTAGCTTGGGTACGCGTTTCGATATGTTTTTCTCGTAATTTATACGCTAATGGTGCAACATTATCCAGCGAGTCCGCATAAATACGGGCTCGCGCAAACGAAGTATGATTAGGCGGATTTAATTGCCCCGTTGAGGTTAGAAAAACATCACTTTGATACCCATCGTAATAGTTTTCCATATCAATCAGTAAATCTAAAGAGACAAAAGCCCCAGCACGGCTATAACGATTTTCGGGAATAATGCCAACTACCTCTAATTCAGCCATTCCTTTTTCAAGTTTTCCATCAAGCTGCCTTGTGATCACCATTTTCACGTGACTGCCCATCGTGACTTGCATTTTTTCGGCTGATAACGAACTTAATAAAATTTGTTTTTTATTATTCGGTAATGGCAAATTTTTTGTTATTGGATCATCTTTGGCTGTAGGAATAACTTCGGCATTATTAACAAAATGGCTAGCATCTTTCATTAAATCAGCTTGCGTATTTAATGAACGCGTGAGTGGAATCACAAAAGCTGTTTCAGGTTGCTGTTTTATCCACTCAAACATTTCATCTTTAAGTTGCAAATTTCCCACAATTTTTACTTCTAAATTTTGCGGATCACTGAGTAATTGTTCTCGAAGTTGCGAAACAACCCCGTACTTTAAGCTAAATAACAATAACAAGGGTGTAATCACTGATATTACTGAGGCAATAATACAAAATGATACTTTTTTGTCATACCATAAGTCCGCTAACGATAAACGAGTAACAAGTAACCATTTTGATATTGCTTTAGTCATTTTTTACGCCTTATCTTGTAACGGTAAAAATTCTGATGATTGTGCCGAGGTTAACTTAGCCGATAAAGTCAATAATCCTTTGTCAGCGATGCGTTGCCAGTCATGTGTGACAATCATGGCAGCAATGTTATCTTGCTGAGCTTGTTCAATAATTAAATTAAACAGTAAATTCGCATTATAGGGATCCAATGCCGAAGTCGGCTCATCGGCAAGTAACAACGCTGGCTTATGAATAATCGAACGAATAAAAGAAGCTCGTTGCCTTTCACCAATTGATAACTGTTTAGGATATTTATTGAGCAAATGAACGATATTGAGTTTTTGCACTAGATAATCAAACCGGCTATTATCCACTTTTTTTTGTAATAACTTCAATGATAATAAAATGTTATCACGAATCGTCAAAAATGGCAGTAATCCACCTGTTTGCAGCATAAAACCTAAATATTGAGCACGAATATCAGCAAGTTCATCAATTTTATCTTGCTTGATTAGCGTTGCGATATCAATATTACAATTATCAACAACTAAGTTATAACCATCAATTTGGTCTGGTTTTAAAATCATTCCCACCATTTCAAGTAAAGTGCTTTTACCCGTGCCGCTATCACCTTGAATAACAACAACTTCCCCCGCTTTGACAGTAAGCATCGGCAGGCAAACGCTAAAAAAGGATTTGCCTGTGGAGCGTGAAATCGATAATTGCTTAATATTTAACATTTTACGGCAACATTTCTAATGGTATAGGATAAACATTTTCGCGAGGATCACTGCCGTCAGCTAATGAAATCCAACGATCGACATCCGCATTACATTTTTGATAATAGCGAATTTTACTGTTTAAATTACGAATAAATTTTTCTTGTTCAAGCCCACTCATACTTTTCCATGTATCTTGATCAAGTCCAGTGACATCGCTTTTATAAGGGATATTATCTAAATATTCACCCAGCAAACCTAAGTCAGCAATTTTTGTGACGGAATCAGATTTTAATTTACTTGGATCTTGCCCCATTGCAGCCGCAACAGAACGAAGTTGAGAGAACATATCATCGGCAGAAATCAATCCATCATTAGCCGCATTAGCAATTTTGCTAACCACATCGCTCAAATCACTCAGTTGCGATTTTGTTAATAATATACGTGGCTCTGCTGTTGGAATAGTCGGTTTGACAAAATCTTTATCGGCAATCCATGCTTTAAAAACTGACGGCGCTTGAGTACCCTTAACATCTCCCAAATAAGCCAGTTGCATGGCCTTGCTTAGTAGCAATGCATCTTTTAACATGTCTGAATTATCGTCTTTTGCATTGATGGCATTACCAACAGAAGCTTCACCTTTATAAGCCAGTTTAACTTGTTCAGACAATGCTTTTGCTAGCAAATCAACTTTTTGACCAAACTCATTTACATCACCTGCATTCACTGGGTAATAAAGTGATTTATGAATAAAATCGTTATACGTTAAGTCCGAATATTGTTCTGCCGCAATTTGATGATCTTTTGCACCACTTGGCGTTTTTAAATGTAATGCATAAATCGCAACACCTTTATGCTGCGCTTCAAGTCTTAATTGCGCCGCATCCATGCCTGTACTAGAGAGCTTATCATCACCCGGAATTGCACTTGCATCGGTTATCAAAATCATATAACGCGCCCCAAAGCTATTCCAATTAATATCATTTAATGCTTGAGCGATACCTGCATAGGAATCTTCGGCAAAATACGAGGTAGAAACAGAAGCTTGTTTAAGTGAAGCACTTAGTTGTTTAAAGTCCTCTTTATCTTTAACTTTATTGGGATCCGCAAAAATTTTGCTCACAAATTCAAGCTTATCAGAGGCTTTTAAACTTGACCGAAATGAAACCAAGCCAAACTTAACTTGATTTTGTAAATTTTCTTTTTCAATATGTTGATAAACTCGCGCTACTGCCTCCTTAGTTCTTGAAATATAAGGATCCATAGAAATAGTCGAGTCAATAACAAACACGATGGCGGCTTTAAAAGGGGCTACTTGGTTAGCACTATCATCAGTTGTTTGGGTAGTTGTTGATTTTGTGTTATTTTTTATCAATGATGCTTGTTTACTAACTGAGGCAACTTCTAACACTCGCTCATAAAACCCTTGCCCATTCATCACTTCTTCACCTTGTAAAATAGGTAATAAATAGAAGTTACTTTTAAAATCAACGAACTCTTTAGGTTCTTGAGCCACTACATCTAAAGCGGGTTTATTGGCTTTTAATGCATCACGAATAGGTTTTAATAAAGCTTCAGGCTTGTCTGCATCAACAATTGCCGTTAATGCGGCCTTATCTTTAAAAAATAGCAAAGGATCACGATCAACTGGATTTGTAAAAACCAATGTCATTTGCATATTCCAAGCAATCGCACATGAATTATTAATCCAACCAATGGTTTTCCCATAAGAATCAGGGCCAACACTAAGCCACTCTTGATTATTGTCATTTTTGCGTTCATAAACATAATAACGGGAAAATGCAGGCAAGGATTTGCCTGTAGCATCGGTAATATTGTTTTTTAATTCACACGTTGGGGTACTTAATACACGTTGGTATAAGGTTGTTTTTCCAGCCTGTTTAAGTGGCTCAGTTGCAAATCCCATCAAAGGCAGGCATGTTAGACCTAGTGTGCCAATGAGTTTCGAGATAGCTAGCTTATTCATTCTTGCTCCTCACTATTTTTGTAATTCGGTTAAACGATCTTTAACGAACGTATTATTTGCATCGTTAGTCAAAGACGTTTCATACCAATAAATAGCCGTTTCTTTATCCGCTTTAAAACAATTATTTGCTTCATAATATTTTTCGTCATACTCTTTTGCATATAACATCGCAATTTTAGGGTGAGTTTGAGCCTGATTGGCATATAACCGCTGAGCGATATTACATTTTTCAGCTTTTTTAGCTTCAGTGATGATCTGAATAATGGCATCTGTCTCTGGCTTGGTCTGTAAACATTGTTGAATAAAGGTTAAATCATCAGTAGAGGCGTTGTTCAAACTACATTGACCACTAATTTGCACTGCTGGAGTTGGTTGTGATGGATTTTTGAAATATAAAAAATACCATGCAGCCATGCCAAGTCCAATTAGCACTATACAACCGATAATAATAGCCATAATTAACCCTAGGCGACTTTTCGATTTAACTGGTGCTTCTGGTATGATTTCTGGTTCGATAGGTTCGGCTAACGTTTCATTTTCAGCTTTAAGGCTAGATTCTTCAATTAATGGTGTTTGATCTTCAATAATAGAATCACTAACAGGATCTGGCTGTGCTATAGTTCGCTCGTCATTAGGTAATGCGGTTTGCAAGTTTAATGCGGTTGATGCAAGAACCGAATCAGCAATGCTCACAACGCCCCCATCAACATACTTCTCATTTTGCTTATCACGAATTTGTATAAGAAATCGAATCTGACTTTCTTGTGATAATAAAGAGTCAACTAGCCATTCACCAATTTGTCCGGTTAATTGTCCATTATCAACAGACATATTTTCAACGGTGTGCCAGTTTTTTTCAGGGCTCCATTGATTTAAACCCGATAAATAATAGCCATCTTGATTTCGTTGTATCAGCATATCAATGTCAGAACTACCACTCCATTTTTGAGCTAAAAACTTCGCAATACCGGGTTTATAACTAGCTAATTCAATTCTTAATGCCATGATATCCTCTATTTTTATACTCAAATAGGTGAGTATTGTTTATCTGTGCTATTGAATAGGAAAGCTCTTTTTGCTCAAAAAGACTTTCCTACTATACTTTGTTATTTATTCAATATTGTGTTATTTAATTTTAATTAATCTGCGATTGCTTGAAAAAAGCAAGAATTTCACCCAATCGGCTATTTTGTTCTTGGCTAATTTCGCGTCCTGCATGATGCCCTACATTTTCTTGCGCAAGCATAGCAAAGGCAATAAACCAATCAAATATCGCATACTGAGAATAATTTTTAGTGTTATCGTCCAGTTTTGGTAATAAATGCGATGATTGCATATTAAATTCGCTTAGTGGTGAAGAAAATATTGGTTTTCCTTGATTAACTTTGCTCATGGGTATATCACTTGCTTGCCCTTGAATAAAACCCAGCCAAGCAATAAAGTCTGCCAGTAACGTATGAATAGTACTGACTTGTCTAGACTCTAGATCATCACGTTTACTACCTGTATTTTCATTATTCAAAATGCGTTCGCTTAAACTTGTTTCAAGTTTCATTCGATTCGCAGCAGTAATCAATTCTTCTACCATAAAAGAGAGTGATTTTTGATTGATACCGAAAAACTGCAAGATATGCTTATCTAGCACAATATTTCTTAAATGCTCTAACCATGCCGAGAAAACCGTTTTTGCAAACTTTGATTCGGTAGGGAATATGGCGACTTGTTTGGTGGATGGTGATGAACTCACATCAGAAAATAGCTCAAAATCAGCAGTTAAACCAAAATCATTAGATAAATTATCTAACACATTATCATTACCTGCTTGCTGCGTTTCATTTTCGACAGTATTGGAATGATAAAGCGCTCTAATGGTTTGATCTGGCAATTCAAACGCTTTTAGTAGCTCACCTAATAATAGTGCTTTACTCTGTAACTCTTTAACAACATCAGCAATGATTTGTTTTTTCTTGGCTAGTTCTTCATCATTGTCTGCTTGATACCAAGTATCAAAACGCATATTAATAATATATTCAATTTTTTCATTAAGCTGTTCAACAATTCGTTGCTGTTTGACTTCAGTAATAGCAACTTGTTCTAAGTATTGGCTAATTCGCCCTATACCACCATCATTGAGTTTTAACATGGCATCCCATGCTTCTTCTGGCTGGAACACGTACTGTTTGATATCACTGTTTTGCACAAATGTATTTCTTAATGCATTCATTTTATCTTGATAATTTGCATTATAAGATTGCTCTTGACAAGTGTTCGGCTCGACATTTAAAAACGGTACATCAAATCCTGGTTTGCGCACAAGAAAGACATTATTAAATTGATGATCGTTAGACCAGTTGCTTAACCAATCGTAACTCCCAAATCGCTCTAAAATGGTTTGCTGAAGTAACCCACCTTTACCCCAGCTATTTTTAAGATTGTCTTCTGATAGAGTTAATGAGGTACCAATGCGTTTATCAAACATGGTAATTGCCCATAATAATCCCGCTTTTTTCGTCGCTCTTTTTTCAGCTGTTTCACCTTGTGTTTTATCGATCCAACGTTCAAGTACTGGACCAACATCATTAACATCAGATTGTTTATCTGACGGAGTACACACAACT
Source organism: Gilliamella sp. App6-5 (assembly GCF_001690525.1). GTDB lineage: Bacteria > Pseudomonadota > Gammaproteobacteria > Enterobacterales > Orbaceae > Gilliamella > Gilliamella apicola_H. The sequence continues at coordinate 48,575 of NZ_LZGT01000072.1, read as the reverse complement.
AGCACGTTCATTTCTTGGCTATCAGTATATTTTTCAAAAAGATAAGCAACTTTACCCCGTAATAAAAGCTGAGCAATAGGGTTACCTTCTTTCACATCTGAAATCGATATCAAATTTAAACGCCCTCGATATCCAGGAAAATCAAGTAAATCCACATTTTCAAAAGTTGGTACTCTGGTTTTATTGACTAATGGGAAAATCAATTCGGCGGTTAAAAAAGCCAATTGCGCTAAAGATATTGATGTTGGTTCACTATTTAACGGTGTTATGGTAATCGATGAATCTTTGTCGGTATTTAATCGCTCAAGAATATCAACATTCATAATACTGTCAATTTGCGACTTGGTGCCATTATTCTCTTTCACTAATACTGAAAGCGGCGCATACACAGTTTCAGCATGGTGTAAATTTGATAATGTTGTCGCTAATTGAGTATAAATTATCGTCAGCTCAGTAATTCCACCCCATAAGACAGAAAACAGCTCGCCACGCTCTGCTATTGATAAATAAGGAATAAGGTGCGTTACTTTTTCCCAATAGCCCCCTTTCAATTCTTCGAGCGAGTTACCAAAGTTTTCAGATAAATAATCGTAAAGATCAACAATATCATCCTCGCTAACACCACCGACATAATTAGTTTGTTTCTGATTTTCCAAACGTTGAATTGTCTGATTTAACGGTGCAAACTCGATTTTATTAGATACTTTTTGCTGATCAAAATCTTTAAAATAAGCATTTATCAAAATTTTGACAATTTCGATCTCTTTAAACAATTTTAATTCTAACGGATAGTTAGGTATGCCACCTTTGGCAATGCGGCTAAAGCGAGTAACAAGCCCCGTCGCCTCTTTGCCACTACCCACGGGATTAACATGGTCAATAAAATCTAACACTTCATTATCGACAACCGTTTCAAGCTTACCATTCTCACCAGCTGCAAGTGCTGAAATTAAATAGGATTTACCGGCCTGTGATAATCCAAAAAAACCAACTGCAACAGATTTTGTTGATACATCTCCCAATCGTTTTGCGCTGTTACGTAACCGACGCAAATCCAAAATTAAGTTATCCGCTTCGCTATTTAAACGTTTAGATGAATGGCGTGTTTGATTCACCCACTCAATGGCCTTTGCAGATGCTTGATAGACCTGATCCCAAGATTTAGGCAGCTGTTCGTTTAAGTTTTTCATCGTTTTATCATTCCACTATCAAGCCAATATTGCGTACTTATTAACCCCGAATTAACCATGGTGTTTAAACTGAGTTTAATATCCTGATTTTTATTACAGGCTCGACCATCAGAGGCTTTTACCTCTTTAATATAAAAATTCTCGACCATTTTTTGTTTATTTTTTATACCTAAAGTCACTTCTAGCACGACGCCTTCAGCGCTTAATCGCTTAGCCACTTCACTGCTTTCAATCGTTAAAATATAGATAGGCGATGCTGGCCAACGGTCAACTTCAAGTTGCCTAAAACCAAGTCTTGTGGTCCCTCGTATTTCAAATGAGAGATTAGGAAAATCATAATTAGGATTATCCAGATCAATATCTTGATAATAGACATTTTCTTTTTTAATCATATTAAGATTATCTAAAAGTCCAATGTACTTAACGGTTGAATATAAATCTATATTAGAGGCTCTAAAATAGAAATTAGGTAATCGTAAATTCTTACTTAAAAAACACAACATCGCCCCCACGGCGGCCGTTGTTTTAGGATCATCAATTCGTTCTTGTTTATGGAAAGGATACCAACCACCAGTATAATAACCATGCAAAGGTAAAATTCGCCCAGCAGGCATGGATAAGCGTGATCGAAAATAACTTTGGATACCCGGTAAACGCGAAGGACGACCAGTTAACAAAAGCACATCACACTGATAACAACTAATAATCTCCGATAGCGCATCAAACGTTTTACAAATATTGTAATAATCGCCCCGAATAAACAAATAATGAATACGTTTAAGGTTAATCTCGATACTTAAATCAAGTACTGAAAAATCAGGATTATTCAATGCGCGCTTAATCGGTTCATTAATAAAATTAAGCACGTTATCGGTCATCATATTGCGTTGTAATAATTCACCGAAAGTAGAACAATAGACATGTTGCTCTGCGTGTAATGGGTCATAAAGTTCATATGCTTTTAATATTTGTAACCCAACTGGTATAAATAGCTGTAAGGTAAGTTGCTGGCGCAATACCGCATCTTGAATTGATAGTTGCTGAGAACCAATCGTTATGGACAAAATAGGATTAGGATCAGCAATTCCAGCTTGTTTCAAACCATTTGTTAAAGCTGTTATAACGGTATCTTGGATAAGATCAAGTAAAATATCATCTCCAGCCACTTTAAATCCATCACGAAAACGCTGTGTTGGCACAATATAGGCATTACTGCTGTTGGCTTGCCCGCTAACGCCGTAGTCTAATTGATAATCGTTAATCACTAAATCGGTTGTACCACCACCAATATCAACTGTTGCAATAGTTAACTTTTGCTTATTGGTTTTATCTGGACGGATCATTGATGCAATAAACTCTTCGCATCGCCCATTATAATTATTTTGCGTTTCGTTAAAAAGATACACAACTTGGCCACAAGTCGCTTCATCCCATTGGATATAAACTTCAGGAATATTTGGCCAAACACTTTTTAATTGCTCAGAATTATTGAAATCAATATTGTCATCTGAACTATCCCAACCAAGGCTTTTCCAAACCAAACCAATGGCTTGATATACGCAACTTTTAAATATTGCTTGTTCGGGTTTTGGCATGGCTGGCGGAATCGTTAAAATGATTGAACGTAAATTACGTGGTGTTTTCGCATGCTCTAGTTTATTACGCTGAGCGACACTATTCATTTGCATTAATGCATGCATTAATACTTCACATAACATAAACGTCATCAAAGAACTGCGAGAGTATTTTGGGTGGAAAACCGGCATTTTGCGATCATACTCGTCTTGAATATCATTGCTAAGAATATGCAACGCTTCTCCATATTCATTAATTAAACTAGAAAAAGGTTCTGCTGTTGCAAATGGTTCATGATCACTTTTTACATAATGAGAGTTAAAACGCCACCCTTGTTCATATTTATCTTGATCCCATAAATAACGTTTTGGGCTTGAAAGCCCCGTTGCACCTTCATTGCCTTCACGCCGGCTAGCAAGTCGGCTTGCTTCTTGACCTACACGGACAATACTTGGCCAACGAAAAGTATCGCGTCGTCCACTTTGCAAAGAAAAATGTTCCTTGCCAAAAAAAGTTTGGGCAAATTCTACTCGACTTTCAAACGGTTCATTATAGATATGCTCAGGCTGAGTTAAATCACGGATTTCAAGCTCATAACGATGATTTAAACTATCTTTATCTTGAGCATGATCTTCAATTAGAATCCCACAAGTGCGTGAATTACCCACATCTAAAATCATATCGACAGGAATTGATTTCACCACATCATCTTTACTGTTTGACACAATTTTAATTGTCGGTAATTGCAATGAATCGGCAAGTAAATGGATGATATTTAGGTAGTGCCCATAATAAGATTTGTTTTTAATTTCTTGATTAAGATCATCTTTATGGATCTTTAACCGTTCAGATTGTGGCGCCAGCTCTTGAAAGAGATCAATTAACCAACTGGTTATCCATTTAAGCTCTAAATACCATGAAACCTGATCTGAACGATGTGCTAAACTAAAGACTGCGCCAGTCATCACATCATTTTCGGTTGGAGCAAGGTAAGCCACATCTTGTAAGTTAGCAAATACTTTTGTATCAAAAGCAAACGTAATTCGATGTGTATTGCCATCAGGATCTTCACCTTCAGGAATACTAACAATTCGAACTCGGCTCCAATTATGCGGCCCTTGATCAAAACGCTCTGGTGGTATTGAACGCAAAACAGGCACAGGTAACCAAATACCATCGTATAATTTTAACGACTGATCAACACTAATTTCTTGTGTCGGTTTGACAGCAAATGTTGGATTATCAGGTGTAAAAAATTGACCACTTTCCACATCTTCAAACAATCTGATGAGTGCGCCACTTTCTGATGGGTCAATAAAAGCCCCATTAACTTTACTGCGCCATTGATTATCTTTCCAATCGATTTTAAGTGCAAAATCAAGAAACTGAATACCACTATTCATAATCAGTGTCACTTCTTGACCATAATTGCGTAATTCTGGAAGCATATACAACCTTTATTGTTTTTTCATCGTTATTGGGAATAAAATCCCATTATTATAAATTCCTTGGCAATTGGCTTTATTATCCTTGCCTGGTGTGCATTGAATTTTGGGTAATTGATATTTGGTGTTATCACTACAAACAGCTTCAGTATTACCCGCTATACCTAAATTAGCGTTTTTAATATCAGTGCCAACATTACCCGTACATTTCACACCGTCACTACGCGTTATAGTAACTTCGCCATTGCCATCTTTAAAGTTATAACTTAATTGCAATGGTTTACCTGTGGCTTTATCTTGAATGCCACCATTGACAGACCATTGACCATCTAAGAACTTTGTGGTTCCTTGCTTGATTGCATCTGCTGGTAAAGCTAAATTATTTGTTTGATCAACCTCAGCGTTAGAATCTGCTTTATTATCTTTATCTGATGGCGAAGAAGTTTGGTTGGCGCTATCTTTGTCTTGTCCATTTTGAACATCTGTATTATCTTTTTTATCGGGATCGATAGGCGTTGATTTTTCATCTTTATCATCTGTTTTACCTATATCAGGCGGAGTCACTTGATCATTTTTATGATCTTGCGCATCTGGATTTGAAGTATTATTCCCCTCATTTGCATTATCTGGTGCTACAGAATGATCAACCGCATCACTTGCTACATTGGAATTAGTCGGAGTATTGGTTGTATTGTCTAAAATGGTACCATTTGGTATGGCGTTACCCGTGACAGCCAACCGATTATCAACAACCACATCTCTTGGCTCAGTTTTTAATTCTGGTTCTGTCGCTTTTTTATCCTGCTTGTCATCCTTTTCAGGTTGACTAATATTATTATCTAAAGATACATTCGGATTAATCGATATCTCAGGTTTTAACCAACAACCGCGTAGCAAAAACAAGGCTAATAAAAGCAACAATAACGGTAATAATCCCAGCAACCATATCCACCAACGCTTCCACCATGGTTTATTATCAATAGGCGTGGCAGAAGTAACGGCTGCTGCTTGTGCAACTTTTGCTACCGATTCTAAACTATAGAATGGAGAATTGGCCTGAGAGGTGTGCGGATACACAAATCCCCAGAAAGTAATCACCGGTTTACCGTTAACAATATAAACAAATTGATTACTTGGAAAACGTATTGCCATCAAATTAGGTTCGGCACTATCAACATTATTTTTGGGATCATAAATAAGACGACTAAAAAGCAGTTGATCGCCTTCTAAATTAGGATGACTGGCGAGTTGTTTGCCAAAATTCATCACTTTATGTTCAAATTCTTTCAGTAAAGCCAGCGCTGACTGTTGCTCAGATTCACTAGCTGAAGTCCAAGGAACAATATCATATTGCCCATCGGGCTGATTTGAATCAAAAGGAATATACCAATCGATAATATTGCCGTGATCATTACGTTGTGGAATAGCTAAATAATCAGCATATTGTTTACCTAATTTAACTCTAAACATTTCACGAATTTGAGCTGCAACTAAATAAGCGGCTTTACCATCATGCCCTAGCATTTTAAAATCTTTAATATCACCGCTTCGAAGTAATGTATTTGCCATATGTTCCTTTCTATTTCTTTCTATTATTTTATTTCTCAGCATTTGTACGCAACAAAAATAAGTTTAACAGAAAACACTATTATTGTAATTGATATCATTATGGATATTATGAATTTTTATTTATATTTTTGATAAGTTCCACTACAAATAAAACGCTTTATATAAACCATACATAAAAATTTATAACTATTTGGTTTATAAAGTTTTTCAAGTTAATTATGATTCTGCTAGCCTGTTACAAATTTATACTGAAACACATACTTTCCTGAAAGTTTTTTACAAAATTATTTTAAAAAATCTTGATCTGTTAATACGAGTAATGGTTGCATATCGCTTTCACCTTTTATCACTAATGTAGGATCTGAACGTAAACAAGTCCCACCATAATGGCCACCAACCGTAAAAGTACATAACTGCAAATACCTTTCATCAACTTTAGGTAAACACCATAACTCTTGATAAATATTTTCTTGTTTAGTAAATTTGCCAAGTGTTTTATCGAGTATTTGCTCTTTACTGTTGACCAGTTCAATATTACTGCCCCTTCGCCCCGCAATAGGTTTAATCGCATAACCTTTTTTTATTAAGTTATCGTTGAGTTCAAAAGTCGATTCTAATAAATAACGATGGTTAGGGAATAATGACCACAATACCGGCAAAATCGCCTTATTACTTGGAATAACAGTCCATAAAGGTTCAAAAACAGATACCTCAGGCCGTAAAAGCACATCAATTAATCTTACGGTATTATCAGGATGCCAAGTACGAATCGGCAAACCTGCAACTTGTGCTTCACTTTCTTGTCGAAGCTGTTCTAAAACAGTTTCCCAAGCCCATGTTTTCCAAACACAAGTGACTTGGCGATCTTCATCGTCCACTAACCGACCTCGTTTATCCCATCTCAGTCCACTTAGTCCGCGTAAAATTTTGCTATCTATTCCGGCCAAAGTCATGGCGTTTTGCATAAATAAAGCGTGATAATTTTCTTCACTATCATCATCACGCATAATATGTACAAATGCTTGCGCATCACTATGCTTCCAGCAATTAGCTAAAGCATTAAGTAATCCCTCACTCGGATTTGTTCCTACACTGATTCTTGCCTGTGTCGCCCAGTTTGATAATATTTTCCCTGCTTCGGTATGACAAGAGGCTGAATCGGCATTATATTCATAGACTTTAAAGCCACGTTCATCCATACAAAAATCTAATCGTCCTGTAATCATTTGATAACGACGCTGCTGCCACGAAAGTCTTAATCTTGGCCATAATATTTCAGGAATATTAAAATTAAGTAATAAATTATCGTCCTTTAATACCTTGTCGGTGGCATGTAAATACATTAAATGTAATTCATTGGTAGCCCGAATTAACTCTTGCTCAGCACTTTCTGAAATAGTGAAATAACGATAATGATCATCATGGCTAATCGCATGACCTGCCGCTAATACATACGCATGTTCTAATGGATCTGATTCATCTAACCATTTTTTATCAAATTGACCTTGATTTTCAATATGAGCACTATGAATTTGAAGTAAAGGCTGAGGAATTTTAGGTTGAGGTAAACTATACTCTGTCTTATCAGTTTGAATCATCCAACCTAAAATTTTCGTGTCATCAAACGTATCATGTAAATGATAACCTTCACTAGACACCGTCATTTTAAGTTCACGCGTCCATTGCTGTCCAATGGGTAAACGGGTATGTATTACATTTTGTTCAGCAACTCGGACTTTGTCTTCAAATACTTCAGTGATAATAGCTACATGGCCTGTTCTGTCAAATACACCACCATCATCCCATACCAATAAAGAGCCTGCTTCTGGCATTTTTTTGCTACCATTAGCAAATGCTTGCAAAGGTAAAATCGCCTCGTTAACAACTTGCCTTAAAAAACGTAGTGAAAAAATTTCGTGCGCCATTCCTACATCAGTAAAAACGATACCATAATTTAAGAATAAAAAACGCCTTGCAAATTCAACACATTGCCATTTATATCCCATATACTCATAGCCAGAATAGCTACGAAATGATCCATCATTCGGGTATTGATTTCGATCTAATGTTTCATAATCAGAAGAATAAATAGCAACCCCGCCCGGTGCATAACCTAATAATGTGCCAAAAGGTTCTTTATTTTTGGATTTAGATGACATATTGTTTTAGCCTTATTGGTAAATAGTAAAAACGCTTATTTCACTATGTTAGAATTTTCTTATCATAGCTCAAAATATATACTTTAAAAAGCAATGTTTATTATTCGTTACTTGAAGAGTGATAAACAGCCTATATATAGTAATCATTCTTGATACCAATACATTGAACCTATTAACTGAGAAAAATAAGATTATGCAACCAACTAAATTAAATGAATTATTAGAGTTCCCATGTTCTTTTACTTACAAAGTAATGGGCGAAGCCAAACCTGAACTTGTTGACAAAGTGGTATCAGTCATTCAACGTCATGCTCCGGGTGATTATACGCCATCAATCAAACCAAGCAGTAAAGGCAATTATCATTCAGTTTCAATTACTATTAATGCCACGCATATTGAGCAGGTCGAAAATCTTTATAAAGAATTAGGCGAAATTGATATTGTAAGAATGGTTTTATAATACTTTACTTTTTTGCTAAAAATAGAGCCTTACTATTATAGATAAGGCTCATCACAAAAAAACAAATAAAATCAATACCCTAATTGAGGTTTTTTCTGAAGAATCTACCCTCTGCTAAAACAAAACTCACTTTAAAAAATCGAATAAAATCAGTGCATTTTCTGAAGATTTTTAGGCGATGTTTATCGTGGCTCAGCTTTTAGTTGATCGCTGTATAGGCGGTGATATTAATCTATTTGAAATAAAAAGCGCAAGATAGTTAACACTACCTTGCGCTTTTTATAGATAACCAATTATTCTAAAATTTTAGCTAATTCTTTTGTTACTTCGGCAACAGGCTGTGTTCCATCAACACGGAAATAGTGTGTACGCCCTTCTTTTGCTTCATGTTGATAATAATTAATGAGTGGTTTAGTCAAATCATGATATTCAACAAGACGTTTACGAACGATTTCTTCATTATCATCTTTGCGAATAGTGAGGGGCTCACCTGTCACATCATCCACATTTTCAACTTTCGGTGGATTATGACGAACATGATAAACACGACCTGAAGCAGCATGTATACGGCGCCCACTCATGCGATCAATAATGACAGCGTCTGGTACATCGAATTCAAGCACATAATCAACATTAATACCGGCCGCTTTCATAGCATCAGCCTGAGGAACAGTTCGAGGAAAACCATCTAATAAAAAGCCATTAGCACAATCGCTTTGCGCAATACGCTCTTTCACTAATGCAATAACAAGTTCATCAGTAACCAATTTACCTGCATCCATTAATTCTTTTGCTTGCAAACCAAGCGCTGTACCTGCTTTTACTGCTGCACGCAACATATCACCAGTGGAAATTTGGGGAATTTCATATTTTTGCATAATAAATTGTGCTTGGGTTCCCTTTCCTGCTCCTGGTGCGCCTAATAAAATAATTCGCATAAAATAACCTCTTATGGCTTTAATATAGATAATATCTTCTATTCTGGTAAATAATGAAATATCACCTTACTGCTGGAGATTAAACCATCAGTTGGGCAAATATAGTTCACCGATCCACAACCCTTAATCATCTGCGCTTTTTGCAGACAAGTCGGGCAAATATATTGTTCAAAATAATGTTGCTTGCAATGAAGACAATTAAAATGTTGAGGCGAAACAACACTCATTTTATGATGACACGTTGGGCAAAGACCTTCTTGTCCACCATCACCTCTCTTTATTTGAGACATAAATTATTTTCGACCTCTAACATGTTTCATCAATCGACGACGTTTGCGTTGCTGTGATGCGGTTAAACTATTTTTTCTCCCTTCAAATGGGTTTGCTCCTTCTTTAAACTGAATTCGAATTGGTGAGCCCATAATTTTTAGTGAGCGTCTAAAATAGTTCATTAAATAGCGTTTATAAGAATCAGGTAGATCTTCTACTTGATTACCGTGAATCACAACAATTGGTGGATTGTAGCCACCCGCGTGCGCATATTTTAATTTAACGCGGCGTCCTCGCACCAAAGGTGGCTGATGATCGTCTTGTGCCATTTGCATAATCTTAGTCAATAAGGCGGTGTTGACACGGCGCGTTGCGCAATCATATGCTTCTTGTATTGAATCAAATAAGTTACCAACTCCACTACCATGCAAAGCAGAAATAAAGTGAACACGAGCAAAATCAATAAAATCTAATCTATCATCTAGTGTTGTTTTCACTTGCTCTTTGATATCTTGTGACAAGCCATCCCATTTATTAACAGCTATAACAAGTGAGCGCCCACTATTAATAATAAAACCCAGTAATGATAAGTCTTGATCGGATATACCTTCACGGGCATCTATAACTAAAATGGCAACATTAGCATCTTCAATGGCTTGTAAGGTTTTAATGACAGAAAATTTTTCAACGGTTTCGGTGACTTTGCCACGTTTACGTACACCCGCGGTATCAATCAAGATATACTCACGTTCATCACGTGTCATTGGTATATAGATGCTATCACGCGTGGTGCCTGGCATATCATATACAACGACTCGCTCTTCACCTAAAATTCGATTAGTTAGTGTTGACTTACCTACATTAGGTCGACCCACAATAGCAACCTTGATGGGTTGATTAATAAGAGATTCTGTTTCATCGACAAAATCATCGCAAGATTCAGTTAAGTCCTCAACTTGTTCTTTATTCTCAAAATCACTTTCTTGGTTATTATCAAACTGAAAAATAGGATCTAATACCGTTTCAATTAACGAGCTTACGCCTCGACCATGGCTAGCTGCGATTGGATGAATTTCGCCCAACCCTAAGCCATAAAAATCAGAAATTGCAGTATCCGCATCAATACCATCAATTTTATTAGCCACTAAAAAAGTGGCTTTTTGACGAGAGCGTAAATGCTTAGCAATAGCCTGATCGGCAGGCATGGCACCGGCTCTGGCATCAACCAAGAAAAGGACAATATCCGCTTCTTCTATGGCTTGCAGGGATTGCTCAGCCATAAAACTTTCAACCCCATCTTCAGATCCATCAATACCACCAGTATCAATCAAAATATATTCATGGCCCTTGATTTCTGCTCGGCCATATTTGCGATCACGAGTTAATCCGGGAAAGTCAGCCACTAAGGCATCTCGGGTTCGCGTTAACCGATTAAATAAAGTCGACTTTCCAACATTTGGACGACCAACAAGTGCTACTACAGGTACCATGATTCTTCTCTAAATTACTTTAATTTTTTGTAAAAGCGTAAATATCACCATTTTTGGCTTGAACAATTAATTTATTGTCCACAACAATTGGTTTCGATATTAATCCACTACTGCTCACTTGAGTCTTAGCTGCAAGCTCTCCATTTTCAGCATTTAACCAATATAGGTAACCTTCAAAATCACCAAATACCACATATTTTTGGTAGATAACAGGATCGGTTAACTGACGATGTGTAAGATTTGATTGCGTCCAAAGCTCACCGCCACCATTCTTGGCAATAGCTTGAACATTGTCATTTTGGTCTACAACAAATAATCGATTAGTATCAACCGCAAAGCTATGAGTAGAACCAAGTCCTTTACGCCAAACAGTTTGACCATTACTTAAATCAAGCGCAACCAAACTGCCATTATAACCAACAGAATAAACTAAATTACCCTCAACTACGGGAGTTGAATCAACATCGTTTAATTTTGCAATTTCAGTAGATCCTGATGGCTGTGAAATACGTTGCTGCCAAATTAATTGGCCATCATTAATAAAGTAAGCATTTACTCGACCATTATCATCACCAACAATAGCAGCACCATGAGCGATGGTCGGTGTAGAGTTGCCTCTTAACGACAATGCTGGAACGTCGAAAGAAACATCCCACAAATAATCACCTGTATCACGATTAAGACCTTGAAGAATACCATTTGCAGTATGGATTATTAATTTTCCATCAGAAGATACTGGGCGAGCAAGCACTTCACCTTTTACGGTTTTTTCCCACACCACTTTACCATTGTTACGATCTAACGCATACACAACAGCACGTTCACTACCTACGTAAACATATTTATCATCAGCACTTACACCACCTGAAAATAGTGCCGTTTTACTGCTAAAAAGCGTACTTTGCGATAAATTTACATCCCATAGCGTATGACCACTTACTAAATCAATTGCTTTAACCTGTCCACTACGACTTGCAACATAAATAGCATTATCATAATTGATCGGACCTAATAATGAATAAATATGAGTATTACCAGCAGTACTATTTTTCCATACTTGTTGGATAGAAAATTGATTATCTACTTTCGGTGACGGTGCAATTTGTACAATCTCATCTTCTCTACCGAATAAAGAACACCCAGCTAGTGAAAAAACAAAAACACCAACAAAAAGATATTTTGATAACTTCATTGTATAGCCCCTTATAGCAGGATAAATTAATTTTTACTTTCTTCCGTTGCAGTTTTTTTTGCCTGAGCTTCTTGTTCAGCTTGTTGTTTTGCTTTTAAATATTCAACTTGATTCAACTTCATTTTAATATTTTCTTCTAAATCTTTGGTTGGGTTAGAAGTTAAAGCAACGTTATAAGCGCTCACTGCATCAGCATAACGAGTCATTTTAACTAACACATCACCACGAAGATCATTAATTACAGATCCCCAGCTTTCGCTAGTCACATGGCTTAGCGATGTTAAACTGTCTTGATATTGACCTTGTTGGTACTGTAAACGCGCTATACGAATATTGGTAATTGCTTTGACTGGCTCTGAATCGGTTTTCTTTAATGCATCGACTAATAATGTTTGCGCACCAGAATAATCTTTTAATACTTCAACATAAAATTTTGCAGCACGTAAATTAGCAAATACACTATAAATAGTATCGTTGTCTTTAGCAAAAGCGACTAATTCATTGACAGAATCTGGTTTATTATCATCTAATTGAGCTATTAACTGTTCATACTTATCTGACGATTCAATCGCCTTTTCAGCTTTATATGATTGCCAATAACGCCAGCCATAAAAAGCCAATAACCCGATCACAAGGACCGCAACCATAATTTTCCATGTTTTAGCAAAAAAGCCCTTTATCTCTTCAAGTTGTTCTTCACTCGATAACTGATGACTCACGTTTTTCTCCTATTTCTTTTACTTTATCGACAAGCAAGTTTGGACAATTTCTTTTTGTGCAACTTCAACTTGTTCGCCTGTTTGTAAATTTTTAATCGTTACAGACTGATTAGCTAGTTCATTTTCACCAATAATGACTGCTATTTTAGCACCTAACTTATCGGCTTTGGCAAATTGTTTCTTAAAATTACTACTACCGTAATTTGTCATGATTCGCCAATCTGGTAAGCCATCGCGCAACTGCTCTGCAACACGTTGTGCTGCTGAAATTGTTCTTTCATCACCAGAAGATATCATATACACATCAATCAAATTATCGCGATTGAATGTTGGATTAACGGCTTGAACTAATAACACTAAACGCTCAACGCCCATGGCAAAACCCACTGCTGGTGTTGGTTGTCCGCCAAGTTGGCTTACAAGCCCATCATAACGACCACCACCACAAACGGTACCTTGTGCACCTAAGCTACTTGTTACCCATTCAAAAACAGTTCGATTATAATAATCTAATCCACGAACTAATCTTTGATTAATATTGTATTTTATTCCAGCGTTATCCAATAAGCGACATAACCCTTCAAAGTGCTGTTTAGATTCTTCATCTAAATAATCGAACAATTTTGGTGCTTGATTAAGTAGCTCTTGCACAAGTGGATTTTTTGAGTCAAGTACTCTTAATGGATTAGTATACATTCTACGTAAGCAGTCTTCATCCAATTTATCTTTATGTTGTTCAAGAAAAGCAACTAATGCATTTCGATAATTGGCTCTAGCTTCAATCGAACCTATTGAATTTAGCTCAAGAGAGGTATGCTGTTCGATACCCAAAGCTTTCCAGAAACGTGCAGTTAAAAGGATAAGTTCAGCATCAATATTGGGGCCTTCAAGGCCAAAGACTTCAACGCCAAATTGATGAAATTGGCGATAGCGCCCTTTTTGCGGTTTTTCATAACGGAAAGCAGGCCCTAGATACCAAAGGCGTTGTTCTTGATTATAAAAAAGACCATGTTCAATGCCAGCACGGACACAACCTGCGGTAATTTCTGGACGTAAAGTAATACTTTCATCATTACGGTCATTGAATGTGTACATCTCTTTTTCAACAATATCGGTCACTTCACCGACTGCTCGCTTAAATAGCGCAGTGTCTTCAACAATGGGCGTTCTAATTTCGTTATAGCCATAACTGTTTAATACGCCTTTAACAATGTTTTCAATCTGTTGCCAACTTGCACTATCTGTTGGGAGTAAATCATTCATACCTCGTATAGATTGGATCTTTCTCTCTGTCATTTATTTATTCGCTATCTAATAAAATTATAATTCAGTTGCTGTAATTCTGTTTTTCAATATTAATGCTTTAGCCCGAATTTTAGCTTCTAATTCATCAATCATTTTTTCATTATCAATACGGCCAATACGCACACCATCTTCATAAAAACCACTTTTGTTATGACCGCCAGCAACCCCCATGGTTGAAGCTAACGCTTCGCCCGGACCGTTAACCACACAACCAATAATTGACACATCCATTGGTGTAACAATATCTTCTAATCGCTGCTCTAATGCATTGACGGTATTAATCACATCAAACTCTTGGCGCGAACAGGTTGGACACGCAATAAAATTAATACCACGAGACCGTATACGCAGTGATTTTAAGATATCAAATCCAACTTTAACTTCTTCCGTAGGATCGGCAGCTAGGGATACGCGGAGTGTATCGCCAATCCCTTCTGATAGCAATAATCCTAATCCAATGGCCGATTTAATCGCACCACTCCGCACTCCACCCGCCTCAGTTATGCCCAAATGCAATGGCTGCTTAATTTGTTTAGCTAACAAACGATAAGCGTCAACCGCAGTAAACACATCAGATGCTTTTACACTAACTTTAAACTGATCAAAATTAAGCCTGTCAAGTATATCAACATGACGCATCGCTGATTCAACAATCGCTTTTGGAGTAGGCTCACCATATTTTTCTTGAATATCTTTCTCAAGCGATCCCGAATTCACCCCAATACGTATTGGGATGTTTTTATCTTTGGCACAATCGACAACGGCACGAATTCTTGACTCATTACCTATATTGCCGGGATTAATTCTTAAACAATCAACACCATATTCTGCAACTTTTAAAGCAATACGATAATCAAAATGAATATCAGCAATCAGTGGAACTGTAGCTTGTTGTTTAATTAATTTAAACGCTTCAGCCGCATCCATTGTTGGAATAGAAACACGCACAATATCCACTCCAACACGTTCAAGTGCTTGAATTTGAGCTACCGTTTTTTCGACATCAGTAGTTCGAGTATTTGTCATCGATTGAACAGCTATTGGGGCTCCGCCACCAATAGGAACATTGCCGACATAAATTCGGGTAGATTCTCGCCTAACAATTGGTGACTCCTGATGACTCATACACACTTAACCATATTACAAAATAACTAGCCAGCAATCTTAACAAGATTTAAGGCAAATGTCTGTATGAGAATAAGAAAATTTGCTAACTATTAACACGGGTAATAGGGGATGGAGAAATATAATGACTTACTTCAATAAGGTTATTTTTATCATCCTTATTAACATAGTATAAAGTTATACCAAGCGCACAAAGAAGAACAAATATACCGATTAAGATAAATGGAGCCTTTCCTGGTTTTTTTGTTATAAACGTGTGAGGTTGAATTTTTTTTTGTTGTGACTTAGATTGTTTGGTTAATTCATCGATATGAGGTTGATACTGATCAGCTGATAAGCCGACAATTTCTGCATAAGAACGAATATAACCTTTTACAAAAACAAGAGGGGCATGAGGCAACTGATTTTTTTCGATATCGTCAATCACAGTTTTACGAACATGAATTTTATTGGCAACATCATCCTGAGTTAATCCCATTTGTTCTCGTAAATCAGCAAGCATCACTCCTAATGAAATATTGTCCATTATCCCCTCATAAATTTAATACTAAACGCTAGTTAATTTCATTCTTACATAATTTTACAATGAATCAATTTTTTTTGCATTAAACCATTGTGTTGGTTTTTCAATTTCATGTTGAGCTGCAACTAATTGTAATTCATATTCATCTTGTTTTAAGGTTTCAAGCATAACCGCATACACCGCCGAAGTAGTATGTTCTAGGGCTTCAACCAATGATTTTCCAAGTAAAATATTTGCTAAAAATAGTCCACTTGTCATATCACCAACACCAACAGGTTGTCTTACACCGAAATCAACTAATGGGCGATCAATATGCCATGCGTCATCTTTAGTCACAAGTAACATTTCAAACCGATCAATTTTATATCCAGCTCGGCTTAAATGTTTAACTAAAATCGCTTTAGGCCCTTTTTTACATAATTCTCGACAAGCTAGAATAGCTTCTTCAACATTATTGACACGTTGCTTACCATTTAGCTCTTCAAGCTCCAAAATATTTGGTGCCATCATATCTGCCATAGGCAGCGCAGTATTGCACAAAAACTCTGATACACCTGGGGCAACAAAGCAACCTTTTTCAGGATGCCCCATTACCGGATCGCAAAAATAAATCGCATTAGGATTAACCGATTTTACTTTTTTAACAATCTCAATAATAGCATTGCCTTGCTCAGGTGATCCCATATAGCCACTTAATACCGCATCACAACGTTTTAGTTCACCAATTTCATGAATTCCATCAGCAATCTCAGTTAAATGAGATGCTGACATTACCGTTCCAGTCCATTGGCGATATTGAGTAT
This sequence comes from Gilliamella sp. App6-5, assembly GCF_001690525.1. Lineage (GTDB taxonomy): Bacteria > Pseudomonadota > Gammaproteobacteria > Enterobacterales > Orbaceae > Gilliamella > Gilliamella apicola_H. The sequence goes on along the minus strand of NZ_LZGT01000072.1, from coordinate 31,812 downwards.
GATTAGAAAATTGTACAGTATTTAAAGGCCAAACATTTACCCCTAATCGACGCATAGGAAATTCAGCAGCACTATTTCCTGCATGACCAAATACAACATGAGACTGAATCGATAAAATATTTTTCATGAAATTAGCTCCAAATTAACAAGCAATAATATTTTTTACCACGACGAAGCAAAGTATAACGATTAAAAAGCTTATCACTATCTAAAAAACGGTAATCTGTTGTTGTATTACGTTCCCCATTAATTGAAATGGCATTAGATTCAATCATCGTTCTTGCTTGACCTCTTGAGGGTGCAAACTGCGCATTAACGATTGCTTGCTGTAAATCAATGTCACTTTCAACAACTAACGTTGGCATACCATCTTGGGCTAACTGCTCAAAATCAGCTTCAGACAAATCAGTTAATTTGCCAGAGAATAGGCTTTCAGTAATGCGTTTTGCCGCTATAAGCCCTTCTTCACCATGAACTAAGCGAGTAACTTGTTCCGCAAGTACATATTGAGCACGAGGCGCAACACCACTGTTTTTATCTTCTTCTTCCAATGCATCAATTTCATTTAACGGCATAAATGTGAAGAACTTTAAGAATCGATAAACATCAGCATCAGCAGTATTGATCCAGAATTGATAAAATTTATACGGACTTGTCTTTTTAGGATCCAGCCATACAGCACCACTTTCAGTTTTACCAAACTTAGTCCCATCTGATTTAGTGATTAATGGCACGGTTAGACCATAAACCTGTTTTTGATGTAATCGACGCGTCAAATCTATACCCGCGGTAATATTTCCCCACTGATCAGATCCACCTATTTGTAAAACAACGTCATGCGATTTATTCAAACAAGCAAAATCATACGACTGTAATAAACTATAAGAAAACTCTGTAAATGAAATCCCTACCTCGTCACGATCAATACGTTGCTTAACTGATTCTTTATTGATCATCGCATTAACCGAGAAATACTTACCAACATCACGTAAAAATGTCAGCACATTCATACCACTAAACCAATCGTAGTTATTGGCAACAATTGCCGCATTTTCACCACAATTAAAATCTAAAAATGGTGAAACTTGTTGTTTAATTTTTTCGCTCCACTCAACAACTGTCTCTTCAGTATTGAGTTTTCGCTCAACGGCTTTAAAACTTGGATCACCAATTAATCCTGTTGCTCCACCGACTAAAGCTACAGGTTTATGTCCAGCTAATTGAAAGCGCTTTAAACAAAGCAACGGTACCAAATGTCCAAGATGCAAGCTATCGGCTGTTGGATCAAAACCACAATAAAGCGCAATAGGATTTTGTTCAATTTGTTCTATTAATGCTTTTTCATCGGTAAGCTGCGCAATCAGTCCACGCTCTTGCAGTTGTTTGATCACATTTTTTGTCATATATTTTACCTATTAAATTTTATTACGTTTATATTCTACTTTAATGAAATTTATACTGTTTTATTATGATAACGTTTATACGCTTGTTTAAAATGATCTTCCACTATTTCATTAGGTTTTTTATCACATAAGCTAAACACGACAATCGCAATTGAAGCAAATAAAAACCCAGGAATGAGAGAGTATAGATTAAACCAATTAAAATTAATCCAAAGCAATACGGTTATTGCACCAATTATCATACCAGCTAATGCGCCATTACGTGTCATACGTGACCAAAATACCGAAAAAACAATAATTGGACCAAACGCTGCACCAAATCCAGCCCAAGCATGGCTGACTAAATCAAGTACGCTATTATTCGGATTAATGGCTAATAAAATCGCAATAACTGAAACTAGTAACACCATTATACGCCCAACCCAAACAAGTTCTTTTTGTTTTGCTTTTGGTCTAAAAAAGGCGCGGTAGAAATCTTCCGTTATAGCACTTGAACAGACTAATAGCTGGCAACTTAATGTGCTCATTACCGCCGCTAATATAGCTGCAAGCAATACACCAGCAATCCAAGGATTAAATAATAACTTTGAAAGCTCAATAAAAATGCGTTCATGTTTGCCGTTATTAACCAAATAGACAAATTCTGGATGATTGGAGAAAAAAGCAATACCAAAAAAGCCAACCGTAATGGCTCCGGCTAAACATAAAATCATCCAAGTCATACTAATTCGACGTGCATTTTTCATCACTTCATGGGAATCAGCTGCCATAAATCTGGCTAAAATATGTGGTTGACCAAAATAACCAAGTCCCCAACCTAACAATGAAATAATGGCAATAAAATCCATGTGAGCAAATAAATTGGTGTAATTAGGATTAAGCGATTCAATATATGCCATTGCATCAGAAAAGCCCCCGGCATTCACCATAACCATAATAGGGGTTAAAATAAGTGCAAACATCATTAAACTTGCTTGAATAGTATCAGTCCAGCTTACAGCTAAAAAGCCACCAATAAAAGTATAAGCAATTGTTGCACCAGCACCTGCTAGCATTGCCCAGCCATAACTCATACCAAATGTACTTTCGAATAATTTTGCACCAGCAACCACACCGGAAGCACAATAAATAGTAAAAAAAATAAGAATAATCACCGCAGAAATAATACGAAGTAAAGAACTTTTATCATCAAATCGACGAGCAAAATAATCGGGTAATGTTAAAGAATTATGGTTGATTTCGGTAAAAACACGCAACCGTCCAGCAATCAGTAACCAATTGAGATACGCGCCAATTATCAAACCAATGGCAATCCAACTTTGTGATATACCAAACAAGAAAACCGCGCCAGGTAGCCCCATTAATAACCAACCACTCATGTCTGAAGCACCCGCTGAAAGTGCTGTGACAACACTACCAATACGGCGTCCACCTAGAATATAATCACCAAAGTTTTGCGTTGCACGAAACGCAAAAAAACCAATCGCAATCATCCCTAAAATGTACACTGCAAAGGTGACAATCATTGGTAACGACATTTTTATAACAAACCTTGTATTATGAAATTAAAAATAGTGAGCTAGCTTATCACAAAAAGCCCATGCTAAAAAGCAGACGATTTATGTATTTGAGCCAATAAAAAATAGATGATATTGTTATTTGGTAAAATTACAATCTACATATATCGTTGATAGCCAAAACTAAAACGCCTATACAAACTAAATTTAACTTACAGATAAACTGCAAATACGGTATATAATACCAAACAAACTATTTTAGGATATTAATCATTTTGTGAAACAATCAACTCGAATTCAAATTTTAGACAGGCTAAAAGATCATATTAAAGATCCAACCACCGAGCTTGTATACCAAACGCCATTTGAATTACTTATTGCTGTTGTTCTATCAGCTCAAGCAACCGATGTAAGTGTCAACAAAGCAACAAAACCGCTTTTTGCTGTAGCCAATACAGCACAACAAATTTTAGCACTCGGCGTTGATCAATTAAAAAGTTATATTCGTACCATTGGGCTTTATAATAGTAAAGCTGAAAACATTATAAAAACATGTCAAATTTTAGTTGATAAATATCAAGGCGAAGTACCAGAAAATTTTGATTCACTTATTGAGTTACCTGGTGTGGGTCGTAAAACAGCCAACGTTGTGTTAAATACGGCGTTCGGTTGGCCGACCATTGCTGTTGATACGCATATTTTTAGAGTAAGTAACCGTACAGGTTTTGCACCTGGTAAAACTGTCGAAGCAGTTGAAGAAAAATTACTGAAAGTCGTACCGAAAGAATATAAAATAAATTGCCACCATTGGCTAATATTACACGGTCGTTATACCTGTATTGCCAGAAAGCCTAGATGCGGTTCTTGTGTTATAGAAGATTTGTGTGAATTTAAAGAAAAAGTTTACCCAGAGTGAAAATTAATGCCAAATAAATTTAATTTAGACCAAGATGACATAAACTTGTTTAAAAATAGTATTGGTAACACCAAAAAGCTAAAACAAGATACTGTTATTCATAAACCGATGAAACGCTCCAAAAAAATAATGGAAACACAAAAACTACAACATGAAAAAACGCATGCTGAGTTTTATTTTTCCGATAATTATCAACCTCTATTGCAACAAGATCCTATCAGCTATAGTCGAGAAAATGCCGATCCCTATGAAGTAAAAAAATTACGCCGTGGATTTTATGAGCCAGATTTTTTTTTAGATTTACATGGACTCACCCAGCAAGAGGCTAAAAAAGAGATTGCAGCGCTTATCGCAGCATGTTTACGTGAAAGAGCCCATTGCGCATGTATCATGTATGGACATGGAAAGAATATCTTAAAAAAACAAACGCCAATGTGGCTTGCACAACACCCTCGCATTATGTGTTTTCACCAAGCACCCAAAGAGTTTGGCGGCAGCGCAGCATTACTCATTTTATTTGATATCAACAATGAATTAGCAAATAACTAGTACTTAAAAATTAAAATAGTTGTGAATAACCCAAAAATAAAAAAGCCAGCTTAGCGATGCTAGTCTGGCAAACATTGGAAGCAATGTGAGCAATGTGAGCAATGTCATACTTTTTCAGAAGCTGTTTAGTGCTCTAACAAAGTACATTATAATGATAATGATTCTCATTACTAAAAGCAAGCATTTTTTGGGATTTCCTAAATTAGATGAAAATAAATACCTGACTTACTTATGTCATAAAACTAATTTTATATTCAACTCGATAAAAATTAACAAAAATAGCAGAAGATTGCTTTTCTGCTTTTATAAAACGATTTTACACAATAGCTAAATTCAGATAAAAAGACCGTAATAATGACTATTTTTGATAAATAAACTCTACGCCCTCTTCATCACTTTCATCCCAATCATCAAAATCATCGTCATCCTCAAAAGCTTCTTCCATTGCTTGTTGATGATAATCATCCCACATAAATTCAACTTTTTCGGGCGATGATTCTTCTTGTTCGGCTTCACGTGGATGAGCATTGATATATTCCATTAAATCCCAGCATAACGCTTTTACGCTTTCTTGATTAATGGCAGAAATAACATAATATTTATCCTGCCAGTCAAGCGCCTTAGCAATTTCAGCCGCTCGTTTAGCACTCTCCTCTGGCCCTAATACATCCATTTTATTAAATACTAACCAGCGCGGTTTATTCGCTAATTTTTCGCTGTATTGTTGAACTTCTTGAATTATAACTTTAGCGTTTTCTATCGGATCTGATTCATCTACTGGTGCCATATCAATTAAATGAACTAAAACACGACAACGCTCAAGGTGTTTTAAAAAACGAATACCAAGTCCTGCTCCATCTGACGCGCCCTCTATCAAACCAGGGATATCAGCAACAACAAAACTTTGCTCATTATCCATTCGAACAACCCCCAAACTCGGCACTAAAGTCGTAAATGGATAATCGGCAACTTTCGGTTTAGCAGCCGAAACTGCACGAATAAATGTTGACTTACCAGCATTAGGTAAACCTAACATGCCAACATCAGCAAGCAATAATAGTTCTAATAATACATCGCGTTTTTCACCTGGGGTACCATCGGTTTTTTGTCTTGGAGCACGATTCACTGAAGATTTAAAACGCGCATTACCCAAACCGTGAAAGCCACCTTTGGCAACCAATACTTTTTGTTGATGATGCGTTAAATCACCAATAATTTCACCTGTATATTTATCCGTGATGCGTGTTCCCACGGGCACTTTAACAGTAATATCTCGACCGCGTTTTCCCGTACAATCAGAACCTTGTCCATTTTGACCGCGTTCTGCGCGATAATTTTTTTCAAACTGGAAATCAACAAGTGTATTTAAATTCTCATCAGCAATAAAAAAGACATCACCACCATCACCACCGTCGCCACCATCAGGGCCACCTTTGGGTATATACTTTTCTCTGCGAAAACCGACACAACCGTTTCCACCATCTCCTGCTTCAACTCGAATTGATGCTTCATCAACAAATTTCATTATTCTTCCCCTTTATTGCGGTTAATTAGCCAGCCTTTTCTTGGATGCCAAAGATAATGCCCAATGGTCGCAAACATTGCGCCCGCAACAACAGACACGGCGCCAATATAACCTAAAATATTTAAATACTGCATAGCAAACTTTTCAGGCCAAATTAATGCAAACAAATCTGAAAAGATCAGTGCAAATAATGGTGTTAAGGTTGTTATAGCACTCACTTGTGCCGCTTGCCACCGTTCCATTGCCATCACTAACGCACCGTAAGCAATAATGGTATTTAAACCACAAAATATGATAGCAAGTAGTTGCGTTGCATCAGCATTGGCCATTTTACTTGGTGAGGTAAAAGGCAACAAAAATACAGTGCAAATCAGATAGATTAACCAAAGTAATTGTTCTGCACGTAATTTACGTAGTAGCACTTTTTGAGCAAGCGCATAGCAAGCCCACGATACTGAAGCCAATAAGCCAAGCCAAATACCAATGCCATACGCAGACATATTAGAAAAAAGGTCGACAATATTTTTATTAAAAAATAGTGCAAGCCCTGTGAGTAATACTAAGATACCAATAATCTGTGTCGGCCTTAGTCGCTCTTTAAAAATAAAAGCACTTGAAATCATAAATATCACAATGCCAGTTTGCCCAACCACCTGCGCTGTTGTGGCAGAAAGATACTGAACAGCACTTGCAAATAATGCAAAATTACCCAACAATCCAAATCCAGCAATCATCAATAAAATAAAACGACGACGCTTTTTAAACATCATTACATTAGGGATTTGCTTTTTGTAAGCCAGCCAGATAGTAATACCAAGTGCTGAGATAGCCAATCGCGACCAAGCTAATGTTAATGGATCAACAACGACTAGTGCATATTTCATTGCAATTGGCACAATGCCCCACATCACTGCTGTTAACATGGCAAGTGCAAAACCTAATTTAACATTTTGCTGTTTTATCATATCGCCATCAATTTTATATGAATTTCAAGAAATGAAAAAAGCCCCACAATAACTGTGAGGCTTCTATAACTTTTGAACTGTTTTTAAATTAGCTATTAGCAACTACACTAACATAACGACGGTTTTTAGGTCCTTTAACTTCAAACTTTACTTGTCCATCAATTAAGGCAAATAGAGTATGGTCACGACCACAACCTACATTAGTACCTGGGTGGAATTGAGTTCCACGTTGACGAACTAAAATATTACCAGCAAGAACTTCTTGACTACCATAACGTTTAACACCTAAACGTTTACTTTGGGAATCACGACCATTACGTGATGAACCACCAGCCTTCTTATGTGCCATTGTTCGATACTCCTATTAAGCGATTGCAGTGATCTTCACATCAGTGAACCACTGACGGTGACCTTGTTGTTTACGATAGTGTTTACGACGACGGAATTTAACAATTTTCACTTTGTCACCACGACCGTGCTCAACAATTTCTGCTTTAATTGTTGCACCTTCAACAAACGGAGCACCAACTTTGATGTCTTCACCATTTGCTACCATTAAAACTTTATCGAAAACAACTTCTGCACCTGTTTCGACTTCAATTTTTTCCAAGCGAACGACTTGTCCTTCGCTAACTCGGTGTTGTTTACCACCACTTTGGAAAACTGCGTACATACTTAACTCCGCAATAAAAAGCAGACGATTACTTGATTAAACATATATGTCTGCGTAATTAATCTTATAGGGCGTGAATTTTACGCAAAATTTATCCTTGTTGCAAGCGCTGTTTGCCAAAAGATTGCAAAAAGTGACAAAAAAAATCAGAGATATACTCTTTTCAGGCTACAATAATCATAAATTGCTATTTATCTGAAATAAAATTATAAAATAATATTGAGTGTTTATATGTCGAAAAGAAAAATTGGCTACAGTGCATCAATTATTAATCGTTTAACACTATTAATGTTTTTTTTAGGCGCTATTGCTTTAATCGCCTTATCGTTTTCAATTCAGGTAGCTAATGATGCAAAAGGTGGGGCATATATGGTTAATCAATTAGGTTTACTAAGAATGAAGAACTACCAACTGCTTACCATGATTCCTCTTAACAAAAAAGAGTATAACCACTTAAACATTTTTATGGATATTTCTTCATCCAAGCAGCATCTCATGCTCTTAAAACGCTACGGCTTAATGAATGAATTTAATCGGTTAGAAACTGATTGGCAAACTCGACTTATCACCAAAATAAAGCAAGCACAAAAAATGGATGATATAAAAAGTGACATTGAAAATTATGTTATTCGTATTAATGATTTAGTACATAAAATTGATCAAAATACCGAGAAAAAAATTCAACATATTTCTCAAATACAACAATTATTTATTGTTATTATTGCCCTATTTCTTATCGCTCAGATCTACTATTTACGTTACTGTCTTCTTGCTCAATTGAAAAAACTAATTGATATGGCCGAAGCTATTTCGAACCACAATTTTAAAGCGCGTTTCGATATTAGAGCTAAAAAAAATGAATTTGATCTATTAGGGCAGGCTTTCAATAAAATGTCAACTCAGATCGAGTCACAATATTTATTGCTAGAACAACAAGTTGCTGAAAAAACCGCTAAATTACAACAAACCAATAAGATAGTTTCCTTTCAATATCAAGCAATCAAGCAACTACATACTTCAGAACCATTATGTGAACGTTTTTTAAGAATATTACGCGAGCTGGAGGAATTAGTCCCACTAACTCAATTTCAAATTCGCTTTTATGAATCAGATGATCCTAAGCATTATCAACAAATCAGTTATGATAATGAGCAAAAATTACCCTATTGCCAAAACCCCACTTGCAGTGCATGTTTGATCTCATCAAAACCTGAACAAAAAAATGGTTTTCAACGTCATTGGTATCTTCAAGAGAACGCCGAAAAATATGGAATACTATTCGCTTTACAGTCAGATGAGGTCATATTAACCGATGAGCAAGAAAACTTAATTATGGGATTGATTGAGCAAATGACCACTGCAATGAAGCTAGAAAGAAAAATAGAACAACAAAAGCAATATTTATTAATGAAAGAACGCTCAGCAATGGCCAGAGAACTGCATGACTCCATCGCGCAATCACTATCTTGTTTAAAAATACACCTGAGCTGCTTACAAATGCAGTCAGATTTAACATCTCAAAACAGTATTGATTTATTAGCAACTATGCGCAAAGAGATCAATATCACCTATTCTCAGTTAAGAGAACTGATTACCTCTTTTCACTTACGCCTTAATCAAACTGGCTTTTATGCAAGTTTAGTAGAATTAATTGAAGAATTTAATCAAAAATTACAACTCAACATCCAATTTGAATACCATTTACCATTAAATATTATCAATAGTAAATATGCATTTCATTTATTGCAGATTATTCGAGAAGGACTTAATAATATATACAAACATGCTAAAGCCACACATGTAATTGTAAGTTTAAAAATTGATGACAATCAAATTATCTCAGTTTGCATAAAAGACAATGGCATTGGCTTACAAAATGATATTAAACAAGAAAATCATTATGGTTTGATCATTATGCGTGATAGAGTTGAAACACTAAATGGTAATTTAACAATAAATAGCCCCCCCAATAAAGGGACACAAATTATGGTAACATTTAAAGCCAATAAAACCATTCCATTTAAGGCAATATAAAGAGTAAAAAATGGAACAAATAAATAGCTCAATACTTCTTATTGATGATCACCCAATGTTAAGAAATGGCGTAAAACAGTTAATCAATACTGACAACCATTTTGAAATTGTGGGTGAGACTGGCTCTGGAATAGAAGGCGTTAAACTAGCACAAGAGCTTGATCCTGATATTATTCTGCTTGATATCAATATGCAAGATGTTAATGGACTAGAAATATTACGCTATTTACGAGAAAGAAACATCGCTAGCCGTATCATTATATTTACGGTATCAGATGCGAAAGAAGATATTATCACCGCACTAAAAACCGGTGCTGACGGCTACTTATTAAAGGATATGGAGCCAGAAGACTTTTTAACATCACTAAAGGAGATTTCGGTAGGCAAGCTCATTATGGATAATGCTATTTCACATATTATCCTCAATTACATGCGTCATAACAAAGAGCCAACCACAAAGCAAATACATGATGTCAGCTTGTTAACACCAAGAGAAAATGAAATCTTTAATTTATTAGTCCAAGGGTTATCAAACAAACTGATCGCAAAAGAGCTTGGTATCGTAGAAAGCACAGTCAAAGTACATATTAAAAGTATATTCAAAAAACTTAATTTTAAATCCCGAATGGAAATGACCGTATGGTATCTACAAAGTCAGGAATAATCTTATCCACTTCGGCGATTTGGTAACTAACATTATTTATTCAACAAAATAAAAAACATCACAAAAAATGAAACAGGACATTGAAAACTAGAATGATACGATAACTTATAATAGAATTGCACAAACAAATAGCCGCTACTTATAACCATAAAATATACAAAATCTAAAATAGGAAAGTTTGAAATGCCAATATTGATCAATGCTTATTCTACAGTCACTCATCCACCAGCCATTGATTTCCCTTGTGAACGTTTATATCATCGTGGATTAGATGATGCTGAATTGATGAAACACCTTGATGGTTTTATCGGTTATGTCATGCAAGCAGGAGATGGGCAGATGAATTCACGTCGTTATGCTTTGTATCGCCATATCCAACGAGTTAAACATCAATTTACCTTTGAGATTGAAGAAGATAAGTTCAATAAATTTACCTCTTGGGGCTGGCAGGCAAATGCCATTATATTTATGCCAGATGGAACTATTCGAAACCCTGATGGAGATGTATTGCAATATCCTGATGGTGATATGGATTTAGAGGCAATTGTCCCTTACCCACCAGAAGCATTAAAGCGCAAAACAAAAACTGAACAGTATTTAGCGAAATTGGGATTGCATACGCCGACACATTTACCACCAGTTATTGCCGAATCCGAAGTAATACTTAGAACGCCTGACGCGGTAGCTAAACGTGCGTTCGCGATAATGTTAACAGGTATTCAAGCCGAAAGTTTTCGAGAAAATGATCCGATTAATCCGATGGAATTTAAAGAACGTTGCCCAACAGGGTTTGCGGCTTTATCAAATAATGAACGTGACTTTATTTATAGCGAGCAACCAACAGAGCAAGATGTGATAGATATGTCTTGGAAATATGAGGCGCTATTACCTTTACAATGGGCTATCAATTGGCAATCTGAGCTCCCTTTTGCTGATACTATCTGTAATGTTTCATCGTTAGTGGACGAAGGAATGCAACATAGTGAGCAAGATATTTCTACAATGACCTTAAGACCTGTTAGTGAATTGTTAGATGCTTTAGATTTGCACTACCGCTTACATTGGATAACCACAGATTTTAGAATGAAAGATAAACAACCACCCGCATCGATTATAAGTGATGTTATTCAAGAGCGGCATTATGCATTAAATTGGTTAACTTGCTTTGAAAATGCGGATTGGGATGATGTCGATACACCGACCTGATATTTTGTCTTATTATTTAGCAGGCTAAATGCCCGTATTAAATTGATAGATACTTTATTTATTGGCTAATGATCCATTTCATTAGCCATTTTTAAAGTGAATAACTGAACCTTTTATCAGTGGCGAAAAAATACAATCGCAGAATGGCGCACAATAAAACTGACCTATCTATTCCAATTAATGTTCAGAAAACCAACTCAGTTTTTCACGTAATGCCACAACAGGTCCAATAATAATTAAACTTGGGCTACCAGCTTGTAAAGATAATTGCGCTAAATCACATAATAAGCCCGATACTACTTTTTGTTTTGTCGTGGTGCCTTCTTCAACAATGGCTACCGGCGTATTTGCATTCATACCATGCTTAATTAATTGTTTTTCAATATTTTCAGCTTGCGACAATCCCATATAAAAAACTAACGTTTGTTTTTCAGCCGCTAGGCTTTGCCAATCAAGGTGACTACCGTCCTTTAAATGACCGGTGATTAAACGCACACTATGGGCATAATCTCGATGCGTTAATGGGATCCCACTATAAGCAGAACAACCCGAAGCAGCTGTAATTCCTGGGACAACGGAAAAAGGAATATCAGCGTTAAATAATGTTTCAAGCTCTTCACCGCCACGACCAAAAATAAAGGGATCTCCGCCTTTTAGGCGTACAACACGCTTACCTTTTTGCGCTTGCTGTAAAAGAATCTGATTTATTTGCTCTTGCGGTACACAATGAAATCCTGCTCGTTTACCAACAAATACACGCTTAGCATCACGACGAGCAAGATTCATAATATCATCTGAGACCAATCGATCATAGACAATAATATCCGCTTGTTGGATCTGTTGTAATCCCTTTAAAGTCAATAATCCCGCATCACCAGGCCCAGCGCCAACTAAAACCACTTCGCCACGAGCATCAAGTGATGTATCAAATAACTCATTCGTGAGTTTTTCAACATCATCAGAATCACTATTAGCAAGCGCTTGAGCTAATCTATCATGCGAAAATAGTCTTTCCCAAAAACGACGTCGTTCCGTCATTGATTGATAGGTTAGTTTAACTTTATCGCGTAAATAACCAGCATATTTAGCTAATTTACCTAAATGTTGGGGTAATATAGACTCTAGTTTTTCGCGCAATAATCTGGCCAAAACAGGGGCATGTCCTTCCGAAGAGACGGCAACCATAATAGGAGAACGATCAATAATTGAAGGCATAATAAAACTTGCCGCTTTAGGAGCATCAACAACATTACAAAAAATACATCGTTTTTCTGCCTCAATACTCACTTTTTGATTAGTCTCTTGGCAATCTGTGGCAGCAATGACTAGCCACTTATTATCAAGTAATTCAGCATCAAATTCCCCTTGAGCTAGGGCAAGTTGTTTTTGCGCATGCCAACACATAAATTGTTCATTAAATGTTTGTGCATTCACCGTCAAGCGAGCACCTGCTTCAAGCAATAATCGAGCCTTACGTTCAGCGACTTCACCACCGCCGACTAATAAGCAATCACGGTTTTCTAACTTACAAAATAGGGGGAAATAATCCATAACACCTCAAAATAGAACACTCACTGTTTAATAATTTATCAACACCTAGCCTCTAATAATAGAATTTTATTGCTTATCCTAATTTTTAATCGCCCCGCTATTTTGTATCACTAATGGCCATGAAAACAAAATAGAAGACTAAACAATTTAACACTTTTTAAGAGAAGGGGAATTATTCACTATACATTCCCCCTAGGTTGATTATGGTAATCACATCTTGTTAATTAAATCGTTATGCTGGGCGCTCTGCTTTCGGCGTTGAATACCAATATCCTAGCCCCATAAATAATGCACCAGAGACAATATTACCCAACGAGACCCAAAGTAAATTATGACCTATTCCAGTTAATGTATAAGTATCACCGTGGTGACCAAACCAAGAAAGTGAAAAAAGCGTCATATTTGCAACAGAGTGTTCATAACCACAAGCGATAAATGCTAATAAACACCACCAAATAGCAATAAATTTTGCCGAGCCTTCAACTCGATTAGCCATCCAAATCGCTAAACAAACTAACCAGTTACATAACACACCTCTAAAAAATAATGCGGACGCCGTAGCCGATGTTTTGGCTAAAGCTGCGGCATGAACCAAGCTGGTATCTGTGGATAATAAAGGCGTTGCAGCATAGTAATACAATGCAGCTACAAAAATTGATCCTAATAAATTACCTAACCATGTTTGCGGTAATACCAACCACATTTGGGCATGGGTAATTTTTTTGCATTTAACACCAAGCGTTAAAAACATGGTATGCCCAGTAAATAATTCCGATCCAGCTATCACAACCAACGTTAATGCAATACCAAACGTTGCTCCCATCACTAACGGTCTCATTGCCGGATCAACGAGATTTCCTAAAGTAAAAATTAAAATAATACCAAGCCCTACATAAGCCCCAGCCATAGCAGAACTTACCCAAAAACCAAATGGATTCGTTTTTACCAAACGAACAATGCGCGCAGCATTGGCTGCACATTTATTAATTGTTTCAGTATACATAACCACTTTATCCTTTTAAAAATAGGTTTAGTGCGACTTTACTTGTACCATCCCATCGTCATTAACGGTGACTTCATAATGAGCGATCGAGTATTGTTCATCTTCAAAACAATAGCCATCTTTTAAGCGAAAACGTTGTTTCTTCAGCGGGCTTGCCACCCATAACTGATTTTCATGCTCCGCAATAATGCCACGAGATAAAACACTTGCCTTAGCGAAGGGATCAATATTACTAATCGCATAAAGCTCAGCATTATTATAAGGACGAAAGATAGCAACATGATCATTACCGACAAGAGCACAAACGCCAGTGCCTGGCAAAATATCATCAAGTTTACAAACAGTTATCCATTGACTCATATTATTCCCCTAACATTACTTTACGTTCTTCTGCTGTCGCGGGTCGATGCTGATCGCGTTCAGGTACAATTTGGACATTCTCATCACGTTTGCTGCTGTTAATAAAATGCGCAAATCGAATTTGGTTTGCATTATTTTCAACCGTTTCTTTCCATTCGCATACCATTAATTTACGTAAGCGTGCCATCTCACTTTCTAGCTCTGCATTAACACCTAACTTATCGTCTATAATGACACTGCGTAAATAATCAATACCACCTTCTAGATTTTCAAGCCAAACTGACGTTCGTTGTAACTTATCTGCAGTACGAATATAAAACATCAAAAAACGGTCAATAAATTGAATTAGTGTATTTTTATCGAGATCCGCAGCAAGTAAATCGGCGTGACGAGGCTTCATTCCCCCATTACCGCAGACATAAAGATTCCATCCTTTTTCAGTGGCAATCACCCCAATATCTTTACCTTGAGCTTCGGCACATTCACGCGTACAACCTGATACACCCAGTTTAAATTTATGTGGTGCACGAATGCCTTTATAGCGGTTTTCGAGTTCTACCCCCAATCCCACACTATCGCCTACACCAAATCGACACCAAGTGCTACCCACACAGGTTTTTGCCATTCTTAACGCTTTGGCATAAGCATAACCACTTTCAAACCCTGCTTCTATTAGATCTTTCCAAATAGCCGGCAGATCATCTTTTTGTGCGCCAAATAGACCAATACGCTGTGATCCGGTAATTTTAGAATAGAGTTGATATTTTTTAGCGATTTGACCCATGGCAATTAATCCTTCTGGTGTAATTTCGCCACCTGCACTACGGGGAATCACAGAATAAGTCCCATTTTTTTGAATATTACCTAAGAAAATATCATTACTATCTTGCAAAGGAATCAAATTATCTTTAAGGATATAATCATTCCAACACGAAGCTAATAACGATCCAACTGTGGGTTTACAAACCTCACAACCGTAGCCATTACCATGTTTTTTAATCACTTCATCAAATGACTTTAAGCCTTCAACACGAATTAAATGATATAACTCTTGGCGCGAGTATTTAAAATGTTCACATAAGGCATCGCTGACTTCGATTCCTTGTTTAGCTAATTCCAAATTAAGAATTTGCGTAACTAATGGAATACAGCCGCCACATCCCGTTCCGGCTTTTGTTTCTGCCTTAATGGCGGCAACTGTATGACAACCTGCATTAATCGCATGGATAATTTTTTCTTTAGTCACATCAAAGCAAGAACAAATTTGTGCTGAATCGGGAAGCGCATCAACGCCCATAGTGGGTTTTGCGCCTGCATGTGCTGGTAGTATCAACGTATCTGGATGTTCGGGGAGATCCATATCATTAAGCATTAATTGTAATAAATTACTATAATCCGACGTATCGCCAACCAATACCGCACCCAAGAGTTTTTTATTATCACCCGAAACAACTAATTTTTTATAAACTGGCGTTGTCTCATCTAAATAAACATAACTACGACTACCCACTGTTTTCGCTTTAGCATCACCAATACTGCCAACATCGACACCCATCAGTTTTAGCTTGGCGCTCATATCGGCACCTTCAAATTTATCAGCTTGACCCATTAAATGCGCTAAAGCAATCTGAGCCATTTTATAGCCTGGCGCAACCAAACCAAAAACCTTGCTTTGCCAACAAGCGCATTCACCAATAGCATAAATATCCGAATCCGATGTTTGGCAATAATCATTAATCACAATCCCACCACGAGGACCGATTTCTAACTCACATTCTTGAGCTAATTTATCGTTTGCTCTAATGCCGGTTGAAAAAATAATAAAATCGATTTCCAGTGAAGAACCATCTGCAAATTGCATGATTTTACCTTCAGGTGTGTGAATAATTTCTTGGGTATTTTTACTGGTGTGAACCCCTACTCCCATCTCCTCAATTTTACGACGTAATTGTTCTCCGCCCTGCACATCAAGTTGTTCAGCCATAAGCACTGGGGCAAACTCAACCACATGCGTTTCCATACCTAAGTTTTTTAAAGCACCCGCAGCTTCAAGCCCTAGCAACCCACCGCCCACAACAGCGCCTTTTTTACAACGCTTCGCACATTCGCGAATGGCATCAAGATCTTCAATCGTACGGTAAACAAAACAATCAGAACCCTCAGCACCTTTAATCGGTGGCACCCAAGGATAAGATCCTGTCGCAATAATCAATTTATCATAAGCAACAATGCGCCCTTGTTGAGAATGAACTTCCTTACGCTGACGATTGATTAAAATAGCCCGTTCATTAAGTAAAACATTAATATTATTCTCTTCGTATAATCCTTCGCGAACTAGAGAAAGTGCTTCGGCAGTATGACCAGAAAAATAAGAAGAAAGATGCACCCGATCATAGGCAAGACGCGGCTCTTCACAAAAAATAGTAATATTGAATTGATCGGACAGCATTTTATCGATTAATTCCTCAACAAAACGATGCCCAACCATCCCATTACCAATAATAACGAGATTGGTTTTACTCATACAAAAACTCCAATTTTATTTTAATTTAATGATTTAATTTTATTTTGATAACATTGTATGAAACTTTGTACAGAATATAACTACCCTCAAGGGTTACTACTTTAGTGGTAGGAGTGATTGTTGAAGTCATAATTTCAAGATAAGGCTTGTTTAAAAATAGATAAAAATCAAAAATAAAGATCAAAATACCCGACTTAATTACCCAGCAAATAGATAAAAAACCGTTAAAAAAGTTGCCAACCCTAATTAAACGCTTATAATTAGCCGACTAAATAAATTGAGTAATGATAATTGAATTACAATTCAAGAAAGCTTCCTTCACGTGAAACCTTAGCTCGAGCGCAAAGATTTAACGATGACATCGTTGATGTTTCTGGTGTTGATTTGGTTTTAAGTTTAATCACAACCGCCGATCTCATTCGCACGAATATCTATGCACAATTAGATCAAGATTACGGCGTTTCTGAGGGGAAATTTGCCTTATTAATGTCACTATTTTCAGAAGGTGAAACCTGTGCCAGTGATCTTGCTTTGCGCATTGGCGTAACACCGGCGACGGTATCAGTCATGGTTAAACGAATGCTGGCATCTCCAGAGCCTTTAATCTCGATGACAAAAAGTGGTGTAGATGGGCGTGCTCGCCTAATCACTTTAACAGATGCTGGTGAAAGGCTGATTCAAGCAGCATTACCTAACCACCTTAAATCGATTCGCGCTTTTGCGCAGGTGCTAAACTCGCAAGAACAAGAGTCTTTAATCGCGATGTTGCGCAAATTATTACGAAAATAACGGACTTTAATCATTAAAGTCATTCTTTTTACTTAAATAGTTAGCTGACTAAATAAATGGAAAATAAACTCTATATGAAAAAAAATATCAAAATTCCTGTTATCTTTTTAATTCTGCTAATGTTTGGCTCATTTTTAATCTTTGTAGGTTCAAGAAATGATGCGGTATCTGTTGCCAAAAGCATTAAATCTGGCGTATTAACCGCTGATGAGATAAATATTGCCTTTCAAAATGTTGGCGGAAAAGTCACCCAACGATTTGTGCAAGAGTCACAAATGGTTAAAAAAGGGGATCGATTAATGCAATTAGAAGATATCGATACCAAGCTGGCTATCGATCGCTTACAAGCTTTAGTTGATAGTCAAAAAGCAGCAGTCAATCAAGAACAAGCAGCCATTGAAATTACGGAAAACGAGACTAACCTTTCAGAATTAACAACTTGGCGCAAAATTGAAGAAGTACAAGCTAATTTAGAAGCAGCAAAATCTGCTCAAAATTTAGCGAAAACTGAATTTGATCGCCAAACCCAATTACGAAAAACAGGTGGCAACTCACAGTCACAACTAGATAATGCACGTAATGCATTTATTAATGCCAAAATGCAAGTTGTGCAAATTGAAAGCCAATTATCGACTTTAATGATTGGCGCAACACCAGAACAAATCAGCCAATTTGAACAAACACAAAATGCAACCGGCATGACATTACAGTCCATCTTAATTGCACGACAAAAACTGCAAAACCGCCAAAATCAATTAGCACAGCTTAAAGCACAACTCGCACAAGGCGAAGCTGAATTAAAACAGTTACAACTCAATTATGAACGACTAACATTAATAGCACCTGAAGATGGAAAAATATTAAAACTGATGTTTGAAGATGGCGAAATGGTACCAAACGGCGCCCCCGCAGTATTGTTAGAGACTAACCGTAAATATATCGATATTTATGTGAATGAAAAAATGGTGAATGATTATCAACCTGACACCACTGTCACCGCTAATGTGATTGCGCTGAATAAAGAAGTAAAAGGTAAAGTTCGCTTTGCCACCGCTGCGCCATCATTTGCCGATTTACGCATGACGCGAGAACGCGGCCAAGCCGATCTAACCTCTTATCAAGTTAGAATTTATATAGAATCGATTCCAAAATTATTAACCGGAATGACACTTGAGGTGGATCAATGATGCAAAACATCATTAAATCTATGCTCGAAGAACTTGACGCCATGTTGTCAGGTCACTTTATACCTTACTATAAAGTTTCGCTTGGCTTAGCGGCAATTGTTTCGCTGGTATTTTCAATCGTATTAAGTCACGGCGCCGTATTTGAAGGTAAAATTGCGGTGATTGATCTTGACGGTTCAAATTATTCGACAGAATTAATTAGTAAAGTCAATACATCGCCTTACATTGAAGTGACGGAAGTGATAAGATCGCCAGTAAACCCCATAACATTAGTTTCACATGACCGTAATTTAGGCGTTTTATATATTCCCAAAGGCTTAGAAAAAAGCGTAAAGAAAGGCGATCAAACTGTCCGTTTGGGTTATTTTGCTGATGATACCAATGATGCACAAAATGCCAAAGTACTACAAAGCCTTAATGAATATATTCCTGAATTAGGTGCAGAATTAAGTGTAGGTAAAGTTGCCGCATTAGGACTTGGCAAAGAAGGGATCGAAGCCACTTTATCACCCATGCAACTTAAAACACGATATCTGTTTAACCCTGCAAGTTCATCGACAATTTCGACAATTATTTATTTTGTTTACTTTTTCTCCTCACTGACTTATGGGTTAACTTCATTGATGATTATTGGCCGATTAAAAGTCACCGGTATGTGGCAAATAGCCATAGAAAGAGGCTTCTTATCTCTATTAGCAAGAACGATTCCTTATGCACTATTTTACACAACCGCATTAACCCTTATTACCGCCATACTGGTAATATTTGGGCAACTACGTTTTGAAGGTAACTATTTTGCTTTTGTGCCGAGTGTATTTATGACAGGACTTGCCTTTGGTTGGTTAGCCTTTTTACTTTCTTGGACAACAAATAATCCGGGCGAAGGTGCAAGTCGAATGATCTTCTTAGTTCCGCCAGGGTTTATTATGGGGGGATCAACAATGGCAGTGGGTATTATGCCAATTTGGACATACTACGTCAGCCACGCGTTTCCATTAGTTTGGTTATTTAAATTTTTCCGTGATTTTGCCATGCGAGGGCGTTCACTAATTGATATGTTAGCAACTTATGGGGCTTACATCATCTATTTAACCATGATTGCTTTTGTCGTGATGATGTTTGTTGAGCGAGTAAAAAAGACAGAAAAGAACTAATTTTTGTCAAAAACTTTCAGGTAACACCTACGTTTAAGTAAAAATTTGATACAACATCACATCTTTTTTACCCCCCTAGGTGAATTTTCACCTAGGGTGAAATTTATTATTGATACCTCCTTTTGTTTTGGAGTATCACAACAATAACTTTATAAAGCTGATGCTCACTAAAGCAACTTTTCCAATCACAAAATTTAGATAACCGTGCACAATAAAATACTATTCACACAATAACTCAAATCACTTCCCCTATAAAAACTACCTTTAAGTTATCATCTAAACGATTCAAACCAAATTTCATCAAACTCTTCTTGATAACGCTGTAGTTTAAAATAAAGCGGAATACAAACTGCAATCACCGATAAAAAAGTACTCAAAACAATTATTGATAATATTTCCTTTAATTCAATATAATTAACAGCCAATAAAGCAACAATAGAATACAGGCAAAAAACAAGACTAAAAAAATAAACCGTTGGGAAAATCAATAATTCATCATTTTCTTCGATACGTTGGACGGTTCTATCCGATACTTGCATAATATAAATTTCATTACTTCCTTGCGCAGCAATCATTTGCCCCTTTTGTCCCTGATTTACCCCATCAGCAGCCAGTGCTAATGCAAGCCATGCATGGCTTTCGCTTAATTTACCTAAATTAAGATCTAATGGATAAACTTTATTTGGCGCAATTATAATTTCGCCATTAATATCAAAAAATGTCTCCTTTAAAATATTTAACGCAGAAGAAGATAAAGATGTCGTCCATAATTGATTAACTCGTTTCTTTTCAACCTGCTCGGCTTTAATTAAATAACCAATATCATCACTTAAATCAGTAAGTTCGGTTTTAAAAGGTCGAAACACTCTTAATTTGGATAGATTTAATGCTTTCTTAACATTAGAAAATAATAATGCACAGCAATATTCACTAAAAGATAATTGGTTCTTAACATCGTATACCAAATTAATCATTAAAATAGATTCATCATATTTTGTATCTATCCATTCATGGATGATTTCAGGCGAAGGTATGCAATCGGATAACACAATATCAGACTCGTTAATATTAATATGATTTGAACGACAATAATTAGCTAAAATCATAACCGCAGCATCTGAACTTTGAGTCATATTTAATAGCACTTTGATTTTTGACAAGCTATTAATTTTAGCCTTCATTGGCATAATAATTTTTTCAAACACATAAAATAGTGGTGAACTACTCATTTCATGTATAACTGAAATCGGCATTACTTTATCGGGATTCATTGGTTGACTGCCTTCTAGCCCCATAACTTTTAAAGCAAGATTATCGATTTCTGTTAAATAACAATAATCAACTAACCCAATTGATTTTCTTGCCCATATCTGCCATCTTGCTAGTTTATTTTTAATATTTAAATTAAAAAATAGAGCTTTAATTAATTGTGAATGGTAATAACTATAAATAAACCCCGTTATAGATAAACTAAAAAATAGCGGTACGATAACAAGATAAAAACCCCCTAATAATAAATTAGATAGCACACTATTTCCATTAATGAGTAACACTATAAATTCAAAAAAAATGGCGCTCAACACAAAAACCAATAAATAAATCCAGATAGAAAAATTCTTAGGTAGTGCTTTTTCTGGTATGTTAGGTACTCTCCATTTCATGCTTCACTCCCTACAACAGATAATGTTGAAATAAGCTCACAGCCGCAAGCGGCTTTACAACCATTAATGGCAACAGATCGATTATACATTTTCCAAGTCGGATGCCCGTCAACAATATTATTTACACCATGCCCCTTTATCGGACAAGATACCTGATCGCCAACTAATGCAACTGGCTTACCGTCAAAAATAGCACCAGATGCACTTATCACACATCCTCCATGGGAATGCGGATCGCCTAATCGAATTACACCTTTCATAAAGTCATTCCTAAAATTAGTCTAAAATATTTTTACCTTTCCGCCCCAACCTCACAACGTATTTTGTCCCAACCTTGGTAAGGTTCGGGTTTTAGATTTTTTATTGAATTTACCCGTAATTGATATTCTTTATTATCAATAAGACTATCATAGGCACCAAATCTAGAGCCATCTCTAACTCTTTTATCAGAAAACGCCGCTGATGGGTAAAAAATTTGATAGTTACTTAATCCATGTTCATAATCAATTCGATTATATCTATAAGAAGCCCCAAATATCACCTCATGATTTTTTAAGACAAAATAGCCAGTATTACCCGAAATAGTAATCGGTGTATTTGGTTTTTCTGGTTCATAATAAGTATCCTCAATTGGCGAATCATCCACCCCAATAAAATAATCAACTTCTTCTCCTGGTACAGCTGCCATTGGGGAAACCATCGCTTTTATAAAATGTCTGCCACCATCGACTGAAAAAACAAAATCGGACAGATCATTGGTAGGAATGGCAATATACTGTTTGCCGGGGTTATAGTAGTTAAATTTCGGTAAATGATAAGCTGTATAAAATCGACTGGTAATTAAGGTATGAATATTATTTTTGTCATCATGATACCAAATCAATCCACTGCAATTTTCACCTTGTAGCTCTAAATAACGATCGGCATCATAACGATAAATCACCTGTCGCTTTTTACTGACATAATAAAAGGAATAATCTAGCAAATCACCATTTCTGGCAATACTATGGAATAATTGATAACCTTCTTTGGGTAATGGTTTAGGCCGCATAAGTGGCATTGGCTCGGTAGAGGGGAATGGAGCAAAAGTCGATAAAATCACGACCAACACCACGGGGACAACCAATAACATTATCAACAATTGAGTTATTTTTTGTTTCATGCCTTAATTCCTTATTTAGCTGTGCCTAACAAGTGTTGATAGACCTCTAACACGGTATGGTTATCGGGCAATTTAGTTCCTTTGGCATTATAATCACAGCGCATTTTATCCCAACCGGTATAGTCACTTGGAATAGGGGGAATACTTTCGGGAATTATTTGGCTTCTGCCTAAAATTGCTTCTTGTTCAAGCTGGTCTTTTTTCAATAACATATGCGGACCTTTGGTGCCAAATGGCGCTTCTGATACATAAAGCTGACCATCTTTGCCTAGAATAAAAGCCTGATCATTCACCACATCGTATTGCGGTGAATCATGATTACCTAAATAATTTCCAACCCCTAAACGGATACTTCTAAATGAACGACCCCCATCAATGGAAGTATATATTGCCGACACATCCGACAATGGGATTGAAAGATAGTTTTTTGCTGGATGCCGATAAGGCTCTGTATATAGATCCCAAGAATGAGCGGCTAAAAGGTAATAAACTTGTTCTTTATCATCAATAAAATAAGCTTGCCCTTCACATCGATAACCTGTCAATAAAATATAACGGTTTTCATCAAAACGGTACACAATTTGCGAGGGAGGAACAATGATAGGCTTTCGTATATTATTAACTGGCGAAAGTGCCAATATCCCCAAAATAAAGAACAGATAACTCACCATTTGCCATCGCTCACGATATTGCTTAATTAGCATAATAATAAATAACGCCCCCCCAATAAGGGTCGATAGTATTGCTAACATCATCATTACCTTTCCGCTCCAACCTCACAACGTATTTTGTCCCAACCTTGGTAAGGTTCTGGTTTTAAATTTTTTATTGAATTTACCCGTAATTGATATTCTTTACTATTGAGCATTTTTTTATAAGCACCAAACCTAGAGCCATCTCTAACTCTTTTATCAGAAAATGCCGCTGATGGGTAAAAAATCTGAAAATTCCAAAGGCCATTTTCATAATCAAAATCATGATAATTATGTGAAGCCCCAAATATTACCTCGCCATTTTTTAAAACAAAATAGCCAGTATTACCTGAAACACTAATAGGCTCATTACTCTTAACAATTGAATCATAAATTGCTTGAATAGGCGAATCATCCACCCCAATAAAATAATCAACTTCTTCTCCTGGTACAGCTGCCATTGGGGAAACCATCGCTTTTATAAAATGTCTGCCACCATCGACTGAAAAAACAAAATCGGACAGATCATTGGTAGGAATGGCAATATACTGTTTGCCGGGGTTATAGTAGTTAAATTTCGGTAAATGATAAGCTGTATAAAATCGACTGGTAATTAAGGTATGAATATTATTTTTGTCATCATGATACCAAATCAATCCACTGCAATTTTCACCTTGTAGCTCTAAATAACGATCGGCATCATAACGATAAATCACCTGTCGCTTTTTACTGACATAATAAAAGGAATAATCTAGCAAATCACCATTTCTAGCAATACTATGGAATAATTGATAACCTTCTTTGGGTAATGGTTTAGGCCGCATAAGTGGCATTGGCTCGGTAGAGGGGAATGGAGCAAAAGTCGATAAAATCACGACCAACACCACGGGGACAACCAATAACATTATCAACAATTGAGTTATTTTTTGTTTCATGCCTTAATTCCTTATTTAGCTGTGCCTAACAAGTGTTGATAGACCTCTAACACGGTATGGTTATCGGGCAATTTAGTTCCTTTGGCATTATAATCACAGCGCATTTTATCCCAACCGGTATAGTCACTTGGAATAGGGGGAATA
Organism: Gilliamella sp. App6-5; assembly: GCF_001690525.1. GTDB lineage: Bacteria > Pseudomonadota > Gammaproteobacteria > Enterobacterales > Orbaceae > Gilliamella > Gilliamella apicola_H. The sequence continues at coordinate 7,198 of NZ_LZGT01000072.1, read as the reverse complement.
CTTTCGGGAATAATTTGGCTTCTGCCTAAAATAGCTTTTTGTTCAAGCTGGTCTTTTTTCGATAACATACTCCAACCTTTGGTGCCAAATGGCGCTTCTGATGCATAAAGCTGACCATCTTTGCCTAAAATAAAAGCCTGATCATTCACCACATCGTATTGCGGTGAATCATGATTACCTAAATAATGACCGACCCCTAAATGGATACTTCTAAATGAACGACCCCCATCAATGGAAGTATATATTGCCGACACATCCGACAATGGGATTGAAAGATAGTTTTTTGCTGGATGCCGATAAGGCTCTGTATATAGATCCCAAGAATGAGCGGCTAAAAGGTAATAAACTTGTTCTTTATCATCAATAAAATAAGCTTGCCCTTCACATCGATAACCTGTCAATAAAATATAACGGTTTTCATCAAAACGGTACACAATTTGCGAGGGAGGAACAATGATAGGCTTTCGTATATTATTAACTGGCGAAAGTGCCAATATCCCCAAAATAAAGAACAGATAACTCACCATTTGCCATCGCTCACGATATTGCTTAATTAGCATAATAATAAATAACACTCCCCCAATAAGGGTCGATAGTATTGCTAACATCATCATTACCTTTCCGCCCCAACCTCACAACGTATTTTGTCCCAACCTTGGTAAGGTTCGGGTTTTAGATTTTTTATTGAATTTACCCGTAATTGATATTCTTTATTATTGAGCAATTTTTTATAAGCACCAAACTTAGAGCCATCTCTAACTCTTTTATCAGAAAACGCCGCTGATGGGTAAAAAATTTGATAGTTGCTTAATCCATTTTCATAATCAAGTCGATTATATCTATAAGAAGCCCCAAATATCACCTCATGATTTTTTAAGACAAAATAGCCAGTATTACCCGAAATAGTAATCGGTGTATTTGGTTTTTCTGGTTCATAATAAGTATCCTCAATTGGCGAATCATCCACCCCAATAAAATAATCAACTTCTTCTCCTGGTACAGCTGCCATTGGGGAAACCATCGCTTTTATAAAATGTCTGCCACCATCGACTGAAAAAACAAAATCGGACAGATCATTGGTGGGAATGGCAATATACTGTTTGCCGGGGTTATAGTAGTTAAATTTCGGTAAATGATAAGCTGTATAAAATCGTTTGGTAATTAAGGTATGAATATTATTTTTATCATCATGATACCAAATAAATCCACTGCAATTTTCACCTTGTAGCTCTAAATAACGATCGGCATCATAACGATAAATCACCTGTCGCTTTTTACTGACATAATAAAAAGAATTTTTAACAACAAATCCATTATTGGTTACATAATAAAAGAGTTGATAACCTTCTTTGGGTAATGGTTTAGGCCGCATAAGTGGCATTGGCTCGGTAGAGGGGAATGGAGCAAAAGTCGATAAAATCACGACCAAAACCACGGGGACAACCAATAACATTATCAACAATTGAGTTATTTTCTGTTTCATGCCTTAATTCCTTATTTAGCTGTGCCTAACAAGTGTTGATAGACCTCTAACACGGTATGGTTATCGGGCAATTTAGTTCCTTTGGCATTATAATCACAGCGCATTTTATCCCAACCAGTATAGTCACTTGGAATAGGGGGAATACTTTCGGGGATAATTTGGCTTCTGCCTAAAATAGCTTTTTGTTCAAGCTGTTCTTTTTTCGATAACATACTCCAACCTTTGGTGCCAAATGGCGCTTCTGATGCATAAAGCTGGCCATCTTTGCCTAGAATAAAAGCCTGATCATTCACCACATCGTATTGCGGTGAATCATGATTACCTAAATAATGTCCAACCCCTAAATGGATACTTCTAAATGAACGCCCCCCATCAATTGAGATTTCAAAGCCTGTAAGATCATAATAAGGAATAGAAATATAATTTTTAGCTGGATGCCGATAGGGTTCAGTATAAATACGCCAAGAGTGAGGAGCTATGCTGAAATAAACTTGTTCTTTATCATCAATAAAATAAGCTTGCCCTTCACATCGATAACCTGTCAATAAAATATAACGGTTTTCATCAAAACGGTACACAATTTGCGAGGGAGGAACAATGATAGGCTTTCGTATATTATTAACTGGCGAAAGTGCCAATATCCCCAAAATAAAGAACAGATAACTCACCATTTGCCATCGCTCACGATATTGCTTAATTAGCATAATAATAAATAACGCTCCCCCAATAAGGGTCGATAGTATTGCTAACATCATCGGTTAACTTCTCCTTTCTGTATCTGGCACTGGCAGTGGCCATTGTTGTTTTGGATTAATATAGAAACCAAAAACTTTACCGCCCACCGTGACTGCTAGTTTAGCGGCTTGTTTGGCAGCGACTTTCGTTATAATATTTCCACCACCAACAAGCAAAGCCATTTGGTAAATAGTTTCAACCTGCTTAAATTCATTTATTACACCGTCTGGGACTTTCCCCTGTAATAGGTGCATCATCGACTTAATTGGGACTGGCAAAATACCATCATTTTTATACTTTATTGTGTCTGAGTCTTCATTTTCTGGTGATCGCCAATCGGCAAGGTGAATTAATTGTTGCCACGTTCGTCGGTTTTCTTTACTGCAAATATTGACTTCGCCCAACGCAAGATCAAATGCCATGATATGAGAAGGGACTTGCTCGTTTAAAGTAATACCTGAATGATGAGAACTGTCTTCGGCTTGCTCTGTCTGTTTTTGGACATATTCATAAACCTTTTGTTTCAGTTCTTCACCAGACGGAAAACACCATACCTCGAATTTATGCGGATCATCTGTAAAACGAAAATGGGAAAATCCCGGCAACCATTCGGGATGCTCATTTAATCTGTCTTTAGGCCATGGATAATAATAAACACTATCAAGTGAATGATTAGAACTACCGATGCGTTTTTTGGGTCTATCTGGATGAGGATAATAAAATTCATATTTAGGATAAGGTTTATACTCGTCAGATTCTTTATACCACCTTTCATGTTCATCATATTTATTTTTATCTAAAAACAGATCATTATAATAAATCGCTTGAGCTAATTTTGTTTTCGCACTTTTTCCACATCCGGTATAAATAATTGGTTCAGGGACTTGTTCACCATTAATATTTAACTTTTCTCTAACTCGATATCTCGCATTACTAACCGATCCCGTTTCAGTTGGTGAATAAACACCATGCTCCTTATCTTGTTCTAATTGCGCAATAATTTTTTCATCCACTTGATAATAAATAATAATTTTATCTTTAATATTATCGTAATAGCCATAAACAAAGCTGCCGTTCTCAATGGGGTTATGTTGATTGACTAACGCGATTTCATCTTTGGTTAAATAAATATACATTTTATACATAAAAGAAAAGCTTTCTTGTTCGGCATCATATTTTTTTATAATATCGATCTGTCTATCCTTTAACGCCTTTTTATCAAGGTATTCAGGCACGGCTATTTCAAAGGCTCCTTTGGGTCTAAAACAGATAAATTTAGCGGGATCTTCACCCACAGTCATACGATGACCAAATGCACGTTGCTTTAAATTGTCACCACATTGCTTAAATACGTGATTAGGTATACCTTGCCAGCCCATGCCCTCAACACTACGCAATGAAACCACTTGATCATTAGGACTAAAGTAGTTATACACTTTGCCAAAGTTATTTCGACAATAAAGCGGATTGGTAAAATCATAATCCTGCTTTGAAGGATTAAGCATATCGCCTTTAATAGTTTTAACAGCAACCCCTTTTTCAATTAACGTTTCGGGATCTTCATATTTGTTTTCTCTTAAATCTTGCCCATCTTTTATGGCTTGCACAAAATTAATAAAGGTTTGCTTACGCGCTTTGTTAGTTTGCACCCCCATGCCAGATTCTTTCGATTGTGATTCTAAAAAAGTGTAATCAAAAGCATACGGTGAGTGTGCAAGTATCACACAATCAGCTGGTAAATAACCTTCCTCAGCTAGCATCATATTAGCTAACATGGTAATAATTGTCCCTTGACTATGCGCCACAATATTGATTGGTGCTTCCGTCAACTTTTCATCTTTTCTAATTTTAATAATTAAATTGGCTAAGCGACGAGCGGCAAACACCATATAGATGCGATGTGGGTTATAATAAGCTTTAGCCCCATTTTGCGATCCCAATCGGGCAACTAAATTCGTAAACGAGGTAAACCCTGGACCATACATATCGGGAATGCAGGTGGTTGCATCCGAAAAAGGACCACCATTGCGAGTAAAATGGTAATCAATCCAATTACCAAAATGATCATGATTTAATTTTGAAAAACCATAAATTTCAGCCAGTTCTTTAGTCTCTTGTTCAATCCAATAGGCATCATAAGGTAGTTCATCTGGCTTGCCCTTTTCTAATCTGGCTTTATAGGCTTCTTGTTCACTATAGTAAGTATCAACATCGACTGGTTTATAACCCCAATAAAATGGAATAACAGGCGAATTACCTTTATGTTTTTCTACTTTAGGTTTTAGTGGTGGTTTAATTTTTGCTGTTTCTTCCCACTCAGTTAACATTTGCATTCTGGGTGAAAAGTCGTCATCATCAACTTTAGCCCATTGCCATTTGTTAGGCTTTAAGTCACTACGTCCTAAACGCTTATTTAATCCCTCACAAATCCCTTTATCTAAATTTGGGAACGCTTCGCCAACATCATTCACGCCATGAATCAAAATCACAATACATGGCAATGGCGCAGGCACGCAAACATTTTGGGTTAACATGGCATCAGTAGAGTTTGAGGGTAAACCAATTACACCGTCAACCTCGGTGATGCAATCGTCTGAAGTATGTGTATTAGACATCGGTTAATCCTTGGTTAATATTTCTATTTTCAATTGTTCTAATTCTGTCATTGGTAACATTTGTGTTTCACCATTTTCATCAGTCATCCCGTCTTGTGTGCTGCCATCGCTAAAATGAATTCGATAAGGATGGTTTTTTAATACTTGCGATGATGAACCATTGAAATGTAATTTAAACTTGCGTGAAAAGTCGCCTTTATTAAATGAAGGGGTCACTTCTTTAATACTTTCGGCACCAGAATAAGAGAGTAAAGCTGTTTTTTGTAAGATGCTAGTTGGCGCAATTAACTCTATCGTGCCATTTTTAATACGAATGCCAGCGCCACCACTAAGTAGCAATAACTCTTGTTGAGCGTTGATTGTTACTTTGCCGCCACTACTGGTTATAAACATATTTTTTTCTGCAGTGAGTTCTAATTCATCTGACTGCGCTTGAATTTCAACCCTGCCCGATGCGGCAATCAGCTTAATCCCCAATTTATGCGCAAAAATAGAGACCATTTCACCGGCTGCCATTGACAGTTTTTTGAAAATATTCACGCTAGCGTTTTTACCAGCAGTAACAATAATATTTTCACTGGCTGAACTTTGGATGCTTTTTGATGAAGTTTGCGCTATGCCTTGATCACCATGAATAACAACCGTTGGTTGCTGTAATTGGTTGGTTGCTGATTGCAATGCTTGTTGTTGGCTGATTTCGGCAGGTTCGGCACCGCTTGATTTTCCACACTCAATTAGCGTATAAGAAATATTTAAAGATTTTTCGATTTGTTTTATTGAATCTTGCATTTCAAGCTGTTGGCCGGCAGCTTTTTCTTGCGCTGTGGTGGTAACATAAACCCCTTTACCCGCTCGTATTGCCCCCCACTCATCGGTGCGCAGCTCAAAGCCTTCACCTCGCTTACTTTTTTTATTATCAACTAAATGCCCTAGATTGAGTTGTGTTTTACCGTATTCGGTGGCTAGTTTGATATGCTCTTGCCCGCGCTTATCATCCATTCGCAATTTGTTATTGGCGGGTGTTCGAATTACATTGCGGTGTTTATTGCGGATAGACACATGGTCTGGGTGGGCGCTGTCATGCATTGCATGGGCAATATAGGGGCGGTCAGGATTGCCATTCGTAAAAGCAACGGCAACTTCGGTACCCTCAATAAGGGGAAAATGAAAACCATAGGTATTCCCTGAATAAGGCTTGGCAAGCCTAACCCATAAACTTTCTTCGCCTTTTTTCCAGTTTTTTAAATCAAAGTTAAACTTAATACGATAGCGCCCCTGAGGGTCAATATAGCCATAGGTATCGTGATTAGGACTGGTCACTCTTGCTGGTAATGTACCGCTCACTTGTGGCCACGGTAATGGCGCAGGACGATAAGGTTTAAGTACATTAAACGGTATAGCGGTAAAGTGGGTTTGGTATGATTCGGTTCGGTCACCATGACTATGGGTTGCAACAATCATAATGCCGTCTTTGATATCGTTAATTGGGCAGCCATCAATAATAAGAAGTTGCCCTGGCGCTAACTGGTAATCATTACATTTGCCATAAATAGTTAATTGTTCGGTAATATGTTGTTGATGGCGGATGTGGGCATACCATTTGCCACTTTCAACAGTTTGAATATCTCCCTCTGTTTTATGATGCTCTTCATAACGATAGTCATCGCCACGGGTTGTGATATCTTTTTGTTGACTATTATCGGTGATGTGAAGGTTGTTATTTGCCGTGCGGTAGTTGTAATCATTAATACGCACCTGATTGGGTTTGGTTTTGCTGCTAAATTGCAAATCCCATACGCTATGACGGCGACTATCATTTAAACCACTGGGCTGCTTAATTGCAATATTACCCGCCTTTTTTAATCCTTGTTCATAATCACTCATGACCATGACATCACAGCGATGTTTTGGATGCGTTTCAAAATAAAACCAGATACCGACATCAGCTAATAATCGCTGAATAAAGGTTAAATCACTTTCTTGCCACTGGGTAATGAACTCACGAGCAGGGTAAGTTTCATTTAACTCCATTCGAAAATCAATCCCGATAAAACCGTGATTACGCAACACCTCTTCAACGACTTCAACGACGCTTCTATTTTGAAAAATAGCACTTTGATGATGGTTAGCTAGCAATGCCACTTTAGATTCAAACACCACCCGATAGTGAGCTTGGTCTTCACTCATTGAGACAAAACTAAATTCAGTAATCACCCCATAGAGTGTGCGGGGTTTATCTTCAATATCCAGTGAGCTTATTTGGGTGAGTGTAAGTGGTAAGGGGTTGGGATGAAAAGTCAGTGATGCGGTTTGGCTGAGTACTGAATCGATGGATATCTGACGATTTGTGCTGGTAAAATCAATG
>NZ_LZGT01000071.1 GCF_001690525.1 Gilliamella sp. App6-5 | reverse complement strand
AATATAATTTATACTATAATTTTGCTAGAAAGAAAAAAAGGTTTAAAAATAACTGCGTATTTTGCTAAAAAATTAATAAAAAAATTTTTTAATGTAAGTATAAAAAATGCTGAATTATTTAAGTATTTTAGTTGTAAAAATAACATTAAAATATGTAAAAATATTAACATTAATACATATTGCGAAATGGATGAAATAAGTAATTTATACGAATATGCTACTTTAAAAATAGAAGATAATATATTTTTATTAAAAAATAAAAAAGAAAGTAGTAATAAAGAAGAAGTTAAGAAAGTGAATATTAAAAATATACAAAAGATATGTATATAGTTTTGTTTAAGTACGTGTACTTGAGCACGCGTAAGTAATAATAATATACTTTTTTATGTATAATAAAAATGGTATATTATAAAAAAGAAAGAAATATTTTGTATATGTTTTTGTATACAACGTGGTGGATTGTTAAAATAAATTAATTATAATCAATCAGTTATTTATTTAACTGATGCCCTCACAACCCACCATTAATATCTTCCTTTTCAAGCGTTAATAGCTATCTATTTTACCTTTGATTAATAATTAATGATGTAAAAATAAGGCAACGGAAATATTGGCTTTATCTATTAACGTTTATGCAGTTAATTAAAGTTGGTTAATCTAAGGATTCAGTGTCGATTTTAGAAAATTAGCTTTTTAATTTAACGATTATAGGCATTAAGATGAATTCATATTTATTACTGTTTGTTGCAATTATTTGTGAAGTAATAGCGACATCTTCATTGAAACTATCAAATGGTTTTACTAATCTTATTTTCTCAATTATCACTATTATTGGCTATAGTGCTTCGTTTTATCTCCTTTCATTAGCATTAAAAACAATCCCAGTTGGTATTGCATATGCAATATGGTCAGGAATCGGGATTGTATTAATTAGTTTAATTGCTTGGATTTTCTTAAAACAAACATTGGATTTCGCTGCGCTAATTGGCATGGGATTTATTATGTTTGGTGTGGTGATTATTAATTTATTTTCGAAAGTAGCAGGGCACTGAACAATAATTAATGTCGCTTTGATGTCCAATTTATAAGATATATAATTTATCAATTTTCTCATTTTTTCCTGTCATAATAATAATTTGTATAGTAACCAGTTCCACGTGATTTACGTTATTGTCTTTAAATTTCATTAAGAAATATTTGCTCTAAGGAATATTATTAGGATAATATTTGATTTGTTTGTTGAGGTTAATATTATAAATAGTCTAATGGTACAGACAATTTAACTGGACGAATAGATCATAAAATTTAAATCTAACAGTCAATAATAAAATCAGTGAATAGCTAGACTATACTGGTATGGATTAATTATGGGGAATAATGATGAAATTTTCTAAAATTTTTATTTTAGGTTTTAGCAGCCTTGTTTTAATCGCTTGTTCTAGTAATCGAGAATCATTACCTAGAACAAAAGCGGTTAGTACAGATACTATAGTTTTAAATAATGGTTCAACAATCAATTTTATAACTGAAAATGCTATTAATGGACAAGTAGTAGAAGACACGAATAACTATCTAAATATAGTGACACGAGGTGATACTGCTCAAGTAGTAGGTGTAAAAGTTGTTCAGTTTGCAACCTCTTTATTTACCTTAAATTCAGGTTCAATTAGTAGTTTTACAAAAGAAGAGTTAAAAGGCAAATATGTTGAGTCAGTTCCTAATAAAACGATGGACATTTTAACGCCTGAATTGTATGCAATATTAAAAAAGATAAATGCAAATAAAAACAAAAATAATACAGTCACAGTTCAACCTTACAAATTTAAACTAATTTATGATGGGTTAACTGATAATAAGTATAATTTCATTTATACAACATATATTCGTTCTAACAATTTTGAGTTTGTTTGTTCAGATAAAGATTTAGCTTTAGATGACAAAGTGAAACCTTTTAGTGATTGGGAAATGAACAATTATCAGTTAGTACAGGATGTAACATTAAAAGCAATAAATACTTGTATGGATCGATTAAAACTTCATAAAAATATTACCGAACTTGAAAAGGCTTTAAATTAGCTATACACATCATGGCTGCTAAATATTTTTCAACTAAATAATAAGCTTATAACTAATCCTGGATTTTGTGTATTTGTCAGTAAAAGTGACAGTTAATACTGTCACTAAATTCTATAATTAATTTTTTAATTGCTAATTTTGACTTAGCATTACTTTAGTGATTATTATTCTTATGCGCCATTGTAGTAAATAAAGCCTACTTATTGTATTGTTTATTGTGCCATATATTCCTCGATTCAAAACATAAAAAATACATTAATCTACTATTTTAATTACAAAAAATAGTTATTAATGTTTTGGTTTTATTTAATTTTTCCTTGTGTTTTTTTGCGTTTTTTATGCTGGCAAAAGCAGTTTTGTCATCAAGGTATGCAACAAGAGATTGTGATAGATGTTAGTGGGCAGCATTTAAGTTCATTACAAGAATTTAAAATTATACGAGGAATCGTTCGAAAATCTAACGGAATCATTAAACGAGAACATATTACGTTTAAAAGTGAATAATGTCAGAAGATACTGGTCTTAGTGGGGGAAAGTTCCGTATTTACTCTAGGTATAGATGTTGAATCTGCCAAGATAAATTATGAAGGCTTTAAGTCAGATCCCGATTATGAATATGAACCAGTAATGGTATGTATAACTAAAGTTCCTGATATGGTTATCTATAAACAAATACCACTATCTGTTTTTGATAACTTAGGCGCGGATAAAAAGCCGATTTGGTGGACAGGAAAGATCCCTAAATAATCTTGTTTTGTTTTTTCCAATTCTGTGATTAGCTTCGCAGAATTGGAATATGTTATTCAATCTATAACTAAGCCGTCAACTCTACCCCAACTTGATTTGTTCGGTTTTAATTGCAATAGGATGACCTGCATATAAAACCGAGCTATTCAATTTAGGATCTAACAAGATTGTAAGGCGATACCATATTTTATTCACCCTATCCCCCTTAATGCAACTCGTCAAGTGATAAGCTTTTATTGAATTTTAATAAAATGAAACGGTATAGAATCCTGAATTATTTTTACAAAACTAGGCACCTAAGTTAAAAAGCAAAAAGATAAAAAAGCGTGTCGGTGAAAAAATACGTTAGAATAACGAACCAAGGTAAAATTATTTTCAACCAACTGATATATAATGAAAAATATTAAAACGGTCGGGCGATGGATATAATACTGGAAAGGGAACAAATGGTACTAATAACCTTGATTTTTTTCTAAATTCATTACAAAAATCTTCAGTCTGTTTACTTTTTTTTGTAATGATCTCCAAGTTATATCATACCGATAAAAACATAAAAACTTATTAACAAATGATCTACAAAAGCAGATAACTTAAGTATATACTCTTTATCAATTTAGTTCGATTTATCATAGCGTATATTGGTTGTGAGTAATTCAATGATCAGTATTAATTTTCATCTATATTTTTAAGGATCATGTTGTATGATTATAGGTAATGTTAATCATTTAAGGTTAGTTCCTTATTTACCTACAAAAATAATGTACTCAATTGAGTATATTAAAGATAATGTTAATAGTAACACGCCTGTGGGGCGTTATGATATTGATGGGGATAAGGTGTTCTTTATGGTGTCTGATAGTCGAACGCGTCATATTCATGATGCTAAGCCGGAATATCATAAAAAATATATCGATGTTCAGATTGTCTTGGAAGGGCAAGAGGGGATGGCTGTGAGCATGTTACCGCCCTATACCAAAGTGTTAGACGATAAATTAGCAGAAAATGATATTGCTTTTATTGAAACGCCAAAAGAAGAAACCATGTTAGCCTTACAGCCTGATGATTTTATCGTTTTTTTCCCAAATGAAGTACATAAACCCCTTTGTGCAATTGATAGTAAGATTGCAACTGTCCGAAAAGTTGTGATAAAAATCGCATTGGATTATTTATAATCTGATTAAGGGTAATAGGTATAATATGACAACTAAAATAGCGGTTATTGGCGAATGCATGATTGAACTGGCGATCAAACAAAATTCAACTGAGCGTGGTTTTGGCGGCGATACACTTAACACCGCTATTTATTTATCACGTTTACTTAAAGATAATGATTTTTCAATTCATTATGTAGCGGGGATTGGCACTGATCCTTTTAGTCAAGAGATGTTAGATAATTGGTAAAAAGAAAATTTTCAAATTGATTTAGTGCAAAGAATGTCAGATAAGATGCCTAGCCTTTATTCTATTGTGGCCGATGAGCAAGGGGGAGCGTTCTTTTTATTATTGGCGTAATGATGCTGCTGAAGGTCATTTTGACGTTCTGGTTAATAAAATAGCTAAAGACAAAGTGATTGATACCACAGTCGCTGGTGATTCTTTTAGTGCTGGTTATCTTGGTGCGCGTTTAAGTGGATGGACAGCATTACAGGGGCACTTGGTGGCTGGTACGTTTATACATTATCGCGGTGCAATTATCCCTGTAGAGGTCACACCTAAATTAATATAATTAAGTCAATAGATTAAGTTTATTCTGCGAAAAACGGTTAGTAATGACCTTATTTTGTTCTAGTTTTAGAAACCAATATTTTCAGTTTATATTCTTGTCAAAAAGTTTCAGAAAAGACTATGTTTTAATATAAAATTGGTCAAGTAATAGATTCATTTATATAGTTGTATATTTCATCAAATGTTACTGGTATAATATACAGTTAATTTTCTATTCATTTAGTTTAAAAACACACATAAGAAGAGATCTATGTCAATCAAAGATATCGATATTCGTGGTGCTCGCACGCACAATCTAAAAAACATTAATGTAACCATTCCAAGAGATAAGTTAGTTGTTATCACAGGTCTTTCGGGATCGGGTAAATCTTCATTAGCATTTGATACTCTCTATGCGGAAGGACAGCGACGTTATGTTGAATCCTTGTCGGCGTATGCTCGTCAGTTTTTATCATTGATGGAAAAGCCTGATGTCGATCATATTGAAGGTTTATCGCCAGCTATTTCGATTGAGCAAAAATCGACTTCGCATAACCCACGCTCGACAGTTGGAACTATCACTGAAATTTATGATTACTTACGGTTGCTTTTTGCCCGAATTGGTGAGCCTCGCTGCCCAAATCATCATTTACCATTAGCAGCACAAACGGTGTCACAAATGGTCGATAGTATTATGGGATTACCTACTGAAAATCGTTATATGCTGCTAGCACCTGTGGTCACCGAACGTAAAGGTGAATTTGTTAAGTTGTTTGAGCAATTAGCCGCTAGTGGTTATATTCGGGTAAGAGTGGATGGTGATGTCTATGATCTTTCTGATCCACCGATTCTTGAACTGCAAAAAAAACATACCATTGAGGTTGTTGTTGACCGTTTCCGTATTCGTGATGATTTAAAACTTCGTTTGGCCGAGTCGATTGAAACTGTGCTTTCAATTACTAATGGTATTGTTAAAGTAGCCAATTTGGATGATCCTCAAGCTGAAGAATATCTGTTTTCGGCTAATTTTGCCTGTCCAATTTGTGGTTATAGTATTTCAGAGTTAGAGCCTCGATTATTTTCATTTAATAATCCAGCAGGGGCGTGTCCTGAATGTGATGGTTTGGGCGTGCAACAATATTTTGATCAAAAACGTATTGTGCAAATGCCTGAAGTTTCGTTAGCTGCGGGTGCGATTAAAGGTTGGGATCGTCGTAACTTTTACTATTTTCAGATGCTAAAATCATTAGCGGAACATTATAAATTTGATATTGATAAACCCTATGAAAAATTATCTGAAAAGGTAAAAGATATTTTATTAAATGGTTCAGGTAATACCGAAATCCAATTTATCTACACCAATGATCGTGGTGATGTGGTTAAACGTAAACATCCGTTTGAAGGCATTATCAATAACTTAGCTCGTCGGTATAAAGAAACAGAATCACAAACTATTCGTGAAGATTTAGCTAAATATATTAGCCATCGACCTTGTCCTTGTTGTGGTGGTTCAAGGCTGTGTACAGCTGCAAGAAATGTATTTATTAATGATACTAATCTACCAGCCATTAGTGATTTAAGCACTCAAAAAGCAAAAGATTTTTTTGATCAGTTGTCATTGACAGGGCAACGTGCTCAAATTGCCGAAAAAATCTTAAAAGAGATCAACGACCGTTTACAATTTTTGATTAATGTTGGGCTTAACTATTTAACACTTTCACGCTCCGCTGAAACCTTATCAGGAGGAGAAGCACAACGTATTCGATTAGCTAGCCAAATTGGTGCTGGGCTGGTTGGAGTGATGTATGTACTAGATGAGCCTTCTATCGGATTGCATCAGCGTGATAACACTCGTCTAATTGACACTTTAACGCATTTACGTGATTTAGGTAATACTGTCATTGTGGTTGAACATGATGAAGAAGCAATTATGGCTGCTGATTATGTGATTGATATTGGACCTGGAGCAGGGGTTCATGGTGGTGAAGTTGTTGCGCAAGGTATGCCTAAGCAGATTATGGCATGTAAAAAATCTTTAACAGGCCAATATTTATCTGGTAAAGAAAAGATTGAAATTCCAACAACGCGCACCAAAGTTGATAAGAAAAAAATATTATCACTTATTGGCGCTACCGGAAATAATCTTAAAGATGTGACATTAAATATTCCGGTTGGATTATTTACTTGTATTACTGGTGTATCAGGTTCAGGTAAATCAACACTAATTAATGATACGTTATATCCTCTTGCACAAAATGAACTTAATGGTGCCGAAAAAACAGAAATAGCGCCATATCAAGCCATTAAAGGGCTTAACCATTTTGATAAGGTCATTGCGATCGACCAAAGTCCAATCGGGCGTACACCACGTTCTAATCCTGCAACTTATACAGGATTTTTTACTTCTATCCGTGAACTTTATGCTGGTGTACCAGAATCCCGCGCAAGAGGTTATAATCCGGGGCGATTTAGTTTTAATGTTAAGGGAGGACGATGTGAAGCTTGCCAAGGTGATGGTTTAATTAAAGTTGAAATGCACTTTTTGCCGGATATTTATGTTCCTTGTGATCAGTGTCATGGCGCTCGTTATAATCGTGAAACCTTAGAGATCAAATATAAAGGTAAGTCTATTAACGAAATTTTGAATATGACAGTTGAAGAAGGGCGTGAATTTTTTGATGCAGTACCGATGATTGCTCGTAAATTACAAACCCTAATTGATGTAGGTCTTTCTTATATTACCATTGGGCAATCAGCAACAACATTATCAGGTGGTGAGGCACAACGTGTAAAACTTGCAAAAGAATTATCGAAGCGAGATACTGGACGCACTTTATATATATTAGATGAACCAACAACAGGTCTACATTTTGCTGATGTTAAACAATTACTAGCGCAATTGCATTCATTGCGTGATAAAGGCAATACAATTGTTGTGATTGAGCATAATTTGGATGTGGTTAAAACAGCCGATTGGATAGTTGATTTAGGTCCAGAAGGGGGTAATGGTGGGGGAGAGATTATTGCTGAAGGGACACCTGAAGAGGTTGCTAAATCTAAACATTCCTACACTGGAAAATATTTAAAACCGTTGTTGGAAAAATAATAAACTAAGTAGGATTGTATTATTACTATTTAGCGTAGATAGAACGGGCAAGGTATGACGCCTGTTCTATTATACTTTACCAGCAAGTAGGGTTAGATACAGGTTTTAAGGTGCTGATTAGCATTTAGCGTTCGATTATTAAAGGCGGCAAATGAAAGGAGTGATATTGTGGCATTTCAAATGGTATTAATGATCATAATGGCCTATTTTTTGGGATCGCTTTCTGGTGCAATGATTATTAGCCATATCATGCATTTGCCTAATCCCTCAGAACATGGTTCGCATAATCCAGGGGCAACCAATATTTTACGGCTTAATGGTAAATTACCCGCCATTTTTGTTTTAATTTTTGATATGCTAAAAGGTACGATTCCGGTTTATATTTCTTATCGACTTGATATTCCTCCTTTCTTTTTAGGTATTATTGGTATTTTTGCTTGTTTAGGGCATATGTTTCCCTGTTTTTTTCATTTTCGTGGTGGTAAAGGTGTTGCCACTGCGTTAGGTATGATGGTTCCCATAGGATTTGATTTTACAGGTTGCTTTATTTTAACTTGGTTAGTTGCGTTACTCATAACTGGGTACTCTTCGGTAGCTGCGATAGCTGGGTTTCTTATGGCGCCATTTTATGTTTGGTTATTCAAACCTGAGCTTACTTTGCCGGTTGCTATGCTTTCTTGTTTGATTATCATTCGTCATAATAGTAATATTATGCGCCTTTTAAAGGGTGAAGAACCGAAAAGTTATTATCATAGCAAGAGCAAACAATAGTCTAAAATTTATATGCAATAAGCTTTAATTTAACGATTGTTTCTGAATACAGTTGTCACTAAGCATTATTTTAACTATTAATTTTCTGTAAGTTTTTTTAACTTTCATTATTATTAAATTAAACAAATAAAATAATTCTTGTTTGATAGATTATTGAAAAAAGGTATTATTAACTTAAAATTTAAATATGTGAGAATCAAATAATACATGCAAATAAGCCCATTATTAGAATCGCTTATAGAAGCACTGCGTTGTTTACCGGGCGTTGGTCCCAAATCGGCACAACGAATGGCCTTTCATTTATTGCAACGCAATCGACAAGGTGGCATAAAATTAGCTCATGAGCTACATGAAGCGATGATAAATATAGGTCATTGCAAAGAGTGTCGAACTTTTACCGAACAAGAAATCTGTACTATTTGTGCAAATGTTCGCCGTCAAAATAGTGGACAGCTTTGCGTTGTCGAAACTCCCGCCGATATAGTTGCCATAGAACAAACTGGACAATATAGTGGTCGTTATTTTGTATTGTTAGGCCATTTATCGCCATTAGACGGTATCGGTCCTAGCGATATTGGTCTTGATTTATTGAAAAATAAGTTAGCGTCAGAATCAATCAACGAAGTTATTTTAGCCACTAATCCCACCGTTGAAGGTGATGCAACTGCCAATTATATTGCACAAATGTGTGCACAGTTCAATGTAACAGCAACAAGAATCGCTCATGGTGTTCCAGTTGGTGGTGAACTTGAAATGGTGGATGGCACTACCTTATCGCATTCATTTGTTGGGCGTCAAAAAATTGAATTTTAAATTTATTGAAGTTCTAGTGTTCAGCTAATCTTTATAACAAAGATTAGAAATAAAAAAGAGGGGATTATATGAAGTATAAAGCGGTTGCTTTTGATATGGATGGCACGTTACTAGCCAGTAATCGTTTAGTTTTGCCAGAAACTGTTGAGATGATAAAAAAAATCAGTGCTAAAGGTGTGAAAGTCATTTTAGTATCGGGGCGTCACCATTCTGTAATTTATCCTTATTATTATCAACTCAAATTATCAACCCCCGCAATTTGTTGTAATGGATCTTATCTTTATGATTTTAAAAAACAAAGTGATTTTGCTGCTAAACCAATGACTAAAGATCAAGCAAGAATGCTATTAAAACTAGTTAATCAATATGGTATCCATACTTTAGTTTATACTGATCAAATGATGACTTATGAAGTGTTAGATGATCATCTAGCAGGTTTTTTTAAATGGGTCAAAACATTGCCCGATTTTTTACAGCCAGAAATCAAAAAAGTAGCGAGTTTTGAAAACGTGATTGATCAATCTGGCGCTATTTTTAAATTTGCAACTAGCAGCCATAACCTTCCTGCTCTACGACAATTCTCAAATGCGGTAGATGCATTAGATATGTTCTCGTGTGAATGGTCTTGGTCAAATCGAGCAGATGTTGCGATTAAAGGTAATACCAAAGGAAATGGTTTAATGCATTGGGCTGAGCATGAAAATATTGATTTAAGCGAAATAGTCGCTTTTGGTGATAGTTATAATGACATAAGTATGTTATCTATTGCTGGATTAGGGATTGCTATGGGGAATGCTGATAACGAAGTGAAAGCAAAAGCAAGTTACGCTATTGGCGATAATAATAGTCCAAGTATAGCAACTGAACTTGAAAAGCTATTTTTCTAATTGATTTTCAATAAAATAGACTATGTTTGAAATTCTCTATCACGATAATGCTTTAATTGCGATTAACAAACCATCTGGTTGGCTTGTGCATCGCAGTTGGTTAGATAAAAATGAATCTATCGTTGTGATGCAAACTCTACGAGATCAAATTGGCCAACATGTTTTTCCTGTGCATAGACTAGATAGGCCAACATCAGGTGTGTTACTGTTTGCCCTTTCTAGTGATGTAGCAAGGCTCATGTCAGAACAATTTGCCACAAAACAAATTGAGAAAACGTATCATGCTATCGTGCGTGGTTATCTTGAGGGTGAATCTCTGATCGATTATCCTTTAGTTGAAGAATTAGATAAAATCGCTGACAAATTTTCTGATAAAAATAAGCCAGCACAAGATGCAGTCACTTTTTATAAATCTATTAGCAAAATTGAAGTGCCGGTTAAAGTTGGTAAATTTGAAACAGCAAGATATAGTTTTATTGAATTAAAACCACAAACAGGACGTAGGCACCAATTGCGTCGTCATATGAAACATATCTTTCATCCTATTTTGGGAGACAGTAAACATGGCGACCTTCATCAAAACCGTGCTTTTGCTAACTATTTTGGTGTTAGGCGCTTGATGTTACATGCTAGTAAGTTAGAGATTTCTCATCCTGTTAACCATAAACCAATCGTTATTGAAGCTAAATTAGATCAAAATTGGCAAGATATTCTTGTAAATTTTAAAAAGTAATGTTTTAAATTACAAAACTGTAAAAAGGATAAATACTATTTATCCTCAGATTGATGACAAAGAACTCGCTTTTTGGCGAGTTCTTTGATCTAATAGAGAGGAGTCCATTATAAGAGAAGTTCTTCTATGCTAAAAAACCAACTCCAGCGACACCAGAAAAAATAGAGCAAATCTCGCTAGATGCGCTTGTCCCTCAAAATCATCTTGTTCGTAAAATAGCTAAAGTCATTGATTTTGAATTTATTCGAGAAGCGGTAGCACCACTTTATTGCCCTAATAACGGTCGTCCGGCAGAAGATCCGGTCAGACTGTTTAAAATCATGCTATTGGGGTATCTTTTCGGTATCCCCAGTGAACGTCGTCTGGTTCAGGAAATTCAGGTCAATTTAGCTTACCGCTGGTTTCTGGGAATGGGATTAACCGAAAAAGTGATTGAAGCCAAAATCGTCGCCGTCGGTTTAATGACAGTGAAATCTATCAACAGATTTTTGATAATATTGTTGAGCAGGCCATTGCCAAAGGGTTGATAAGTGGTCGGGTTTTATATACGGACAGTACTCACCTAAAAGCAAATGCCAATAAAGGCAAAGCACGTAATGAGCAGCGTATTGTTGAGCCCAGTCAATATATTGATGCCCTTAATCAAGCCATCAACGCAGAAAGAGAATTAAACGGAAAAAAGTCTTAAAGCCATCGACGGTAGAGAAATACAAGGAGGTTAAAGTCAGTACAACAGATCCAGACAGTGGCTTTATGCATCGGGAAGGCAAGCCTAAAGGATTCTTCTACTTAGATCACCGAACGGTTGATGGCAAACATAATTTAATTACCGATACCTATGTCACAGCTGGAAATATTCATGATTCCCAGCCTTACATGGCTCGATTAAAACGCCAGTTAGAGCGGTTTGGCTTTAATCCGGTTGGTGTCGGTCTTGATGCGGGTTATTTTACGGCTCCCATTTGC
>NZ_LZGT01000070.1 GCF_001690525.1 Gilliamella sp. App6-5 | reverse complement strand
CTTCATACACGCGGCATGGCTGCATCAGGGTTCCCCCCATTGTGCAATATTCCCCACTGCTGCCTCCCGTAGGAGTCTGGACCGTGTCTCAGTTCCAGTGTGGCTGGTCATCCTCTCAGACCAGCTAGAGATCGTCGCCTAGGTGAGCCATTACCTCACCTACTAGCTAATCCCATATGGGTTCATCAAATGGCGCATGGCCCGAAAGTCCCATGCTTTGGTCTCTCAACTTTATACGGTATTAGCAGTCGTTTCCAACTGTTGTCCCCTTCCATTCGGCAGATCCCCATACCTTACTCACCCGTCCGCCACTCGTCATCAAGTGCAAGCACTCATGTTACCGTTCGACTTGCATGTGTTAAGCCTGCCGCCAGCGTTCAATCTGAGCCATGATCAAACTCTTCAATTTAAAGTTTGATGCTCAATAACTGTCTCTGACATATTCAAATGAATCTTCAGTGTCACTTATCAAGACTTAATTTTTAAGTCCGTAGACTTTTCATTCTTCGTCTCGCAAGTGCCCACACAGATTGTCTGTTTCTTCTTTTTAAAGAGCTGACAGCTTCTATTCCCAAACAACTTTTTGTTGATTTAGTTTGCTGTCTCAAGGGCTGCGTATACTACGCTACACTTTTTCATTCGTCAAGATCTTTTTTTCAAATTTTCGATCTTATTTTTAACTCACTCACCGCCTGCTTGTCGCTGACTGCGTGTCAGTGGATGCGCATTATAGGCACTTAAAAAAATCATGCAAGGGGTTATGATGTAATTTATTTCCATCTGCATCTTTTTTGCCCAAGATGTACTAAAAAAATACTGAATTGATACATTTTAGCTAAAATTACTATTTATTTTGATGTATTAAAATATTTTCTTTACACAACCGATGCCATACTTAAGATTCTAATTTTATTTTTTGAGGTAAATCCGCTAGACTATCAAGTAACCAATCAGCTTGAGCTAATGCTTCTTCTGTTATCATATCACCTGTTTTTACTAGAACTGTCCTTTTAACGCCAGCTTGTCTACCTGATAATAAATCAGACACTCGATCACCTACCATATAAGAATTAGCAATATCTATGTTCAATTCTTTTGCTGCGGTTTGAATCATACCAGGATTTGGCTTCCGACATTCACAAGTATCAACTAACGGATCGTGAGGACAATAATAAACGCCATCTAAATCAACTCCTCTATCTTGTAAAGACCAATCCATCCATTCAGTTAACGTGTGAAATTGCTCTTCTGTAAATATATTTCTGGCAATGCCTGATTGGTTGGTTGTGATAACTAACAAAAAACCCATTTTTTTGAGTTCTTGCATCGCATCAATAACGCCATCAATAAAATGGAATTTATCAATTGTATGTACATAATTATAGTCTATATTAATGGTACCATCCCGATCTAAAAAAATAGCTGGCTTCATGTTTACGCTTTTTCCTTTTATTTAGCTATTACTCTAATCTTACATAGAATATTATTGATTGACTTAGATGTCTAGACGTCTTAATATTCATTTATTCATCTTTTTCTTTATATATTATGATACAACTACAACATATTTCGAAAACATTTGAGCATAATAAAACGCCTATTTATGCTTTAAAAGATATTAATATTCATGTTCCTAAAGGGCAGGTTTATGGTGTTATTGGCAAATCTGGAGCGGGGAAAAGCACACTTATTCGCTGTATTAATCTGCTTGAAAAGCCCACTAGCGGAAAAATACTTTTCGATAATCAAGATATTACAAATCTTTCAAATAGAAAATTAATTGAAATACGTCGAAAAATCAGCATGATTTTTCAACATTTCAATTTACTTTCCTCACGTACTGTATTTGATAATATCGCTTTTCCTCTTGAACTGAATAGAACACCTAAAGCAGCAATTAAGCAAAAAGTAAATGAGCTTATCGAGCTCGTGGGATTAACAGAGAAAGCCAATGTTTACCCAGCTAATTTATCAGGTGGCCAAAAACAACGTGTTGCAATTGCCAGAGCTTTAGCAAGTGATCCCAAAGTACTATTGTGCGATGAAGCAACCAGTGCGCTTGATCCTGAAACGACCCGTTCAATTTTGACATTATTAAAAAATATCAACCAAAAATTGGGACTAACCATTTTATTAATTACTCATGAAATGGATGTAGTAAAACAGATTTGTGACCAAGTTGCTGTTATCAGTGATGGTAAACTAGTTGAACAATCATCAGTGGGTGAAATGTTTTCTAATGCGAAAACAGATATTGCGAGACAATTTATTCAATCAACCTTACACCTAAATATTCCTGATGATTATTTAATAAGACTGTCGCCTGAACATAAAGAAGGACTCAATCCTTTATTACGCTTAGAGTTTACTGGGGTTTCAGTTGATTTACCTTTGTTATCCCAAATCGCTAAAGAATTCGAGATTGAAAGTAACATTATTAGTGCACAAATGGATTATGCCGGTGGAGTTAAATTTGGCCTAATGCTCGCTGAAATGAAAGGGAAACAAAAAAGTATGGCATCTGCAATTCAATTCTTAGAAAAAAATAATACTAAAGTAGAGGTGCTAGGCTATGTTTGATTTTATTCCCTCTTTTAAACCTTTTGAATCACTATTTCGATACTTAACTCAATACAATTTCTGGGCTGATTTTGTTGCTTTTTGTTCATCCTTTAATGGTTTTAATGAAGCAATGCTATTCAAAATGGCGCAAGCAACAGATGAAACCCTTTTTATGGTCATCTTATCAGGTTTTTGGGGAACGATAATTGGATTACCGATTGGCATATTACTCTACACTACTCGTAAAGGACAAATATTAGATTGTTATATTGGTAATAGCATTATCTCATTTATTACTAATGTATTTCGTTCAATCCCTTTTATCATATTAATTGTATGGATTATTCCTTTCACCACTATTTTAATGGGCACCTTTATTGGTAAACAAGCAGCAGTCGTTCCATTAAGTATTGGCGTATCACCATTAATTGCACGTATGATTGAAAATGCATTGTTAGATGTGCCCAAAGGATTAATTGAAGCGGCTCGCTCAATGGGTGCAACACCACTACAAATTATATATAAAGTTTTATTACCTGAGTCATTACCTGTAATTGTCAATAGTATGACAATTACCTTAATTACCTTGACAGGATACATTGCAATGGCCGGCGCCGTTGGTGCTGGAGGTCTTGGTCAACTTGCAATTCAATATGGTTACAATGGCTACAAGCCTGCTATAATGAACACAGTTTTAGTTATATTAATTATTATTGTCTTTATTATTCAATTTATTGGCAATAGGATTGTTAAACGCGTTACACATCATTAATTTTGGAGAAATATATGTCTATTAAAAAGCTAGTACTTATTAGCACATTGGTAAGTGCATTTTTTTTAACTGGCTGTGATAATAATAAACAGCCAGCCACAGCAGATAATAAACCAGCAGAGCCAGCTAAAGTGAGCACGCTTAAAGTAGGAGTGATTTCAGGTCCTGAACAAGAAGTTGCTGAAGTAGTTAAACAACAAGCGAAAGATCTTTATAATCTAGATGTTGAACTCGTTATTTTTAACGATTACGTAACCCCAAACCAAGCATTAAATGATGGCTTAATTGAGCTCAATGCTTTCCAGCATAAGCCTTATTTAGATGAACAAATGAAAGAACGTGGTTATCAATTAGCTGTAGTAGGTAATTCATTTGTTTATCCTATTGCAAGCTATTCTCATAAATTAAAACCCATTGATGAATCAATGGAAACAGGGGAAGGTGTAAAAGTCACTTCACCACGCGGTGAAACCTTCTTCATTCCAGCTAATTCAACCATTGCTATTCCTAATGACCCAACAAACTTAGGCCGCTCTTTACTTTTATTACAACATGAAGGAATGATTACAGTTGATAAATCTAAAGGTTTACTGCCAACTGTACTTGATATTACAAGTAATCCTTATAACTATAAGATTTTAGAACTTGAAGCACCAATGTTACCTCGTTCGTTAGATGATGCACAAGTTGATCTAGCAATCATCAATAACGCCTTTGCAGGGCAAGCAAACTTAACGCCAAGCAAAGATGGGATTTTTGTTGAGGATAAAGAATCACCATATGTCAACATTATCGTTTCGCGTGAAGCTGATAAAGATAACGAAAACGTGAAAAACTTTGTTAAAGCATACCAAACTGATGTTGTTGCACAAAAAGCTAACCAAATTTTTAACGGTGGTGCGATCCGAGGTTGGTAATAGTAAAGTTATAATTATTGACTCACCTTAATACCGTCGGCTTAAGTCGACGGTATTCGTTCGTTGCTATTTTCATATAGTCAAAAACAGTAGCGTAAACTCAATCAAAAATGGATTATGACATATCAAATTGACCCTATCGGCATTATCCGCTCACCTTATAGTGAAAAATTTGCCGTTCCAAGACAACCCAATTTAGTTAGTGCTGGGCAAGGTGAGCTATATTTATTAGCGCCTTATAATGATCCTATTAGTGTTAAAGGATTAGAACAGTTTTCACATTTATGGCTATTATTTCTATTTCACCACATCGCTCCTGAAAAATGGGGATTAACAGTTCGCCCCCCTCGTTTAGGTGGTAATAAAACAATGGGCGTATTTGCCACAAGATCACCATTTAGACCTAATCATATTGGACTTTCAGTAGTAGAATTAAAAGATATCATTGTTGAAAATAAACAGGTTATTTTAAAATTAGGCAGCCTTGATTTAGTTGATGGTACACCCATTATTGATATCAAACCTTATCTTCCTTATTGTGATAGCCATTCAGAAGCACATGCAGGATACGCACAATCCATTCCAGAAAAAAAACTAGCCGTAGCATTTTCACAAAAGGCGCAATTAGTTTTAGAGCTACAAAAACAAAATTATCCTCAACTCACTGAATTAATTACACAAGTCATTTCTCAAGATCCAAGGCCGGCCTACAAACAAAAGAACCTTAATGAACAAACATACGGACTTACACTCTACCATTTTAATATTAGATGGAGAATCATCACTCAATACGCACTTGTTGAAGATATCTATGTAGGTAGTAAATAAAAAATCTTCATTAGTCTAAAAATTTTAAACTAAACAAATTTCTTAATATTTTCAATGTGAAATAGGTTTACCAATTTCCTTAACAAGATTGTTATACAAACCGTTAAAAATAGCTTGGCATCTTTTTGGTCTTCTGTTAAATTGAGTATGAGTTTAATTCCCTATATTCCAATTTACCATTAAGGTTATTAATAGCCTTAATGGTATTTTTCTATGAAAAATTAATGATAATGTATGTTACGTTTGCTTCTCATTTCAGCAATATCGATTGTATCAAATAGATAATGTTTACCACAATAATCGCAATGAATATCAATCTTACCATTATCCTCCCTTAGGATTTCATCAATTTCATTATCAGGTAAAGTCATTAAACTATCTTCACAACGTTGACGTGAACATCCACACTTAAAAGTAATATCACGTGTTTCAAAAAGACGCACTTCCTCTTGATTATATAACCGATATAAAATCTCATCAGTAGAAAGTTGAAATAACTCATCACTCGTCATTGTCTCGGTTAATGCGCTAAGATGCTCAAATGACTCGGCGGTATTCTCATTGGCAGGCAAAACTTGCAATAAAATACCGGCTGCCATTGGCTTATTGTTATGTACTCCCGTTTTAACAAATAAGCGTGTAGGAAGTTGCTCTGATTGCATAAAATAATTTTCGATACAACCAATAAGTGTATCTTTCTCTAGTCCAACGATGCCTTGATAACGTTCACCATGCTTTGGTGTAATAGTAATAACGATATAACCATTGCCAACCATATCTTTAAGTGTAGCATCATCAGCAATATTACCGTTAACTCGAGCAACGCCACGTAGCTGCTGTTGATCATTGCCATTAACAACCGCTAAAGATAACGCGCCATCACCTTGTAACTGAACAGCAATATCCCCTTCAAATTTTAGTGTTGCCGTTAATAGGCTGGTTACAACCAATAATTCACCCAGCAAGTTTTGTACCGCAATTGGATATGTATGATTATCTAAAATTGCCTGATATGTCTGTTCAAGACGAGTAATTTCACCACGAATAGGATGATTATCAAATAAAAACCGATTTAAAGTATCCATATTAATTGTTGCCACCTTATTGCCTATCATATTTAAATTTAATCAAATTACGCCGTTCCTTTTTATCCGGTTTTCTATCTGGATGCGGCATTGTCAATGCATTAAGCTTACGTGCTTGTGCTATTGCTTCTCGTTTAGCAATGCTATCGGGAGTTTCTTGATAAAGTTGTTGAGCTTCAATGGCAGTTCTTCGTTGTTCATTAATAGCTAAAATTTGAATTGTTTTTTGATCCGAACCTTGGCGAAGTGTTAAGATTGCACCAATTTCAACAATTTTACTTGGTTTAGTACGTTGACCATTATAGTGTACTTTGCCACCTTCAACCATTTCGCGAGCTAATGATCGAGACTTATAAAATCTTGCAGCCCAAAGCCATTTATCTAATCTTACAAGAACCATTACACCCTCATATTGCACTTATTATTGAGTTTATATTATACCCAAACGCATATAGTACCTTAAACATCATAACAATCCATATAAGGATCTTTTTGTAAAAGTCAATGCTCAAAATTGATAATATAATCATTCCCGTTTGTAGAAAATGTACCTGAAAAACTAAATGGCAATAATTTGCCATGTAAATTAGCTGAATAATTGATGGCTTTTGGTGGTTGTTTTACCAATTTCCAGTTTTCTAGTAGTGAACTTGTTACACCATAAGCATTAAATTGCAAAGATAATGGTTCACTTTTCGATAAATCAACTGTTGCTTTTGACTCAATCATTCCCCCGCTAGCTAAAGCGCTAAAAATTAACGAAGGATGGTTTTCATAATCAAATTTTAGAACCAGATCGGGATAACGAATATCAGTTCGGTTAACTGAACCTTTTTCAGATTTAAAAAAGACAATTCCTGACAAGATTCCTAATTTTTGATCTTTCGCTAAAGTGACATTGGTACCAGAAACTTGAAAATTATATAGGGTAAAAGGGAAATCACTCTGTTTTCTAATTATCAAACTTTGAAAAATATCAAGCTTATCAACTTTAATATACCTAAACATCCTCGGTAATGCAGATAATTCTAACTTTTCAGGAAGTTCATAATTAATATCCGATAACGTTAATTGATCTAGATGTAAAGCATTATCTTTCCACTTTCCAACAAAATTTATACTACCTTTATTCCATTTTGCTAGTACTTTTTGAATTGTCACTTCTTGGTCATGGGATGATAATTGGGCTAATACCGACGAAAATAACTCATCATGCAAAACAACATGATCAGCAGTAAAAGCTAAAGAACTTTGATCAAAATGCCACTGCTCATCATAACGAAGATTAGTGGCTTCAATATTGCCCTTTTCCATTAAAAAATTGGGTAACTGAATACTACTTTCCAGTATTGATAATTGTTTGATCGTCAACTTTGGCAGCACATGAGAATATTTATTAAGTACATCATCTTCCGCTGATTGCCAGTTTATATTGTACAGCTTTAATTGATCGATATTTAAACTATTGTCCGTAAGAATTTTTAATTTACTGACAAAAAAACCATCATTAACATTGCCACCTAAATTAGTTATGGTTGTAACACCATCTCGATGGAAACCTTGAATGAGTAGTGATTTTATTGGGATTTGCTTTACTAAAAGCTCTTGCGACGTAAAATCAAATTGGTATTTATCCGCACCTGAAGAAGCGAAGGGTTTAATGCCTCCATTGATTTGGGTGAACGAAAATGTGTCCTTTCCATTATTAACCAGAATATTAGCATTTGAATTGACAAATTTTAACGTATTGGTTGAAAAGTCATAATGACTAAATTGCGTATCATTAATATTAATATTGCCATTAATGACTATAACATAGTTAAAATGTGCTAATTGCCAAAGATGACTTTTATCCAATCCCACAACTAATTTAGGAACATTAACAATCTCTTGCCTATTATCACTGACAACAACATCATCAAAAACTAATTCGTAGAAATTTGAAAAAGAGTGATGAACCCTGCCAATTGAAATTGTGTACGTACTCAATTTGGATAATTGCTGACTGATTACTTTAGCACCCAACGAAGTTTGTATAACAAAATAAGACAATAATACCAAAAACCAGACAATAGATAGGGAGATGATTATGTAAAACCGCAATCGTCGCATAAATAAATTTAATTGTTATAATGAACTACTAATAATTGCCTTACGATAACCGATTTTAATAAAAATAGCATCCCATTTTCAGTATGAATGATTTGTTATTAAGCTAACTTGACAGTTAAGATATAAACATTCACCATAATGTTATTTTAAATAACTAACAGAACAATTCACTTTTCCTTTCTTTTAATTAAGATAAGGAAGAATGGCTTTTTATCTAATATAAGTAAAAACGGGAGATACCTAGATGAAACAAATCCCAATGACAGTTAAGGGAGCTGAATTATTACGAGCCGAGCTTGAAGAGCTAAAAAATGTCAAAAGACCACAAATAACGGCAGCAATAGCCGAAGCAAGAGCGCACGGCGATTTAAAAGAAAATGCTGAATACCATGCAGCAAGAGAACAGCAAGGTTTTTGTGAAGGCCGTATTCAAGAAATTGAAGGCAAATTATCGCAAGCACAAATAATTGATATCACCAAAGTAAAAAATACTGGACGTATTATTTTTGGTGCAACAGTAACCGTCATAAATATTGAAACGGACGAAGAAACAACCTATCGCATTGTTGGTGATGATGAAGCTGACTACAGACAAAATCTTATTTCTGTCAACTCACCTATTGCTAGGGGGTTAATTGGCAAAGAAGACGGTGATACCGTACAAATTAAAACGCCGGGCGGTGATGTAGAATTTGATATTGTTAAGGTTGAATATATCTAATATTGAATATATATCATCAATAAAGGCAGATAAACAAACAGGGCGCATAGCCCTGTTATTGTATTTATTTAGGCAAAGAGATTTTTTTATCTTCGCTTGGTCTAAAAATCGTGAAAATTGATCCCACTTGTTGCACAGGTAATGCTTTAGTTTCACGAATAATGGCATCACAAATGAGTTTTTTAGTTTCGCGATCCTCAGCGGATACTTTAATCTTAATTAGCTCATGGAAATTTAGGGCATTTTCAATTTCGGCAAGCACGCCTTCGGTAAATCCATTAGCACCAATCATCACAATAGGTTTTAAATGATGAGCTTGACTTTTTAAATACTGTTTTTGTTTATTTGATAAATTCATTAAATTTTTATCACATTAAGTTGCAATTTTGTTATTCTACCCTTATATATATTTGTAATCAATGAAGTGACCTCTTTACATTAAGGATTTATTCGCTGTGAGTAATAAAAAACGCTCAGCGAGCTCAACACGTTGGCTCAATGAACATTTTAATGATCGCTTTGTACAACAAGCACAAAAAAAAGGGCTACGATCTCGAGCGTGGTTTAAACTTGAAGAAATACAAAAAAGTGACAAATTATTTAAACCAAGCATTACTGTTGTTGATTTAGGTGCGGCCCCTGGTGGTTGGTCACAATATGTTGCATCGCTTATTGGCAATAAAGGCCGCATTATTGCCTGTGATCTATTGCCAATGGATCCCATTGTTGGGGTTGACTTTCTTCAAGGCGATTTTCGCGATGAAGCAGTTTTAAAAGCTTTACTTGAACGTGTTGGTGAAGAAAAAGTCCAAGTTGTTATGTCAGATATGGCACCGAATATGAGTGGACAACCGGCTGTTGATATACCTAGAGCAATGTATTTAGTTGAACTAGCATTAGATATGTGTAAAGACGTGCTTGCGCCTAATGGCAATTTTATTGTAAAAGTGTTTCAAGGCGAAGGATTTGAAGAATATCTAAAACAGGTGCGATCAATGTTTAAAACCGTCAAAATTCGCAAACCTGAGGCTTCACGCGCAAGGTCTCGAGAAGTTTATATTGTTGCAATGGGTATGAAGTAGCCAGTTGTATAATTTTGTAGTACCATACTTTGTTAAATTTGGTCGTAACTGTTAATTTTTATGAGAGGTTTTTCTTTTGAACGACATGGTAAAGAATTTACTGATCTGGGGAGTTATCGCTGTAGTATTGATTGCTGTATTTAACCAATTCAGCTCAATATCCAATAGTGGTCCCCAAGTCAATTATACCCAATTTAATTCCGATATCACGACTGGTAAAATCCAAGAAGTGCATATTCACGGACGCGAAATTGTTGCCACAACCAAAAATAATGGCAATTATGTCACTTATATCCCTTATTTTGATGAAAAACTAATGGATGATTTGTTAGCTAATAAAGTAGCCGTCTATGGTAGTCCTGATGAAAAACCAAGCCTAATAGGTAGTATTCTCATCTCTTGGTTCCCTATCATTTTACTCATTGGTTTTTGGCTATTTATGATGCGCCAAATGCAAGGTGGCGGTAAGGGTGGCCCAATGTCAGTTGGTAAAAGTAAAGCGAAAATGCTAACGCCAGACCAAGTCAAAACAAAATTTACCGATGTTGCTGGCAGCGAAGAAGCAAAACAAGAAGTTACAGAAGTTGTCGACTTTTTACGCGATCCAGGCAAATATCAAAAATTAGGTGGGCGCATACCAAAAGGGATTTTAATGGTAGGACCGCCGGGAACAGGTAAAACCTTACTAGCAAGAGCCATTGCGGGTGAAGCCAATGTGCCTTTTTTTAGTATTTCAGGTTCTGACTTTGTTGAGATGTTTGTGGGTGTGGGTGCATCGCGAGTGCGCGATCTCTTTGAACAAGCCCGTAAACACGCACCTTGCATTATCTTTATTGACGAAATTGATGCTGTCGGTCGCAAGCGTGGCGCTGGTTCAATGGGAGGTCATGATGAACGTGAACAAACATTAAACCAGATGTTGGTTGAAATGGATGGGTTTGAGGCTAATAGCGGCATCATTATCATCGCTGCAACTAACCGAGTTGATATTTTAGATTCGGCATTACTCCGTCCTGGTCGTTTTGACCGTCAAGTGCAAATTGGCTTACCAGACATGAAAGGCCGTGAACAAATTCTTGCTGTTCATGTACGCAAAGTTCCGTTGGGTTCTGATGTCAACTTATCGGTATTAGCGCGTGGCACACCAAATTACTCTGGCGCAGAACTTGCTAATTTAGTTAACGAAGCTGCACTATTTGCTGCACGTCGTAATAAACGAGTCGTTACCATGGAAGAATTTGAGGAAGCCAAAGACAAAATCAATATGGGAACTCAACGCCGTTCATTATCTATGACGAAAGAACAATTAACGAATACAGCTTACCACGAAGCTGGGCATGCGATTGTTGGTTATCTTGTGCCAGAACACGATCCACTTCATAAAGTAACTATCATTCCACGTGGGCGAGCATTAGGTGTAGCATTCTTTTTACCTGAAGGTGACCAAATTAGCCAGAGCCGAACTCAATTAGAATCAAAAATATCTACCGCTTATGCTGGCCGAATTGCTGAAGGATTAATCTTTGGTGAAGATAAAATTACATCGGGTGCATCAAGTGATATTCAATATGCATCTAATGTTGCTCGAGCAATGGTAACCCAATGGGGATTCTCAGAACGTTTACCACCTGTATTATTTGAGTACGAAGAATCATCTTATGGACCATTGAAAAAAATCTCAGATAGTACTGCTCAAATTATTGATGAAGAAGTTGACGCTATTATTCAACGTAACTATCAACGTGCAAAAACTATCTTAACGGAAAATATTGATATTCTTCATGCCATGAAAGATGCACTGTTAAAATATGAAACAATCAATAAACAACAAATTGATGAACTGATGAATCGTCAACCTGTCACACCACCAGATGGTTGGACAGAAAGCGATGAAAAAGCAGCAAATGATGGTAGTAACACATCACCACAATCAGAAAGTTAATTTGCTTTAATAAAATATAACGCGCTACGGCGCGTTTTTTATCGGTGAAATAAAAATAACTTATCAATACATTGCAAGAATAAAACCACAATTACATTGAACATTTCACTTTAATTGTGCTTAATAACTTTGAAGATCATTTAAACGACTGCATCATTAATTTTAATCAAATAAGGTTTTTAATCATGGAAATACATTTTCAAAATCAAACGATAGATCTTTCATTTCCACAAGTGATGGGCATTGTTAATATGACGCCAGATTCGTTTTCTGACGGTGGCAACTATAACAACCTTGATGATGCTATGCGTCGCGTTGACAGCATGATTCAAGCTGGAGCAACATTTATTGATGTCGGCGGTGAATCAACGCGCCCTGGTGCAGCCGAAGTTTCGGTTGATGAAGAGCTTAACCGCGTTGTGCCATTAATTGAAAAAATCGCTCGTTATTTTGATGTTTGGATTTCAGTTGATACCTCAAAACCACAAGTCATGACTGAATCAGCAAAAGTGGGAGCACATCTAATTAATGATGTTCGAGCCTTAACAGAACCTGGCGCACTTGAAGCAGCAGCCCAAACAGGACTACCAGTTTGTATTATGCATATGCAAGGCGACCCTAAAACCATGCAAAATGCACCACACTACCAGCAAGATATTTATCAAGAAGTTGACCAGTTTTTTGACAAACACATTGATCGTTGCATAAATGCCGGTATTAATCGTGAAAAAATCATACTCGACCCCGGTTTTGGATTTGGCAAAACACTGGCACACAACTATCGTCTATTGGCAACACTCGAAAAGTTCCATCATTTTAACTTACCTTTATTAGTGGGCATGTCTCGAAAATCCATGATAGGACAAGTATTAAATATGCCACCGAAAGAACGTATGCTAGGTAGCGTATCGTGTGCTGTGATTGCAGCAATGAAAGGCGCACACATTATTCGCGTACACGATGTTAAAGAAACTTTCGATGCATTAAGAATTGTACAAGCAACTCTCTCTTGCGGAACAAAGTTAATTGTATAAAGAAGATGTTTATTTAAACGGTTGGGTTTGAATTGTCGGCATATTCCAATACCGAATAAATGACAATATTAACCTTTGGTGATTGTGAAAAATCGTTCAGATAGCATAATTTTCTACATCAGTTATATGCTTATTACACAGCTATTCACTTCTTAGGTTATATTTTTTGTAAAAAATATTCAGGATTCTATACCGTTTCATGATTAATTAAGAATTTGCAGTATCTATTTGTTACAACATGTGATAGCCATCGTATTAATTAGAAATTCACAAAACCTACCTGCCAACACATGAATGAGAAGGCCGAAAGTGATAGGGATTTTAATGAAGACAAGTTGTTCACTTTTAGGCTGTATTTTTTGTAAAAAATATTCAGGATTCTATACCGTTTCATGATTAATTAAGAATTTGTAGTATCTATTTGTTACAGCATGTGATAGCCATCGTATCAATCAACAATTCACAAAACCCGCCTAGCTCAAACAACTAGGAAAGCCAAAAGCGATACGCGATTTAATGAAGATGTGACATAATCAGCAAATCGTCAGCGATGCAAAAGATAGAAAATAAAAGCTTAATAAATTTATTAAATTTTATCATATAGCTAAACTAGACAAAGCGATTTCCAACAAAACGCCCTATGCATTTTTAGCAGGTTATTTTAATCATAAAATGTAAATAACCCGATATTTTCTTGCAGCAAGCCTATTTTATAATAGCTTTTTTGCTTAACAAATAATTGATACCGTATTAAAAATATTTTTTACCCTTTACAAATGGCGTAACCTAACCAAGGAGCTTCAGTTACAAACGTGCTAGTAAAACCATCATGATTATGTACAACATAAGGAAGCTGTACACCTTCAACTACTGAAGAATCCGATGTCCAATATCTAGTGGTAAAATCAGGCGGAGCATAATATTCTTGCCAGTCTGAATCAGGGTAAGAAGATTTAGTGGTCCAACCCCATTCACCTAAAATAGATCCCCCTATGGCACGAGTGTAGCTATTAGACAAAGTCAATTTATCACCACCTAATTCTGCCCCTTGCCCCTCATATCGTGGTGAGTTTGTTAATTGGGCTCGACTCATCATATTTTGTAAACCACCACAATGCTGTTGTACAGCATTAAAAGCCCCCCTAAAATTTTGAGGTATCCCCCAAATAGAAGTTGGATTAAACTGATAATCATGGATGACAGAATTATCCCTTTTTAAAGTGGCCCTCACCGTAACATTTCCTGACGGTTTACTATTAAGTTTTACCACACCATTTTGATCAATTGATACACCGCCTCCAGGATTATTAATCACTTGATAACGGTAATCATTTTGTGCTCCTGTCATCACTAATTGAAATTTAGCACCTGGGAATCCTGTCGTTGGGAACGTGTTTGACGAGATGGTTGGCTGTGCTTTAAAACCATAATTAGGTACATAATCTTGAGTGTAACCACCACCAACCAGAGGATGACGATTAGCATATTCAGGTCGATTAAAATAATATGCATCCGTTCTTAAATCGGTTCCAATCCATTGGTATTCTGGATGAACAATAGTTGAATTCGGTTTGGCATAACATAGTTCTGATTTTGATGCAATTTGGTAAGTTTTGGTTAAGGTGATCTGTTCACTCTCATCAGGAATTCCATATGCCGAGTGGGCTTTAACATTGGTTTTAACGATGAGTTTTAATGGCATTGAAAAACCACTTCCACAACCTATTGCTTTTTTCTTATCATCGCCTATTATGCGTACGCCATTATTGTCATACCACCAATAATAAGTCGTTTCTACTTTAAACGGCAGCTTTGGATCGGCACTATCACCATCGATATCACTATAATTTTCAACCTTATCTAAATTTGTTGATGTATAAGTCGCCACTTTAAAATCATTAAGCGTTAAATTACTATCAAATTCTTTAACTTCACTGGCTTTTATATTTCCAATTGCTTCGCTATAAAAAACACCATTGACCGTAAAACCTTGTTTATCTGCACTGGATAATGGAACAACTTGAGGAGCATTTCCAATAATAAAATGATTTGAAGTAGCGGTGAGTACGGCATGAACAGGACTAACTACTACCCATTGCGATAATAATATTAAGCCTATTTTAGTGAGTTTCGGTTTTAAAAATATTTTAGCGGTGATGGCTGATTTATAATGGAATAATCTACAATTAAAAGATAATGCTAAACGCGAAAAGGCTGATCGATACGTTATATAAGCACGATCAATAGCTGTCAAAAAATGCCCGATGCCCGATGCCCGATGCCCGATGCCCGATGCCCGATGCCCGATGCCCGATTAAGTCCAAATTCTATCATAATTTTATTATTCCTCATACTTATTTTTATAAATTTATCTATATAATTTATATATTTATATTTATTTAACGAAAATTAAACCAACTATATAAATAAAATATGACTAACAGTATTCTAGCGGAAAAATTGCTTTTTTGTTTATTTTTTTGTAAATCATTGTTAAGGCGTTTTTTGACAAAATAATGCTCTACTAACCCGAGTGCCTCAATAATACCTGATAACTAGTCCACTATTAAAATTGGCTTATTTCATTTATTTATATTAAACGGCAAATTAATAATTAATTTTTACAAATAATACTATTAACTTTCATAGCCTTTATTTTGAGAATCTGACAGTAACCAAATAAACAACATCCATGACTTAATAATGTTTTTTTGCTATAGTAAACGCCATTTTTATTTAATTTGGAAGAATTATAAACGATGGAATCTATTCCTAATTGCCCTGTTTGCCAATCTGAACATACTTATCATGATGGTTCATTTTATGTTTGCCCTGAATGTGCCCACGAATGGGATCCTAACGAAGTTGTATCTTCTGATGCTGGATTACAAGTAAAAGACAGTAATGGGAATTTGCTTGCCGAAGGTGACGATATTATTTTGATTAAAGATTTGAAATTAAAAGGCTCTTCAACAGTACTTAAAAAAGGTGCTAAAGCCAAAGGTATTCGTTTAGTCGAAGGTGATCACGAAATCGATTGCAAAATTGACGGCATGAAAATTATGCTTAAAGCTTGCTTTGTTAAAAAGGCTTAATCAAAAATTTTCATTAAAAAGCCTAATTAAAAGTGTAGTAGCTCAAACTGAATCTGACAGACACCCTACTCATCGGCATTCGTTCTAACGCAATGACTGTCTGATGAGTAAATAAAATAAATTCTCTAGCTGCTTTTCTTTAGCCTGTCCTTTTGTCTCTGTCCAAGTTTGCCAAGGTGTCTTACCATAACAGTATTTCCCTGAATGTGCTCTTTCCCTATTGTAAAACGCTAGCCAAAGCTCAATATCTTGTTGTATCTCTTTCAGTTCTGTATATATTTTAGGGGATAGTTACACTTTTCGTCTAACGTTTCAAAACCAGGCCAGTGCCATGGACTACGCCGTTTGATATGCGCTTACGCATTGTCTTTTATATTCACCCAACCGTGTATCGGTAGCGTTTGCTCATCCAGTGCCGTCACTTGTACCTAGGTTGTGTTGTCTTCCTCTATCGCTATCAAGCCGTCATGCTCCAGTAAACTTCATTGATGCTCACTACTCGTTCTATGTTTTATTGTTATCTGATAAGTTTTACAACAAATCACGTATATTATTAATGATTCACTAAAAATCCCATGATAAACATTTTTGATTTTCATGAGCTTCACTTATTGCATCTGATAAAATTGATAAATCATCATTAGCATTTTTTTTATACATAGAATCAAGAGATACAGCAGAAATAAT
The DNA here is from genome assembly GCF_001690525.1 of Gilliamella sp. App6-5. Classification (GTDB taxonomy): domain Bacteria; phylum Pseudomonadota; class Gammaproteobacteria; order Enterobacterales; family Orbaceae; genus Gilliamella; species Gilliamella apicola_H. Next base: position 1,482 of record NZ_LZGT01000070.1, on the reverse strand, counting down.
TTCTTTATTTTTAATAAAATATTTATTTTCAACAGTAAAAACGGTTTCAGATTTTAAATTTTCATCATGATAACCAATTGGTATATTGTAGTATTCAGTGTTTGATAATACTTCAAATAAATCTTTTCTTTTACTAACAATAATTTTTGAACGGTATGTTTCACCATAAATCCTAAGATTAAGTTGCTTTTTCATACAATTTAACACTGCACCTTCTGTCGCATGTAAAGATTCAAGTGTTATCTCTTCAGCTTTTAATCCGAATGATACGCATAAAATGCTAATCAAATATAATATACCCTTCATTATCTAATTCTCCTTTATTATATTTTTCTAATAATTCCGATGCTTTATAACCAAAAGTAATTTCAAAATGAGGATAATCTTTTTGTTTTTTCCAATTACCACCCCAAGAAAAACCATTTCTTATACCTACAGAAGATATTCTGATTAGAACGTTTTCGTCCCAATTAACTTTCTTATCTTTGATCTCTATAACATCTATTGCTAATCCATAATTATGGTAACTATATCCTCCTCTAACCCAAGTAACTATATTTCCAGATGTTGTACGACCTTGCTTATAAAGGCGATTTTGCTCATCAATAGTTCTAAGTCCTGTCGTAACTCTTAACTGTATTCCAAATTGTTCTTCTACATCATTGATAAAATCTACCGCATTTTGACGAATTTCGGGATGTAATAACGCAATTCTTGAATTTGTCACACTATCCCAAGTTTCAGTTTTCTTATTTTCTGTAACATTAAAATAATCCATCATCGCCACCGGATGAATAAACCACGCCTCTTGCCGTCTGCGGATAGATTGGACAGTTTAGGGGTATTTGCTTCTGTGTTTGCTGTCGGGTTTTGCGCTTGTGCCTGTGCCACTTGTTTCCACCACAGTGAGGGTTTAATGCGCTGTGCTTTTTCTAGTTGCCAGTTTGATTTGACATGTTCATGCGCCTTGTCCACTTGTTGCAAGGTAAAATCACGCTGATAAGGCTCGAGTAAGTTTAGTTTTTACTGATAGTAATATTTAATTTATGAATATTTTAATTAATTTTTTTTTCAATATATATGTATTCATCTGTAATGTAAGTTGAGTGATCAATTTCTTCTGTTGCACTTGTGTATATTTTATTAAACATGAACAGAAAATCATCCTTTTTATTAAAAATAGAAAGAAAATATTTAGGGCTAACATATATTTCATCAATATCGTCTGAACTTATTGAATGATTTATTTTTGGTAAACTTACATCGTTACTTATTGTATTATCGAAAATAAATTTTTTTCCCTCATCAAATAAAAATATTGCATTCCTCCCTTGGTTAATTAAAAACTTCCCTAATAAATTATTTTCCTTCAATACAAGAATATAATACCAACCAACTCCCCTTTCTTCCTCTGCTTCAAGAAGAATAATTTTATATAATTTGGTCGATGAACTTTTATATAAATAAGCATTAAGACCAGTT
>NZ_LZGT01000069.1 GCF_001690525.1 Gilliamella sp. App6-5 | reverse complement strand
GAGTTTTGCCGTATTCGGTGGCCAGTTTGATATGCTCTTGCCCACGTTTGTCATCCATGCGCAGTTTGTTATTAGCCGGCGTGCGAATCACATTGCGGTGTTTGTTAATGGTGGTAACAAGGTCGGGGTGAGCACTATCATGCATCGCATGGGCGATATACGGCCGGTCAGGATTGCCCTGCATAAAGGCAATCGCTACTTCAGTGCCATCAATTAATGGGAAGTGAAAGCCATAGGTGTTGCCTGCATACGGTTTGGCTAAGCGTACCCATAAGCTTTCCGTGCCATTTTTCCACTCTTTTAAATCAAAGTTAAATTTAACCCGATAGCGCCCTTGCGGGTCGATATAGCCATAGGTGTCATGATTGGGACTGGTGACACGGGCAGGTAATGTGCCACTAACTTGTGGCCAGCGTATAGGCGCAGGGCGATAGGGTTTTAAGGCTTGATAGGGAATAGCGGTAAAGGTGAGTTCATAAGCATCAGTGCGGTTACCCTGCCCTTGTACCGTTAAAATGATGATACCGTCATTGATATCTGCCAGCGGGCTGCCGTTGAGGTTAATCCATTGACCGGGAGCAAGGTTATAGTGATTACTCTTGCCTTTGAGGATAATTTGCTGGCTAATAGCCTGTTCATGGCGAATACGGGCATACCACTGACCGCTTTCAATCTGATTATCGTCATGCCTGTTATTCTCATTAGGATTATTGCCGTTATCAGGATTAACATGGTTATCATCATCGTTATTATCGCCACTATCTTGCGGGTTTTCTTGGCCGTTACTCTCTAAGCCTTTATAGTGCTCAGCATAGCGATAGTCGCTGCCATAGGTGGTAAGGTCTTTAGGTTGGGTGTTAACTTCCCCTTGTAAATGTGCCAAGGCATCACGGTAGTTATCGTCTTGTACCTTGACTGAGGAGACCACTACTTCGCTATGCAGGCTGATATCCCACACACTTTCAACGCCCGTATCTGCCATGCCACTGGGCGGTTTATAGTCAATATTAGCCACCTGCGCATAACCTTGTTCATAATCACTTAACACCATTACATCACAGTGGTGCTCGGCGTGCGTTTCAAAGCGAAACCAGATACCGACATCGGCCAATAAGCGTTGAATAAATTCAAGGTCACTTTCTTGCCACTGCGTGATAAACTCCCGCTCAGGATAGCTGTCTTTTAACTCTAAACGGTAATCAATGCCCGTCAAACCATGACTGCGTAGCACTTCTTCAACTACACTCACCACACTTTGCTGTTGAAATATGGCACTATGTTGCCCCACTGCGAGCCGTGCTAAGCACGAGGATAACACCACCTGATAATGGGCTTCCTCTTTATTGACCGATAACTGACTAAACTCAGTAATCACCCCATGCAAGGTGCGTTTATTCGTCAACGTGGGCAAATCACTTAATGAGCGGATAGCGGAAGTTAATGGTTTATTGATAACGGGATTAAAGGAGAAGGTCGATTTTTGATTAAGAAAGGAATCAGGCGATAAGGTTTTGTCAGTACTGGTAAAGGAGATTACATAACGCCAAGGCTGGTTTAACGACTCATTACCCTCAACATGTAAAACCGAAATCGGCGCGCCCAGCCCGTCAACCGTTAAGGTATAGCGATTATGGCTAACGCCCCCTAAGCCCGCCATTAAATCGCTAAACCCGTCACCGAGCTGGCTCAGAAGACGATTAAGTTCGTTTGACATGTTTTCCTCCTTATATCCATTTTATAAAAATCAATCTGTGTTATTTTTAGTTATTTTTTTATTTAACACTGATATTTTCATCATTAAGTTTAACTAAAAAGTATACATTGTTTTAGTGTTAAATTTAACCTTTTGTTAAAAATTTGTTAAATAAATATTGTTTAATATGAATAATTTCAGTTAGTTAAACCAGTAAGTGATAGCGACTTAGCGTCTTTGTTGAATAAGGGATTTAAGCAACGTTATGCTTTATCGAGGGAAATTTTTAACTTATTAAATTTAAAATAATTTCAATCTGAAACGGTATAGAATCCTGAATATTTTTTACAAGAATTGCGCCTTTTAATAAAGAAATACCCTGATTTATTGCTAACTATGTTATAACTGTAAGAAATTTAAAGATTAATTGGTAGAATAAAGAAAACGCGATAATCATGAAATGTAAATAACTCAATGTTTTCCTATATATTATTTAATCTTATTCTTTTATCACTGAATACAAATAACAAACAGTTTAGCTAAAAAGCTATACGTTATTTTAGTGGGAAATTTAACTTTTTTTAAAAAATGGTTAAATAAATATTGTTTCATATGAATTAGATCTGTTAGTTAAACAGGTATGCAATGACTGTTGAAAAGCTTATTGAAACTGGGACAATAAGTGGTGAGTTGATACACAATTATGTTTAATGGTAACAATGATACTAAAAATAGCAATTTAGCTTAAACTACAACTTATTGACAGTTAGTATATAATGAATGTAAGAAATAACTGTGATGTAGAGATAATTATTGATGTCTAGTCAAGACACACCCGCCCAAAATAAAATGTTAATAGAACGGTTTTTAGATTCATTATGGCTAGAAAGGAACTTAGCTGAAAATACCATTGCTTCTTATAAACTTGATTTGTTGGCATTAAGTCAATCTTTACAACAACAAAATGTCTCTTTCCTGACTGCCCAAACGCTTAACTTACAAGACTTTTTAATGCAGCGAGTCAAAGACGGGTATAAAGCAAGTAGTTCAGCGCGTTTGCTTAGCGCAACTAAACGTTTTTTTCAGTATTTATATCAAGAAAATTATCGCACTGATGATCCTTCTGCGGTGTTATCATCGCCCAAGCTTTCAAAAAAATTGCCTAAAGATTTAACCGAATCACAAGTCGATGCACTGCTTGAATCGCCAAATATAGAAGATCCTATTGAACTTCGGGATAAAGCCATGTTAGAAGTGCTTTATGCCACTGGCTTGCGCGTCTCTGAGTTAGTGAATTTAGAAATTAGTGATGTTAGCTTACGCCAAGGGGTGGTAAGAGTAATTGGTAAAGGTAATAAAGAACGTTTAGTGCCACTTGGAGAAGAAGCGATTTACTGGCTTGAATATTATTTTAAATATGCTAGAAATGATCTTCTAAAAACAGGACCTGTTGATGTTCTTTTTCCAAGCCGATTAGGTAAAAAAATGACTCGACAGACATTCTGGCATCGAATCAAATATTATGCCATACTAACTGGTATTAATATTGAAGCACTTTCACCCCATGTATTGCGACATGCTTTTGCTACGCACCTGCTTAATCATGGTGCCGATTTGCGTGTTGTACAAATGTTACTTGGACACAGTAGTTTATCAACTACCCAAATTTATACACATGTGGCAACAGAAAGGTTAAAACAGTTACACAGTAAACATCATCCTCGAGCATAGTGTTCGAAAAGATAAGGATAATTGAATGAAAAAATTAGTTTTATGTTTAGGTTTAACTTTAATTTCAACTTCGGTATTAGCAAGTAATACTGATATTATAAAATCTTTAAATAAATTGGGTTACGAAAAAAAAGAGTTAAAAATTACTGATAGCCCAGTTCAAGGATTTAAAAACGTTAGTACCCCAGATGGTATTTATTATGTTACACAAGATGGCAAATATTTAACTAAAGGCCCTATTTATGATATTCAAGGTGATGAACCTGAAAATATAGCTAATAGCAGCAATCTTCAGCTAATAAAACCAATTGAAAAAGATGCCATTGTGTATAAGGCAAAAAATGAAAAATACATCATTTCAGTCTTTACTGATTATACTTGCCACTACTGTAAACTACTCCACGAAAATATCGATAAATATTTAGATGCAGGTATTTCTGTGCACTATTTTGCGTTCCCTCGTGCGGGTGCTGACAGTGATGTGGGTAAAAACATGCAATCTATTTGGAGCGTAACTGACCGTAAAGCAGCATTTGACAATGCATACAAAGATAAGCCTATTTCACCAGCTAGTAGTATGATACCTTATGTAACACAACAATTTAACGTTGGTAAAAAGTTAGGTATTAGCGGTACACCGGCAATTGTATTATCTGATGGGCAACTTGTTTCAGGTTATGTGCCAGCAGATAAATTAATTGAAATTTTAGATAAAAAAGCAACTAAATAACAATTGGTCAGTGATTACTGTTGAAATTTAAATATAAGATGAAAATACATGTTAGCGCGAATGCGCTAGCATATTAAATATGAAAAAAAATAAATTAAGACATCGAAAATTACCTGAAGTCTATCCAGAATTTACTCATGATATCCCGTTATTGCTACAGCGAATTTATGCCTTGCGTGGCGTTACTAGCATGCATGAGCTCGACTATACCACACGCAATCTATGTAATTACGATAAATTAGAGGGGATTAAAAAAGCAGTTGAAATACTTTTTTTAGCCATGAAAAATAATGAGCGCATTATGGTTGTTGGCGATTTTGATACTGATGGTGCGACAAGCACGGCCTTAACCGTCAAGGCACTTAAAAATATGGGTTGTCTTTTTGTTGATTATATTATTCCTGATCGTTTTGATGATGGATATGGGTTAAGCGTTTCGGTTGTTAAAAAAGCTATTTTACAACGTGCGCAGCTTATTATTACTGTTGACAACGGCATTTCTGCCAATGAAGGCGTTGACTTTGCAAAACAATCAGGCTTGTCTGTTATTATTACCGATCACCATTTATGCCCAGCGCAATTACCGAATGCCGATGCTATAATCAATCCTAATTTACCTGATTGTATTTTTCCCTCTAAGCATTTAGCTGGAGTTGGTGTCGCCTTTTACTTTATGCTGGCTTTACGCGCAAAATTACGACAAGAGAATTGGTTCGCTGATAATAATTTGACTGAATATAATCTGGCAAATTTATTAGATTTAGTTGCTTTAGGTACTATTGCTGATGTCGTTAAACTTGACCATAATAATCGCATTTTGGTTCACCAAGGTGTAAACAGGATTCGATCTGGTTATTGTAGTGAAGGAATCAAGGCCTTATTACAGATATCCAAAAAAGAGCCTACTTCGATAACTTCAACCGATTTAGCATTTTATATTGCCCCAAGGTTAAACGCAGCCGGTAGAATGGACAATATGACATTAGGTGTTCAATTATTACTTTGTGATGATTATGAATCTGCCATTAGCAAAGCAACAGATCTTAATAATCTCAATAACGATCGAAAGCTCATTGAACAAACAATGCATAAAGAAGCTTTGTCATTTATTCAAGAAATTGAAAAACAAAACGCCTCTATACCTAGCTTGCTCGTGTTTTATCATCCTGAGTGGCATCAAGGCATTATTGGGATATTATCTGCACGTTTAAAAGATAAATATTATCGCCCTGTTATATCGTTCGCCTCAACTCAAGATGGTTTTTTAAAAGGTTCTGGACGCTCAATTCCGGGCATTCATTTGCGTGATTTTATTGATGAATTAAATCAGCAACATCCTGATTTAATAGTGAGCTTTGGTGGCCACGCGATGGCCGTTGGATTAACCATTCGCGAAGAAGATTTAGAACGTTTTAGAAACTGTTTTGAAGCACTTGTAAACACTCGATTACACCCCGATGTGCTAGAACAAATCATCGAAACTGATGGTGAAATAGATAAGCAAGATTTTACTTATGCAATCGCCAAACAGTTAAAAGAATCAGGTCCATGGGGCGAAGGGTTTTATCCCCCCATTTTTGATGGTGAATTTATTATTCATCAACAACTCTTATTTGCAGATAAACACCTTAAATTAGTCTTAGAACCCAAAAATGGTGGTCCACTTATTGAAGGAATATTTTTTAATGTAAATCGCCAGCAATGGCCTGATCAATCAATAAAAAATGTACAAGTCGTTTATCATTTGGATGTAGATGAGTTTCGTGGCAACCAAGCTCCGCAACTAATGATTAAACATCTGTGGCCTATCGCATAAGCAAGTAGAATCGATTATAATGACAAAATTGCACTAAATTTACATCTGATTACTGGTCGAATAGACAATGGTTACGCAACATCATTGAGATAAAATTTATACAACGTTAAGGATTCAAAATGCATATTCATATTCTTGGAATTTGTGGCACATTTATGGCAGGGATTGCATTAATAGCGCGTTCTCAAGGTCATCAAGTAACAGGTTCAGATAAAAATGTTTACCCACCGATGAGTACACTTTTACAAAAAGAACACATTGATATCATTGAAGGATATGATCCATCACAATTATCATCTCCACCTGATTTAGTCATCATAGGCAATGCCCTATCGCGAGGCAACCCTTGCGTTGAATATATTTTGGATAACAATATTCCTTATATTTCAGCGCCGCAATGGCTACATGATAATGTGTTGCGCGATCGCTGGGTCATTGCGGTTGCGGGAACTCATGGCAAAACCACAACAGCGGGTATGGTCAATTGGATTTTAGAAAAACAAAATTATAAACAAGGTTTTGTTATTGGTGGTGTACCTGGTAATTTTGATGTATCAGCAAGGTTAGGTGAAGGTAACTATTTTGTTATTGAGGCTGATGAGTATGATTGTTCTTTCTTTGATAAACGTTCAAAATTTATGCATTACTGTCCTAAAACACTTATCATGAACAATTTAGAATTTGATCATGCAGATATTTTTGATGATCTAAGCTCAATTCAAAAACAATTTCACCATCTAGTTCGTTTAGTACCCAGCAAAGGGCTGATTATTGCACCTCAAGAAGATGTGAATTTAAAACAAGTATTGGCTAAAGGCTGCTGGAGCGAACAAGTATTTACTGAATCAGAAACAGGCTGGTTAGCACAACGCATCAATAACGACGCAAGCCATTTTGCTGTTTTTTATAACAATAAAAAAGTGGGCGAAGTAAAATATTCATTAGTCGGCGAACATAATATGCATAATGCACTAATGGCAATTGCAGCAGCACATAATGTAGGCATTGAGCCTGCTGATGCTTGTTTGGCATTAGGTACGTTCGTAAATGCAAAAAGGCGTTTAGAACTCTACGGTGAAATGAATAATATCGAAATCTATGATGATTTTGCCCATCACCCAACGGCAATCTTAGCAACATTAGAAGCATTACGCAGTAAAATCGGTGCTAATCGCCGTATTTTAGCCGTGCTTGAGCCTCGCTCAAACACAATGAAATTAGGCGTGTCTAAAGATGAGCTAGCTCCATCACTTGGACGTGCTGACGAAATTTTCATCTTCCAACCTGAGCATCTTCCTTGGTTAGTTGCTGATGTGGTTGATGCTTGTATTCAACCCGCTTACTGGAGTGGTGATATCGATTTGTTGGTTGAAATGATCACAAAATCAGCTAAACCAACAGATGCAATTTTAATTATGAGTAATGGTGGTTTTAGTGGTATTCATAAAAAGATTTTAGAGAAACTAGAAAAGCAACACATCAAAAATCAAGAAAAATTACCATTAATCAAATAACGATTTGATAGCAATATATGATATGCCACATTACGTGGCATATCATAAAAAAGGATATTTCATGAATGAAACGACTGATATGATTGCTATGATATGCCGCAGAATAAAAATGGCAAGAATTGAAAAAAACTTATCTCAGCAAGAATTGGCTCAAAAATCCGAAATTGGTATTGCAACAATAAAACGTATTGAACAAGGTGAATCGATTACATTACAAACTTTGATTTCTGTTCTTCGTGGATTAGATGAACTTGATCAGCTTAATAATTTACTAGCTTACAACGAAGTTATCCATATTACCTCAGCAGAGCAGCCCAAACGAAAAAGAAAACAACGCACAGTAAAAGTAAAGCAAATAGATATGCTAACAGAGAATGATTTCTTGCGTTCTAAGGTTAATACTATGTGCTGGAAGCACTAAATATAATTTAAGCTTTCGCCGATTATAAAACCGGCGAATTCAATACAATTTTCACGCTACTAATTACAATGAACCGTAATTGCAAGCCCACCACGTGATGTTTCTCGATATTTTGCATTCATATCTTTTCCTGTTTCATACATGGTTTTAATCACTTTATCCAAAGATACTTTTGCCGCAGTAATTCGTCTTAAAGCCATTCTCGTTGCATTGATTGATTTTACAGCAGCAATGGCATTACGCTCAATACAAGGCACCTGCACTTGACCAGCAACTGGATCGCAGGTTAATCCTAAGTTATGTTCCATTGCAATTTCAGCTGCCATGCAAACTTGCTCAGGATTACCACCTAAAAGCTCAGCAAGTCCAGCAGCAGCCATTGAGCACGCAACGCCAACTTCGCCTTGACACCCAACCTCTGCACCAGAAATAGACGCATTGATTTGATAAAGTTGCCCTATTGCACCGCAAGTTAGAAAAAATCGAATATAAATATCAGGCGTAACTGGATTAATAAATTTATCATAATAAGCCAGCACAGCAGGTATAATTCCACATGCCCCATTGGTTGGCGCAGTAACCACTCTCCCACCTGCTGCATTTTCTTCACTAACGGCAAGCGCAAACATATTTACCCAATCAATAATCACCATGGGATCACTAATCATTTTATCTTTGGTGGTAGATAATTGACGATATAACGAAAACGCACGACGAGGAACTTTGAGCGGTCCCGGTAATAACCCTTCAGTATTCATTCCACGTTTGATACATTCTAAAATAGTTTGCCCAACGCGAGAAAAATAATCTTCAATTTCTTCATAGGTATGTAATTGCAACTCATTTTTCATCATAATACTAGAAATTGACAATGAATTATCTTCACAATGTTGTAATAGCTGTGCAGCGGAAGAAAATGGATAAGGCAATTTTGTGGGATCTTGTTTTGGCAAACCAAATTGCTCCTCTTCAACAATTTGACCACCACCCACGGAATAATACGTTTTTTGAAAGAGTAATGTATCGCCTCTATAGGCAGTCAATGTCATGCCGTTTTCATGTAATGGCAAAAATTTGGAATGAAACACCATACAACTATCCAAAGGAAAGTCGATTTCGTAACGATTATGATAAATCGGTAAACGGTGAGTTTGGCTTAATTTTTCGATAAAAATAGGAATATTATCAATATTAACAGTATCAGGTTTTTCACCCGCTAACCCCATGATAATAGCAATATCTGTTTGATGGCCTTTACCTGTTAATGACAAAGAACCATAAACATCAGCGACAATTTTGGTTACTGATGACATCATATCATTATCGATTAGTTGATCAACAAATGCCTTCCCTGCTCTCATTGGCCCCACTGTATGTGAACTTGAAGGACCAATACCAATTTTAAATATTTCAAATACTGAACTCATATTTTTTCCTTTTTGATGCCAAAAATAAATTAATACTGCTGGCCTAGTTATAACTTTATAAATTATTTTTACTAGTTAAATAAAAATAATCTTATCAACACATCGTATTCATTGTCATAGAGATAGCTAAACATCACTTTTAAAGATTATGAAAATAAGTTTTTAATATTCATTAGTAATTAATGTTTATTTTACAGTTAGTCTGGTTTACCAATAGGCTTTTTACCCATCAATGAATATCGACGGATTTTATGTATTGCATAAAAAAATAGCTGGTTATTACCTATTTAATCAATTTTATAATAAATTATAGATAGCAGCTGAAATCGCAACTAGCCCCATAACAACAATAAACACATTACTTGGTTTTCCTCGATATTTTGCTAATACGGGTAATTTATGAATTGCATACATCGGCATTAAGAACAATAATACCGCTAAAATTGGACCACCAAGTGATTCAATAAGACCTAAAATACTGGGATTCAATGTAGCAACACCCCATGCTGTTACAAACATAAATACAATAGCAAGCTTATCAAGTTTCTTTTCTGAAATGGTTTTATTGCGACTACGCAAAAATTTATTAACAATACCATTAAACCCTTCTTTACCACCTAGATAGTGGCCTAAAAACGATTTAGCCATTGCAATAAATGCAATTGGCGGACCAATATATTCAATAACAGGTGAGTTAAATCGATTAGCCAAATATGATAACGTTGAAATATTCTGCGCTTTTGCATCTAAAAGCTCTGCTGGCGTTAAACAAAATGCACAGCTAAAAACAAAAAACATAACCGTTACAACCATCATTATATTACTTGCTGCAATAATGTTAGTACATTTTGGAGCAGCATAAGTTTCACCATATTCTTTACGTTTAGCTACTGCTAAAGATGAAATAATAGGCGAGTGATTAAAGGCAAAAACCATAACAGGAATCACTAGCCAAAGTGTCATTAAAATACTTTGTTCACCCTCACTGCCATTACTGCCAAGAGATAAATTAGCAAAAATTTCACCATTCCATTCAGGAATTAAAAATAAAGCTAAAATCATTAAAACAGCAATAAATGGAAAAACTAATACTGACATAACTTTAACAATAAGTTCTTCACCAAAATGAACAATTGACATTAAAAATGCAACTAAAACAAATGAAAGTAAAGCTCGTGGTAGTGATTCCATTCCCAGTTGATGAACCATAAAGCTATCTACCGTGTTGGTAATGCCAACACTATAGACTAATAATATTGGGTAAATTGCAAAAAAATAAAGCACTGTTATCCAGTTTCCTGCTGTGCGCCCAAAAGCCTCTTCAACTACAACGGTGATATCACCTTCACGACTTTTGCCTGATAATACAAATCGACACAAAGCTTGGTGAGCAAAAAATGTCATTGGAAAAGCAAGAATCAGCATAACCAATAATGGAATTAATCCGCCTACCCCCGCATTAATTGGTAGAAAAAGCACTCCAGCGCCAATCGCGGTACCATAAAGGCTAAGCATCCATAATGTATCACTTTTTTGCCATTTGGGTAATACTGATCCATTTTTTGAATCTATGGCAACTTTATTAGTCATTAACTTACTCATTTTATACTACTCCTTAATCAAATATGCTGTAGATATAATATCAAATTAACGACTATTACAAAGTGATCCCAATCACACTATCAATTAAAAATCAAATATAATCAATATTATAAATAATATTCAATTTGATACTAAATAAATTAAAAACCAATAAAGTATCAATTTTGATCTATAATAAATAAAATAACCTACCGTTTTATCGCAAAATAATTTACGGTTGACCAATAACCTAAAAAACGTTTACTTAATGTTGTCTTAAGCCCTTACCATTAGTTTTATATTTAAAATAGCGATAAAATTACTTTAGTGTTGTGTTTGGTACTGCTAAACTAGCTCACATTTTTATTATATTTATAAATAAATTATTTTCGGGATAAATTTATGCGAACCAGTAAATATCTTCTTTCAACGTTAAAAGAAACCCCCGCTGATGCAGAAGTCATTAGCCATCAATTAATGTTACGTGCCGGCATGATCCGTAAAGTGGCTGCGGGTTTATATACTTGGCTTCCCACTGGTTACCGAGTCCTTAAAAAAGTAGAAAATATTGTTCGTGAAGAGATGAACAAAGCAGGAGCAATAGAAGTATTAATGCCTGTTGTACAACCTGCTGATATTTGGCAAGAAAGTGGGCGTTGGGAACAATATGGCCCAGAGCTATTACGGATTAAAGACCGTGGTGATCGTGATTTTGTGTTGGGCCCAACCCATGAAGAAGTGATTACTGACTTACTCCGTAATGAAGTAAGTTCGTACAAACAATTACCTCTTAATGTTTATCAAATTCAAACTAAATTTCGTGATGAAGTGCGCCCTCGCTTTGGTGTAATGCGTTCGCGTGAATTTATTATGAAAGATGCCTATTCTTTCCATACCACACAAGAATCATTGCAAGAAACTTATGATGATATGTATAAAGCCTATAGCGCTGTGTTTACGCGTGCAGGTTTAAACTTTAGAGCAGTGCGCGCTGACACAGGATCGATTGGTGGTAACTGGTCACATGAGTTCCAAGTATTAGCTGACAGTGGTGAAGACGACATCGTGTTTTCAACGGAATCGGACTATGCAGCTAATATCGAAATGGCACAAGCACAAGCACCAATGCAAAAACGTGCAGAGCCAACTAAAACCATGGAACTAGTTGATACCCCAAATGCCAAAACTATTGACGAATTAATCGAACAGTTCAGTTTGCCGATCGAAAAAACCGTAAAAACCTTGATGGTTAAAGCAACCAAAGAAAGCGGTCACCAATTAGTCGCTTTATTAGTTCGAGGCGATCATACTTTAAATGAAATAAAAGCCGAAAAAATTGATATCGTTGCCTCACCGTTAGAATTTGCAACCGAAGAAGAAATTCGCGCGTTAGTTAATGCAGGGCCAGGCTCATTAGGTCCAATTAACTTAAATATGCCAATTATTATTGACCGTGACGTGGCCGTGATGAGCGATTTTAGTGCTGGTGCCAATATCGATCATAAACACTATTTTAATATTAATTGGGAACGTGACACTGCTTTACCTCGCATTGAAGATATTCGCAATGTGGTTGAGGGTGATATTAGCCCTGATGGCAAAGGGACATTACAAATCAAACGAGGGATTGAAGTTGGGCATATCTTCCAACTTGGTACAAAATACTCACAAGCGATGAAAGCCACAGTGCAAGGTGAAGATGGGCAAAATCATGTCATGATCATGGGGTGTTATGGAATTGGTGTTAGTCGAATTGTAGCAGCGGCTATTGAACAATGCCATGATGAACGTGGTATTGTTTGGCCAGAAGCCATTGCGCCGTTTAGTGTCGTGATTATTCCAATGAATATGCACAAATCAGAAAAAGTCCAAGCAACAGCTGAAAAACTTTACGCTGATCTACAAGCTGCTGGCATTGAGGTACTCTTTGACGACCGTAAAGAGCGACCAGGTGTGATGTTTGCTGATGCTGAACTTATTGGTATTCCTCATACGATTGTCATTGGTGAGCGCAATCTTGAAAATGGCGAAGTTGAATACAAACATCGTGCTGGTGGTGATAAAGAAATGGTAAACGTTGATAATATTATTGAATTTATCAAAAATCGCCGCCATAAAGCATAATAAAATGCGATTATTAACATCAAAGCTCAACGGCCGTACTGATATGGCTGTTGAGCTTTTATCATTTCAATCATAACAATAGTGACTTTCTATGCTTATCACCTCAAACAAACTAAGCATCCTAATGATAAATTCAAAGTGATATAGTTCTTTTTTTCGGCTAAAATAGATCAACAAAATCTTATCTCAATTGGTTGAAAGAATGTTAAAAAAAGCCATTGCATTTGCACTCTCTACCTCGTTGTTATTACAAAACACATCTATCGTATATGCGGATAATATCAATCTGCCAGATATTGGTACCGCAGCAGCTACAACATTAAGTATCGGTCAAGAAATGGAAATGGGCGATTATTATATGCGAATGTTACGCGCGGGCGCTCCTATCATAAACGACCCAGTTTTAAACCAATATATCAATGACTTAGGTAATAAATTAGTTGCTAAATCAGAATCAGTAAAAACCCCTTTTCATTTCTATATTATGAAAAGTGATGTACTTAATGCATTCGCTTTTTTTGGTGGAAATGTTGTTATTCATTCAAGACTCATATTAGATACCGATAACGAAAGCCAATTGGCCTCTGTTATGGCTCACGAAATTGGGCATGTTACCCAACGTCATTTGGCCAGAGCAATGGAAAACCAAAACCGTAATAGTCCTTATGTTTGGGGGGCAACATTAGGATCCTTATTACTCACATTGGCCAATCCCGAAGCTGGTATGGCGGCAATGACCAGCACCATGGCAGGCTCGGCTCAAAGTATGATTAGTTTTACGCAAAGTAATGAACAAGAAGCCGATCGTGTTGGTTTAAGAACGCTTGCTAAAGCTGGATTTGATCCTTATGCTTCATCTGAATTTTTACAAAAACTTGCCGATCAAAGCCGTTTTAGTAGTAAAGCGCCTGAAATACTACTTACTCACCCATTACCTAATAGCCGATTAACCGATATCCGCAATCGTTCAATGCAATATAGTAAAAAGAACGTATCGCCATCGTTAAGCTATTATTTAGCAAAAGCTCGGTTAGCAATATTGATGGCTAAAAATAAAAATACCGCAAAACGATTAATTGAAGATTACAAAAAACTAAATAATGAACAAAGTAAAATAGCCATTATTTATGCTAATGCTTTAACTGACAACCTAAGTGGTAATAATCAAAAAGCAAAACAACAACTGCAACCATTATTAGACAGTGACCCGAATAATATTTGGTATATTGATTTAATGACTGATATTGATTTGGCGCTCAACAATAGTAGTACCGCAATCACGCGCCTACAAGCGGCGTTAAAAAAAGCACCGGATAGCTCTGCATTGCAGTTGAATTTAGCTAATGTATATATAAAAAATGGAAACTATCAACAAGCCGTAAGCTTGTTGCACCGCTATACGTTTGATCACAATGATGATACCAATGGCTGGGAGTTACTCATTAAAGCTTATGGCGGGTTACATTCAAGGGCTCAAGAAATGAGTGCGCAAGCCGAAGCAATTGCATTAGAAGGTCAATTTCAGCAAGCCATTCAATTACTACAAAATGCTAAAAATCAAACCAAAGGTAATCAAACAATGATTTCCAAAATTGAGGCCAGAATCAATCAATTAAAGCAGTTACAAAAACGTTATGCGGCTTATAAGCGATAATTGACTTTAACGATAACTTCTCGACTAATCATTGAAATAACCACTAGTCGAGAAGATAACGCCTTTATTTTTCAACTAAATGATCCACATTATTGTAAAATTTCACAGTAAATATGCCTTCATCCTGATCATTACTTTGCTTATAGTTAACCACACTAATGCTGGTATTTAACATCCGTGGAAAATAAGCCTCATCACGATGTAAACGCCAATCGCCACCATTTAAAACACAAAGTAATATGCGTAATACTGTACCGTGCGACACAACCAAAATATTACCGGTATCTTGGGATGCGTTTTGTACAATAGTGTTTAGCCCCTGCTTCATACGCGCGAGTATATCAAGGTAATTTTCACCTTGATTGACAGCGGCATCAAAATTAGCGGGATCAGTTAAATAAATGTTAAATTCGGGCACTTCTTGTTTTAAAGTCGGTACATGTTTACCTTCCCAAATGCCAAAATCCATCTCACGTAGATGAGCAAGCTCATAAGTAGGAATAGCAAGATTATTTTCGTTAACAATATAATCGCGGGTTTCCATTGCGCGTTGTTGGGTACTTGAGTATGCTTGCATAAAAGGAACATTTTTTAAATGTTGCCCCGTGACTTTAGCACCTAAAATACCTTGTTCGGTTAACGGTGAATTTTGTGACCCTTGCATCTGATCTTTAATATTCCACTGCGTTTGACCATGTCTAATTAAATATAAATTAATATCTTTCATTCGTACTCACTACCTTTTTTATTTTAAAATTCTTTTTGCTGATATTTATCTTTTCTAAGATAGGTTAAACAAGCCTGTAAAGTAGCATCCATTGGCGCATGTAATTGCATCTCTTGTAAACTTTTAGGATGAATAAATTTAACACTGGCGGCATGTAAAAATAATCGATTAAGCTTTGTATCAGCCAATAATGCATCAAATTGCCTATCACCATAGCGATCATCAAAAGCAATTGGATGATTAGCATATTGCGTATGTATGCGGATTTGATGGGTACGCCCAGTAACAGGGCTTGCTTTAATCAAGGTTGCAAAATCAAATCGTTCTTCAACTTTAAAACGCGTTTCGGATGGTTTACCTTCTTTATCAACTTTCACTACTCGCTCACCACTTTTTAACACATTTTTAAGCAGTGGTGCTTGTATCACTTTACAGTCAGAAGACCAATTACCCTTAACAAGTGCCAAATAATTTTTCTGCATTTGTTTAAGTCGTAATTGTTCGTGTAATGCTTTTAATGCAGAGCGCTTTTTAGCAATCAACAGTACGCCCGATGTTTCGCGGTCGATGCGATGTACCAACTCCAAAAACTTCGCTTCTGGTCTTAAGGCGCGTAAAGCTTCGATCACACCAAAACTTAAACCACTACCACCATGAACGGCAATACCTGATGGTTTATTGATCGCCAATATAACATCATCTTCATAGATAATTGCTTTTTCTAAGTCAGCAACTTTATTAAGCTTGGTCGAAATTTCGGGCATAGATTTTTCAGTCATACGAACAGGAGGAATACGGACTTCATCACCAATATTCAATTTATATTCAGGTTTGATCCGTTTTTTGTTAACACGCACTTCGCCTTTTCTTAAAATGCGATAAATCATACTTTTTGGCACACCTTTTAAATAGGTGATTAAAAAGTTATCAATTCGCTGCGTCGCATTTTCCTCTGAAATAGTAACAAATGAGACTTGTAATTTTGGTTGTGGAACAGTTGAGTCCATAAGAAATGATTAACCCGCCATCTATAGATAAAGTCATTTACATTATTCAAAAATAAACTACACTATCGTAATTAAAAAATAAGATAGATTATATTCGATATAATTAAAGAAAAGATTATAACGGAATATGGGAGAATAAAATAGTATGTTATCGTTGCTTAATCAATACTCAAAAGGTCGATTTGCTTGGTTCTTATTGTTCTTTTCTACTCTTACTTTTGAAATAACTGCACTTTATTTTCAACATAGTTTAGGGCTTGCTCCTTGTACTCTTTGTATTTATCAACGTTGTGCTATTTTAGGCATCATGCTAGCGAGTATTATTGGATTTATTGCACCTTCTAATGTTGTGGTTCGATTAATGGGACTTTTAATTTGGCTTTTTAGTGCCTATCAAGGCTTTTCTTTAGCAGCATTCCATGCCCATTTGCAGTTCGAACCTAACTTAAGCGATACTTGCACAATTAATGCGCAATTCCCCGTTTGGTTGCCCTTAGACTCTTGGTTTCCTAGCATGTTTAAAGCTTATGGTTCTTGTGCCGATAAAATTTGGTCATTTTTAACCATCGAAATGTCACAATGGATGATTATTATTTTTGCCTGCTATCTTATTGTTGGTTTAGGCGTGTTAATCTCACAGATCGTCCCATCGCCCAAAGGTTCAATCTGGAGTAATAAGTAACGTTATTTATAACACTGGCACTTTTTGTTGAGTTTGTTAGAATGTGTGGCAATTTTATTTTACAAATTGTCACACATAAATGCTTTTGGAATATCACCCACCTATTGAACCTTGGCTATCTATTTTATATCAAGACGACCATATTGTGGTTGTAAATAAACAACCTGGTATTTTGTCAGTTTCAGGCAATAAACCCCAATTTATTGATAGTATTATTCATCGATTACAGCAAAAATATAGCTACGTCGAATCCGTTCATCGGTTAGATATGGCAACCAGTGGCATTATGGTTGCCGCACTGTCTAAACTGGCTGATCGAGAAATAAAAAAACAGTTTCGAGAAAGGATCCCTAAAAAAATCTATATTGCTGTTGTACATGGGCATATTCAAAATGACACTGGTTGTGTCGAATTACCTTTAATTTGTGATTGGCCCAATCGCCCAAGGCAAATGGTCGATTTAGAAAATGGCAAACATGCGCTAACTGAATATCAGGTGATTTCACGCAATCCAGATAATACAACACGAGTAAAATTATTGCCTTTTACAGGGCGATCACATCAATTACGTGTTCATATGCAAGCCATTGGCCACCCGATTTTAGGTGATAAATTTTATGCACATCCCGAAGCATTTGCCATGTCTAAAAGACTGCTATTACATGCGCAATTACTCACGATTAATCATCCCAAAACAGGCGAAAGTATGACGTTTAGCTGTGAACCAGATTTTTAAGGTCGGGATATAACATTAGCGCCAATTAGATAAAATCTGCTCATGCTGATAACTTATAAAAAATTGATATAAAGGAAATGAAAATGCAAAAAATTGTTTTAGCAACAAATAATCAAGGCAAAGTCAATGAATTGCAAAAATTACTCGCCGATGCAGGTTTTGATATTATTGCACAAAGCCAATTTAATGTGCCCGATGTCGAGGAAACTGGTTTAACCTTTATTGAAAATGCGATTTTAAAAGCAAGACATACCGCCAAATTGACAGGACTTCCTACCATTGCTGATGACTCTGGCTTAGCGGTCGATGCGCTAGGTGGACAACCTGGCATCTATTCTGCTCGTTATGCGGGTGAAAATAGTGATGATAAAAGCAACAATAAAAAATTACTTAAGGCATTACAAAACACGCCAAAAGAAAAACGCACCGCTTACTTTTATTGTGCGCTGGTTTTTATGCGACACGAAAACGACCCAACTCCTATCATCTGTTTAGGCAAATGGCATGGTTTCATCTTAAATGAAGAGCAAGGCGAAGGAGGTTTTGGTTATGACCCTCTTTTTTATGTGCCAGAATTAGGCTGCAGCGCAGCGCAGCTAACGAAAGAACAGAAAAGCCAAATATCACATCGAGGTCAAGCACTTAAACAATTGATCACCAACATTAAAACTAAACATTAATTGTTAACACTATTATTTATATTCGAAATTGTATATCAAGAAATAAACAGTATATAATTAAACCATCAATGATATTGGAGTTAATATTGTGATTCTATTGATAGTAAGTGGTCGCTCTGGTTCTGGCAAATCAATCGCCCTGCGTGCGCTAGAAGATATGGGATTTTATTGTGTTGATAATATCCCCGTTGTTTTATTACCGCAATTAGCCAACTCTTTAAAAGACAATAATACCCCTGTTGCTATTAGTATTGATATTCGAAATTTACCTGAGAATTTTGATTTTAATAGCGATATTTTTCAACGCTTACCTCAAACTGTCACACCCGAAATTATTTTCTTTGATTGTAGCCGCAATACATTAATTCGGCGCTATAGTGAAACAAGGCGAACTCACCCATTAACCAATCAACAATATTCTCTTGAAGAAGCAATTGATCTTGAAGAAAAATATCTAGAACCTTTAAAATCGCACGCAAGCCTAGTTATAAACACCGATAATCTTTCAGTTCATGAATTATCCGACATATTAAGATCACGTATTTTGGGTAAAAAAGAACGCGAATTAACCATCATTTTTGAATCATTTGGGTTTAAACATGGCTTACCGGTTGATGCCGATTTTGTGTTTGATGTTAGGTTTTTACCCAACCCGCATTGGGATGTCAGCTTGCGGCCACTAACAGGATTAGATGAGCCTGTAAAAGAATATTTATTAAAACACGACGAAGTATCTAATTTTATCTATCAAACTGCCAATTACTTAAATCAATGGTTACCTTTGTTAGAAAAGAATAACCGCAGTTACTTGACCATTGCAATTGGCTGCACTGGAGGTCAACATCGTTCTGTCTTTATTGTGGAACAATTAGCCGCATTTTTTAAAGCACAAAACAAGCAAGTGCAAATTCGGCATCGAACTTTAGAAAAAAGGTAATCATTATTCGTCCAAAGTTTTATAATTTGATAATTCTTCAATTTGTTTTTTACATTTTTCAAAAATGTCTTTCAGCGTAGTTTTATGCCTCGCTGGCGCTGGTATTGTCGTAATCAAATGACTAAGTTTGGTCAGTTCAATATCCTCAGGTAAATTAGCAAGCTTTGTCCTTAATACATTAATCGTTTGCGGATGAGGGTGCCCAATAGCAATGGCTACACCATTTTTTCGTGCCAGTTTAACGGCCAAATCAAATTGCTGGCTAATAGCACTTTCTTTTTGCTCATCATCTAAAAATACATCACGCGTTAACACTAGGATATTATAATAGCTGGCAGCTTTTTTTATTTGAGTTTTACCGATTGTTTTGCTATCTAAGAAAAATATTGAATAATGGCTCAATGCTTTCATAACATGTGCCATACCTGTAAGATTTGATGTCATCAAACTGCCCATATGATTATTCACACCAATCGCATGCGGCACCTGCTCAATCGCATTGGTTACAATTCGATTTACTTCAGCTTCGCTCATAGAGGGAAATAGCGTGTCTTTCTCTAGCGGCTGTTTACCTAGTGGTGCCATAGGTAAGTGAATTATCACATCATTACCATGATCATGAGCCCTATTTGCAATACGCCTAGCATGGGGCGAGTTGGGTAAAACGGCAACATTAATATTAGGCGACAATGAAATTACTTGCTCTTCATTATGTTGGCGATACCCAAAATCATCAATGACGATAACAAGTTTTGCAGCCCAAACACTGTGAGTATTTAACGCCAATAGGCTTATAATAAAAATAGTAATAAAATAACGCACTACTTTAACCACCCACTCGGGTCAAGCGCCTTACCATCACGACGGATCTCAAAATATAAAGCAGGCGTATTTTGCCCACCACTTGAACCAACTAATGCAATAGGTTGCCCACTTTGAATCTTGTCCCCTACCGTAACCAACATGCGTTGATTATAGCCATATAAACTCATATCACCTTTACCATGCTCAAGCGCAACAACAAAGCCATAGCCTTGCAACCAACTTGCCAATATAACTCGACCATCAGCAATGGCTTTAACTTGCGTGCCATCTTTAGCATTAATCACCATTCCTTTCCAGCGTAATTCACCTTGAAGTGACTCCCCAAACCGATGTACAACACGACCATTCACAGGCCAACTAAACTGGTGTTGAGGTTTACCAATACCACTTACACGGGCCATTAATGACCGCTCATCAGAGTTCGGAGTATAACGCGTATTCTTTTGCTTTTCTTCAATATTTTTTGCTTGTTTTGTTTCTTCTTCTGCTATGCGCCGATTTTCTTTTTCCGCTTGAGCAATTTTCGCTTGTAATTTAACTTCGTTGTAACGTAAATCAATTAATTTTTGTTGATTTACTTGCATGGATGATTCAAGAGAAGTTATCGTGTTTTGCCGATTTTGACGGTTTTTTTCAAGCCCTGCTTGTTGTTCTTTCTGTTTGCTTTGTAATGTTTTATGCAAAGCTTGCTTTTTTTGTAACTCAACGCTTTTTTCTTTTAATTGAGTTTGTGTATCTTGAAGATCGTGAATTTGTTGTTGACGTGCTTGGTTAATGTAACCGTAATAAGTGATTATACGGTCATTACGTTCACTTTTCTCGCCCGAAAAAATCAACCCCACTCCTGTTGTATTGCCTAGTTTAAATGCGCTTTCTAACTGTTTTGATAATATCGTTCGTTGCTGTTTTTGTTTTATCGTTAATACATCGATTTGTTCAATCAAATTATTGATTTCTTGATCGAGCTTTCTGAGTGATAAATCATTTCTTTCAATTGATGTTAAAAGTTTAGCAATTTTGGTTTCTTGTTCTTTAAGGTTATTAACGAGCTGGTTACGTTCTTTTTTTTGCTGTGCTAAACGCTTTTCTTGTTCTTCAATTGCATGACGTAAAGATTGAAGCTGCTGATTATCATCAGCATATAAAAAATTAATCTTCATTAATCCAATAAGAACAATAACAACAATTTTTTGACAAATAGACATGGCGTTGTATTTATAATTTGTAACCAAGCAATAATAATGGTTGCCACTATACCGACAAATAGGTAAAGATGCAAAATGAAAACCACATACCCAGTATGTTGTAATTTTATTTTGCCGCATTGACTACTTTTTAGTTTCATTTTTGTTATAAGCACATTCAAAAGCAATAAATAGCAACATTCCAATGTTGTGAAAAATTAGCATGTTTTTTCATAAAAAACGTTCAGGCAGGGCATTGATCTTATTGGAGGATTTATTGATTATTTCATTAAAATCAGATTCCTATATGTTGATTTCTATTTTTTAGTATAGCAGGATTAAAAAGATTCTATGCTCAGCTAATTTAGCTCAAGTCAGTTTTTGAACATCTCTTTCAAGCTGGCTCCTTTAAATCTAATTATTGGGAAATCAATGATAATAACAAAATATTTAGCCGAATTTACAATAAAAATAATGACTCATTATGTCAATAGTGCTGATGAGTATAAATTAACAAATTGGCATTTCCAATTACCAGTCAGTAATATTAAAAGATGGGCAAAATTACATAAAAGATAAAGTGTTGGAAGACTAAAACAAGTACAAATGCTAATAGAAATCTCTCTGAATTAAAAATGTAAATAGACTGATTGATAAATTATAGTAGATTTAAATAATAATAAAAAATGTCGTGATAATATTGATTGGTAACTAAAAAGGGCTATAGCCCTTTTTAGTTTGATTTATTGATTAGAAGCTGTAACGAACACCTGCTAATAAATCAACTGAACTTAACTTACCACTCGCATTCGTTCGGTAGTATTCATTATGTTCTTTAATGGTTACTTTACCTGCATCTACATAACGAGCAGTGAAGTCAATATCCATGTTATTATTCAATTTATAAGCTACGCCAGCTGCAACATTCCATGCAAATTTAGTTTTTGTTTTTGATAATGAACGTTCATAATCAGAACCATCAACAGAAACATTATATTTTTCTTTATGGCTGTTTTCTAATTTAGTAAATGCAACGCCTAATCCAGCACCAACAAAAGGGGTAACGGGCGCGTCAATATCAATATCATAATAACCATTTAACATGAGTGTATTCATACGCGCTTTGACTTTTTGAGTCGTACGAAGACGATATTCCTCATAAGCATTGTATTTATTTTCTTTTTTATCTGCATTACCACGTAATGTGAAAGATAATTCCGCACGTACAGGAATATCATAATGAGAAGAGAAGTTGTAACCTAAATTTAAAGCGCCTGCTAATTTAGTTTTATGCATAGAGTCAAAGAGATTATCATCCACGACACGACCAAAATTATAATGTAAAGTGTCTTTAATGTCGCTTACTTTTTGCACAGAAGCACCTAATTGACCACCTAGATAAAATCCATTCGTTTCAGCGTAAGCAAAACTTGAGAAACACGCAAAAGTTGTTAACGCGATTAATGTCTTTTTCATTTTCATTTTCATTTCCTTTATTTCTGATTATTAAAAGTTCAGCGATTATAAAGCAGACAGACTTAGAAATCCATCTTAAATATTTTTATTAACTATTCGTTATTTAGAAAATTTTATCTTAAAAATTTTTACCAAAACACCTTGCGATTAACCCCAAAATAAATAAAAATACACAAAATATGAATAAATATTCACTTAAAAGGATAATGTCAAATGAAAGAGCGTACAACAGAGTTAGTTGAAGGATTAAGACATTCTGCACCTTATATCAATGCACATCACGGAAAGACATTTGTTATTTTATTGACGGGTGCTGTATTAAAAAGTAATCATTATTCAAATATTATCAATGATATCGGCTTACTTTATAGTCTTGGTATTAAACTTGTTATTGTTAACGGTGCGCGTAATCAAATTGATGAATCGCTTAAAAATCATAACATCCAACCTAAATATTACAAAAATACTCGAATTACCGATGCTCACACGCTCGATATTGTTAAACAAGTCACTGGACTTTTACAGCTCAATATTACAGCAAGTTTATCAATGAGCTTAAACAATACACCATTACAAGGCGCACATATTAGTGTTGTCAGTGGTAATTTTGTCATTGCGCAACCTTTGGGTGTAGATGATGGTGTTGATTATTGCCATACAGGCAAAATCCGTCGTATTAATAAAGAGGCCATTGAACAGCAGTTGGAGCGAGGTTCTATTGTATTGTTGGGTCCAGTGGGTGTTTCAGTGACAGGTGAAAGTTTTAATTTAGCGTCTGAAGATGTTGCAGCTGAAGTGGCTATTCGCTTAAAAGCTGATAAATTAATTAGTTTTTGTGCAGAGCAAGGGGTTTTAGATGAACATGCTCATGTCATTACTGATCTTTATCCTGTTGATGCAGATAATTATGTTAATCAAAAAGAACAGCAAGGAAAACATTTATCCAGTGAAGCACGCTTTTTACGCGCAGCATCAAAAGCGTGCCGTAGTGGCGTCAGGCGAAGCCATTTAGTAAGTTATTTGATTGATGGTTCGATTTTACAAGAATTATTTTCGCGCGATGGCATTGGAACACAAGTTTCAATGGAACATTCTGAACAGGTTCGTTCGGCAACGATTAACGATATCGGTGGAATTTTAGATCTCATTCGTCCACTTGAGGAGCAAGGTATTTTGGTCAAACGTTCACGTGAACAATTAGAAATGGAAATTGATAAATTCACCATTATTGAACGAGATAACATGGCAATTGGTTGTGCTGCGCTTTACCCTTATCCTGAAGAAAAAATGGGTGAAATGGCCTGTGTGGCTATTCATCCGCAATATCGCAACTCATCTCGAGGAAACGTTCTTATCGAAAAGTTAACGGAGAAAGCAATCCAGTTAGGGCTTGAAAAAATATTTGTTTTAACAACACGTAGCATTCACTGGTTTAGAGAAAAAGGCTTTAATCCAGCAGAAGTAGATGATTTGCCCATTAAAAAGAAACAACTTTATAATTATCAAAGAAATTCCAAAATTCTAATATTTGATATATCTTAGTTTTTTTATAGCATTGAGTCTTATAGGCAGTATTATTAAGATGTCATCAATGCTGGTGTTATTTACATTAATCTAATAAATGATTGTAATAAATAGACATAAAAAACAAAATTAATGCCTTATTATCAGTAAAATATAGCGTTTATACATCATGATGTATAAACGATCTGTCGTTTTCTTACAATAAACTAGGCAAATAGAATACGATTAGGCATTTCACAAGTATTGATAAAAAGTATAATATATAGCACTATTTAAATTATCGAAATATCAATTCAACCATAAAGATAACATCATGCAAAAGTTTAATGTCAAAACCTTTCAGGGGTTAATTCTTACATTACAAGATTACTGGGCCAATCAGGGGTGCACTGTGATTCAGCCTTTAGATATGGAAGTTGGTGCCGGGACTTCTCACCCTATGACCTGCTTACGCGCACTGGGGCCAGAACCCATTAATGCCGCTTATGTTCAACCATCGCGACGCCCAACAGATGGCCGCTATGGCGAAAATCCAAATAGGTTACAACATTATTACCAATTTCAAGTTATCTTAAAACCTTCTCCTGATAATATCCAAGAGCTGTATTTAGGCTCGTTAAAACAGTTAGGACTTGATCCCACTGTTAATGATATTCGTTTTGTTGAAGACAATTGGGAAAACCCAACACTCGGGGCATGGGGGCTAGGTTGGGAAGTTTGGTTAAATGGGATGGAAGTAACCCAATTTACTTACTTTCAACAAGTTGGTGGACTTGAATGTAAGCCTGTTACTGGTGAAATCACTTATGGGCTTGAACGCTTAGCGATGTATATTCAAGGAGTGGATAGCGTTTATGATTTAGTTTGGAGCGATGGTGTATTTGGTAAAACCACTTATGGCGATGTATTTCACCAAAACGAAGTTGAGCAATCCACTTATAATTTTGAATATGCGAATGTTGAATTTTTATTTTATTGTTTTGAGCAACACGAAAAAGAAGCAAAATTTTTGCTTGAGTTAGAAAAACCACTTCCACTACCAGCTTATGAACGTATTTTAAAAGCCGCCCACTGTTTTAATTTACTTGATGCACGTAAAGCGATTTCAGTGACAGAGCGACAACGTTATATTTTACGCATCAGAACATTAACCAAAATGGTGGCGGAAGCCTATTACGCATCACGTGAAGCACTTGGATTTCCTATGTGCCAAAATTCACAGTCTAACGAAAGTGCATCAAAGTAGGAATTAAAAGATTATGCAAAAAACATTTTTAGTGGAAATTGGTACCGAAGAGTTACCACCAAAATCACTCCGCACTTTAGCAGAAAGCTTTGCGGCTAATTTTATACAGCAGCTTGATAATGCCAATTTAGAACATGGCGAAGTACTTTGGTATGCATCTCCTCGCCGTTTAGCGTTAAAAGTCTTAAATTTAAATAACACACAACCTGATAGCCAAATTGTTAAACGCGGTCCTGCGGTCAGTGCGGCATTTGATGCCAATGGTAATGCAACTAAAGCTGCCGAAGGTTGGGCGCGAGGTTGTGGTATTACCGTTGATCAAGCCCAGCGTATAAAAACCGATAAAGGCGAATGGCTTTCTTATACTCACAATCAAAAAGGTCAACCAGTAGTTAATCTTTTATGTGATATGGTTAAAACAGCATTAAGCAAATTACCTATCCCTAAACCAATGCGTTGGGCTGCTCGTCAAGTCGAATTTATTCGTCCATGCCATACGGTCACCATGTTGTATGGTGATGAGCTGGTGACTGGTACCATTTTAGATATTGAGTCAAACCGCGTTATTCGTGGTCACCGTTTTATGGGGGAACAAGAGTTCACTATCGATAATGCCGATCAGTATCCCGAAATTTTGGAACAGCGTGGTAAAGTCATTGCTGATTATGACAAGCGAAAAGCTATGATTAAGCAACAAGCTGAAAGCGAAGCGGCTAAACTTCATGGTAAGGCTGATTTAACTGACACGCTACTTGAAGAAGTCTGTTCTCTCGTTGAATGGCCTGTTGTACTAACCGCTAAATTTGAAGAGCGATTTTTACAAGTTCCAGCCGAATCACTGGTTTATACCATGAAAGGGGATCAAAAATACTTTCCTGTTTATGATAAACAAGGCAAATTATTACCAAACTTTATTTTTGTGGCGAATATTGAGTCGAAAGATCCACAAGTTGTGATTTCGGGTAATGAAAAAGTGGTTCGCCCACGCCTTGCTGATGCTGAATTCTTTTATCAAACCGATTTAAAACAACGTTTAGAAGATCGTTTGCCTCGCCTTGATACGGTATTATTCCAACAACAATTGGGTACAGTTAAAGATAAATCACTTCGTATTGAAGCCTTATCTGGTTTTATTGCTGAACATATAGGTACCAATGTTGAGCAAGCTAAACGAGCGGGTAAGTTGACTAAATGTGATTTAGTGACTAATACTGTTTTTGAGTTTCCTGAAACGCAAGGTATTATGGGGCGCTATTTGGCACTTAAAGATGGCGAAAGCAGTGAAGTTGCAACCGCTATTGAAGAACAATATAAACCGCGTTTTGCAGGTGATGAATTACCGAGTACGGCGGTGTCTTGTGCGGTTTCTATCGCTGAAAAAATGGATACTCTAGCTGGTATTTTTGGCATTGGTCAGCATCCTAAAGGTGATAAAGATCCTTTTGCATTGCGACGTGCTGCGATTGGTATTTTACGAATTATTGTCGAAAAGGTATTACCTTTAGATCTTGTTGAATTAGCCAATTATGCCACATCGTTATATGGCGAAAAACTGAATAATAAAAATGTAGTTGAAGATATTGTTAATTTTATGCAAGGTCGTTTCCGCGCTTGGTATCAAGAACAAGGCTTTGCCATTGATACTATTCAAGCGGTTTTAGCGCTTAATCCAACAAAACCAGCTGATTTTGATGCGCGCATTAAAGCAGTCACTCACTTTAGAACCTTGCCAGAATCCTCATCATTAGCAGAAGCGAATAAACGAGTATCAAATATCTTATCTAAAGCCGAGATTGCTATTCCAGAGCAGATCAATGCAGCCTTGCTAGAAGCAGGCGCTGAAGGCGAATTAGCTAAAAAATTGGTAATTTTAACCGATAAGCTTTCACCTTATTTTAATGAAGGTCGTTATCAAGATGCATTAGTTGAATTATCGTCACTAAAAGAAACGGTGAATGCGTTTTTTGATTCTGTCATGGTTATGGTTGACAATGAACAAATCAAACTTAATCGGTTAGCACTTCTGAAAAAGCTACAAAACTTATTCTTAAAAGTCGCTGATATTTCATTATTACAAGCTTAATTTTCGAATTTAATCATTCAAAAATAATAGTGGTAACTAAATCGGTTACCACCTATAAGGAACTTATATGGAAATGCAAAAAAAAATCTCTTTTCCTTTAATTTTTACGCAAACGCGCAATTTTATTCGTAATCGTATTACGCAATTTGCTCTTGTTAGTCTAGTATTAGCTTTAGTCCATACGTTTTTTAATTCTTTCTTTGATAAACAAAATCTTGCCGAACAAATCAATCTTTCATATGACTTAACGAACTATTTTTCATTCGTCATATTGACATTGTTAATCGGTATTATTTTAAAAGCAATTAGTATTGCAACCATTTCTAATCTTTATGCCAGCGATAGACTTAATTTAAATCTATTACTATCTAAAGCATTATCAAATACGTTAAAAATTATTCTTTTTTATCTTATCATTGGTATCTTTATATTTTTAGTCACACTTATGTTATCTATAGTGCTTATTAGTTTAAGTTTACTTTTACCTAAAGCGCTTATTGTTATATTAATTTTTTTAGTACTTTTGGTTTCAATCCTATTTTTGATTATCTTTTGTAACTTCTTTTTTGCTTCGCAGGTTGAACCTCGTCCAAACAATATTTTTGAGTCACTTTCATTAAGCATGCAGTTATCAAAAACACAGTGGCGTCAGGGTATTTTGATGACATTAATCTACCTAGCATTTGTGATAATTTTAACTCAATTAGCTATGGCGTTTGATGATGACAATTTTGTCCTTAATACAGTCTTTTCTTTCTGTACTATCTTTTTTGATATTTTTGTTACTAGCTTTTTCTATCGTCTTTATTCGCTAATAACTCATTCAACTAACTCAACATTACCTCCTAACAATGATGATAAACATCAAGAAGACCACAAATTAATTCTTTAATCATTCATATCTTTACCAACTTTAGTTGGTAAAGATATCATTTGCCATGCATTGATTTAATTAAATCTATTGGATAACAGCTATGACTCCAGCGATTAATTTACTAAAGAAGTTAAAAACTAAATTTAACATTCATCAGTATAAGCATGACCCAAATCAAACCAACTACGGACAAGAAGCGGTTGATAAACTTGATCCCAGTTTAAATGTCACTGCTGCGCAAGTATTCAAAACGCTGGTTGTGAGTTTGAACGGTAACAATAAGAAGTTAGCGGTTTGCGTATTGCCAGTTGAGTGTCATTTAGATCTAAAAAAAGTGGCCAAAGCACTAAACTGTAAAAAAATAGATTTAGCTGATGCTAATTTAGCCCAAAAGGTAACGGGTTATTTGGTGGGAGGAATTAGTCCACTGGGTCAAAAGCAGCAACTCCCCACACTCATTGATTTAAGTGCCAATCATCACACAACAATGTTCATATCAGGTGGCAAAAGAGGATTAGAAATTGAACTTACTCCTCAAGATTTAGCCGATATATTACAAGCCAAATTGATTGAAATAACTGTTTAAAATGATTAACAGTATAAATTTTAGTTAGGAGCCAATATTGTTTATAAATAGGATAAAAAAACTAACAGATATGCTATTTTATGCGTTTTTTCTTTCGCGAAAGGATAAGGTCATAAGGCTATACCCTATGACCTATTCTTCTATCAATCAAATTGACAGAAAGATAAAAAGCAACTTATTTGATTGCTTCTTTTAAACTTTTACCTGATACGAATGCAGGTACTTTACTTGCTTCAATTTTAATTTCTTTACCCGTTTTTGGGTTACGACCAGTACGTGCTTTGCGATCATTAACTTTAAAGGTACCAAAACCAACTAATTGAACTGGTTCACCAGCTTTTAATGATTCAGTAATAGCCGCTAGTGTCGCTTCCAATGCTGTCTTAGCAGCAACTTTAGTAATATCAGCTTTACTAGCAATAGCGTCGACAAGTTCTGTTTTATTCATGGGTATATCCTTACATATTATTTTATTGTTAAAGTTAACATTATAAACGAAGCTAAAATTTAGCTTCGCTACTGTAAACAGTGTTTAGATTACATTGCGGTTAAATGTAGTCTATATTCATCTAATATTAAAGAAAAATTTAATAAAAAATAAAAAAATTACACTTTAAACCGCTTAACCGCCCAAAAAAACACCAATATTACTTACTCCAGATGCTCGAATTTCATCTTTTAAACCTTTTATGAGCGTAATCATCTCATTATTTTCATCACGCAATAATCGTAATATCTCCCACTGTAGATCAAATTCATCAATTACACTAGGTAAAGTTTGTTGCGCATCTGGTGAAAGATTAACATTAGTTTTAGTCATTTCAAATTCAGCAATGGTGGTTGCCGATATGCTACTTACTTTAGCGGTATGCTCGGCCATTTCACCACTCAAATAAGAGTGTAAAACCTCACCAAGCGCCTGACAAGCATCGATAGCTGGATAAATCATATAAGGGCTATCTTCAGTGACAATAGGAATTATCGCTTCTAATTTTTCAAGCTGTAAATCAAAATTGATTTTTACATCTTCAACTAATAATGATTCCCAAACTAAATCTAGTATTTTTTTGTAACTTTTTGCATCATCGTCATTTTGCTGTTGTTGACAATAAAAAACAAAATTGGGATACATCCGTTCGCACAGGCAAACCATAAATAAACGTTGTTGCCATTGTGGTAACTTTTCTACTCTTAATTGAACAGGATTTTTAATCATGATGAAACCTTTTTGACTGCCGATGTACTGCTTCAATTAGATGCTGTACATGTTCTATGGGGATATCTTGGTGAATACCATGCCCTAAATTAAAAATATGTCCATTGTGATGACCAAATTCACTAAGAACGGCTTCTACATTGGATTCAATTGTTTGTTTTTCTGCATACAAAACGGAAGGATCTAAATTCCCTTGCACCGCCACTTGCCCTTTTTTGGTGATCTGGCTTAAATTCACCGTCCAATCCACCCCCACTGCATCACAGCCAGTGTGGATTATACTATCCAGCCATAATCCCCCCCCTTTAGTAAATAAAGTGACAGGGATATACGAGGTTATAACTTCACTTTTTTTACCTTGCTTTAATTGCGACAAAATTAATTGCATATAGTCAAGTGAAAATGTTTGATAACTTTGATGGCTCAATACGCCACCCCATGTATCAAAAATCATAATTGATTGCGCTCCAGCTTGGATTTGCGCATTTAAATATAACGCAATACTATTGGCGAGCTTTTCAAGTAGCAAATGCAGTGCTTTGGGCTCACTATAGAGCATTTTTTTGATTTTAGTAAATGTTTTGCTACTGCCCCCTTCAATCATATAGGTTGCTAATGTCCATGGACTCCCTGAAAAGCCTATTAATGGAACTTTACCATTGAGTTCTTTTTTCGTTAATCGAATCGCATCCATCACATATTTAAGTGATTGCTCAGGATCAGGGATGGGTAACTGTTTAATATCGGACAGACACGATATCGATTTTGCAAATTTTGGACCTTCGCCCGACTCAAAATATAAGCCAAGTCCCATAGCATCAGGAATAGTTAAAATATCAGAAAAGATAATAGCAGCATCAAGATCAAATCGCTGTAATGGCTGTAAAGTGACTTCGCAAGCTAATTCTGGTGTTTGACACATCGTCATAAAATCACCTGCTTTGGCTCTTAACTGACGATACTCTGGCAAATAGCGGCCCGCCTGGCGCATCATCCAAATCGGCGTGTAATCTACAGGCAAACATTGCAAAGCACGTAAATAACGGTCATTTTTTAATTGGCTCATATCCTCAGCTCTTTAAGTAAAGATGTTAGTTTGTCAAAAAGTTTCAGGAAAGTATGCGTTTTAGTATAAAACCATCTAATTATCTATTATTTGTGCTCCAAAGCTTAAGGTTGTGATAATGTATTTTGGGCATAATCAATTAAAGTTTCAGAAATAGTTTGCATTACGCTACTTTCTGGCGCAAAACGATGCCAATATAGCATACGCCTTTGATATAACCCTTCTGTTAAATTAACCAACTCACCGTTTTTTAACTCTTGTTCAACCTGTAACTTTGGCAGCATACAACAAGCTGAACCTTGTTTAGCTAATTGTACAAAAGCCTCGGATGAACTGGTAATATGGCAAATCACACTACCTGGGGTAAGATTAAAATTTTCTTGCAAAAAAGCCTGATGCATATCATCTAAATGGTCAAACGCAACAGCAGGCGCTTTTAATAACGATGACCGAGTCACACCATGTGGGAAGTACTTTTTAGCAAAATCAGGCGAAGCCACAAAAATATAGTCTAATGCACCTAATAAATCAGACAAACAGCCTGGTAAAGGGTTAGCTTGAATACTAATTGCACCAACGACTGTACCTAAGCGTAGCAATTCTAAAGTATGCTCTTCATCTTTTACTTGAATATCAAAACGTAAAATATTCTTATCTAAAACAGGCTTTAACGCAGGTAATAGCCAAGTCGCTAAAGAATCAGCGTTGATTGCAATAGATAATGACAATGGCGTTGAGTTTTGTTCATTATCACCCAACCATTGTTGTTCTAATAACTCAACTTGGTGCAATAATCCTAAAAGATGCTCACCTTGCTTAGTGGCTTTTGGGGGAATAGTTCTAACCAACAATTGCTGACCAAAAAAACTTTCTAACTGTTTAATGCGTTGCGATACCGCAGGTTGTGTAATACACAGTTTATCTGCTGCTCGTTCAAATCCTCGTTCTTTTATCACTGCATCTAATGCTTGTAATGCTCTATAATCTGGGCGCTTCATAATCTCTACACTAATGATTTGATCATTGCTTGAATATTCAAACTACTTTAATATCGCAATAAATTTTCAACATATCAAAAGTTGATATATTTTCTTAAAATCCTAATGATTTTTACTTTCCAATTGGGTACTATGCCATATCTTCAATCATTTTGCTTTCAAAATTTTATTTTTTTAAGAAAAATTATCCTCAAAATAGGGTGATATCATGACACAAGACGAATTAAAAAAAGCCGTAGGCTGGTCAGCATTAAAATTTATCAAACCTGATGCTTATGTCGGCGTAGGAACAGGTTCAACGGCAGCGCATTTTATTGATGCATTAGCCACAATAAAAGATCAAATCAAAGGCACGGTTTCAAGTTCAGAAGCATCCACTCAAAAATTAAAAAGCTATGGCATTCCAGTACTTGATTGTAATGAAGTCGATAGTTTAGATGTTTATGTCGATGGTGCTGATGAAATAAATCATCATTTACAGATGATTAAAGGCGGCGGTGCAGCTTTAACACGTGAAAAAATTGTTTCAGCCATTGCCAAACAATTTATTTGTATTGTTGATGAATCAAAAGTGGTTGATGTATTAGGTAAGTTTCCTTTACCTGTTGAAGTGATCCCGATGGCGCGTTCTTATGTTGCTCGCGAACTATTTAAACTAGGGGGTAAACCCCTCTATCGTCAAGGCATAGTCACGGATAATGGTAATGTGATTTTAGATGTCCATGATCTTATTATCGCCAACCCCATAGAATTAGAAAATCGAATCAATAATATTGCGGGTGTGGTAACGGTGGGATTATTTGCCAATAAAGGCGCTGATATTGCGCTTGTCGGATGTAGCACGGGTGTGAAAGAGCTAAGGTAAAATCATATATTTAGAGCAAATTTATAACGGTATACCACAATAAATACCCATTTGTATACGGAAAGAAAGAGAGGAAATCATGGTTATTCAGGCTTTAACCAAAGATGAAAACAAGTTTTTATTACTTGAAGGCGTTCACCCTAGTGCCATTAAAATATTAAAATCAGCGGGTTTTACCAATATTGAATATCATAAAAGCGCATTATCACCAGCAGAACTGAAACAAGCCCTGCAAGATGTTCGCTTTATTGGTATTCGTTCCAGAACACATTTAACCAAAGATATTATTGATGCAGCTCCAAAACTTGCAGGAATTGGCTGCTTTTGTATTGGTACTAATCAAGTTGATTTGGATGCTGCCACAGTGAAAGGTATTCCTGTGTTTAATGCACCCTTTTCTAATACACGATCTGTTGCAGAACTGGTGCTAGCTGAAGCGATTTTATTATTGCGCCGCGTGCCCGAAGCGAATGCTAAAGCGCACCAAGGCAAATGGAACAAAATTGCCACGGGTTCGCATGAAGCACGAGGTAAAAATTTAGGTATTATTGGTTATGGACATATTGGTAGTCAATTAAGCATTTTAGCTGAATCACTAGGCATGAATGTTTATTTTTACGATATTGAAACCAAATTACCGTTAGGTAATGCTAAGCAAGTTTCATCAATGAAAGAATTACTGGCGACAAGCGATATTGTTTCTATGCATGTCCCCGAAAATGCAACCACGATCAAAATGATAAGTCACAACGAAATTGAGGCAATGAAGCAAGACGCAATATTAATTAATGCTTCGCGCGGTAAAGTGATTGATCTTGATGCATTAACGCACGCCCTCAAAGCCAACAAACTCAGTGGTGCGGCTATTGATGTCTTTCCAACAGAACCAGCAAGTAACAATGATCCATTTGAATCACCATTATGTCAATTTGATAACGTGATTATTACACCGCATATTGGCGGCTCAACTAGCGAGGCGCAAGAAAACATAGGAATTGAAGTTGCCACAAAACTTGCAAAATATTCAGATACTGGCGCAACGCTTTCGGCCGTTAACTTTCCTGAAGCCTCATTACCTATTCCAGCCAAAGGTTCAAGTCGTTTTATTAATATTCACCATAATCAGCCTGGTGTACTAACTGCTATCAATACCTTATTTGCGGAACAAGGGCTTAATATTTCAGCACAATATTTACAAACCGACGCAAAAATTGGTTATGTTGTTATTGATATCGATAGAGTAAATGCAAATAAAGCCGAAGAATTGCTTGATAGATTAAAAAAAGTGTCTGGTACCATTCGCGCAAGATTGCTATTTTAATTGACATTCACTCAATGCCACCTATCTTTTGATAAGTGGCTAATCATCACTGTTTTAATGACAGGTGGCAGAATTAACATAATCGCTAATCTAACACATCATCACCTTTAAGGACTGACACATGCTGCTTGTACATTGCGTCCAGAATCATCATAATACCAAATACCACCATCGAGTGCGTAAACGGTAAAATGCTTATTAGGCATATTTGTCAGAGTAGCCGTCCAAAATCCATCCGAACCGCTACCACTTAGCTCCCAAGAAACAGCATACTCTCCAGCTTGTAGTACTGTCTCCTCATCATCAAATGGATACCAACTAGCCATACGCCCCCATTCATTAAATAATCCCCCTATCCAACGGTTGCCACGCTTGAAACTTAAGCGTCGTTGATATGCGTAAAAATCACCCAACTCTGGTAGACCACCAGTCCAACCGAGCCACGGATCATTGTTATTAGTGTAATCATTAACATCGGGGAGACGATAATGACTTCCTAACCCTTGACAAAACTGTATGGCTTGCTCATATGTCATCGGGTTATAGTCTACATTCCCATTTTCTTTCATAGTAGGAGGATTATTTATATACCAACGCTCTATCTTAAAGCTATAAAGTAATTTAGTATGGCTACTATCTGCGTAAAGTTTAAATACCGAAGGCGAAAAACGCTTATCTTTTGAATCGAGCGTTGGCCCTTTTAGCTTTATCTTTAGACCGCTTCTAACATCTATTGGTCTTGCATTCCAGCGTTCTTCATCTGTTCCCCCCCATACCGGATCCCAATTTACCTTGTCAGCAGAGAGGGACAAGGTGACGCCATGACCACTCTCCGCACTAACAGTAGCACCATTTGCGGCAATAATCTGTTCTGGCGTTATGCCTGATAATATTAAGAAAAAGTGTAAACCATCTGCCCCTGTCGTCGGGAAGTTATCACTGGGCTTATCGGCATCATTCACTTTAAATCCCACAAATGACACCCAATTAGGACCATTCATACGGTCGTCATATCGAACTCCCCCCGAATATATAATATTAGGGGAGGCATAACAGGCTGATGGTTTGTCTGCCTTAACGCCCAAATAATAAGTGTGGCTGATATCATTAAAAGTGCTGGTTTGTGGCACGCCATATTCGGTGGATAAGTGACCATTAGTTGCCGTAATGGTCAGTTGATAAGGCATATCACAAGCCGTTAATAATTTATTCGGATTAGTTTTAATTTCGGCTGTAATATCTTTATTATCGGCATTTTTCCATGCAACTGTTAGGCTACCTGTCGCGCTGGCATTTCCATCACCATCGGCATCTCCCCAATAATTATAGGGTTCACCAATTAAATTATTCAGATCAATTCGAGGATAATGACTATTACCTGCTAATGGTACTAATGTTTGAATATCAGCAAAGGTTTTGGCTTCGCTGGGTAATATTATAGGAGTGTTAAAGCTTGAATTATCTACCTTTGCATCAGGATATAAATCGGTATTTGCACCTGGCGCAATATACACGCTACCATCAGGGAATTTAATACCGATCAAACCATCGTCACTCATTGCCTTAGTTACGCCACCATCCATACTTAAATAAGGTGCACTCCCCTGTATAATGTCAGTGGTCGTTGCCGATAGCGCAATAGCTTTAGTTGAGACTATTAAGCCCAATAATGCTGTTGAGGTTCGTTTTGTTAATTTCTCAAAAGATGTGACTTTTTTTTCCATCATTACTATTATCCATTTCCGTATATAAGCCTTATTCAGCTTAATTTATTTTTATGTAATCAAATTAATTCGCCAGATAAATTTTGATAGTTTACTCACCTTTTTATGAATAGTCTTGTAAAAATCATGCTATAAACACCTGAAATACATCATCACCTTTAAGGACTGACACATGCTGTTTGTATAGTTCTCCATGGTTCATTAAAATCACCTACTGATCCCATCATGGGTTCAACAGAAAAATATTGATTAGGCTTAGATTGGGTAGCCGTCCAAAATCCAGCCGAAAGACCCACGTTCCAGTCCCAAAAAACAGCGTATTCACCATTTTGTAGAGCAGCCTCCTCACCATCTAATGGATCTAAAGTAGTCATATTCCCCCATTCATTAAATAATCCCCCAACCCAACGGTTGCCACGTTTAAAACTTAAGCGTCGTTGATAATAATAGTCCATTCCTGGTATACCGCCACCTGCATAATCGCTATTAGTGTAATCATTAACATCGGGGAGACGATAATGACTATCTAACCCTTGACAAAACTGTATGGCTTGTTCATGTGTCATCGAGTTATACACTACTTCCTCATTTTCTTTTATAGTGGGGGGATTATTTATATACCAACGCTCTATCTTAAAGCTATAAAGTAAATGGGTATGGCTATTATCTGCGTAAAGTTTAAATACCGACGGCGAAAAACGCTTATCTTTTGAATCGAGCGTTGGCCCTTTTAATTTTATCTTTAGACCACTTCTAAGCTCTATCGGTCTCGCATTCCAACGCTCTCTATCATTTTCATTATACACGTCATTCCAATTTACCTCGTCGGCAGAAAGCGATAAGGTGACGCCATGACCACTCTCCGCACTAACAGTAGCACCATTTGCGGCAATAATCTGTTCTGCCGTTATGCCTGACAATAATAAGAAAAAATGTAAATTATCTGCTCCTGTTGTCGGGAAGTTATCACTGGGCTTATCGGCATCATTTACTTTAAATCCTGCAAATGCCACCCAATTAGGACCATCCATTATATCTGAAAATCGACCGTCATATTTGCTATTTGGATACGCATAACAGGCTGATGGTTTGTCCGCCTTAACGCCCAAATAATAAGTGTGGCTGATATCATTAAAAGTGCTGGTTTGTGGTACGCCATATTCGGTGGATAAGTGACCATTAGTTGCCGTAATGGTCAGTTGATAAGGCATATCACAAGCCGTTAATAATTTATTCGGATTAGTTTTAATTTCGGCTGTAATATCTTTATTATCGGCATTTTTCCATGCAACTGTTAGGCTACCTGTCGCGCTGGCATTTCCATCACCATCGGCATCTCCCCAATAATTATAGGGTTCACCAATTAAATTATTCAGATCAATTCGAGGATAATGACTATTACCTGCTAATGGTACTAATGTTTGAATATCAGCAAAGGTTTTGGCTTCGCTGGGTAATGTTATAGGAGTGTTAAAGCTTGAATTATCTACCTTTGCATCAGGATATAAATCGGTATTTGCACCTGGCGCAATATACACGCTACCATCAGGGAATTTTATACCGAGCAAACCTTCTTCACTCATCGCCTTGGTTACGCCACCATCCATACTTAAATAAGGTGCACTCCCCTGTATAATGTTAGTGGTCGTTGCCGATAGCGCAATAGCTTTAGTTGAGACTATTAAGCCCAATAATGCTGTTGAGGTTCGTTTTGTTAGTTTCTCAAAAGATGTGACTTTTCGTTTCATCATTAACTACTTCCGATTGCACAATATTTTCATTTTTCTTTTTTATTTACTAAAATTAAATAAATAAAATTCAGCAATTTATCAAATTCCTTTTGTGATACCCTATAAAATATTGAGCAATAAAAACCTAAAATACTCAAAAGACGATAAGTCACAAATAAAGAACGGAATTCATTATAAACATTATTTTAAAGTAAGTAATACGAATTTTTTGTTAAGATTTATTAAGATGAAAGTTAAATGTGATAACTATCGTATGGATCAAAATTGACGAAACCTATTCTTTTAAATAAACAGGAAAGCAGAAAACGTGAAACGCACTTTAATGGCGATATAGCATAATCAGCAAATATTCGAAGCTTCAAAACTGAAAAACAAAAATTTAAGTGATTTTAAGTCAAAATGCCTTATGAGTTTTAAGTGGATTATTTACTCATAAAGTGTAAACAGCCTAGTGCTTTCCTAAAGATAAAAGTATAGCTATTATGCAGATTAACTTCTTAACCAACCTCAAAAATAGTTAAATTTCTATGACAAAATCGACTTGATTTATGTTTCGTTGGTCT
This sequence comes from Gilliamella sp. App6-5, assembly GCF_001690525.1. Lineage (GTDB taxonomy): Bacteria > Pseudomonadota > Gammaproteobacteria > Enterobacterales > Orbaceae > Gilliamella > Gilliamella apicola_H. The sequence goes on along the minus strand of NZ_LZGT01000069.1, from coordinate 50,021 downwards.
TGACTTTAATAACTTTAATGCCTTTTTGGGTCAGTGCATCATAATATTTATTATCTAAATTATCATCAGTAATGATCGTATCGACAGCACTTAAATCACAAACAACATTGGGGCTACGGCGACCAAATTTTGAGGAGTCAACTAACAAAATTAACTTAGCAGCAGCTTTGCTCATAGCTACACTGCCATGATAACTTTCGTTAAACGTTGTCACGCCACCTATTAAATCCACCCCATCAGCGCCCATAAACAGCTTATCGAAAGTATAAGATTCAAATGCCGCGATGGCTAAAGCGTTATTACTATGGAAAGAGGCCGATTTTCGACGAAACGTTCCGCCCGTTAAAATAATCGTTTGATCATTATCATTAGCAACCAACTCATTGACCATATGCAAACTATTGGTCATAATCGTTAAATTATTAAACCTTGCTAACATGGGGATCATTTGCGCAACCGTGCTTCCTGCATCAAAAATAATTGAGTCGCCCTCATGAATTAATTTAGCGGCTTCTTCTGCTATGGCTTTTTTTTGTGCCGTGTTAATATAGGTTTTATGATCTATGGCTCTATCGCCAACCTCTCGATTCAGCATTGCTCCGCCGTATGTACGCAAAACTAAACCACTTTCATGCAGTTGGGTGAGATCTTTACGAATGGTTGTCCCTGTTGTTTTAAAATGCTCGGCCAACTCTTCTACGCTGATTTGCCCATTTTTTTGTAGATATTCCAGAATCGCTGTTTGTCGTTGCTTCACTTTCACAATTAAATCCCATTACCATTATCGACACGCATCATACATAAAATCACTTTAAAATATATTATTTCACAATAAAAGGGAATATTTTTCAAAATAAAAGTTAATTATTTTTTATTTGCGGTTAACGCTACAGTCAAGGCACTTTGACTAACAGGATCATTTGGGAAAATATTTGCAGGAATGATATCAGTGATAGATAAACCATGTAATTGAGCAATGGGTTTTGGTAAAGCAAACACAGTGATGCCTTTCATTAATACTGAATCGATAACAATTTGGTGTTCATCTAATGAAATAGCAATTAATACCCTTGGTCTAAATCGCTTTGTTTTGCTGCGGCCAACCCCTAAATAAGCTCCTTTTTTCATCGCTAAAAAAGCTTGATTAAAACGACGGATCTGAAGCCAACTAAATATGATTTGAATACACCAAACAATAAGTGCGATAACAATTAAAGAGGTGGTCATATTCATATATGGACTCCATTTAAGCTTGATTAGAATAGCAATGCGAAAATTTTTTACAAAATTTCCGCACACTATATTTTACCTAGAACATCACTTGTCCACCAGTAATGTTGATTGATTGCCCTGTGCAATAAGAGGCTTTATCACTTGCATAAAATAACAAGACATTAAGCACATCTAGGTAATCGCAACCGCGTTTGAGTGGCACTTTATCAATATAGACTTGTTCAACTTGATTTTCTGGGATACCTAGTTTCTTTGCATATTGAGGTAATAATGATTGGAACATGGGTGATTTAAGCAAATTACCCAGCATCAACGAGTTAACGGTAATACCATGATCAGCAAGATCTAAAGCTAAAGATTGTGTTAACCCGACCCCCCCAAATTTGGCAGCACTGTATCCTGAATTATGTTTACTGCCCACTTTACCTGATTTTGAGTTAATTTGAATAATGCGACCTTGCGTATTGTATTTGATCATTAATTTGGCAAATTCACGTGCACATAAAAAATAACCAGTGAGATTAACATTGACTGATAACTGAAAATCATTCAATGCAAAATGGGTAATAGGTGCTGCTTTTGCAACGCCTGCGCTATACACCATTAAATCAACACGTTTAAACACATCATCAACATCTTGCGCTAATTGCAGTACACTTTCTTCGTTTGTAGCGTCAACTCCAAATCCTTTTGCAGTGCCCGCACCATGCTTTTGATTAATTGCATCAGCGACTTTATTGGCATTGTCCATATTCAAATCAGCAACAACAACATGATATCCAGCATCAGCAATACCATTACATAAGAATTCTCCTAGGGTTTGTCCCCCACCTATAATAACTGCGACTTGTTTCATTTTTATATCCTCATCGATTTAAAATTTTAATTTCATCACCAACAGAAAGCTGATTTGGGCATTGTCCATCTAGGTGAACGTTTCCTGGTAGCTCAGCCTCATGGTTACCATCAAACTTTAATGTGATGTGCCCTAATTCACGAAAATTAGCATTGGCAACTTCGCCAACCGAAGTGATGAGATAACTTTGATTGCCTAATTGCAGTGCTTGTCCTACTTGTAGTTCTTGCTGAAAATCATCGTGGCTATGAACAAAACAATAATCCGCTAAGTCTGATGGCGCGCCATCCTTAAATAGGATTAACATGCCATCGGCTAAAGCTTCTTGGGCAAACTCGCCAATATGGTTAATTTTTGATTGATAAATAGTCTTTGACATCATTTAACCCTCTTAACTATTCGAAATGGTTAGTGATATATAAATAACGAAACAGCCCATGCCGTTAATACTGTCGGAGCACCAGTTAAAAAGCGGCCAACAAGCACAGAGGGAACGCCGACACGTACTGTATCTTGTTTCGCTTCAGCAAGTGATAAACCAACAGGAATAAAGTCACATGCGGCTTGCGCATTAATTGCAAACAATGCTGGCAATGCTAAATGAGGAGGAATATTACCAAGACCAATTTGCACCCCAACTAACGTACCAATAACTTGCGCAATAACCGCACCGGGTCCTAAAAATGGTGAAAGTAATGGAAAAGAACAAATCAAGGCTAAAATGATAAGCCCAATTGGGTTATTCGCTAGCGGAACTAAACCATGAGCGATAAAGTTACCCAAACCTGATGCAATAATGATTCCAATAATTGCAGAGACAAACGCCATGAAAGGAAGTATGGTTTTAAGTACAGTATCAATAGTGTCACGACCAGCTTGGAAGAAAACAGCAACGCCCGATCCCATACCAATACCAATTTTTGCTAATAATCCATCGCTTTGTTCAGTAATTTTCTTACTGCTATCATATTCTTTAAATTCAGACGATGTATTATGTATTGGTGATGCTTTAACTGCTGATGGTGTTTCACTTACTAAATCACTTTCTTTTTCTATCAACGTGATATTGTGGGGTTTTACCGCTGAAACATAAATATCCTCAATGATATATTGAGCAAGTGGACCCGATTTACCGGTTGCGTGAATATTGATAGTTGGAATAAGATTTTTAGGGTAGATACCACAACGTAACGTGCCACCACAGTCAATCACAGCAACACCAATTTCATCTTTAGGTGGCTCACCTTCTTTAAAACCATCAATTGCCTCCCACCCCGTTAATTCGGTTAATGTGTCAACGATGGCTGGCTTTGTTCCTGCGGCGATATAAACAATCTTTTTACCGTCAATGACAGGAAGCTCTAATGGACCGCCCCAACCTGATTCACCTTTTTCAATTCGAATAAATTTAACCATTTTGATATTCCTTATGATTATTTATAAATGAACTTTTCTTTCTAATTTAATCCCCATTTTTCTTTCAAAAATGGCGGTGCAAAAGTCAGTAATCCAACCTCTAAAAAAGTTAGTGATTAAACCAACAAGAAAATAGCTCACGGCAAGGGGACCGAGTGGCAGACCTAATTTTGTTAAACCAGCAGCAATACCTAAATAAACAAATAGTTCACCAGGGTTAACATGGGGAAATAATCCATTCATTGAATGACAACTATAAGAAGATGCAGCGTAATAACTTGGTTTGTAAAACTCTGGCATAAAACGACCTAAGCTTAATGTCATTGGATTACAAAAAACAAAAGTGCCTATTAATGGCAATAAAAGATATCGAGAGATAGGATTGCCAGCACACGCTTGAGCTAAACGCTCGATACGTTCTTGTCCAATAAATTTAATAATCGCATTCATGACAACAAGCAGTGAAATTAATAGCGGTAAAATCCCCGTTACCATTCCAACGAATACTTTGCCTCCTTCTTGGAATAAACCAATAAACCATTCAGCACCAAATGAAATAACGTCGATCATATTTCCTCCTATTTTTGTTAAATTTCGAGCAAATAATATCAACTAAGAAACAGAAAAACTTTTAGTTAGATCACAATTTGAAATATTTTCTTTTATTTTGAAAGAAAATATTTCAAAAAGATAAAAATAAGAAATAAATGAAAAAAGAATCATAGGTTACTGAAATAGCAATGATAGTAAAAAATTAACTTTTTTTATTGGACATTAACATTAAGTTGGCGTAATTTTATCAATACGGGTATTTATTATTCAATTTAAAGGAGAATATATCATGGCTAAAAGTACGACTTCTGCTAAAAAGCTACAACAAGCAGCGATTTTGTTTCCAACTGATTTAGGTCAACAGGCATCAAAAGATATTTCTGGAGCAATGAATTCTGTTTTAGCAGATGTATTTGCTTTATATTTAAAAACCAAAAACTTCCACTGGCATGTGAGTGGCCCTCATTTCCGTGATTACCACTTAATGTTAGATGATCATGGTGATGAGTTATTTGCAATGACAGATCCTATTGCGGAACGTGTCCGTAAATTAGGTGGTACAACACTACGTTCAATTGGTCATATCGCTAAATTGCAAAGTATTTCTGATAATAATGCTGATTTTGTTGAACCATCAGATATGCTTGCCGAACTTTGCCAAGATAATGTGAGACTAACAGAACGCATGCGTGTAGCCCATGATATTTGTGGTAAATACAATGACACAGCAACTGCAAGTTTAATTGAAGAATGGATAGATCAAACTGAAAAACGTGCATGGTTCTTATTTGAAGCCGGCCGAAAAGTCGACTCATCAGGACATTAATAAATAATTATTAATGACAATAATAAGAGGCATATTCAATGCCTCTTATTAAAACTAAGTGGAGATTTAAGATGAGTAAAAAAATTGCTGTATTAGTTGGGAGTTTACGTAAAGACTCTTATAACTTAAAAGTGGCAAAAGTTTTTCAGAAAATTGCACCACCATCACTTTCGTTACAAATTATTCAAATTGGCGATTTACCTTTATATAATGAAGATATTGATACTGATACCCCGCCTGCCTCTTATACTCGTTTCCGTCAAGAATTAGCAGAATGTCAAGGTGCAATTTTTGTAACACCTGAATATAATCGCGGCTTGCCAGCAGTTATCAAAAATGCAATAGATGTGGGATCCCGCCCTTATGGTAAAAGTATTTGGTCAAAAAAACCGGCTGCAATTATTTCGGTTTCTCCAGGTGCAATTGGTGGATTTGGGGCAAATCATCAATTACGTCAATCTTTAGTGTTCCTTGATATGCCAACATTGCAACAACCAGAAGCTTATTTTGGCGGTGTAAGTACTGCCTTTGATGCACAAGGCAATATTACCGAAAAAAGCAAAGAATTTTTATCATTATTTATTAATACTTATGCTACTTGGGTTGAAAAGTTAAGTTAATTGATATAAATTTTCTTATTCGCAGCCAAGCTTTTTTGGCTGTTTGATTTATTGGTAAGTCAGTTTAAATTCCTCTGTAATGATATTATCTACTCCAAAAAGTGAGCAAGAGCTATTAAATCGTGCACAATTAGTTGCAGGATATTCTTTTGGTGAAATAGCACAATACTTAAACATCACGATACCCGATAACTTAAATAAACAAAAAGGTTGGGTAGGTAACCTTATCGAAACATTTTTAGGTGCAAATGCTGGCAGTAAAGCTGAGCAAGATTTTGCCAATCTGGGGATAGAGCTAAAAACGATTCCTGTTGATAAGCAAGGTAAACCATTAGAAACGACCTTTGTCAGTGTCGCGCCATTAATGGCTAATCATGGTGTTATTTGGGAAACAAGCCATGTTAGATACAAGCTTGCCAAAGTGCTTTGGATCCCAATAGAGGGAGAAAGAACCATTCCACTTTCACATCGCAAAGTTGGAAAACCTATTTTATGGACACCAACTGAAGAACAAGAACAACAGCTCAAACAAGACTGGGAAGAATTAATGGATATGATAGCGCTAGGGCACGTTGAAAAAATTACGGCTCGATATGGCACTTATTTACAAATTAGACCTAAAGCAGCCAATGGGCAATCTTTGACCGAAGCAGTGGGTGAAAAAGGGCAAATTATTTTAACGCGTCCACGCGGGTTTTATTTAAAAAAAACGTTTACGATGCAAATTTTGCAAACTTCAATGTGTAGTGCCGACCAAGGCAGATAAACTATTAATAGATTAACTTTAAATAAATTAATCTATTAATATTACATCAGTGGCGTTATTGTTGGCTTAAGTTGCTGTGTTAACTATTATCAAGCTAGATTATTCAGATGATTATTCAACACTGAGCACGATGACTGACATGCATTTATGCTGTGATCTTTGGCAAGCTCGCTTCAATAGCATGACGCTGTAACTATCCCCTAAAACGCACAGCGATATTTCTTTTCTTTATCGTGTTTTATACTTACGGTGGACTATTTACATAATAAAGATAATAAATATCTTGCCGTCATTTAATTTAGTTATCAAGCAACCGTTGGTTATTATTTTGATCTTTTATTAAAAAAGGAACAGTAATTTGTTCCTTTTGTTAAAAAGTTTCAGGAAAGTATGCGTTTGAGTATAAAATTATAATGTAAAATCACTTAAATCATTTTCATTAATTTCAGCATCAATTTGTCCGACTAAATATGAGCTCATTTCAGCTTCTTGCGGTGCTACTTGTACATTATCAGACACAAGCCAGTTATTGATCCATGGAATTGGATTTGATTTAACTTCAAAGGGTAATTTTAGCCCGACTGCTTGCATGCGAATATTAGTAATATATTCGATATATTGGCATAATATATCTTTATTTAAGCCAATCATTGAACCGCCTTCAAACAGGTATTCTGCCCACTCTTTTTCTTGATTGGCGGCTTGTAAAAATAGATCATAACAATCTTGTTCGCACTCTTTGGCAATTTCTGCCATTTCGGGATCATCTTCTCCACTACGCAGCGTATTTATCATAAACTGTGTGCCAGTTAAATGTAGCGCTTCATCACGAGCAATCAGTTTGATGATTTTTGCGTTACCTTCCATTAGTTCACGCTCAGCAAAAGCAAATGAGCAGGCAAAACTGACATAAAAGCGAATAGCTTCAAGTGCATTGACACTCATTAAGCACAGATAAAGTTTCTTTTTTAGTTCACGTAAATTAATGGAAACCGTGTGATTATTAATGTTATGTCTGCCTTCGCCAAATAAATTATAGTAACTTGCATAGCTAATAAGGTCATCGTAATAACCTGCAATATCACCTGCGCGTTTTTGAATTTCTTTATTGGTGACAATATCATCAAACACGATCGATGGATCATTAACAATATTACGAATGATATGGGTATAAGAACGTGAGTGAATAGTTTCTGAAAACGACCAGGTTTCTACCCAAGTTTCAAGTTCTGGAATTGAAATCAGCGGCAGTAATGCAACATTGGGACTACGTCCTTGAATGGAATCGAGTAATGTTTGATATTTTAAATTACTAATAAAAATATGCTTTTCGTGTTCAGGAAGGTGTGAATAATCAATACGATCTTGTGATATATCAACTTCTTCTGGTCGCCAGAAAAACGAGAGTTGTTTTTCAATTAACTTTTCAAACATCTCATATTTTTGCTGATCATAACGTGCAACATTTACCGATTGTCCAAGAAACATCGGTTCTTTGAGTTGATCATTATGCACATGCGAGAAAGTACTGTAATTCATACTCATAAAAGAACTCCTACTAATTTATCGTTGCTTTTACCGCTACCTTCCGACAGTGTAAAAGGTAAATTAAATGGGGAATGACTTGTTACTCCCCATAAAAACTAAGTGTTAGCGTGTAGCTATTTTTTGTTTTAACAATGGTTAAATCTTACAAGCGCCACCTTCGCAACCATCATCACTTTTAGTCAGTGCTATATCACCTTGAATATCTTCAGCACCATCGCGGGTGTTGTGATAATAAAGTGTTTTTACGCCAAACTTATAAGCAGTTAATAAATCAGCCAATAACTGTTTCATTGGGACTTTATCATTTGGGAATTTAGTCGGATCATAATTGGTATTAGCCGAAATTGATTGGTCAATAAATTTCTGCATAATTCCTACTAAGTGCAAATACCCTGTATTATTAGGAATTTGCCAAAGTAGCTCATAGAAATTTTTTAACCCATTATAATCTGGCACAACTTGCTTTAAGATACCATCTTTCGAAGCTTTAACACTAATAAACCCTCGTGGCGGTTCTATGCCGTTTGTTGCATTGGATATTTGTGAAGATGTTTCTGATGGCATTAATGCCGATAAAGTTGAATTACGCAGCCCATGAGTTTTAATTGATTCTCGAAGTGATTCCCAATCATAATGTAAAGGCTCTTTGGTAATAGTATCTAAATCTTTTTTGTAAGTATCGATTGGTAAAATGCCTTGCGCATAAGTTGTTTCGTTAAATAGTGAGCATGCTCCCTTTTCTTTAGCAAGGTTATTAGAGGCTTTTAGCAAGTAATATTGCATAGCTTCAAAAGTACGGTGCGTTAAATTGTTGGCACTACCATCAGAATATTTAACGCCATTTTTTGCTAAATAATAAGCATAGTTAATGACGCCAACGCCTAATGTACGACGATTTATTGAAGAGTTTCGAGCAGCAGGAACTGGGTAATTTTGGTAATCCAGTAGTGAATCAAGTGCACGTACAGTTAAGTCAGCAAGCTCTTCAAAATCATCTAATGATTCGATTTTGCCAAGGTTAAAGGCCGACAACGTACAAAGTGCAATTTCCCCGTTTTCATCATTGACATTATTAAGTGGCTTGGTAGGTAGCGCAATTTCCATACATAAATTAGATTGATGAACAGGCGCCAATTGAGCATTAAATGGACTGTGGGTATTACAGTGATCAACATTTTGGATATAAATACGCCCCGTTGATGCGCGTTCTTGCATTAATAATGCAAAAAGTTCAACCGCTTTAACCACGCGTTTGCGAATATTGACATCTTGCTCATATTGGTGATAAAGCGTTTCAAACCTATCTTGATCAGCAAAAAAAGCCTCATAAAGTCCAGGTACATCTGATGGGCTAAATAGGGTAATGTTTTCGTTTTTGATTAAACGTTGATACATTAATTTGTTAATTTGTACCCCATAATCGAGATGACGAACACGATTTTCTTCAACCCCACGATTGTTACGTAAGACTAATAAACTTTCGACTTCTAAATGCCAAAGAGGATAAAAAACGGTTGCAGCACCACCTCGCACACCTCCTTGCGAACAAGATTTAACAGCTGTTTGGAAGTATTTATAAAATGGAATACAACCTGTATGAAATGCTTCACCACCACGAATTGAACTACCCAAGGCACGAATTCGCCCAGCATTGATACCAATTCCTGCGCGTTGTGATACATATTTTACAATCGCACTGGCTGTTGCATTGATTGAATCTAAGCTATCATCACACTCAATTAATACACAAGAACTAAATTGGCGAGTAGGCGTACGAACGCCTGCCATAATGGGGGTTGGCAGTGAAATTTTAAAGGTAGAAACAGCATCATAAAAACGTTTAATATAGTTAAGGCGTGTTTCTTTAGGATAGTTAGCAAATAAACAAGCTGCGACTAAAATATATAAAAACTGTGCGCTTTCATAAATCTGGCCAGTAACACGATTTTGTACTAAATACTTCCCTTCAAGCTGTTTGACCGCAGCATATGAAAACGACATATCTCGCCAATGGTCAATCATTTTGTCCATTTGTTCAAACTCTTCTTGGGTATAATCTTCAAGTAAGTGTTTATCATAATGTTCACTGTCGACCAATTTTTTAACATGTTCGTATAGCGATGGAGGCGTAAATTGGTTATAGGCTTTTTTACGTAAATGAAAAATGGCCAAACGCGCTGCTAAATATTGATAATCAGGGGCTTCTTGTGAGATCAGGTCGGCAGCCGCACGGATAATTGTTTCATGAATATCCGATGTGCGAATACCGTCGTAAAATTGAATATGTGAACGCAATTCAACTTGAGAAACGGAAACATTTTCTAAACCCTCAGCCGCCCACGCAATAACCCGATGGATTTTATCAAGGTTGATTGGCTCTTTTTGCCCATTTCGTTTTGTTACTAATATTGATTTATTCATTCTTCTTATCGACTCAAATTGTAAAATTTATTGTTAGTTATAATAATTGATAATTATCAAAATATACAATATATAGTACCTATTAATTAATTTATTACTATATATAGTGTGTTTATTAATCAGCGATGTTAATTTATTAGCTAAAATCAAGTATTATTTGTAGAAAAATGCTGAGTTGCTTATACTTAGTAATTACAATAATCCTCTAAAAACTCATAAGGCGTTTTCACCATAATTGTGCAATGCGGTTTAACCCTATAATAAAAAAGAATAAATTACTTAAACTTTTATTTTCTATCCTTTGAATCCTAACCAATGCTTATCCAACGTTTTAACAAATAGAGACTGCAATTCCCAATGGTTCACGAAACGGTATAGAATCCTGAATATTTTTTACAAAAATATAACCTAAAAAACGAACACCATATCTTCATTAAAGTTCCTATCGCTTTCGGCTTTCCCATTCGTTTGTGAGCAGGGGAGATTTTGTAAATGTTTTGATTGATACGATGGTTATCATACGTTTTAACAAATAGAGACTGCAATTCCCAATGGTTCACGAAACGGTATAGAATCCTGAATATTTTTTACAAAAATATAACCTAAAAAACGAACACCATATCTTCATTAAAGTTCCTATCGCTTTCGGCTTTCCCATTCGTTTTTGAGCAGGGGAGATTTTGTAAATGTTTTGATTGATACGATGGTTATCATACGTTTTAACAAATAGAGACTGCAATTCCTAATGGTTCACGAAACGGTATAGAATCCTGAATATTTTTTACAAAAATATAACCTAAAAAACGAACACCATATCTTCATTAAAGTTCCTATCGCTTTCGGCTTTCCCATTCGTTTGTGAGCAGGGGAGATTTTGTAAATGTTTTGATTGATACGATGGTTATCATACGTTTTAACAAATAGAGACTGCAATTCCTAATGGTTCACGAAACGGTATAGAATCCTGAATATTTTTTACAAAAATATAACCTAAACAGTAAACAGTTAAATAAATACCCTGCCTGTTTTAATGTTTTATATTCAAGGGATCTTTTAACGTTAATCTGATGGTTTTATAACGTTCCTTAGTTACTGGTTAAAGATTTGATTTGTTTGGCTTAGAGGATAATAACCATTTTATGGTTATTTATTACCAAAGTTTCTAAACTTAGTGTAAACAAAATGGTATCGATAAAAAATAATTAAAAAATCAATAAATTAAAACAGATAAACAAATGACATTAATAAAATTATAAAAGTAAAGATCTACATACTATTAATGTAGATCTTTTGGAGAAGCTTAATTAAAAGTTTTATTTAATAGCAGTACAGACACCGTTTTTTTGTTCATTTTCTCCTCGGCAATGATATATAGCATTGTTGGTGTGTAAATCACAATATCTTTTTTCAACAGTGTCATATAGCCAAATGCGTTTAAAAGCACTACCTTGTCTAGGACCTGCTGCCCAAGAACCAGGGTAAGCTTTTTGATTTGGATCACCCCATTCACCTAATAATGTGCCGATTTCTCGAGTGAATCTTGCATTTCTACCCATTGGAGCATTACTTACTTCATTTGCATAACTTACACGATAATGACCATCTAGTTCTTTACAACCTGAAACTATTTGTTCTACGCTACCCCTATTGGCTATTGGTTGACCAATTAAGTTTTTATCCCAGCCACTAAACCATTTGGTAATGGTGAATGGGTATTGAATGATACTGCCTGTAATTTTATTTCTTCCTTGAATAATAATTGTATATCCATTATTTGAGCCCATAACATGCCGCCAAGCTGTGTCGGTATTCCGTGCTTCTGTGGTATTAAATATAACGGTTACTGTATCAGAATTGCTAGAAATAGTAACAAGTTCACGTCCTTTAACAATCTCCCAATCATAATTTTTAGCAACGCCTGTTTTAGCTAATAAAAGCTTAAATTGAGCACCATAAAAAGCAGTTGTTGGGAAGTTTTTATTTTGCTCAACAGTTGATTGAACTAAAAATCCATTATTTTTGTCCCAGTGATTTTTTTCACTACCAATTGCCTCTCTAGGTAACAGTTCAGGCTGTGCATAACAAAAACCAGACTCTTCTAATAAAGTATAAATTTTAGATGGATGTGTAATAATATTTTCATTTGGATATTCATTAACGTTAGGGACACCATACTTTGAAAATAATGTTAAATCAGCAGATATTTTGACTTTATAGGGACCTGATTTTCCTTCTTTTCCTAATGAACAAAAAGTGTCAGTTTCTGTCGGTTTAAATTCGATTAATTGATTTGAATTGTTTGTATAATACCAAATCATATCGATCTTTCCTTTTGTGTTAAGAAAGCGTAATTCATCGCCATCAAGATCTAAATATTGTTCATTATTTGGCTGTTTTAAGGGCGCTACTGTAATTCTTTTTTTAAATGGATAGGTTACGGGAATAGGTGCTTTTTTAAGATCTTCACCATAATAATATTTATCATCAATTCTTAAGCCAAAAAGCTCAAAATCATTAATATGCTCTTCAAGTATTGGGACTAATTTAGGTTTAGTACCTTCAATTGAATGAACAGTTTTTGCTGATAAAGCCGCATAACTGGTTGTTGTAAATTGCAATAAATATATTGTATATATGATTGTTTTAAAATGTTTATTAGTTATCTTCATTATTGTTTTATTTCCATTATTAATTGTATTTATTTAAAAACATTTATTTTGACTTAAATCAAATATACTCATTTAATAAGCATATAAAATTTGAACTATGTTAGAAGCTTTTTTAAACACTAACAAATCATTTCGCCTGATTAATCAAAATATAAATAATAGTTAAAACCTATCAAAATAATTAATCGATAATAATTTTATTTTTGTGTTGGATATCAGGGTAAAAGCCTAGACTATAGGAATTACTCGTATTGTTTACCATAATTTCTCAAATTACTTTTCCTACACATAAAAAAATATATATCGTTGAATAAAATAGACAAGCTTGAATATATAACCAATTGAATATACAAAAAATATTATTTCTACATAAAATCTACTTTAACTTTAATCAGTTTAAAGTTGCAAAGATACCTATTAAATGTTTCATTTGATAATGTTGTTTTATATCGATCCCCATACCATTAATACGCTATTTCATGCAATAATGCTAACATAATTTCCAGTAAATTCAGGATATCGCTTACATGGAAAGATAATATTTGATTTTCTATAAAGATCTACATGTTATTAGGTAGATCTTTTAGGAATTTTAATCATTGTTTTTTATTTAATAGCAGTACAGACAGCATTTTTTTCTTCACTTTCTTCCCGGCAGTGATATTTAGCGTTGTAAGGGTGGTAGTCGCAGTAGTCTTCTACATAAGTATCCCATACCCAAATACGCTGATAAGCCTTACTTTGATTGTGATCACCTTTGATTTTTGCAGCCCAAGAATTAGGATAAGCTTCTTGAGAAGGAGCTCCCCATTCCCCTAATAAAGTGCCTATTTCTCGGGTGTATGTGGCATCACCTTTTTTATTACTCATAGGCGCATTACTTACTTCACTTGCATAACTTATACGATACTTACCATCTAATGATTGGCATCCTGAAACTATCTCATCTACCTCACCCTTATTGGCTTTAGGTAGACCAATGACACTTTTATCCCAACCACTGAACCATTTAGTTATGGTGAATGGGTATTGAACAATATTACCTGTGGTTTTATTTATTCCTTGAATGATAACTGTATAGCCTTTATCAGATCCCATAACATATTGCCAAGCCGTGCCCGTATTCATTGCTTGTGTAGTATTAAATTTGACAGTGACTACATCGGCATTGTTAGAAATCGTGACAAGTTCACTTCCTTTCACAAGCCTCCAATCATAATTGTTAGCAAGCCCTTTTTGAGCTAATAAAAGGTCAAATTGAGCACCATAAAAAGCAGTTGTTGGGAAGTTTTTAGTTGGATAAACAGTAGATTGAGCTAAAAAACCATTATTTGAGTCCCATTTATTTGCGATACTTGTAGCAGCCTCTTTGGGGGCTAGTTCTGGTTTTGCATAACAAATTCCCGAATCTGAACTTATTGTATAAGTTTTAGATGGATGTTTGGTGATCCTATTATTCGGGTATTGATTGGTAAGTGGAACTCCGTACTTGGAAGTTAAAATTAAATCAGCGGATATTTTTATGTTATATGGACCAAATTTGCCTTCTTTTGCTAATGAGCAAAAGGTGTCGGAATCTGTCGGTATAAATTCAACCATTTTATTTTTAGAATTTGTGTAATACCAAGTTATTTTAGCTGGGGAATTTATTGCAAGATACCCTAATTCATCACCGTCAATATCAATATATTGTTCTGCATTAGGTTGTTTCATCGGCGCTATTTTAATTTGATTTTTAAATGGATAAGCAACGGATATGGGAAGTTGGGCTATTTCGTTGCCATAATAATTTTTGCCATCAACTATTAGCCCAAATAGATCTAAGTCTTCTATATTTTGCTCGACTTGTGGGGATAATGATGGGACAGATCCTTGAATATCTTTAATGGTTTTGGCCGTTAGATCTGCATAACTCATTGTGCTAAACAGAAATGGACTTAGTCCAGATACAATTCTATTAAAATTTGTTTTAGTTATAATTTTACTCATATTATATATTTCTACTAATTATTATTTGGCTTCTAATTAAATTTCTCTATTATATATTTATCTTAAATTTTGTTTAAAGTGTATTTTTGATGGAATTAATAGTATTCATTTAAATAGTATACATGAATTGATTATTACTAAAACAATAGTTATTCTCTATTTAATAATTAGTTAAGATCTTTTACAAAAATATTACATTTGTTTGTAAGCCAATTAGCTTATTAAATATTTCAGGCATCGTACTACAGATGAAAGGTAATAAAGAAAAATGCACCACAAAATTAACTATTTTTTTTAGATTTGTAGCGTTGAACGGAGCTTATGCGATTTTGCTCTTCGAGCCATGCTAGCTTATCAGCATAATTCTTTTCAGCGCCACGTGTTGTGGGGTGGTAATATTTGGTATTGGCCATTTCTGGTGGAAAGTAATTTTCTCCCGCAGCGAAAGCATTAGGTTCATTATGAGCATAACGATATTCAGCACCATACCCTAAATTTTTCATTAAGTTAGTTGGTGCATTACGTAAATGCTCGGGCACATCGTAATCTGATTTAGATTGGGCGTCACTCATCGCTTGCTTAAACGCAAGATAAACAGCATTACTTTTTGGTGCACAGGCTAAATAAACAATCGCTTGTGCAATTGCGCGTTCACCTTCAGCAGGACCTACGCGCGTAAAACAATCCCATGCGGCTAGTGCGACTTGCATTGCTCTTGGATCGGCATTGCCAACATCTTCTGATGCAATGGCAAGTAATCGGCGAGCAACATAGAGAGGATCCCCTCCTGCTGAAATGATTCTTGCATACCAATACAGTGCGGCATCGGGTGCAGAACCTCGAATAGATTTATGTACAGCAGAGATTAAATCATAGAATCGATCACCTTGATTATCAAATCTGGCACTTCGTTCACCCATTACCTCTTTGAGTAATTCTGGTGTAAGCGCATGACCATCAGACATATCAACCAATAATTCAAGTGTATTAAGTGCGCGCCTTGCATCACCACTAACAAATTCAGCAATCTGTTTTTTGGTTTCTGCTGGTAAAACGATGTTTTGCTGACCATATCCCCGTTCAGAATCATCTACTGCTTGCTGTAAAATGTTTTCAATATCTTGATTTGATAATGATTTGAGTAAATAAACTCTTGCACGCGACAAAAGTGCAGAATTTAATTCAAAAGATGGATTTTCAGTTGTAGCCCCAATAAATGTCACTGTTCCGTCTTCGACATATGGCAAAAATGCATCTTGTTGGCTTTTATTAAAGCGATGGACTTCGTCAACAAATAAGATTGTACGAACGCCTGCTTGCTGATTTATTTTTGCTCGATCAATTGCGTTACGAATATCTTTTATGCCTGACGTTACCGCTGATAAACGTTCAACTTTTGCATTGGCATGATGAGCAATAATTTCAGCTAATGTCGTTTTACCTGTGCCAGGTGGTCCCCATAAAATCATTGAGTGTAAATTACCCGCTTCAATGGCTTTGGGCAATGGTTTCCCTTTCCCTAATAAATGTGTTTGCCCAATATATTCTGACAAGGTGCGAGGACGCATTCTTGCCGCTAAAGGCTTAAACTCATCAGTTGTAAATTCAAAAGACATACTCGGCATGGTACACTATATTCAGTTTTTGCAATATGAAATGTATTATATACTTGTTAATCAATAAGTGAAAAAGAAAATAGTTTTCCCCATAAAACGAAACAAGGTAATATTTTTCACCAACTTTTAGCTTATTAGAATACAGTTATCAGCCAAAAAATAGGCAGACATAAGGATTTATCATGAAGAATTTTTTATTATTGGTAGGATTGTTGTTTAGTGCATGGACAGCTTGGGCAGGCGATAAAGAAGTTTTACAACAGCGTCTAGATAAAATTGATGGATTTTATGCGCAGTTTTCGCAAAATGTAAAAACTATCGATAATCAACCCGTTCAACAGGGTAAAGGTGATTTATGGGTGACTAGGCCTTATTACTTCAATTGGACCATGAACGAACCAGATGTAACATCGATTATTTCCGATGGAAAAAATATGTGGGTTTATACGCCCGCTGTTGAACAAGTAACTGTAATGGATTTTAAAAAAGCCGTCGATAATCGTTTAATGTTACTTATTACTGATAGCCATAATTCAATATGGAATGCTTATAACGTTACACGTAAGCAAAATTCCTTTACACTAAAAGCCACTGATGGTTCTAATCAAGACTTTATTATTTCTGTTTTACCAACTGGGATGATCTCAAATTTTACGATAATTGAAGAAGATGGACAGCGTAGCTTTTATGACTTGTCCCATCAAGTACTTGGTAAAGTGGAATCGAATAAATTTAACTTTACCCCGCCAGCAGGGGTTACTATTGATGATCAACGTTAGTTTGTTGTGTTATCTTGAAATGAGTCAAAATGTAATGTATTGGCGTTATTGGTTGTATAAAATAACGCCAATTAGATTGTAAAATTATTTTCTTATCAGTTATACTAAAGCTTAGCCAATTTCCATATTTTGTTTCTTTCTATAAATTTTTCAAACTTTTCTATAGTAACTTATCAATTTGAAAGCTATGTATTATATACAATAGCTTTCTTTATCTATGTTCATTAAATAATTTTGATGTTGATCACATTTATCCAATAAACCTTTTAAAGCTAAATTTTTAGCTCTACATACTCAATTGCAGTGGTTCACTCTTTATAGGATAAATTATGACAAGTGCATTTTATAACAATGCCGCAAATTATACGCCACCGCTAAAACGATACTCTACAAGTAACCATATATTATCGGTTGGCGTTTTTCATAATGCGCGCTTTATCAACTTGCCATTGACGTTCTTTAATATCAGTACGTTTGTCGTATTCTTTCTTACCTTTAGCAACACCAATTTTCACTTTTGCCCAAGCGTTCTTCCAATAAAGCGAAAGTGCAACAACAGTATAACCTTGGCGATTAATTTGACCGAATAATGAATTTAATTCGCGTTCATTTAATAACAATTTACGTGTGCGCATTGGTTCGCAGACAACATGTGTTGATGCAACATTAAGTGGTGTGATAGTTGCACCAAAGAGCCATGCTTCACCATCTTTAAGTAAAACATAACTGTCACTAATGTTGGCTTTTCCTGCGCGTAGGGATTTTACTTCCCAACCTTGTAGGGATAATCCCGCCTCAATTTCCTCTTCAATAAAGTACTCATGGCGTGCACGTTTATTTAATGCAATGGTTGCCGAACCTGGCTTATGTGATTTTTTCTTAGTCATAATGTGCGTTATTATAAAGTTACATGATATGATATGCCACTAATTTTAACTTTTTATTTTATTATTATGGCACATGTTTTTCACGAAGTTATCGAGCCTTATTCTGTAGAGCAAATGTTTTGCTTAGTGAATGATATTGCTCGGTACCCTGAATTTGTTCCTGATTGTATCGCAACTGGTATTATTAGCAAACAAGATAATACGTACACAGCGTTTATTGAAGTTGAAAAGTTAGGCTTTAAAAAATCTTTCACTACAGTAAATCAGATTAATCAACCACATTCTATTGAGATAAAATTGTTTGAAGGACCATTTAAACACCTATCGGGAAGGTGGCAATTTAGTTCACTCGGCGAAAGCAAAAGTAAAATTAGTTTTAGTTTAGACTTTGAGTTTAAAAATAAGTTATTAGATATTGCTTTTTCTCCGGTGTTTAAAGAAGTGATGACAAGTATGGTTAATGCGTTTTCAAAACGAGCAAGGCAGATTTATAAATGATAAATATTCAAGTAGTTTATGCGTTACCAAATAACCCGACGGTAATTAATTGCGATGTAGATGAGCAAACGAATGTCTTGCAAGCAATTACAAAATCCAATATCTTATCGTTATGTCAGATTAAACTAGATGAACATCTAATTGGCATCTATGGAAAACGTTGTGATCTCAATGAATTGGTTAAAAATGGCGACCGTATTGAAATATATCGACCTTTAATCAATGACCCTAAAGAAATAAGACGAAGAAAAGCAGCACAAAAAAATAATGACTAAAGGCAAAGGAAACCGAATGCATAATCTACTCATTGAAAAGATTGAAACTTTATGCAAAAAGCGGGGTATTAAACTGACTACGCAACGTCGAACAGTTTTAGATATTATGTTAACGGCAAATAAAGCGATGAGTGCCTATGATCTTTTAGATCTACTCAAAGTCAGTGAACCTCAGGCTAAACCACCCACAATTTATCGTGCGCTTGAATTTTTACTAGAACAAGGTTTCATCCATAAAGTTGAATCTTCTAATAGTTATATTATTTGCCCACACTTTCAAAATCCACAGCATATTTCAATTTTATTTATTTGTGATAAATGTCAACGGATCATTGAAAAACATTCACAAGATATCGAACATCAACTTAAGCAATTAGCACAACAAAGTGATTTTTTAATCAAACATAGCGTGCTTGAAATACATGGATTTTGTCAGCAGTGTCAATCTTAATTGTTATACTTTGGTTAATAAATATTGCCTGCGATACAATTGGACAAATGGCATTTAAGTATGCGGCAATCACCTCGAAAAATCAGCAAGGTTTGCATTATTGGCAAAAATTATTTGGTAATTTTTGGCTTTGGCTAGGCTTTGCCACATACTTTATTGGTTTTATTTTTTGGCTAGCTTTTTTAAGTGAAGTCCCTTTGTCACAAGGTATTTTATTAGGATCGTTTAATATTATTACTGTTATGTTGGCTGGGCGCATTTTATTTCAAGAACATCTTACTTTATTCCGTATCATTGGAATATTTTTTATTACCACCGGTGTTGTTTTAGTCGGGCTTACATAATGAAAAAATTTTATATTATTGGATTTATTTTGCTACTATTTTTTGATACGTTTGGTCAAACAAGCTTTAAATTAACGGCATTATCGGCAATGCCATTTGAAGTGAGTGTTGATTGGTTAATTCGTGTTTTTTCTCATGGTTGGGCTTATTTAGTCATGCTCGGTTATACAGGCGCATTTGTCACTTGGATGGTATTATTAAAAAACGCACCAGTGGGCCCCGCTTTTGCCGCTTCTCATTTACAGGTAGTCAGCGTGATGTTGGTTTCGGTTATTGCTTTTGATGAGCAAATTACCTTGACGCGTATGCTTGGTGGGTTATCTATCATTATTGGTATTGTTTTTTTGGCTCTAGCAGAACAAAAATTACAGCGTAAATCTTAACGTATCCTTTTGCTTTTTTTATAAAAATTTGGTAGTTATTTGAAATTGCCTGTTGATAAATAATATTGCTTTATTTAAAAAGATTGATTGAGTTTATCTGATTTAGTGGGAATACAATATAATGAGTAGATATATTGATTCCCAATTTTGACAATCGCTAATGTATTTTCGCTTTTTATTAGACATGTATGTGTAAAAAACACCCTTACCTTAAAAAGACGAAATTATTAACCTAAAATATTCATGCTTTGAATGAATTCATTAGAAAAACAGGTAATGATATTTAGACTTTTGTTTAACTACGTTCCCGTTCCATTACAATTAAATAGGCTTCTCTTTTCCAAAATAAGAACAAGCGACGCATATCTTTTTCCATCGTTACTACGCGCCAACCCTCTTGAGCATTTTTGTTTAAAAATTCTGAAAATTTAACTTCATTAGCATTAGCTGAACCTAAAAGTAATGAAGACAATGCTCCTTCTTGAAAAACAACTACCTTATATTCTTTCATTATAATTAACACCTTAATTTTCTTTAATTTAACACTATTTTTAATGGTAATTAACATTAAAAATTCGTGGCATTATATATTTTTTAACGCTTATTATCTAGCGAATAAAAAATTTATTTTACTTAAAAAGTAGCTATATTTAACCTGTTTTTTTCTTGTTTATTGTATATCACTTTAGATTATGTGCGGAAAATTCGGCCTGATAACAATGGAAATTAGCAAAGCGCTCTTAGTTGTGTAGCGCATTGATTTATAAAGTCGATATTAAAACTGTCTGAAGTTAAAAACAAAAAGAATAGAAATGACAAAATGCATTAATCTTAATAAACAAAGCTGACAAAAATAAATGCTAATAAATAGACTAGATTTGTTTATCCAAATTTTTTAGCATTTCGATAATCGGTCGATTGGCGTCAGGAAATTCGTCGGCATTCAAATCTTCTTGATCAATCCAACGGCTTGGCTGACCTTCTTTAGCGAAAGGAACGCCATCCCATTCTTCAACTAAATAAGCATGAATTATGATATCACGATCATCATAACTGTGTTCAAAAACATCTAAGAATTGGGCTTGATGGATATAGATATCTACTTCTTCAGCAATTTCGCGTTGTAGGGTTTGATATGGGGTTTCTCCTGCCTCGATTTTTCCACCTGGGAATTCCCAAAAACCAGCAAGGTGAGAGTCTTCACCGCGTTGGGTGATAAAGATTTGACAATTTTGTGAACGAATAATACCTACAGCAATTTCAATATGTTTATTCATAATTCTATTTGCCTATGAGTAAAATTAGGGAAAGCTGCAACTTTCCCTATTTCAATTTATTGCCGATCCTAATCGACGTTTTAATCACCAATTTTGTGTGATGATACTAAATTTTTACCTTACTGAACAGCACCATGACAATGTTTATATTTTTTACCTGAACCACAAGGACATGGATCATTACGTCCAACTTTAGCTTGAGTTCGTACTACTGGCTGTGTTGCCGTCTGATCTTCACCCTCACCATTCATGGTGGTCACAGATTCATGACTAGCTTGTTGTTTAGCCATTAGTTTTTCCATTTCAGCAAGACGCTGACGTTCTGCTTCATCTACTTCTTCTTGTGAGCGAATTTGCACACGACTTAAAATACCAATAACATCATATTTTAACGATTCTAACATGCCAGCAAACATATTAAAGGACTCGCGTTTATATTCTTGTTTTGGATCTTTTTGTGCGTAACCACGTAAATGAATACCTTGACGTAAATAATCCATAGCAGCTAAGTGTTCTTTCCAAAGCGTATCAAGTGTTTGTAGCATGACACTTTTTTCAAAGTGCCTAAATGCTTCAGCACCAGCAGTATTTTCCTTTTCTAAATATCTTTCTTGTGCCATTTGTAAGATACGCTCGCGCAATGTTTCCTCATGTAGGTTCTGCTCTTCATCTAACCATTTGGCGATGGGTAAATCCAAATCAAAGTCTGTTTTTAGCGCGGCTTCAAGTCCAGGGATATTCCACATTTCTTCAATTGATTGTGGTGGTATGTATTGGTCAATGAGTGTATTAAATACATCACCTCGGATTGAATCAATGGTATCTTTTATGTCGGCATTATCAAGTAAACTGTTTCGTTCACGATAAATTACTTTACGTTGTTCGTTAGCAACATCATCATATTCAAGAAGTTGTTTACGAATATCAAAGTTGCGACTTTCAACTTTCTTTTGTGCATTGGCAATGGCTTTAGTTACCCATGGATGTTCAATGGCCTCTCCCTCTTTCATGCCCAGTTTACGCATCATGTTCCCCACACGTTCAGAGGCGAAGATTCGCATCAATGGATCTTCAAGTGATAGGTAAAAACGTGAAGCACCGGGGTCACCTTGACGACCAGCACGACCACGTAACTGGTTGTCGATACGACGCGATTCATGACGCTCTGTACCTAAAATATAAAGCCCACCTAATGCAATCACTTCTTCGTGTTTTGTTTGCCAAACTTGTTTCGCTTTTTCGATATCTTCTTGCGTTGGATTTTCAATTTTAGCTACATCACTTTGCCAATTTCCACCCAGCATAATATCAGTACCGCGCCCAGCCATGTTAGTTGCAATGGTAACGGCACCTTTACTCCCAGCATTAGCAATGATTTCAGCTTCTTGAGCATGGAATTTAGCATTTAGCACATTGTGTTTAATGCCGGCTTTTTTAAATGCTTGTGAAACTAGTTCTGACTTTTCGATTGATGCTGTCCCAACTAAAACGGGTTGACCGCGTTTTACACATTCTTGTACATCAGTAACAATCGCGTTAATCTTTTCCTTTTCAGTCATATAGACAAGGTCAGATTGATCTTTTCGTTGCATTGGGCGATTTGTTGGAATAACAATCGTATCCAATCCATAAATTTGATTAAATTCAAATGCTTCAGTATCAGCAGTACCTGTCATCCCCGCTAATTTTTCGTATAAACGGAAATAGTTTTGGAACGTAATTGAAGCCAGTGTCTGATTCTCATTTTGGATTTTAACATGCTCTTTTGCTTCAACCGCTTGGTGTAAACCATCAGACCAACGACGACCATCCATGGTTCGACCAGTATGTTCGTCCACGATAACTATTTCGTTATCTTTAACAATATAGTCAACGTCGCGATGAAATAAGTGATGAGCACGTAGGGCTGCATTAACGTGATGCATTAGAACAATATTACTTGGCGCATAAAGCGATTCATCGCCTTTCATGATGCCTTGTTTAATCAATAGTTCTTCAACTTTAACCAATCCACGCTCGGTTAAATTAACTTGGCGTGATTTTTCATCAATGGAAAAATCTCCATCCCCTTGAAACTGTTCAGAGTCTTCTTTTTCTTGGCGAGTTAAATAAGGAATGATTTTATCAATACTAATATATCTTTCAGAACTATCTTCGGCCTGACCTGAAATAATCAATGGCGTTCTTGCTTCATCAATTAAAATTGAGTCGACTTCATCGACTAAGGCGTAATGTAATGGACGTTGTACTCGAGCATCTTTGCTAAATACCATATTATCTCGTAGATAATCAAAACCATATTCATTGTTAGTACCATAAGTGATATCAGCATTGTAGGCTTCACGTTTTATGTGTGGCGGCATATTAGGTAAATTAATACCAACAGTTAATCCTAAAAATTCGAATAATGGACGATTATTTTCTGCATCACGCTGTGCTAAGTAATCATTAACTGTAACAACGTGTACACCTTTACCTGTTAGTGCATTTAAATAGGCAGGTAATGTTGCCGTTAAGGTTTTTCCTTCACCGGTGCGCATTTCGGCAATGCAGCGTTCATTTAATACCATACCACCAATTAACTGCACATCAAAATGACGCATACCAAATACACGCTTACTTGCTTCGCGTACCACCGCGAAAGCCTCTTCCAAAATATCATCTAATGGGATACCAGCAGCAACCTTTTGTTTAAATTCTGTGGTTTTAGCTTTTAATTCTTCATCAGACAATGCTTCCATGGCTGGTTCAAGTGCATTAATTTTTTCAACTCGGTTACGCATGGTTTTTAAAACGCGATCATTGCGACTACCAAATACTTTTGTTAATAATTTTAATAACATAACTTTTCTCTTATTTTTTCAATACGGATTTAAGGAATTAACCTTATATAAAAATTAGTTTTATTTGAGTGATAAGCTCATTAAACGGTAGCTTTAGGTCCAGCTCGTATGCCGTTATAAGGGGATAGCCGAATAACTTTACTTGGTGAAAGTTCAATACTATTGGGTATAACAAAAAACGCTGCGATGCATCGTTTTTGTAAATGTGATAGCGTTTGTGATTTTTTTCGCTCTACTTCTAGGTGATCTTGTACAATAGATGCAATTGCAATAATCCCAATTTGCGAAACAGAAGCTTCCGAGGGAAGCGCTTCATGTTGACATAAACTGAACCCAGCAGCCACTACACCTAACAATAAGTGAGATAACGCGGTTTTAATAATCAAGCTTTTGCTGAGTTTTTGCCAATAATACATCATTGTCATAATGATGATATATTAGCATTTTTAGCAAAAATGAAAAACAATTATTATTTTTTATAGATATTGTGTCATAAGGATTTTGTATAATACAGATCCCCGCTATTAATTCAATGATAATTAAACCATAACGGGAATCGTATTAGGTAGGTTATTCTACCATTAATTGTCCCATCATACCGAGCGTTTCATGTTCAACAATATGGCAATGATACATACGTAATCCAGACATATTTTGTTGAATTTTTATGGTGATCTTTTCATGTGGACGTAAATTAATAGTGTCTTTTAATGCGACATATTCAGGTGGATTTTTTTCACCATTCAATTCGTGTGAAACAACGATAAACTGTGCGCCATGTATATGAAAATTGTGATCCATATGAGAGTTATTGAAAATTGTCCACTCTTCAACCTCATGAATTTTGCTTTTCAAATCGATCCTTTGCATATCATGGCGTTTACCATTAATTAAGAATAGCATGCCACCACGCGGTTCCTTCATGTCCATCACTTCGGTATATTCAATAGATTTATAGGTCGTGGCGTGCCCTAGTTTTGGCAATTCTCGTAAGGTTGACGGGATAGTCATTGATTTTGACTGTGTCAATACCAATTCTCCAAGTATGATATCTTGTTCTGGTGGTACATTGCCCATTTTTCCGCGATCGTAACCGATAGATTGTAAATACACTGTACCAGATTGTTTTGGCAAAATGACAAGTTCTGCACGTTCAGCTGGCGACAATAGCAGCGGTTTATTGAGTAAAACAGGAGCTGACATTAACCCTCCATCGGTACCAACCAAATAAACATCACAGCCAGGAATAGATAAATTAAGATAACGACCAGAACACGCATTCCAAACTCGTACCCTTGTTGCCGTATTTATGGTGATTTTGGAACGATAGGCACCATTTATTAATACAAATTGTCCTTCTCGACCATTCATCCAATCAACCATTGAATTATCAGCAATTTCGCCTTTATCAGTTAATTTTAAATCTGAAAAAAAACAGTGTTGTTCGGGCAAGAATGCAAGCGGATCGTTTTTGCTGCGTACAATAAATATGCCAGCTAATCCTCGCGCAACTTGTTCTGCTACGGTTTCATGACCGTGTGGATGATACCAATAGGTACCAGCATTCCCTTCTGGGATAGTAAACTCATAAGTTCGGCTACTTCCAGCAGGAATTTGATCTTGTGGATTACCATCTTGATTAGATGGGATCAGCAAACCATGCCAATGTACGGTTGTCGCTTGTGGTAAGTTATTTTTAACAGTAATTTTAACATTATCCCCCTCAAAAGCTTCAATCACTGGACCGGGGATATGACTATTATATGCCCAAAATTCTGTTGTAATATCTTGTGTTAACTTTAACTTAACGGGTTTAGCCTCTAAGATTGCTTCAAAAATACCTTGTTTATTACTGGTATTTTCTAAATGAGTTAATTCTGGTAAATTTAGACCTTGTGGCAAAGCTGAGGTCGGTAATAATTTTTGTGAAACTTTGTTACCCATATTCATCTTCATATTCATGTCTCCCATTTCACCTGTTTTACACTGATCAGAGTTGGCTTCACAAGCCATACCTGACATAGTTGAATTATCCATTTTGGCAAAAGCTTTTGTAACTGCTATCCCACTTAAAGCCGCTGTAATATTGAACAAAAAATTTCGACGTTTCATAATATTCCTATAATCATTTTTTTATGATAAACAATCACT
Source organism: Gilliamella sp. App6-5 (assembly GCF_001690525.1). GTDB lineage: Bacteria > Pseudomonadota > Gammaproteobacteria > Enterobacterales > Orbaceae > Gilliamella > Gilliamella apicola_H. The sequence continues at coordinate 23,621 of NZ_LZGT01000069.1, read as the reverse complement.
ATTTAGTGATTAGCGATAAAAACGAATAACAAAAAATTTTTACTGCAAAGATAGATATGTCGACTAATTTTTTATTGAAAATACAAATTAATTAAACAATTCTTAGTAGTTTTAATTCAGAAATAAACTTTTTATATTTTTGAGCAAAGTTAAATGTAAGGTATAGTTCACAATGTGATAAAAACTGAAGATTAAAAGTGGTACAAGCTGAATCATGAGATGATTTTTGTAATAAAGAATGGCAATCATTATGCTCATTCATGCCTAACTTAGCAATTATGCGGTGTGAAATATCATTAACAGTAACTAATAAGCCGATTGTGATTGTCAAATATCTAGCAGAATCAGCAAATAAAAAGAAAATAATTGCTGATGCAATAATAAGGTAATTTTGTTTATTGATGATTCTTAATGACATATGCAAATCTCACTATTCATCTAACAATTACTTAGGCTATTGTACTGAAAAAAGAAGCAAAGTTATACAAAATCTATACACTTTAAGTGAGACTATATTTATCGTCACTAAATGAAGCACTGTTGCTTCATTTAGACTAATGAGTAATAACGTTAACCAATGTTGAATTATGACAACTAATCATTAATATCATGTTGCATTTAATCATACAAAATAATTTACATAATAATAAGCTGTTCTGCTATTATATTTGTATAACTTAAATTGACGAATCATAAAGATATGAAAATTCTCTTTGGTGTTCAAGGAACAGGAAATGGTCATGTCAGTCGCTGTAGAACATTAGCTAACGCACTGAAAAAAGCTGGTGCGAATGTTGATTATATTTTCAGTGGCCGCGATCCTAAAGACTATTTCGACATGCAAGCTTTTGGTGATTATAAAACCTATCGTGGTGTCACGTTTGCAACCCTTAATGGTAAAATTAATTTTCGCAAAACCGTGCAACGGATTCGAGCTTTCAGACTCATTAAAGATGTCCGTGAGCTTGATTTATCAAAATATGATTGCATAATTAGCGATTTTGAGCCAGTAAGTGCTTGGGCTGCACATCATCAACATCGTGAATGTTTAGGTATAAGCAATCAAGCAGTTTGCCAATATCTTAAACCAAAAGAATATGGACTAGTCGCAAATGTGATTATGAAATATTACGCTCCCGTCACTAAACCAATTGGCCTACATTGGTTTCATTTTGGGCATAAGCTAATTCCCCCTATGATTGACACTTTTGAAACTGCGCCAACCGAGGATGGCAACATCATCGCCTATTTGCCATTTGAAGCATTAGATGAAATTACGGTATTGTTAAAACAGTTTAAGGAGCACCAGTTTATCTGTTTTCATCCAGATATAAAACAAATATCACAACAAAGTAATATTAATTTTCAACCGCTTGGGCGTGATAATTTTACACAAGCTTTAGTGCGTTGCTCTGGAATTATTTCAAATACAGGATTTGCATTGATTTCTGAAGCATTGACGCTTGGTAAAAAGATTCTAACTAAACCTGTATCAGGTCAATTTGAACAAATTTATAATGCTCAATGTTTGCGTTCTCTTGATATGGCAACAGTTATGGAAAATTTAAGCTGTATCAAACTCAAATACTGGCTTAATTTACCTTCGCCAAAACCAATAATCTACCCTGATGTGGCTACAGCACTGGCTAATTGGATTGTTTCAGGGCAAAAAGAGTCATTACTTTCTTTAAGTGAACGGCTTTGGAGCCAAACTATCTTTCCTGAAAATGTGAATTTGCGAATAAAATCTTTAGGGTATGTGTAAAGGATCGAATATGATATTAAGTATGATTGTAGCCATGGCGGATAATCATGTAATTGGCTTAAATAATCAAATGCCTTGGCATTTACCCGCAGACTTGGCATGGTTTAAAAAAAATACCCTTAATAAACCTGTTATTATGGGGCGAAAGACATTTGAGTCTATTGGTCGTCCGTTACCAGAACGTCATAATATTATTATTTCAAGGCAAGCAACCATAGAATCTAACATGGTTCCAAATGTAAGTTGGGTACCATCAATTGATGCCGCGATATTGTTAGCTCAAACACAGCATATTGATGAAGCGTTTATTATTGGTGGTGGTAATATTTATAAGCAGACGTTACCTTTAGTAAATCGACTTTATTTAACACATATAAAGGCAAAACTACAGGGCGATACTTATTTTCCTGATTATACGCCTGAGCAATGGCAAGTTATTTATCAAGAAGCACATCAAGCCGATGATAAAAATAGCTATCCATATCAGTTTGAAATTTTAGAAAGAAAATAATAAGTCTTAACCTATTGCCACTAAATAAAAAGTGGCAATTTAACATGTCAATTAACCTTGAAAACGTTTGGCTTCAATAACATCAGGTAGTTGTTTTATTTTATTGAGTACTCGATTTAACGAATCCTGATCAAAAATTTCCATATCAACATCGATAGTCGCTAATTGCTGCTTCATATCCGAGCGACTAATTAGACCAAGAACATTAACCTTTTCATTGGCCAAAATTGTAGTAATATCTCGCAATAAACCACTGCGATCGTTAGCAACAATTTGTACCACCATGGTATAGCTTGAGTAAGTATTGTTGTTCCAAACAGCATGAGTAATACGTTCGGGAGCATGATTTTTTAGTTCTTGCAATTGTTCACAATCAGCTCGATGAATCGAGATACCCCGCCCTTGAGTAACAAATCCCACAATGGGATCGCCAGGAATTGGGCGACAACAATTTGCAATGGTGTACATTAAATTACCCACACCTTCAATAATAATTTCACTGCCTTTTTTATTACCGGTCTTATTGGTATTTTTGGTTTGAGCGTTCGATTTTTGGGCAATTTGTTTTAAGGCAGCTTCATCTTCTTCTTCAGCCGTTGGTTTGTTAAATTGAGCATTGATAAAGTTGACTAATTGATTAATCCTAACATCACCACTCCCAATACCAGCTAGTACCTCGTCAAAGGAATGAGCGTTATATTTATTGATTAAAATCTTTTCAACATTTTTTAAACTAATATTTAAAGGTTCAAGCTCGTGCTCTAAAATTTGCTGACCCGCTACAATATTTTTATGCCGATCTTGTTTTTTAAACCAAGCTTGAATTTTAGCTCTTGCTCGACTACTATTTACAAATCCAGTATTTGGATTTAGCCAGTCACGGCTTGGATTAGGTTGTTTTTGGGTAATGACTTCAACTTGATCACCCATTTTTAAATGGTAGGTAAATGGTACAATTCGACCACCAACTTTAGCACCAATGCAACGATGCCCAACATCACTGTGTATATGATAAGCAAAATCAAGTGGAGTTGAGCCCGCTGGCAAGTCAACAACATCGCCTTTCGGTGTAAAAACATAAACGCGATCATCAAAAATTTGACTGCGAACGGTTTCTTGAATTTCACCGCTTTCTGACATCTCTTGTTGCCATGTTAATAATTTACGCAGCCAAGAAATTCGCTGATCATAAGCGGTCATTTTGTCGGTACTGCCTTCTTTATACTTCCAATGAGCGGCAACGCCTAGTTCAGCATCATTGTGCATTTGTTCAGTACGGATTTGAATTTCGATTATTTTATCTTGTGGTCCATAAACAACGGTATGGATTGATTGATAACCATTTGGTTTTGGATTAGCGACATAATCATCAAATTCTTTAGCGATATGTTTGTAATGGCTATGGACGATGCCTAATGCATTATAACAATCCTCAATACGATCGCAAATAATCCGTACGGCACGGATGTCATATAGATCTTCGAATTCGAGATGTTTACGCTCCATTTTTCGCCATATACTATAAATATGCTTAGGGCGACCATAAACCTCAGCGCGGATATGATCTTGATTCATCAAAGCTTGTAAATGATGAACCAATTGCTTGATATACAATTCACGATCTAATCGCTTTTCTTGCAATTTTTTAGCAATCAAACGATATTCATCCGGATATAAATAACGGAAGCAGAAATCTTCTAACTCCCATTTTAATTGACCTATGCCTAAGCGGTTGGCTAAAGGGGCATAAATGTTAAAACACTCTTTAGCGGCAAGCACTTGTTCTTCTTGGGGAGCATTAATTAAATTGCGTAAATAGGTAATACGTTCTGCTAATTTAATCACTACACTTCGAAAGTCATTGACCATCGCTAGTAGCATACGGCGAATACTATCAATTTGTTCGGCTGTCGCATTGCCGTTACGAATTGCTCGTAGTTGGCGAATTTCCTTCATTCTGACAATGTTAGAAATAATATGAGAAATTTCACGATCAAAATCTTCAGGAATATCTTCTCGACGAATAATTTTGTTATCAACAAAAGGCAGTAATAAAGCGGCACATAAACTATTGATGTCCATATTAAGTGTCGATAAGATCTCGACCATTTCTATTGCATTTTCGAAACAAAAAGTTTGCTCTGGTGCACCTGCACTGTTTTCAAAACAAAAACCCCAAACCTCTCTAAACTTTTGATAAGATGTTGGATTGGTTAATAACAACTCTTGTTTTATCCATTGCTCAACATCAAATTGAGTAAGCGAATAATGTTCTTCACCATGTTGGTGTGCGCCTCTAATCGATACCATAATTTATGTTCCTGATTTTATTAGCAACAACATTGACTCAATATGTTTAGTTTGCGGAAACATATCTAAAATAGCAACTTGATCAATTTGATATCCTGCATCTAAAAGTTGTTTGCTATCTCGTGCTAAAGTCGCAGGATTACACGATATATAAACGATTTTTGACGGAGCTAATTTTGCAATTTCTCTTGTCGCATTAAACGCACCAGCTCTTGCTGGATCTAACAATACTTTATTATATTGTGATTGACTCCATACCGAAAATTGTTGGGTATCGTCTAAGTTACTGGTTAAAAAATTGGTTTTCGCACAAATCTCAGTGCTATTTAATATAGTGTTAAATTTTGCTTTTTCAACTAGGGCTTCAACACCTTCAATGCCCGTTAGCGTTTTACTTAATGTTGCTATAGGTAATGAAAAATTACCCATACCACAAAACAGATCTAAGACTTGGTCAGAGGGTTGTAACGTTAGCCAATCAAGTGCTTGCTCGATCATTTTTTGATTAATTTTACAATTTACTTGAATAAAATCGAGCGGGCTGAATGTTAATTTTAAATGATTAATCAAATAAAAATGTTCGGTATTACCAGCAATATGTACTAAATCTTTGCCGTGAACATAAAGCGAAATCTTATTATTTTCGGCGAATTGCTTTAATAAGTTAATATCATGATCGACAAGGGGCATGGTGTGCCTTAACACAATAATAATACCGCTATCGACCGAAATTAATTCAATATGACCAAGTGCTTTTTTCTGTTTTATGCAATTGAGCATGCTTTGTAAAGGCACTAGCAACGAATCTAATTCATTAACTAATACTGGACAATGTTTGATATTGATTATTTGATTTGATTCAGCTTGGCGAAACCCAATAACTAATTTACCTTTAACAAAATTAATCGAAAGCCTTGCCCGTCGACGATAGTGGTAAGGCTGATCGGCAATAATTTGAGGTGAATGTTGAACGATATTTGTTAAAGGTTGCCCTGTTTCTTTTTGTAACAGATTGATTAACGCAGCATACTTTGCTTGTTGTTGCAAATTTGGGGCAATATGTTGTAACTCACAACCACCACATTGTTGATAATATTCACATTGTGGTTTAACGCGCTCTTTGCTCTGATTATGATATCGAATGACTTTAGCTTTAGCGTAATTTTTTTTATTTTCAGTCAGTTCAATATCAACGGTTTCGTTAGGCAAGGCAGATTTAACAAAAATTGTTTTACCCTTATGATTGGCAACGCCTTGCCCAAAAGCATCTAAGGATGAAACTGTGACTGTTAACTTTTGTGGTGTGAGCTTTTTCTTCTGTGGAGTATAAAAATTAACCATAGACTTTTATTTATGCTAAGCGCTTTAATAATGCTGTTTTGACATGCAGAGGAACTAATTTTGTAATATCACCACCATGGTAGGCGACATCTTTTACAATTGTTGATGAAATAAATCCCATTGCAATAGATGGCATCAAAAAGATAGTGTCTAAATCAGATTTTAACGCACGATTCATTTCAGCAAGTTGCCTTTCGTATTCAAAATCGTGTGTTGTACGAACACCACGTACGATCACTGTTGCATTATGGGTTTGAGCAAAATTGGCCATTAAATTATCAAAGCCGATCACTTCCACATTAAGTAGGTGTTCAACAGCGGTTGAAGCTAAATTAACGCGTTCTTCTAATGAAAATAGCGTATTTTTACTTGGACTTTCTGCAACAGCAATAATTAAGCGAGGAAAGAGTAATGACGTTCGCGCAATAAGATCGATGTGACCATTGGTTATGGGATCGAAAGTGCCAGGGAAAATAGCCGTTAAGGTTTTGCTTTTCATATTTCATATTATCCATTAGCGATGATGGTTATATGATACCTAATTTTGTTATGGATTGTTAGCTTAAGCTGACAAAATCCTATTTATTACATTAATACAAATAATGGCAGAATATTGCTTGGTAGTGCCTTTAGTAATAAAGAATTTAATAAAATTATTCAGATAGAAAGTTAATTTTATTTGGCTTTTTATTGTGTTTTTTACAGTTATTGAATCATTGATAAAATGATCAATTGATAAGTTGTTTGATAATAATAAGTTTGATCTGGCTGTAATAAGCAGATTGGTTGTGGCCAGTCAGGATGGTGAGGGCTGTCAGGTAAAAATTGTACCTCTAATGTGATACCAGCAAAGTTGCCATATTCCCCATTGTGGCGATTTAGTGTATGCTGCAAAAAATTGCCAGTATAAACTTGTAACGAAGGTTTGGTTGTAATCAAATTCATCTTTACTTTATTACCCGACGAAATGAGCTCGACAGCGATAGCTTGTGTTTTATCTAATACATAAGCATGATCATAACCACCAGTTATTTGCCGTTCTTGACGTTTCTCAGATACAAGCTTTGGCTACCGCAAATCATATTGAATATAGTGACACTAACTAGATTATTATTGGTGATACTATTGGCATAGGCAGATAAATGATAGTGAATTTTTTACTGTGACGGAACGGAATGTAATCAAGGAGCAATGGCAAGCCAGCGTTGAGTTCGACATAATCAACTAATAAACGGTGCTAATATTTTTCAAAATAATTGCACATATTCATATCATTGCGTGAAATTTCATTGGGTAAAAAGCAATTAGCCCCAATGGCTAAGAAATCAAGTTCAGGTAATATTTTACTGTGATCAAGTGAAAAACAGATCATTCGACTAGTGCCTTTTGCGATTTGTAGCTGGAATAATGGATCGTGATTTTTAAGCGTAGTCTTTTCATTAATGCTGAAAAATTATTAGTAAAAACAAATAATACATTATAATTAGGGCATGATATTTCTTGTTACCCGTTTGTTATCTGAACACAAAAACAAGTTGGATCGTAACTTGTTTTTTGCTCTATGTTTAATATTTCTTGTTGTCCTTGCCATGGGCGTTTTGCCATACGTGGAAAAACAAGCACCCATTGATTAGTCAATGGGCTGTGACAACGATGAGGATGAACAACAGGATTAAAAATATCCTTTTTTGCCTCTTCTTTTAATTTTGCACATTTTACTTATTTGTTAATCAGGGTAACCTTGAGGATTATTAGATTGCCAATTCCATGAGTCTTTTACCATGTCATCAAGTGTAAGTTTGGTTTTCCAACCCAGTATTTTTTCAGCCTTATTAGCATCGGCCCAAAATGCGGGTAAATCACCAGCTCGTCTTGGTGCAAAATGCCAATTAAGTGGTTTCCCTGACGCTTTTTCAAACGCTTTGATAACTTGTAATACGCTGTAACCCACACCTGAACCTAAATTATAAATATGTACGCCTGTTTTGTTATGATCAGCTTTGAGTGCAGCAATATGCCCATCAGCCAAATCAACAACATGAATAAAATCGCGAACACAAGTGCCATCTGTTGTTGGATAATCATTGCCAAAAACTGCTAATGATTCCCGCTTGCCTACAGCAACTTGGGTAATATAAGGCATAAGATTATTAGGAATGCCAAGGGGATCTTCGCCCATTAATCCGCTTGGATGTGCGCCAACAGGGTTAAAATAGCGTAGTAAAGTCAGTGACCAATCCGGTTCAGCAACGGCTAAATCCATGATACATTGCTCTACCATTAATTTACTTTTGCCATATGGGCTAGTTGGTAAACCTTGTGGTAAGGTTTCAACATAAGGTACAGGAGCGAGTTCACCATAGACAGTGGCCGATGAGCTAAATACTAACTGTTTAACACCAGCAGCACGCATTGCTTTCATAAGTACTATACTGCCGTAAACGTTGTTTTCATAATATTCAAGTGGTTTATGTACCGATTCACCGACGGCTTTTAGTCCTGCAAAATGAATCACGGCTTTAATATCATGTTCTGCAAAAATTTTAGTTAATAATTTTTCATCGCACACATCGCCTTGATAAAAATTGACAGATTGAGCCGTGATTTTTTGTATTCTATCTAATACGGATACTTTACTGTTGAACAAGTTATCAATAATAATGGGGGTGTAGCCCGATTAAATGAGTTGGACACAGGTATGACTTCCTATATATCCACAGCCGCCAGTGACTAATATTTTCATAATAAAACCTTTATCTAATGTAATAATTATTGTGATTTTCCGTTAATCTTCAGATTTTTCACTGTTCTTATATATTTCCACAGCTCACATTGCCCATGCCCTGATAATATAAAGGTGGAATTCAACATAAAAATAAATGCGATACAACTAAGGATCTAGATACGCTTCCTTAAGACCTATTTTAACATACATTAGTCTTGTAAAGTTGAACATAAATATAATAGATAATTGTTTTGCAAAAATAAAAGGCAATATCAATAACAAGATTCAAGTTGATTTATTGGCATAGATTGAAACAAGTAAAATATACTCTTTCTTAAAATTAATGACATTGACATATAAATATTATTTAGTATCTTGTATTTTGTTCTATATCCGTGGGCAACACACTGATATTTATCCACTTACTTATCCGAAACTGTTGACAATATACTTTTGTAATGTATCAGATTATCTAATTCCCGCCATGATAGGTAGAATCGGGTAATCTAATGGTTAATTATTTAGTCTTGATAGATTCCATTCGTTCTTCAAAATCTGACCAATCATAATAACCATCACTATTAACAGAAGCATTTTCCAGTTGAAGCTGATAGTGTTGTGCCGGATTATTGGTATCAAGTGCTTGACCGTTATAGAGTTGTTCAAAGCTTTGATAAATATATTCGGCTTTAAAGAAATATTCCCCCGTAGGTAAGTGATGAAAACGCTGTAAAGCCACTTTCCCACCGATGGGAGTTGTTTCAAATTGATTGGGTAATTGATAGTCTTTAAAGTTTAATATGCCAAGTAACGCTGCAATCGTACTATCGTGCCCAACCAGTAGATTCACTTTATTATCTTTGTGCATAAGATCACTTATCATATTAATGAGAAGCGTTGCAGAATGTTTGGCAAGTGTTTTAGAATGGAAAACTAAATTAATATATTGATTACGAATCGCAATAATTTGTTGCCACTGTTCTTGACTAGTTATTCTTCCCCATGCGATTTGTTTTTTAGGAAAAGCTGAATAGTATTGTAATAAAAATGCATCAACGACCGAAGCCCCTATTGCAAGAGGACCAAGCAGTGCTGGTTCTTCGTGTTTTTTAAAATAGAGTTCTGATGGAATATCGGCCAAATTACATTGATATTCGGCATATAATTTCGAACGCTTATAATCTAAAATATCGGAAAGGATTTCATAAGCAGGAGCTAGATTGCTAAAAATGTTAGTCGCTTTGTCAGCTTCATCGATATCATGCAATACGGCATGTTTAAATTCGGGTGAGTCGTCTTGCAAACTAGGATCGAAGATCGGATCCATTTTTTCAATCGGGAATTTATGGTGAATAGGAATGTCATATCCAGCAAAGGCACCTGTTATCAAAAATTGAGCCGTCGCGACGGTTCTTTGCAAGCTGTTAGCATATACAAACAATTCAGTATTATGTGTTGATAATTTTATATTGTTTTTTTCAAGCCAAGTTGCTAAATAGCGGCCAAAATAGGCTTCTAATACTCCACCACGCGTGGTTAAATAACCATAAGGGTGATCCCACTTTGGCCATTTAAAGCGAGTGACTTTCTCTAAAAATTGTAACGTGTTTTGTAATGGTGTGCGAATACCATGACGGCTAAGTATAATGACTTTATCTAATTGGTAATGGTTATTGTTCATTTCGTGATCCATCCTTGTTTATGCAAATAATTGAGAATAAAATCGCGTTGCTCATTATTTATTGTATTAGCAATTTTATCACTCCAACCGCCGACTTTCTGATTGGTACTACGAGTTTCATAGTAATCATCCATTTGAGCATCATACTTTTTCAAAATAGCATGATCAATTGGTCGATAGTGGTTTTCAAAAAACACTAACTCTTTTGGTAATCTTGGTTTTAATTCTGGATGATGATCGGGGTAGCCAAGGCAAAGCCCAAAAAGTGGCAGGACGTATTTCGGTATATCAAGTAATTGCGTTACTTTATCAAGATGATTACGCAATCCGCCAATATATACAGCACCTAATCCTAATGATTCGGCTGCGGTTACGGCATTTTGTGCCATAATTGCTGTATCAACACAACCCAATAATAGCTGCTCTGCTTTGCCAAGATTAAGTTTTGGATCAATTTGATAATGGCGATTAAAATCGGCACAAAATACCCAAAATTCAGGTGCTTGGATAACATACTTTTGATCGCCTGCATAATGAGCTAGTTTTTCGCGTTTGCTGGGGTCTGTAATACGAATAATTGTTGAACATTGAATCAAATTAGAACTAGAAGCCGACTGTGCTGCGCTAACAATTAAAGCTATTTGCTCTTGAGTTAAGCTAGTTGCTTTATAAGCACGAATAGAGCGATGCCGACAAAGTAGATCGATCGTTTCATTTTGCATAGTGGCTCCTTAGCATCATTATTTATTTACAAATTGGAGATCCCAAACGCCATGACCTAAATTTTGACCTCGTTTTTCAAATTTGGTAATTGGTCTATCAGCAGGTCTTGGAATGTAATTGCCACTTGGTGATAAGTTTTCAAAACCTTCTGCTTGGGTTAAAACCTCTAACATATGTTCAGCATAATGTTGCCAATCCGTTGCTAGGTGCAAAATACCACCTAATTTTAATTTTTGCCGAATTAGCTGTACAAATTGGGGTTGAATAATACGGCGTTTGTTATGTCTGGCTTTATGCCAAGGATCAGGAAAAAAGATTTGCACTTTGTCTAGCGAATGATCTGGGATCATATTTTCTAATACTTCAACAGCATCATGGCACATCACGTTTAAGTTTGATAATTGGTTTTCTTCAATCGCCATTAAGCAAGCGCCCACCCCTGGCTTGTGCACTTCGATTCCTAAAAAGTGTTTATTAGGTGCATTTTTGGCCATTTCAATTAAAGAAGCCCCCATACCAAACCCAATTTCAAGGACTAGCGGTTTGTTAGCATCAAAACAAATAGGTGCATTTGCATCATATTCAATACCAAATATAGGCCATAAGTTTATTAAAGCTTGTTCTTGACCTTTTGTTAAACGACCTTGTCGCAAAACAAAACTACGAATGGCTCTTTTTGATTTAATATTTTCATTATCTGAGTTTAATTGTTCGTTCATTACGTTATCTACTTTGGTTACGGAATTTATTAAAACTAATTAATGTTTTTTTGCTAGTTTACTCGATTTTGCGTTCACCGCAAAAGCATCTTACAGTCAAATTTTTTTAATTAATGATTTATAAAAATATATCAAATATTTTTGCTATCAGATTACTGACAAATCTCAACATCATTCGGAAATTATTTTTTGCACAAATGGGCTTTTTAATTTAGATTTTATAAATTAGGCTAACAAACAAGCTGAACCATGATAATAAAGCTCATTATTTGCACTAAGTCGGGTAAGAATGGCGATAACTCAATACGAAATATATCGCTCAGCCAGCAGCAAATAACAAATAAGTGCGGTATAACGATCAATATCAACTACAGTAGCATTAAAGCCAAATCTTCTTTTTATTGGATCTTGGGTTAAAAATCTAAAAAGTTGTCAAAAACTTTCAGATAACTATGCGTTTTAGTATAAAAGCAATAGAGAAATTCTAAATAATGTTCCTGACAGCCTATTATTTATACAAAAGATAAAGGATATTATAGATGCTATTGTCCATTACAATATTTATTGCTGGTACATGTTTGTTGCTTTTACTGTAGCTTCTTTGATTTAATTAATGACAATATTTTATTAATTAACAACTAGTTATTATTAAAAATGATATATAGCAAAACGCCGGGTTACTTACATGGTTAAAATAATCCATCAAAAACTCATAAGCCAGTTTACTCGAAATCGCTGCATGTGGTTTAACAGTGCTATCGTCGCTAATAAAATAACTCAAGTTTAAGCAAGTTCTTCATTGACTACTTCTAACTCATCTCCATTTTTATCAATTAATAAAATATATAGCCAATCAAAACCATCATGCTGTAAGTTTTGCCACGTTATTCTACGATCATCAATCAGTATTACATGACCATTTTCATCAAAGTCAAAATCTTCTTTTTCTTCTTCATAATCAATACCGTATCCAATCGCTAGTTTTATTCTTGACGCAGGAACATCAAGTTTGGTAAGTGGTCTATTCTTTTTCTCTTCTTTAGAGTGACCGTCACAGAACATCCCATTATATCCGTATTCTGTGGCATCAAACAGCAATATTTCCTCTTTGCTTTCAATGGATTTTGCAATAACTTTCATGTTGCAAAATGTTGGTTCTGTTCCAGTAATATAGCCATTGTATAATTCACCATAATAGTAAATCTCGAACCATTGTTCTTTATTTGATGATTGGATATACAAAGATGTTAGCCCATTATAATCAGGGTCATTTTCTTTAATATCTACTGCGTATTTTTGTAAATAAGTAGGTATTTTCATTTCATTTCTCCCAATAGTTGTTTATCTTGATAATTTTTTAATTATATATCAGCATCTATGCCAATTCACTAATTGTAGGAATTACGCGCGTTGTTTACCGTAATTTACAAAATGGCTGTAATGCGTAGACATAACGCCGTATCTCAAACAAGCAATATAGTGCGCTTATATCATAAAGAAAAATCACCATGACCGATTTGGCTAACCACTTTACGGTCAGTTGCCCAACCATTTATCGCACCGAAAGACCTCATAAGACATTAAATAGCACAACTCCCATTGAATATAAAACACGAAAACAGATAGCGTCATTTTATAAATAAGTTGTATGCTCACTATCGGGCATTGGCACAACCATTCGCTTTTTAAGCTAAATTTTTGTAAAAAATATTCAGGATTCTATACCGTTTGGCGAATTAAAAAAATGAATGGGTAAGCGGAAAGTGTGCTACGTACTTTAATAGAGATGAGACATAATCAGCAAAAGTTAGCTATTTAAAAGATAGAAAACTAAAAATTCAAACGATTTTCGACAAAACGCCTTATGAGTTTTTATAAGAGTATTTTCATCATAAAGTGTAAGCTACCTGAAGTTTTCCTCATGAAAATGATAGTATCGCTTCAAATATCCGAAGCTACTATCACACAACTACTTGAAATATCAAAGAACGTGTTAATTACCTATGTAGACGATAAGGTTCATCCATTACAATAAAGTCTTTTTCTTGCATTGCCCCATTTATCCATTCTTTGATGCTATTAGTTTGACAAATAGTGTCAATGTAGTTGGCTAACGTTGCCGATGTCTTAATTCCAAAATTTTTGAGTCTTAAGCACATTGGCGCATAGAAAGCATCAGCAAGAGTAAACTCACCAAATAAGTAGTTAGATTGAGATGAATTAAGACTTAAGAAAGAAGATAACAATTCATCAAGATAAGAAATTTCGTTTTTAACATCAGCATGATCGCGTAAAATAATTTGCCCTATTTCGAAAAACTCCGCTTCAATATTCATCGGTAAATGGTTTCGTATTGCAGGAAACCCTGAATGCATTTTAGCCACTAAACTTCGAGCGATAGCTCTTTTTTTAGTATCTGTCGGCCATAAAGCTAAGTTGGTATGTTTTTCAGCCAAGTATTCACAAATAGCCAAAGAATCAGATATAACCACATCATTATCAACTAAAATGGGGACTGTTCCATATTTCGATATTGCAGATACGGTTGCTTTAAAAGTAGAATTATCGTCAAAGTTATCAAATCGAATAAGCTGTTCATCAAAAGGGATACCAAAATGCTTCATTGCAACCCAAGGTCGCATAGACCATGTTGAGTAGTTTTTATTGCCTATATAAAGTTTGTAATTCACGTCCAATCTCCATTTAATTTAATAACATAATGGATAATTCATATTTATCTGTTTTCGTCGTTTTGTTTTTATTACAAATAAACCACATGCTTGCCTTTTTCTGGCTGGAAAGTCGCTTTACCAAATTCATCTAAGAAATAGGCAATATGATCGGCTTTATCCCCTACTAATCGTCCTTTTACTTTGTTCCATGTCATAAGTACTATCATGGCATCAGGTTCACAGCAAATTAACATGGGTTGTTCAAACTCTTCGTTCCAATAAAATTCACCGCCATATAATTTATGGGCGGTGAGTAATAAATAACATCCGTATTCTTGCGATATCATGTTGAGTTGTTCTTCTGATATGCTGAAGTTCTTTTCAGCCAGTTCACTGATGATCATTTCAACAACCGTAATGCTTTTTTCTGAGTAATCAAGCTGATTAATGCTCCATGTTGGACTATTTAATATCGCATTTTGTGCCCATGCTTCGATTTCTTGATACAGTTCATTTTTTTGTTCAGTCATTTTTATCCACTTCGCTATTGAGTTTAATCTGTTCTAATTGTTTAACACTTTGCCACGCGTCTTCCATTTGTTCAAGCGTTGCATCAGTCAAAGCCAGATTTTTTTGTTTAAGTATCGATTCTAATTGTTGAAATCGTCGGGTAAATTTTTTATTGGCTTGCTGTAAACAGAGTTCTGATTTAACCTTTAAATGCCTAGCTAAATTGACGGTCGCAAACAATAAATCACCAAGTTCTTCCTCAATTTTTTGTGGATCTTGTTTGTTTTGTTCAAGCTCTTGCTCAACTTCATCAATTTCCTCTTTTACCTTATCAAGCACAGGTTTTATATCATGCCAATCAAAACCAACCGAGGCACAACGCTTTTGAATTTTTTCAGCTTGCATTAAGGCAGGTATTGCTTGGGGAATATCATTGAGCAATGAGTATTGTGCTTTTTGATCGCGTTCTTTTTGTTTAAGTTGTTCCCAGTTAGGTTTTTCTACCTTATTTTCGGTGAAAATATGCGGATGACGATAAACTAACTTATCAGCAACCGCTAAACAGACCTCATCAAAATCAAAGCTTCCTTGTTCTTGGGCTAAATCAGCATAAAAGACAATGTGAAACAATAGATCGCCAAGTTCTTTTTTTAGCTCCTCCATATCTTGTTTATCAATTGCATCAAGCACTTCGTACGTTTCTTCTAGTGTATATGATTTTAAAGACGAAAAAGTTTGAATTCGATCCCATTCGCAACCATTAATTGGATCGCGAAGTTGTTTAATAATAGCTTGTAAGCGCTGTAATGCGTTCAAAATATCCCCCACAAATAAGTAATTAATCAGCGTCATTGTAAAGGTTTAATAACAAAACGGTTATTTTTTTAAAGGTTAATGCCAATATATTTTGATGTTATTGCTAATTATTTCACCCAAAATAATGATAAAAGCACTAAACTAAAGCTATTTAAGGAACTTGTAGCCGATAAAAGCGAATTAAGTATATAATACTCCTCTATTAAATTAACTTTATTGATATATGAATAATTTACGTGAACTTACTTTAAGAGGCACCATTCTTGGTGCTTTTATTACTGTCATTTTTACTGCATCGAATGTTTATCTTGGTTTGAAAGTTGGATTAACGTTTTCATCCGCAATTCCTGCGGCAGTGATTTCAATGGCAATATTGAAACTGTTTTCGGGTTCAACTATTTTAGAAAATAACATGGTGCAAACTCAAGCATCAGCAGCGGGTACATTATCTTCAATTATTTTTGTGCTTCCGGGTTTGTTAATGATTGGTTACTGGCAAGACTTTCCCTTTTGGCTAACCTTTGCAATATGTGCCGCAGGCGGAATGCTTGGGGTTTTATTTTCAATTCCATTGCGTCATGTCATGGTCGTTAAAAGTAATTTACCTTACCCTGAAGGTGTAGCCGCTGCTGAAATTTTAAAGGCAGGATCTAAATCCGATAATAAAGAAGCTAACGATGGTTTAAAGGATATTTTATTTGGCGGCATCATTGCCTCTATTGTTAGCCTTTTTACTAATGGTTTTCGCCTATTATCTGAAAGTACTGCTTATTGGTTTACCACTGGCAAATCCATTTTTCAACTGCCTATGGGATTCTCGTTAGCGTTACTCAGTGCTGGTTATTTGATCGGAATTATGTCAGGAATTGCTATTTTAATTGGAACCATTATTGGTTGGGTATTTGGCGTTCCAATTTTAAGTGCAATTACCGATTATGATACCAGTCAGCCTTTATCTAAAGTTGCAATGGGATTTTGGGCAAAAGATATACGCTTTATTGGTGCGGGGGTCATTGCTATTGCAGCGGTTTGGACATTACTGACATTAATCAAACCGATGATTGAAGGTTTAAAAATATCATTTAAAAGTATGCGTTCAGATGTGTCTGGCAATGATATTGCATCAACCGAGCGGGATTTATCACCTAAAGCTATTTTATTAATTATGGGTGGTATGTTAGTTATTTTGTTAGTGACTTTTTATAGCTTTATTGCCGATAGTGGTTTATCAGCAGGCATGGCTTGGACATTAGTTTTTTGCGCTGTATTATTTGCTTTTATTATGGGCTTTTTAGTGGCTGCCGCATGTGGTTATATGGCTGGACTTGTTGGCTCATCAGCAAGCCCAATATCAGGAATAGCAATTGTTGCAGTGGTTGTCATTTCATTAATCTTATTAGGTTTAGGTGAAGCGAATGGTATGCTAGCTTCTATTGAAGGCTCCAACTTTGCCACAGCCCTTGCACTCTTTACTACTAGTGCCGTTTTGGCAATAGCATGTATTTCAAATGATAATTTACAAGACCTAAAAACAGGTCATTTGGTTAATGCTACCCCATGGAAACAACAAGTGGCATTATTACTTGGCTGTGTTGTTGGTGCAATTGTTATTGCGCCTATTTTAGAGATTTTATATAACGCTTACGGCTTTACTGGCGCTTTACCTCGTTCTGATATGGATACAACTCAAGTTTTGGCAGCACCACAAGCAACACTGATGACAACAATTGCTAAAGGTATTTTTGCCCATCAACTTGACTGGACGATGATTTTAATAGGACTTGCTTTAGGTGCTGTCATTATTATTATTGATTTAATTCTTGCCCAAAATAAATCTAACTTTCGCATACCTGCACTTGCTGTTGGTTTAGGCATTTATTTACCACCAAGTATCACAACACCAATTTTTATTGGCACTTTATTATCATGGATAATTAAACGTAATGCTTACAAAAAAGCCAAAGCACAAAATTTAGATCCAGAAGAGCAATTCAAAAAAGCTGATCGTAAAGCGGCATTAATTGCATCAGGCTTGATTGTTGGTGAAAGTTTAGTGGGCGTTTTATTAGCTATTGTGATTGTGATTAGCATCACCAATGGTGGAAATGATGCTCCACTTGCAATACCGCTCGATTTAGGTATGTTACCTCAACTTTTAGGTCTCTTTGTTTTTGTTGGTATATGTACGTTCTTTATTCGTCGTGCTTTATCAGCAATAAAAAAATAGTCCTGTGAATTATTAAATTTAAGCCCTTTTCGTTTTATCAAAGGGCTTTTTTGTTTAAATTGATTGTGTTATAACGTCCCTAATTTTGGATGATTAAAACAATTTTTATTAACTTATTTTATTTTGAATAATAGACAAAAATATCATGATAGTTTTTGATTCAATCCAAGTGCGCCGAGGCGTTAACTTGCTTTTAGATAATGCTTCAGCAACTATTAATCCTCAACAAAAAGTGGGATTAGTGGGTAAAAATGGTTGCGGAAAATCGACGCTCTTTTCACTGATTAAAGGTGAAATTCAAGCTGATGCTGGCACGTTAAATATACCATCGCAATGGCAACTCGCTTGGGTCAATCAAGAAACACCCGCATTAGATATCCCTGCGATTGAATATGCCATTGATGGCGATCGTGAGTATCGACAATTAGAAAAACAATTAAATACCGCTAATGAACAAAATAATGGTCAGCAAATTGCGGTTATTCATGAAAAGCTTGATACCATTGATGCTTGGACAATTCGCGCTCGAGCCGCAACGCTACTACATGGACTAGGATTTTCTAATGAACAATTAATGTTACCGGTTAAGTCCTATTCTGGTGGTTGGCGGATGCGATTAAATTTGGCTCAGGCATTAATGTGTCGTTCTGATTTATTACTGCTTGATGAACCAACCAATCACCTTGATTTAGATGCCGTGATTTGGCTTGAAAAATGGTTAAGTAACTATCCGGGAACTTTGATTTTAATCTCTCACGATCGTGATTTTTTGGATCCGTTAGTCAATAAAATTATTCATATTGAGCAAAAGAGTTTATTTGAATATACGGGCAATTATTCCTCCTTTGAGATCCAACGTTCAACTAAACTTGCTCAACAACAGTCGCTTTATGAAAGCCAACAACTCAAAGTTGCACACTTGCAAAATTATATCGATCGCTTTAGAGCCAAAGCAACAAAAGCTAAACAGGCACAAAGCCGTATAAAAATGTTAGAAAGAATGGAGCTGATTGCACCTGCGCATGTTGATAATCCATTTCATTTTAATTTTAAGCCATCTGAATTCTTACCAAGCCCTTTGTTAATGATGGACAAAGTCGTCGCGGGTTACGATGATAAAATTATACTAGAAAAAATTAAGCTTAATTTAGTTCCCGGTTCGCGCATTGGCTTATTAGGGCGCAATGGTGCGGGAAAATCAACACTGATTAAATTACTCGCCGGAGAAATTGCACCTAAGGAAGGACATATTAATCTCGCTAAAGGTGTTCAATTAGGCTATTTTGCTCAACATCAATTAGAATATCTACGCCCCGATGAGTCACCACTTTGGCATTTAACGCAACTTGCTGAACAAAAAAATACAGAGCAAGAACTGCGTAATTATTTGGGTGGATTTGATTTTCAAGGCGATAAAGTCACCGAGCCAGTTAAAACTTTCTCGGGCGGTGAAAAAGCACGTCTTGTTTTAGCTTTAATTGTCTGGCAAAAACCGAATCTCCTTTTATTAGACGAACCAACTAACCATCTAGATTTAGATATGCGACAAGCGTTGACTGAAGCGCTAATTGATTTTGACGGTGCATTAGTTGTGGTGTCACATGATCGCCATTTACTACGTTCGACCACCGATGAATTCTATTTAGTCCATGATCATAAAGTTGAACCATTTGACGGCGATCTTGATGATTATCAAAAATGGTTAGCCGAAGCACAAAAAAATGATAACCAATCAAATGACGAAATAAATTCACCCAAAAAAGAAAATACAAGTAATATATCAGCTCAAGATCGTAAAGAGCAAAAACGTAAACAAGCCGAATTGCGTACGCAAATGCAACCGATTAAGAAACAGTTACAAAAAGAAGAACTGATGCTTGATAAATTAACCAATCAATTAAAGCAAATTGAAGAACAACTGTCTGATCCTGCAATCTATGAAGTGAGCAAAAAAAATGAACTTACAACTTTGTTACTAAAGCAAAGCCAACTTAAAAATCAATTAGAAGAAACAGAACTACAATGGTTAGAATTACAACAACAGCTGGAATCGTTTAACTTAGATTAAATTGATCATTTCGGTTAAGAGGCTTGAGGTAATGGCTATCCATTGTCTATAAGCCAGCTATTTAAATTCATAGGTTATCCTCGCCAATGTTATCGACGATATCATAGATATACATTTTTGCCTGTTCAAAATCATATCCCTCAATACCAAAAACGGATGTGTAAGATATCATACCTTCAAGTATCAACATAATTAGACAAGATGCTTGTTCACATGACTTTGTGCCTCCTAGACATTCAAAAATCCTATCTTGAATCCATTTTTTATGTTCACTAACAATAGCGCATATTTCTTCACTTTTATTGTTATATTCAGACTTAGCTCGTACAAACATGCAACCACGGTAATTATCATTCTTAAACCATTTTATATGCCATGAAATAATTGCATTGATTTTGTCTTTTTTCTCAGAAAAAACAGCGATAACATCTGTAAGTGATTTTTTAAAAAAATCATTCCGCTTAAGTAACACTTTACTTACAAGCCCATTTTTGTCACCAAAATATTTATATAATGTTCTTTTTGATACACCTGCATTTTCTGCAACAAGCTCTAAACTAACAGGATGATAACCATATTCATTAAACAGCGATTCAGCCGCAACAAGTATCGTATCAACAATTTCAGGCTTCAATTTCATTTTTTATTATTTGTAATTGCTAGAATATTTTTGATTCTATCACAACAACTCTAATATAGTTAATTATAAATAATATTTGACCTTTATAGTTAATAAATATACATTAAGTAAACAATATCGTTTACTTAATGCGATTGCTAGTTTTATTAAAATCCCACATTAACCAAACAGGAGAGATTTATGCTAGAAAAATTAAAAGGAAGAGAGGTGATGCCGCCTAAACCTCACGCAGTAGCTATATTGAGAGGATTTATTGGGGGTGCTTTAGGGATTTTGACTTTGCTCGTAATCACTCAGTGGGGAGGTACATTAGCAATTATGGCTCCATTTGGCGCAACATGCGTCTTGTTATTTGCTGTACCTAAATCTCCATTAGCACAACCAAGAAGTGTAATCGGAGGGCATTTTATTTCGTCTTTTATAGGTGTGTTGTTCATTAATTTATTTAGTAATGGAATTATACCGATAGCATTAGCAGTTGGGACATCTATCGCATTGATGCAGTTACTACGTGTAGTTCACGCTCCAGCTGGTGCAAACCCTATTCTAATCATGATGTCCGGAATTACTGACTATTCATTCTTGATAACACCAGTACTTATAGGTTCGGTTTTATTAGTCATGGTTGCTTTAATAGTTAATAATATAGGAATCGAAGCACGTTGGCCTAACTATTGGTTGGGATATCACTTTGATATGGGTAAAAGAATAAAAAAATCTAAAAAAGAATAGATTGCCTGTATTATATTAATAATAAATTAAATTATGATCCTATAGTGGTTTTATCTACCTTGGCGACTCACTTTAATAAAATATATTAGAAATAGATCTATTATTCTCAAATTCTCGAAAGGCATTATATTTATTTTATAAAAAGAAAGCCACAAGATAGACTCTTGTGGCTTTCTAAAAGATACTGCTAATTCAGTGAAAAAAACTATATCAAAAGATTAGCTCTTTTCAACTTGACTAAAATCTAGCTCTACAGGAGTTGAGCGTCCAAAAATAGAAACCGATACTTTTAAGCGATTTTTTTCGTAGTCAACTTCTTCCACAACACCGTTAAAGTCAGCAAATGGACCTTCATTAACACGAACAAGCTCACCCGGTTCAAATAATGTTTTAGGACGTGGTTTATCACCAACTTGCTGTAGACGATTCATGATTGCATCAACTTCACGTTGGCTAATAGGTGCTGGTCTATCCGAAGTACCACCAATAAAGCCCATTGTTCTTGGTACACTTTTCACTAAATGCCAAGTTGCATCATTCATCATCATTTCAACTAATACATAACCAGGGAAAAATTTTCGTTCACTTTTACGACGTTGACCACTTTTCATTTCAACGACTTCTTCCGTTGGCACTAATACTTCACCAAATGCATCTTCCATATTATGCAATTTGATATATTCACGTAATGATTGTGCAACACGCGCTTCGTAACCAGAATAAGCTTGAATAACATACCATCGTTTTTGTTGTTGTGTTTCACTCATATTAACGCCCTATTGAAGTTAAATAAAAGACTATTGAACGAAATAAAGAATCCATTCCCCAAAGCGACAAGCCAACAATAATAGTAATTGCCGCAATTAATAAAGTTGTTTGACCTGTTTCTTTACGCGTAGGCCATACCACTTTTCTTAACTCTTTTCGGGATTCTTGTAAAAATACAAAGAACGCTTTGCCTTTATTTGTTGTGAACGCAATGAACAAAGTTAATAGGGAAACGACTACAACCGCAATAGTCCGAACGATTGTATTAGGTTGATAAATATCATTAGGTTTAGCAAAATAAAAATTTCCCCAAACAACAAACGCAATCAATACTAGAACTAAAATCCATTTTGTTTTGTCTAGAATAATATTTGTATCTTGACTCTCGTTACTTACTAGCATATAAAACCTATGATTATGTTGTGTATAATAATATCTATTTTCCAAAATGCTCTTTCAAAAAAGCATTTTGCTAAACAGACTAGATAAGAAAGGGCATCAATCGATACCCTCTCTATGGTCGCTAATGCTTGAATTACTTAATAACTTTAGCAACAACACCAGCACCAACAGTACGACCACCTTCACGAATCGCAAAACGTAAACCTTCAGCCATCGCGATTGGGTGAATTAATGATACTGTCATTTTGATGTTATCACCAGGCATGACCATTTCTACACCTTCTGGTAATTCGATAGTACCTGTTACGTCAGTTGTACGGAAGTAGAACTGTGGACGGTAACCTTTAAAGAATGGTGTATGACGACCACCTTCATCTTTACTTAAGATATACACTTCTGATTCAAAATCAGTATGTGGTGTAATTGAACCTGGTTTTGCAAGTACTTGACCACGTTCGATTTCTTCACGTTTTGTACCACGTAGTAATACACCAACGTTTTCACCCGCACGACCTTCGTCAAGTAATTTACGGAACATTTCAACACCAGTACAAGTTGTTTTAGTTGTCGGTTTGATACCCACGATTTCAACTTCTTCACCAACTTTGATAACACCGCGTTCAACACGACCTGTGACCACTGTACCACGACCTGAAATTGAGAATACATCTTCAATTGGTAATAGGAATGGTTTGTCGATATCACGTTCTGGCTCTGGGATATAGCTGTCTAATGCTTCAGCTAATTCAACAATTTTGTCTTCCCATGCTGCTTCGCCTTCTAACGCTTTAAGCGCTGAACCACGAATAACTGGTGTGTCATCACCTGGGAAATCGTATTGAGATAGAAGTTCACGTACTTCCATTTCAACTAATTCTAATAACTCTTCATCATCAACCATATCACATTTGTTTAAGAATACGATGATGTAAGGAACACCTACTTGACGACCTAAAAGAATGTGCTCACGAGTTTGTGGCATAGGACCATCTGTTGCTGCTACGACTAAGA
>NZ_LZGT01000068.1 GCF_001690525.1 Gilliamella sp. App6-5 | reverse complement strand
CTACTGTCACTCATAAAATCCATTGACCAACATTCACCTTGTTTATTGGGGACTAATAACCTTTCTGGGTTTCGTGGAGGAATGCGCTGTTTACGCTTTACCCTGAGATTAAGCTTTAATTCACAATACACCCGATACACCCGTTTATGATTCCATTTATAGCCGAGCTTTCTGATGCGATTAAAACATTTGGGAAAGCCCCAGCGTAAATGCCGGTCTGTGATAGCATTCAACACCGAAATAATCACCGAATCATCCGGTAACTTAGGTTGATGATAGTAAGCACAACGGCTTAAGCCAACAATGGCACAACTCATAGCAATAGTAACTGAATGATTTTGTTGTAGTTGCTGTGCCCACGTTTTACGTGCCCCAGTTGGCACTAAAGCTTTTTTATGATTTCTTCCTGAAGCTGGGATTTTAAGCTCAGTTCGGCAAACATCTGCTTAAGCTTACGGTTTTCAGCCTCCAGCTCTTTTAAGCGTTTGATATCCGAAGTTTCCATTCCGCCGTATTTTTCTCGCCATTTATAGAAAGTTGAATTTGCCATGCCATATTTACGGCAGAGTTCCTTGACAGGAATACCTGCTTCAGCTTCTTTTAAAATAGCGACGATTTGATGTTCAGTCATTTTTTTCATCATTAAATCCCCTTTACTTGTATCATAGAGAATTTTCTACTTTTGTGCTGTACTATTTTAGGGGGTAGTTACACCTGAACTATCTAGAGATAAGCATTTTTCTATTATGCAACAAGCTGATACTTTTGTTCATCATATTAATGGTTATCTATTTGAAAATAGAGTAGTACTATCGAATCTTGTGTTTCAAGATGATTTATTTTATGATTTTGCTTACTTAAGTGATGATTTTATTAAGTTTAGTGTAGATAGGCTTTCTATTGATATTTTAAATAACAAATAAGCCTTTTAGGATTAAGTATGATACAAATGATATCCAATGTTGTAGTAAAGCCTTTACCTCTCAGGAAACCTGGCGAAATCTATTCACTTGTTGAAGTTGATGGTATTGGCTGTAATGAAAAATTGAAAGGGGGCTATTTAGAAGCGGCTTTTAGTTATAATGATGATTATATCTTACTTTTTGTGTCGCAAAATGGTGATGCTTGGGAAGAGATTTTATCTATTTATTTACTTGATTTAAAAAGTAATAAAATCGTCGATCGAGCCAGAATTGGTGGTGGCGCATATGCTTGGCTTAGTGCTTGTTGTCTTCGTGATATTAAAATTTTATCCGATAATACGATAAGTTTTGAATTTATGTCGCTTAAAGATTCTGATGGTTGGTTACTCGAACTTTTTAACAAACCTATAAAAACCTTTCCGTTTGCACTTAGATATCTACCTTACATCTCCCGTCCAATTTCTTCCGAACGCTATTTTTTGATTAAAAAGAATAAAATATCACTTAAATAGATAAAATACTAAAATCTTTGTATTGAAATAATAGATAGTTATTAAGATGAAAAATTGTTTATAATGAATTATCTATATATTTTTGCATATTGATAATCAATATAGTGATGATCGTTGTTGCGAGTAAGGATTTACCTTTAAATAACAATTATATTTACCGTAAAACATAATTAAAGAGGCGAAATGGTAGCTAAAATCATTCTGCAAGATACGTTCAATGAGCAAGATTTTCTACGGTTTGCCGAAAATTGGCAGCAAAATGCATCGATCATCATTGAATCAATATTACAACATAACGACGCAAAAAATCGTATTTTTAACTTTGCCTTAAATCATATTCCAGATTCATTTGCCGAAGCAGTGATTGATATTTTTTTGGAAGATAGTGATTTTATTATTAGTGATGAGGATCTGCTAAAATGTGTAAGGCAAGGCTCCATTGGTTTAAAACAGAGCATACGTTATCGAAAAAAGACACCTCAATATATTCTTAATTTATGTAACCAAGAGTAACTAACATTTTATCAATACTTAAGGAATACCAAAGATGTTAGATTTTTCTTACTTATCGGATCAAAACGGCAGTAAGCCATCTGTTATTTTAAGTGATAAAAAAGTACAATTACTTGAGCAAGCTTTTATCGATTTAAAGCAGAAAACAGGCATCATAATTGATGCTTATGGTCGATGTTGAATCTATCCTGATCATCAAAAAATATTAATTAACTTGTTACAAAAATATCACGACAACGAAATCCAAAAGCTAGTCATGTGACTTAAGCAAGCCGTGCGTGAAGAAGAAGTCATTATTGCTGATGGCGATTAAATGAATACATTACTTATTGAGTACTGACAATCATTTAATATGCCATTACACTGATGTTTGCATACTGAAAACATCCTAAATTTTTTAATTTTTTGGGGAAAATGATGAATTTTATTACTATACGAGATATGCTTTCTAACATAGAAAACATGCCATACAGTTTTTTTTATCTTCCCGCTGAACACTCATCTTGGACACTTGATACCCAAGGAGTTTTTAGTCTTGAGGATGAAGATATTTTAGATGATTGTGATTCAAACCTGCCTAAACAAGCTATACAAGAAGGTTGGATACCAACGCTAGAAAAAGCCGAGATTGAAGATATTATTAGTGTGGCTAACAATGAATTAGATAATCCAACATTAGAGGATTTGTTTAGCTCTTTTGTCTTTTATTTTGAAAACGATGCTTTCTTACAATACGCTAATTAAGTTAGTTAAAAAATTATGTACTTTGTTTTTGGTCACCGATAGCGTAAGTACGTTAATCTTTTATAGTATTCAAGTATGATGATTTTTGACAATAAAAAAACAGTTGATTTGCTATCACACTTATCGAATAGACTTAATCAAATAGGGATTTTTTTACAATCGAATATTGCTAGGCAGTTTAAATTAACGGATATGGCTAGTTATGTGCATGTTAATATCTTAAAACAGCGAATTTATCTGCGTTTCAAATTATCAATTAACAGTATGGAACTATTTGATAATGATATTGTTAATATTCGCCTAACAAATGATAAGATACATGTAACTTGCTTTGTTTACTCAAATTATGGCATGGATAAAGTGATGGAATATCAAGATAATATTGATAATTTTGAGTCGATTATTGTCGACAACATTTCTCTTAAATTGTTGTCATGTATTAAATCACATATTAATTTTATTACATAATACCATGTTGCAATGGGAATAGAGCAGATAGGATAGCAAAAAATGAACGAAATATGGGTATTTAATGGTGCAGGTGCAAGTTTTCCTGCTGGTGTATTCACCTCGTTAACTGAAGCTAAAACTTGGATTGAAAAACATCAATTATCTGGTGTGTTAACCCGTTATCCTGTGAATACTGGGGTGTATGATTGGGCCATTGCTAATGATTTATTTACTGCCAAACAAACGTGGCATACAAAACCTGCCTTTATTGAATCTTTTACCTGTGCCTCAATGGAACACTACCATTTTGAAGCAGGACAACAGCAATAGCGTTAAAACAAAAACATTACTAATCATTAAAACTATTCTGTATAGGAAAAAGCCGAGTTATGTACACAGTAATCCATTTAAAGCATTGACAAAGAAAGGAAATAAGTGGTGGAAAAATTTTTCATATTACTTAAAAAAAAGGGAATAAATTATTTTATTAAAAACAATAAAATAACCATTAATGGTAATGTGGACTTATATCATACAAATATTAAGACACTTCCTAATAATTTATCAATTAGTGGGCATCTAAATTTAGCTCATTCACATATAGAAGAATTACCTCAAAATTTAACGATTAGTGGCAATCTAAATTTAAATTATACCCATATCCAGACATTGCCTGATAATCTATCAGTTGGTGGTAATTTATATTTAGCTTACAGCGATATTAAAACATTACCTAACACTTTTTTTTGTGGAGGAAATTTAGATTTAGACTCATCAAAAATAGAATCGTTACCTGATAACTTAACCGTACTTGGTAACTTAATTTTGCAATATACTAAGATAAAAGCATTACCTGAACATATCACAGTTAAGGGAAATTTAAATTTATACGATACTCAAATTGAAGTATTACCAACATATTTATCAATTGGTGGGGGATTAGATTTAAGCTATACAAATATCACAAGTTTACCAGAAAAGTTCTCTATTAATGGTAATTTAGCATTAAGTGGCACTAAATTAACAAACCTGCCTGAAGGTCTTTCTGTTTCTGGAAGTTTAGAACTTGAATATACTGAGATTCAAACATTGCCACGTAATCTTACTATAGGTGGTAATTTAGATTTATTTCACACGCAAATCAATAAATTATCAGAAAATTTATCAGTTGGGGGTTATCTAAGTTTACAAAATCAAAAAATTAGCACCTTGCCCGAAAATTTATCCGTAAACGGAACTTTATACATTGATGCGACAGAGATTAAACGATTACCAGAAAGTTTACAGGTAAATCATGTATTGATTTTAGATATCGAAAAAATCGAAAATATTGTTTATTATAAAAATCTTGAAGGGTTTGCTTCAACAATTTTTGCTTGTTGGATCAATAATGAATTTACTATTGTTGCCGCTCGTTTTTTAGGTGCACTTAAAACATTTGAAGAATATGTTGATAAAAATGAATCCTATGAAAATGCAATCAATTACAAAATCGCAGCTAGAGAATGTGTAGAAAAATTAGCTAAAAAACTGAATAAACCTTTTTTATCTAACAGCCTCTAATCTGTCTGATAATTAGGTAAAAACAAAGATATTAATCCAGTAATCTTGTAAATATATAAGATAATATCTTATTATTTACTGCCTAATAAGGTATTTAAATTTATGGCGCTAGATTTTATTATCGACTTTGACAATCAGCAATCAGCAAGATTTACCATGAGCGAAGATCTCCATGGAAAAATATTTAGTACATCAACCTGCTGGAAGAGTCTTAAACAATTAAAAAAAATTCGTGACTATTACACCGTTAATGTTGTGTTTAATGCTAGCAATTTGGCAATATTGATAACTGATTTAACGCAAATTATGCCACAAATTGAAAATTTTACTCCTGAACTGCAACGGATGATCATCACGCTCAAACAAAAAAATATTAAACAATTACGTGTTACTGGTGATTAACTATTTAGTTATTGAATAATGGATATCAGATACTTAGCCATACGTTTTAGTAATAAAATTTATTATGATGGGGATAACACCACTCAATGTCAGCCGAGTTTAGATTAGTGTTTATGAATCACACATGGTATCAGCAAAACGCCAGTGATATTGCCAATAAAATTTTATCATTACCCACTTATATTGCTAAAAGTAGCGCATACTGTTTATCAGGCTCACCATATTGGGATAATGATAAGAGTAGATTGTTCGATGTCAGACTATTTTTGGAAGATACTCAAATTTTTATTGAAATAAGTGCTCATCCGCCTAGGATCGAAAAAGATTTAGCGCAGTTATTTACATGGGTAAGAAGTCAGACTGAGATTAAAATATTAGATGACGATGGACAAGTGTCAGGGTGGTAAGTCATGATCGCATTGAATGCTAACATTATTAGCTATAAATCAATAGGAAATATTCAAATAGGTGATAACATTCTCACTTATATGGATGAAATGTATCAACGTTTTGACATTAAGTGTCAAGAATGTGAATTGTATTCTCCACCTAGTGAGCAAAATAGATGGTGCTTCTATTCGTTAAACGATGGCACATTGACAATCACTACCACATTTGACGGCAACATTATTGGAATAGGGTGCAACCAAAATTATCAAGGCAAATATTTGAATAAATATCAAAATGAGTTATATGCTGGCATTACCATGGAAGAACTATGCTATCTTACTAAGTTTCGACACCTCTTACTTGGTATGTTGATTGTTGATGATGATTATGGTCTATCTTTTACACTACCTTCACCTTATGATGAAATCGCTGACAATTTAGAAGATATCCCCTATGATTTAAAACTTAATGAAATTTACGTCACGGATTATTCTCAATGGCAGCTCAAGCCACAGAAAAAGAAAACCCCAAAAAAACGCCGTATACCCAAACCTTATTCTTATTTTTAGTGTTAATTTAAAATTGAGCTAATCAAACCAATATTATTACTTATTCAATTGATACATGCTAAGAAAGCCCCTTTGAAGCCGGTCGTCACCGAAACCATAAAAAGGAATATTAAACCATCAATTATGGCATTAAACGCCTAGTTAAAGTTGAAAAATCCATTGCGTATAAAACATTCAGCATGATTTTATCCGCCAGTTTTGTACTCTCTATGAGGCACTTACACAACTGTTCACTGGTTAAATTATATTTTTTGTAAAAAATATTCAGGATTCTATACCGTTTCATGATTAATTAAGAAGTCACAGTCTCTATTTGGTAAAACGTATGATCATCATTGTATCAATAAACAATACAATAAATTCGCCTGACCGAAAATGACAGGGAAATCTGAAAGCGATTGGGACTTTAATAAAGACGTGGTGTTTACTTGTTAAATTCTATTTTTGTAAAAAATATTCAGGATTCTATACCGTTTGGCGATTAATTGACAATTTACAGCCTCTATTTGGTAAACGTATGATCATCATTGTATCAATAAACAATACCAGAAATTCGCCTGACCGCAAATGACTGGGAAATCTGAAAGCGATTGGGACTTTAATAAAGACGTGGTGTTCACTTGTTAAATTATATTTTTGTAAAAAATATTCAGGATTCTATACCGTTTCATGATTAAATGAGAAGTCACAGTCTCTGTTTGGTAAAACATATGATAATCATCCTATCTTAGTTAATGTTTTAAATTGGCGATAATAACATGGCGTTTTTATACTAAAACGCCATGTTACCTGAAATTTTTTATATCAATATCATTTTTGAGTATATTCAACATAAATCAAGCTGTCATAAATTTATTTTTTTTTGATATATGTCAAACTTTATGAATTCATATCTGTTTTTCCCTTTATTTCCATGCCATTAAAGATTATCATTACAAATTATAGGGATGTTAATAGATTCCAATATAATAAATCAAATAATGTAATGTCAGCTTTTTAAGGAGTCCATATGCTATTTAACCGTAGACAGTTCTTTAAGATCTGCGCTGGTGGTATGGCAGGAACAACGGTTGCCACACTAGGACTAGCTCCTAATATGGCGCTCGCACAAACTCGCCAATTTAAATTACTCAAATCAAAAGAAACCCGTAATAACTGTACTTACTGTTCAGTTGGCTGTGGAATGTTACTTTATAGCCGTGGAGATGGTGCAAAAAATGCTGAATCATCCATATTCCATGTTGAAGGTGATCCAGATCATCCTGTTAGTCGTGGTTCGCTTTGTCCTAAAGGCGCTGGTGTACTTGACTATATAAAAAGTGAACAACGTGTCAAATACCCTGAATACCGTGCTCCAGGTTCTGATAAATGGCAAAAAATTAGTTGGGATGAAGCCGTTGACCGCATTGCTCGCTTAATGAAAGCTGACCGAGATAAAAACTTTATTGAAAAAAACGAACAAGGAACGACAGTTAATCGCTGGACAACAACAGGCTGGCTTGTTACCTCTGCTGCGAGTAATGAAACAGGTTGGCTGGCATTTAAAGTTGCACGTGCATTAGGCATGTTAAGCCTTGAAACCCAAGCAAGGGTTTGTCATGGTCCTTCTGTATCAAGTTTAGCCGCCACTTTTGGTCGCGGTGCTATGACTAATAATTGGAATGATATTAAAAATGCTAATGTTGTTATTGTCATGGGGGGAAATGCGGCCGAAGCTCATCCTGTTGGTTTTAAATGGGCCATAGAAGCAAAAATTAATAATGGTGCAGAACTGATTGCTATTGACCCCCGTTTTCATCGAACCGCTTCGGTTGCCGATCACTATGTACCGATTCGCTCAGGATCTGATATTGCATTTTTGCTTGGTATTATTAATTATCTTATTACCAATAATGAAGTTAACTTTGACTATTTAGTGACCCATAGTAATGCAAGTTTAATTGTTCGTGATGATTTTAATTTTGATGCCAATAGTGGGTTATTTAGCGGTTATGATTCAGCTAATCGCCAATATGATCCAACCAGTTGGGCATATCAAAAAGATGAAAATGGTTATGCGCTTCGAGATAAAACACTCAGCCATCCTCGCTGTGTATGGAATCTACTGAAAAATCATGTCAGTCGTTATACACCTGAAATGGTAAATAAAGTGACAGGAAGCCCAATTGAGGGGTTTTTACATGTTTGTCGCTCACTTGCAAGCACCAAAACTCATGATAGAGCCGCCACTTTTTTATATGCATTAGGATGGACTCAGCATACTTATGGTTCACAAATTATCCGTACGGCTGCGATGATTCAGCTTATCTTAGGTAATATTGGCGTAATGGGTGGTGGAATTAATGCATTACGAGGCCATTCCAATATTCAAGGTTTAACTGATGTTGGTTTATTATCAAATCGCCTGCCCGCTTATCTTGATTTACCTAAAGATTCTCAAGTTTCACTCGAACAGTATTTAGAGGAAAAAACGCCTAAACCTCTAGGACCAGGCGAAGTTAATTTTTGGGCAAATTACCCAAAATTCTTTGTCAGTTTTATGAAGTCAATGTATGGTGATAAATCAACTCAAGATAACAATTGGGGATTTGACTGGTTACCAAAATGGGATAAAACCTATGATGTATTAAGATTCAGTAAAATGATGCGTGATGGTCAAGCCAATGGTCTTATTTGCCAAGGTTTCAATCCTCTTGCTGCGCTACCAGATAAAAATAGTATCCGTAACGGATTATCGAACTTGAAGTTTTTAGTGAGCATTGACCCTATGCCAACTGAAACGGCAGAGTTTTGGAAAAATCATGGTGAATCGAATGATGTCGATCCAAGCCAAATCCAGACAGAAGTTTTTAGGCTTCCTGCAAACTGTTTTGCTGAAGAAAACGGCACTATCGTTAACTCTTCGCGTTTATTGCAGTGGCACTGGGCGGCAGCAAGACCGCCTTATGAGTCATTATATGATCCAGAAATCATCGCTCGTATCTTTCTTAGAATGAAAGAGTTATATGCCGAAGAAGGGGGAGCATATCATGAACCAATCAATAACTTAGTTTGGAATTATCAAAATCCAAAAGGCCCTGCTGCAGAAGAGCTAGCGCAAGATTATAATGGGCGAGCCCTTGCTGATCTCACCGATGCCAATGGCAATGTTATTCTTAAAAAAGGTCAGCTATTAAGTGGTTTTTCTCAATTAAAAGCAGATGGAACAACTTCATCAGGAATATGGATATTTTGCGGTTCATGGACAGAGCAAGGTAACCAAATGGCAAGGCGCGATCCTAGCGACCCGTCAGGTAAAGGTATTCATGCCGGATGGGCTTGGGCATGGCCGATGAATCGGCGGGTACTTTATAATCGTGCTTCAGCGGATGAAAACGGCAAGCCGTGGGATCCTAAACGCGTACTGGTAAAATGGAATGGTTCAAGCTGGGATGGTAATGATGTTCCTGATTTTACCGCAACGTTATCACCAAGTGCTGGAGCGGGAGCCTTTATTATGAATAACGATGGTTTAGGCGGATTGTTTTGTTTAAACCGATTAGTCGATGGTCCGTTCCCTGAGCATTATGAACCGTTTGAAACACCAATTACCAATAATCCATTACATCCAAATCAAGTGAGCAGCCCTGTGGCGCGCGCATTTAAAGAGGATTTGGCTCGTTTAGGAAATGCCAGTGAATTTCCTTATGTTGGTACCACTTACAGTATCACTGAACATTTCCATTTTTGGACTCAACATGCCAGACTGGCTTCTATTACTCAGCCAGAACAGTTTATTGAGCTTAGCGAAAACTTAGCCAATAAAAAAGGCATAAAACTAGGCGATACCGTAAAAGTGACTTCATATCGCGGTTATATCAAAGCTAAAGCTGTTGTGACAAAGCGCCTTCCGACATTAACTGTTGATGGTAAAGAAATCGAGACTATTGGAATTCCTATTGTTTGGGGATTCACAGGTCAGACGAAGAAAGGATTTTTGGTGAATGAATTAACGCCACATTTAGGTGATGCCAATTCACAAACGCCAGAATATAAATCATTTTTAGTCAATATTGAAAAAGTGACCAGTGCGGCATAGGGAGGAAGATAAATTATGTCATTACAAACACAAGATATTATTCGCCGCTCGGGAACCAATTCGTTAACGCCAGCGCCACGAGCACGCGATTACCAACAAGAAGTGGCTAAATTAATTGATGTAACCACATGTATTGGCTGTAAGGCTTGTCAAGTTGCCTGTAGCGAATGGAATGATCTTCGTGCCGAAGTGGGTAATACTGTCGGCGTTTATGATAATCCGGCTGATTTAGAGCCGAAAGCATGGACAGTGATGCGGTATTCAGAAGTTGAGGTTAACGGCAAATTTGAATGGCTGATTCGTAAAGATGGCTGTATGCACTGTTCTGATCCTGGTTGTTTGAAAGCCTGCCCATCAGAAGGCGCTATTATTCAATACGCCAATGGTATTGTTGATTTTCAATCGGAACACTGTATTGGTTGTGGTTATTGTGTCGCAGGTTGCCCGTTCAATATTCCTCGAATTAGTAAAGAAGATAATCATTCTTACAAATGTACTTTATGTGTGGATCGCGTTGCGGTTGGGCAAGAGCCTGCTTGCGTTAAAACCTGTCCAACTGGCGCTATTCACTTTGGTACTAAACAAGATATGATTCGTCATGCTGAAAATCGAATTGTAGACTTGAAAAAACGCGGTTTTGAACATGCTGGTCTTTATGATCCACAAGGTGTTGGCGGTACTCACGTTATGTATGTTTTACACCATGCTGATCAACCAGAACTGTATCACGGCCTACCAAAAGACCCTCACATTAGTGAAATTGTCAAATTTTGGAAAGGTATTTGGAAACCGTTATCTGCAGCTGCATTTGTTGCAACATTTGGAGGGTTGCTTTTTCATTACATGGGGGTTGGTGCAATTGAAGTGGATGAAGATGACATTGAACAAGAAAAACAAGCTGATAGGCAAGCGCGAAAACGTCTAGGATTACCCGTTTTTGGTCGCAAAAATGGAGCTAATTCATCACAACAGGAGAATCATCATGAATAAAAAAGGCATGATTTTAAGAACACCACTTATTGTTCGTTTTTGCCACTGGTGTATGGTGTGTCTGTTTATTCTTACTGCACTATCAGGCTTATCCTTGTTTTTTCCATCAATTAAACTGTTTGGATTATTCCTTGGTACACCACAATTAGTGAGGGCATTACACCCAATTATTGGTTGTGTTGTTTTTGCCTTACTGATGTTTATGTTTTTCAAGCTTGCTCGTCATAATATCCCTAACAAACAAGATATTATATGGTTAAAAAACTTTAAAAGTGTCATTATGGGCAAAGAAGAAGGTATTCCAATTGGCAAGTATAATGTCGGTCAGAAGTTTTTATTCTGGTGCATTATGAGCTTAATTTTTGTATTATGTATTACTGGGCTAATCATGTGGCGCCAATATATTTCTGATTATTTTCCAGTACAGGTTGTACGTATTGCGATATTCTTCCACTCGTTTGCCGCTATTGCTTTAATTTTACTTGCTATTGGCCATGCTTATATGGCAATTTGGGTTAAAGGCTCCATTAAAGGGATGATAACAGGTTACGTATCACGTGCTTGGGCACGAAAAAATCATTCTACTTGGTATGAGGAAGAAATGGAAAAAATTTATCAAAATGAACTAAATGCAAAGGCCAAATCCGAAGTAGAATCTACAGACGTTGAGCACAAGCCAGCATAGTCGTTCTCCTCTAACTGTAATTGTATTTTCCGCTGATAGTCACTATCAGCGGAGTTATCTTAAAAGTAAAAATCAGTGATAAGTGAAATCACAATCAATGAGCATTTATAATGAGTATCAAAATCATCCCTCAAGATCAACTAGAACTACAAGCGACAAACTCAGTTATTAAACAAATTCCATTACTCTTTTACCCATCGCCTAAAACGTCGTATATTCATCGAGCAGAGCGTTTAACGATCCTTGCAAACAATAGTCCTATTAGTGATTATTTGAAATTTTGTGCAATGATTGCTGAAAAACAAGCGAATTTAATTAAACATAATCCTATAGATATTGATGTATCGTGTTTATTAAACAGCGATAACCCGCCACTTAGTTTAGCTAATTTACCACTTCAAAATACTTGGCAAGATTACTTAACTTCATTATTGAACTCATTTTCTGATACAACGCAGCAAATCACTTTAGTCATAGACCAGCTAAAAAAAAATAGTTCTCTAGAATTACAAGATAAAGCATTGCATTTACTTAAAGGAGAATTTGATCGAGTCGATGGCAATGAAACAATATTTATTTGGTCATCATTATCGGTTTATTATTGCCAACTTGCCAGCCAAATTAAAGGTAAAGCTATCGCAGAAAATACCGATAAACTTTGGTTGTGTCCTGTTTGTAATAGCATGCCAACAGCTAGCGTGATTCAATTAGGTAGCCACAATGGTTTGCGCTATTTGCATTGCAGTTTATGTGAAAGTGAATGGTATGTACCTAGAGTTAAATGTACTTGTTGCGATAACATGAAAGACATACAATATCTCTCACTAGAAAAGGAGCTCGCAGCAACAAAAACTGAGTGTTGTGACGTTTGCCATAGTTATCTAAAAATACTTGATCAAGACAAAGACCCTCATATTGAAGTCATCGCTGACGATATTGCCTCATTGATATTAGATATCAAAACAGAAGAAGAAGGTTTTGCAAAAAGTGGTATAAACCCTTTTATATTTGCTAAATAAAAAACGTATATACTGATACCTACAAAAATTAAGTTTTATGGGTATCAGTATATAAAAATTTCATTCAAAATAATTAATCGTTTAATTCATATTATAATGCTGATATTTGTTTATATAATGATTAATTAACAAATACAACTTAACTTTTTTGATTAATAAAGCTAGAATAGAACCATTGTACTAGTTTATGAGTTCGACTTATGAAACGCTTTATTTTATTAATCATATTTTTGTTTACACCTTGTTTGAGTTTCGCAAATACAATAAAAAATGTCGCTATCACGGCGATTGTTGAACATCCTTCATTAGATCAAATTCGTGATGGTGTTAAAGATGAATTGGCAGAAAACGGTTATAAGTTAAACGAAAATTTAACGGTTCAATATAAAAGTGCACAAGGAAGCAGTGCTACAGCAGCCCAAATAGCTAGACAATTTGTCGCCACTAAACCAGACGTCATTGTGGCAATTGCAACACCAAGTGCTCAAGCAACAGCCGCTGCAACCAAACAAATCCCAGTCGTCTTTGCCGGCATTACCGACCCTATCGCGGCTAAATTAGTTAAAAACTGGCAACCAACAGGCACAAACATCACCGGTGTTTCCGATTATCAAGAGATAGGCCCACAAATCGACTTTATGAAGAAAATCGTCCCTAATGTCAAATCGGTAGGCTATATTTATAGCCCAAGCGAAATTAATTCAACTGTCGTGTTAAAAAATCTACAAAAGCTTTTATCCCAACAAAATATTGCTTTGGTTGCCGTGCCTGCCCAACGAACTGCGGATATTTCAACAGCTGTTAATACATTAAAAGGTAAAGTCGATTTAATCTACACAACAACCGATAACAATGTTGTTTCAGCTTATGAGTCCCTAGTCAAATTTGCGAATGAAAATAAAATCGCACTTTTAGCTTCGTTCCCTGATGCAATTGAACGCGGAGCTGTTGCAGCATATGGCATGAGTTACTATGATGTAGGACGTCAATCAGGTAAACTGGTTGTTCGAATATTAAAAGGTGAAAAGCCAGGAAGTATTGCCCCAGAAATAGGGCAAGCCCTACGCCTTGTCATCAATACTGATGCTGCTAAAAAACAAGGAATAACCTTGCCTCCTGACGTTATTCAATCCGCATACAAAGTCATAGGTAATAATTAAGCCCAACCTACCAGAATGAATCAAGAACTTTGCTCATTTAGTGAAGTGGGCAAAGAAAAATTGGTACAAATAATCCGTTTCAACCAATTGATATAACCTATAATCCTTGTCTTCCAATAACTGGGTTAGTATCACTTACGATAGTATGTTGATATGACATTAAATTACCTATAAGTGTAATAAAATATTTACACTCATAACGGTTTTTACGCTAGAAAATTATCTATTTTTGCTTTATAGTAACTCAACATTTAGCTTGGTTGTAAAAAAAATATTACAGGAGTGCCTTATGCGTAATTCTATTATTAAACTTTTTATGCTACTTAGTTTATCGTTTGCAACATTCTACTCTTCAGCAGATGCTAAAAATGAACAAAAATTTGTTGCTATTACAGCAATCGTTGAACACCCAGCATTAGATAATGTACGCAAAGGTGTTGAAGATGAGTTAAAGGACAATGGTTACATTGCGGGAGAAAATTTAAAATTACAATTTTCAAGCGCACAAGGCAGTAGTGCCAATGCGGCCCAAATTGCGAAACAATTTGTAGCAAGTAAACCAGATGTTATCGTCGGAATAGCCACACCAAGTTCACAAGCATTAGTTGCGACAACAAAACGCATTCCGATAGTTTTCACTGCCGTTACCGATCCCGTGGTAGCCAAATTAACACCAAGTTGGGATGCATCAAAAACAAACGTAACAGGTGTATCTGATGCCTTATCACTTGATGCTCAAATTGACCTAATGCTAAAAATTAAACCTGATGTTAAAAATGTTGGTTATGTTTATAGTCCAAGCGAAACTAATTCAACCCTCATACTAAAACAATTGCAGGTTGAACTAGAAAAACGAGGTATGAAAATTATTGCCGCTCCAGCCCAGCGCACTTCTGATATATCAACAGCAGCGAGAAGTTTAAAAGGTAAGGTAGATATGATTTATACGACTACTGATAATAACGTAGTTTCTGCTTATGAAGCTTTAGCTAAAGTGGCTAATGAAAGTAAAATCCCCCTTATTGCTTCTAATCCTGAATCGGCAGAACGTGGCGCAATTGCCGCTTTAGGTATGAGTTATTATGATCTTGGTCGCCAAGCTGGTAAAATTGTTATCCGCATACTTAATGGTGAAAATCCAGGCGATATTGCACCACAAGTAGGCAATATCACTCAATTAACAATAAATAAAAAAGCGGCTGAACGGCAAGGTGTTATATTATCTGAAAATGTATTAAAATCAGCGACCAAAATTGTCGAAAAATAAATTTACTATTTTCTAACTCAATCGCCAACTTTGGCGATTAACTTTAATGGATTTTTTCATGTCTTTTGAATTTTTATTAGGCTCAATTGGAATTGGACTTATTTATGCACTAGTAAGTTTAGGTGTATTTATCTCCTTCCGTTTACTTGATTTTCCCGATCTTACCGCAGATGCGAGCTTCCCTCTTGGTGGCGCAGTATGTGGATTGTGCATTTATGTAGGCATCGATCCTTGGATCGCAACATTATTTGGTATGCTTGCTGGCTGTCTTGCTGGTGCTATGACAGGAATACTGTATGTGAAGCTCAATATTCTTCAATTATTATCAAGTATTATTGTTATGATAGGGCTCTATTCTATTAATTTAAGGATATTAGGTATAGGCCCTTATGTGATGGATGAAACAACTCGACTAGCTGGTTCACCTAATCTTTCTTTACTTGATGCCAAAACAATATTTTCACCATTTATTGCTGAAGACTACAGTAATCAATATTTTGTACAACCCCTTATGATATTAGGATTTGTGCTTGTATTTTGGATGTTACTAAATCTATTTTTAAGTACCCAAAAAGGACTAGCCTTAAGAGCAACAGGGACTAATCCTCGAATGGCAAAATCTCAAGGCATACCGACAGATAGCATAACCATTTTGGGTATGGCCATCTCAAATGGTTTAATTGCGCTAGGTGGTTCCCTTTTTGTGCAAACGCAAGGTAGTGCTGATATTACCATTGGTGTTGGTACAATTGTAATTGGTCTTGCCTCAATTATTATTGGTGAAAGCCTATTCCCAGCTAAACGTATTTGGGCTGTGATGCTAGCCGTTATTTTCGGCTCTATTTTATATCGTTTATTCATTGCTTTTGCACTTAGTAATGAGTTTTTACAAGAAATTGGTGTCGGAACAGAAGATCTCAATCTAATCACAGCAATACTTGTTGTGCTAGCTCTAGTTGTGCCTAAGCAATTAAAAAAACACGCCAAGATAAGAGGGAAGTCAGCATGATTAAAGTAGAACAATTGCAATTAACCTTTAATCGAGGCACGCCTATTGAAAATCATGTCTTACGAGGGTTAAATCTCAATATTAGTGAGGGGGAATTTGTCACTATTATAGGCAGTAATGGAGCGGGAAAAAGCTCGTTGCTTAATGTGATTAGTGGTGATTTACTTGTTGACTCAGGTCATATTGTCATTAATGGGCAAAATGTCACTCGCTGGCCAGCATGGAAAAGAGCCGGTATGGTGGCTCGCGTATTCCAAGACCCTATGGTTGGAACTTGTGAAAACTTAACTATCGAAGAAAATCTTGCCATCGCCTATAATCGTGGACATCGTTTTAGGCTATCTCCAGCTCTTAATTACGAAATCAGATCAATATTTAAAGAAAAACTGGCCACTTTAAATTTAGGTCTTGAAAATCGATTATCAGATATGATGGGATTACTTTCTGGTGGTCAAAGACAAGCTATTAGCTTGTTAATGTCAACTTTACAGCCATCTAAAATATTATTGCTTGATGAACATACAGCAGCACTTGATCCAAAAACCGCACAGTTTGTTTTAGAACTCACCAATGAAATTGTTTCAAAAAATCAATTAACCACGATGATGGTTACTCATTCGATGAAACAAGCATTAGAGTATGGCACTAGAACTGTGATGCTTCATCAAGGGCAAGTCGTGCTTGATGTATCTGGAGAACAACGAGCTAAATTAACTGTAACTGATTTATTAGATATGTTTGAAAAAACGCGTGGTGAAAAAGTTACTGATGATGCGTTACTTTTAGGTTAACGAAAAATCAAAAAGCAATATTTCTATCAAAAATATTGCTTTTTTATACTTATTGCTACAAATTTTATTCTGGTCACATCGCGTTATGCATCGAGCCATTATATTTACTTCTTATTACAAATTGTAATAAAACGACCGATATTTGAGTATAAAACGTTTCATAATATCAAAGAAATAATATTAATTCATCAATCATTGAGTCTCAAAATAAATAAATCCAAAAATTCTAATTAACTATTTTTAATAACCAATTAATATGATTTTAATTGTTGGCGAACCGCCATCAAGGCAAAGCCTAATAAATTTTTACCTTGCCATGTCAATGGGTTATCTATATTAGGAGCATCTTGCGCTAAACCGATTCCCCAAATTTTATCTACGGGACTGGCTTCAACTAAAACTCTTTGTTGAGTAGATAATAAAAAATCAGCTAATTGTCGATTCTGAGAAAATTTAGCGAAGTTACCCTCTATAACAATAGATAAACATTGTTCATCCCATGTTTTATCAACAAATCCTCTGACTTGGCGCCCCAATGACTTAGCAAGGCCTGGGCTGTTAGCTTTAAGAATTTCTTGTAATATCTTTTTATCATCAAATAATCTTGCTTTCGCTGCCATCATATAATGTTCTGCTGTAGCATAATAAATATCATCAACAATAAATCCGCTAGGGTACCATTGGCTAAAGCAAGCTTTGGTAATTATAGCGGAAGGCTCTCTTTGGTTATGCCCCCAAAAATATACATATTTAAACCGTTCTCCTGCTCTATAACGTTGGCATAACTCATCAATATCCACAATCTCTCCTTATGTATAATAAACGATGTATTATCATTGTTATATTTATTAAAAAGTAATAAAAAACGCCCTCAATTGCATAAGAAAGGCTATATAAATAATATTAGCATAATGAGTATAACTTTTTGTTTATAAAAATGGCAAAATTAATTATTTGCTTTAAGCCGTGATGTTTTTCTCGTTTTCTATTGAGTATGTTCGCTCAAGAGTTATTGCTATAGCTCGATATCAATCGCCCTTTTTTAGTATTAAACTAATCAATAAGATAGATGCTATTAGATGGTTTATTAAAGGTGCTTAATAAACTCATTTCGTTCCGTAGGGATAGGAATTATTCGTGTTATTTACTGTAATTTTTCAACTAATATTTTATCGCATCCAAAGGTTGATATTGCGATTAATCTAGCATCACAATATGCCGATAAATGAGTGAGGTTAATGAGGTAAACAGAGAGGCAAGGCTATGCTTTGTTACAAACAAATCATAGCCGATGCGTTAAAACAGAGTGAATATTCCTTTTTTGAAATAGTTATTGCTGTCAAACTTCTGACGGCTCATTTTCAAGGGTGATATTGGGATCGTTATACACAGCCATATTCATAAGGCCAATTTCACGATCGGTTGCCACAGCCGCAGTCATGGCGCCAGATACATTGGCTAAGGTTCGTGCCATGTCAATAATTGGATCCACGGCTAAAACCATCCCAATTAATGGGAAGTATTCAGCCATTCCCATACCAGATAAAACAACGGTTGCCGCAACCGTTGCTGTGCCGGGAATGCCGGCGATGCCGATTGAACCAATAACCACCACAATGACAAGCATAATATAAAACTGGATATTCGTTTCAATGCCAACCATATGGGCTACCATCACGGCAAGTAAAGCCGGGAAAAAACCAGCACAACCGTTCATTCCCATAGTGCTGCCAAGTGAGCCGACTAAATTTGCAGTGCCAGTATTCACTCCCATTCGAACGGTTAACGTTGAGATAGTCATAGGTAATGAGCCCACTGATGAGCGACTAGTAAAGGCTAATAACCATGTTCCTAGTGCTTTTTTTATAAACATGGTTGGTGAAATACCATGAATCGTGACAATGGCGACATGCACAATTAGCATAATCAATGTGGCAATATAGATAGCGGCAACAAAGCTTGAAACTTGAATAATGGCCGGTATTCCATTAGAAATAATGGTGCGAGCCAGTAACGCAATGACTGCGTAAGGCATATATTTAATGATTGTCATCGCAATTGACATGACGATTTTGTAAAGCGCTTCGATAAATGTTTTAAATAGCGCAATAGGTTGTGGATTCTTCTTTTCCATTCGATTGGCGGCAAGCCCCATTAACGCCGAGAAGATGACTAATCCAACAATGTTTTCATTTACCATTGATGCAATAATATTACTTGGAATTAGATTCACAAAGGTATCAATAATATTAGTGTATTGTTTTGCTTGGGCTTGATGTACAGGGCTTGAGCTTATTTCCCCTAATGCAAATAGATTTGCTAGCAAAATACCAACGATACAGGCAATGGCTGTTGTAAACAGTAACCAAAAAATCCCTCTAAATGCAATTTGGGGTAGATTTTTTTTGCCCGAAAAGTCGAGAATCACTTTAACAATCGATACAAAAATAAGTGGTATCACTAACATTCGGATAAAGGCAATAAATGCTCGACCAAATAGCCCATACCATGTTGCGGTTTCTTGCATCCAGAGGGTTGATGTATCAGGAAAGCCTGCTACAGCTTGTATGCCTAAGCCAAGCACAGCACCAAGGATTAAGCCAACTAACATACGAATTGAAAAATTGACTTTTTTATCTTGTAACGGTTTCATCACCGCAAAAAAACAGATGAGAATTAGCCCAATACCAATGAGAGTTTGATAATGAGTAATTGATAGGAACTTTTCAAAAAAAGTCCCCTGAAAAATGGCATCTGACATAATTAGCCTCTCTTTTGATAATTCAATTATCTGGTTAACAATCTATGTTTTATCACATGATTTGATGTATAACTATAAATACATTAATGCTGCTTATTTGGCTATAGAGCCAGCAATATTTAAAATATCCCAAGGTCTGGAAAAGGGTGGCGCATACAGAAAATCCATCATGGCCAATTCGTCAATTTTCATATTCGCCCATATAGCGGTTGCTAACGTGTTCACTCTTAATACCGCGCCCTGACCACCGGCTATTTGTCCACCTAAAATCACGCGCGTATC
This sequence comes from Gilliamella sp. App6-5, assembly GCF_001690525.1. Lineage (GTDB taxonomy): Bacteria > Pseudomonadota > Gammaproteobacteria > Enterobacterales > Orbaceae > Gilliamella > Gilliamella apicola_H. The sequence continues at coordinate 8,259 of NZ_LZGT01000068.1, read as the reverse complement.
GGCATGATAAATAAGTTTGGCTGTTACACTTGTTTGTCCAGCAACATAATTACTGTGATTTTTATCTTTAACTATGACAGTTTTATAGGGGATTGCAGCTTTTTGGGCTTCGTTTTCAGTTAAACCAGTGCGCCCGGCTTCGATATCAAAAACTTTTAACGCTGAAGTGCCAATCGTGCCGGGATATTCGCAATGTCCGCCACCTAAATTTTCGCCTACAATTTTACCAAGCTTATTTGCTCCTGTGGCGAGCGGGATATATACCATTGAATGGCTAACTTTATGGTAAAGCGCGACGCAATCGCCAGCAGCATAAATATCGGCAATATTGGTTTGCCCTAAGCTGTTAGTCATTATGGCACCATTTTCAAGTGTGTTGATGCCAAGATCTTTATAGATATCACTGTTTGGTTTTACGCCTGTTGCAATAATAACTATATCAGCGGGATATCGTCCTTTATCGGTAATCACATGCGTGACACTGTGTGAGCCTTCAAAACCAAGTACTCGCTCTTGCAAGTGTAGGTCGCAATGTTGTTTAATATTTTCTTCAATTAGGTCGGTAATTTGTTCATCAAACGCATCGACAAGGATTCTGTCATCCAATTGAATCAATTTAACCTTTTTTTGTAAAGCGACCAGCGATTCAGCGATTTCAAGCCCAATATAGCCAGCACCGACAACAATAACATTTTGGGTGTTTTGGTCTGATAATAGGTGTTTGATTGCTAATCCATCGTGCAGATCGCGTAATGTAAACATGTTTTTTAGCTGACCATTTTTAAAAGCAGGCATGATAGGACTTGCACCAACCGCCAATAACAATTTATCGTAGTTGTCATCAAAGCAATGTCCAGTATTGTGATCTTTAATGGTTAATTTTTTTTGATTAACATCAATCGCCATGACTTCATGTAACGTTTTAATTTCAATACCATCTTTTTGAAATTGTTCTGGTGTTCGAGATATCATTTCATTGGCATCAGTAAAGTGGTTACCAATGAAATAGGGTAAACCACATGCGCCAAACGAGACAATATTCGATTTTTCATAAATACGGATGGTGGCCTCTGGATTCATTCTTTTAGCTTTTGCGGCAGCACTTGCACCTGCGGCTTGAGCGCCAATGATGATGATTTTCACTTAATTTTCTCCTTAGTGCTCAGATATTCAATTATTAATAATATCCTATCATACGTCATAAATTATTGGGGAGATAGATAGCTATTTAGCCTTAATATTTGTTAATTTAAAAGTTAAATCATTTGAACGTTAACAATTACCAGCTTTGTATAATCTTTTTAAGTCAAATGGCTTTTGTCAAAAAGTTTCAGGAAACTATGTGTTTGCGTATAAGTTTTTAAATATAATTGGTTGAGTATGATTGATTAACGCTATGATTAAATTAATCTGTAAGTCGCTCTCATTTAATGCGGGAATATAATAAAACGTTTTTCCGCCTGCATTAAAAAACAGTTCTCGATTTTCTTCATCAATTTCATAAAGGGTTTCAATACAGTCTACCGAGAAACCTGGGCAGATGACGTGCACGTTTTTAACGCCACTTTGTGCCAATGCTTGTAGTGTGTCGCTGGTACTTGGCGTAACCCATTTACCTTTACCAAATTTTGATTGATACGCCATTTGGATTGGTCGATTTAGGCCATTTGCTCGACATTTTTCGATTAATAACTGCGTGGTCATTTCACAACGTTCAATATAATCCTCTTTTCGTTTGTGAATATAACGCTCTGGGATACCATGGTAAGAAAGCACGAGCACATCAGGCTCTCCTTGATCTTGAAAAGCCTGTTTAATTTGTAAATAAAGTGCATTGATATAGCTTGGATGATCAGCATAATCACGAATATAACTGATATTATCAATGACTTGATCAGAGGCAATAATCTGTTTGAGTTTATCAAGTACGGCAAGAGTTGTGGTTGTGGAATACTGCGGAAAGAGTGGTAATACCGTAATTTTTGAACATGATCGAAGGTTATTCAATGCCGATTGAATATCTGGTTCACCATAAGTCATGGCTAATTCACATTGTATATTTGGTAAATGACGTTGTAATTTATCACATAATAATCGGCTATAATGCAATAAAGGTGATGCGCCATTTATCCAAATTTTTTGGTAATGGTGAATAATATAAGGTACTCGTTTTGGTATCACAAAGTACTTTAAAATGGGAGACCAAAACAGCTTTGGTAAATCAACGACATGCCTATCGAGCAAAAACTCGGTTAAATACTGCTTTATTGCATCTGGCGTTGCCGTACTTGGCGTGCCTAAATTAACTAATAATAGACCTTGTTTTTTTTCCACAAGCCATCCTTATTTAGGGTAAAGATAAAGGTTGATCATGTTAAGCAGCCGATCCAGTGCCCCTTGATTTTGTTTTAATACTTGATATGCCTGTTCACCAATTTGTTGACTATTACTTTTATTTTCCAAAAGCGCATTAACCGCTGAATAAAGAGCATCTGCTGAGCTAGCACAAATGATCATCCCGTTAGCTGAAATGAGCTGTTCACAAATAACTTTAAAATTGAAAAAGTGCTCGCCACTAATGATTGGGATGTGGTGAAGTGCTGGCTCTAATGGGTTATGCCCACCATGCTTCACTAAACTACCACCAACAAAGGCAATATCGGCAATGCCATAAAGTTCTATTAACTCTCCCATTGTATCGCCCAAAATGACTTGTGTTTGTTTAGTCGGAACTTGGTTGCTACTGCGGTTGATATAATTTAACCCGCGGTCATTAATTAATTTTTCGACGGTTTTAAAGCGTTCAGGGTGGCGGGGAACAACGATTAATAACAAATCAGGGCATGTTTGTAATAATCGTTCAAAGGCAGACAAGATGATTTCATCTTCGCCACTATGTGTACTTGCAGCAATAAAGACAGGGCGATTTAATTGCCATTGTTGTTTTAGCATTGCAATTTTTTGCTGCTGTTGAGCCGTTAAATCAATATCAAATTTAATACTGCCGGTTATGGCTAAATGATCACTCGGCAAACCCAGTGACACAAAACGCTCTCCGTCTTGCTTATTTTGTGCGGCAATGGTGCTAATTTTTGATAGTAAATGGCTAATCGCTCGTCCTAGTTTGCGATATCGGTTAGCTGATCGTTCTGATAATCTAGCGTTGGCAAGAACCAGCGGAATATGTCGTTTGTAACACTGACAAATAAAATTAGGCCAAAGCTCAGTTTCCATAATAATCACTAATTTTGGCTGAATGGTTTTTAAAAAACGATTTATTGCGCAAGGCAAATCATAAGGTAAATAAACATGATGAACACTATCACCGAGTAACGATTTCACTCGCTCTGAGCCTGTTGGCGTCATGGTGGTCACGGTGATAGGTAAATTAGGATATTGTTGTTGCAATGCTTTGATTAGTGGGATAGCGGCAATCGTTTCCCCCACTGATACGGCATGCAGTAAAATACCATTAGATTCAACTTTATTTTGGCAAAAACCATAGCGTTCAAGCCAACGCTTACGATAAGCAGGCGCTTTACAGCTACGCCAAAGTAGCCTTAGCCAAACAAAGGGTTGAATCAAATATAATAAAACAGTATATAAAATTTGCATGCTAATTATTTGGTTAGATCAAAAAAGTGCTCGCGGTAATAAACCAGTTCGGCAATCGAATCACGAATATCATCAAGCGCTTGGTGCGAACTCTGTTTGCTAATCCCTTTTAACATTTCAGGCTTCCAGCGTTTAGCTAATTCTTTAATTGTACTAACATCTAAATAACGATAATGAAAATAACGTTCTAAATTAGGCATATAGTTAAATAAAAAACGACGATCTTGCCCAATGGTATTACCACAAATTGGTGAGCTGTTTTCAGGTACCCATTGTTTTAAAAATTCGATGGTTTGTTGTTCGGCTTGTTGTTCGCTAATGGTGCTTGTGCGAACACGCTCGATGAGTCCTGATTTTCCGTGGGTATTTTGATTCCACTCATCCATTAATGCTAATTGCTCATCAGATTGATGAACGGCAATGACTGGTCCTTCAGCAAGGATATTTAAATTAGAATCGGTAACAATGGTTGCAATTTCAATAATGCGATCAGTGGTTGGATTAAGTCCTGTCATTTCAAGATCGATCCAAATAAGATTGCTACTGTTAATTTGTGGTTGTTTGCTCATAATTTGCGATAGACATTTTCTTTTTGATACTGAGTAGTGTAGCATAACTGACAATCTGTTTTAGTAAAAAATGAGTGCTATGGCAAAAAATCAACTCTCCCAAAATCAAAAAAGGCGCGTAGCGGCAAAACATCAGCAACGATTAGCTATAAAACAAGATGAAAGTCTATCAAATTTTTCATCCCCTCGTGATGGTGTGGTGATAAGTCGTTTTGGTAAATCGGCTGATGTCGAAGATGATGCAGGCCTTATTTATCGTTGTAGTATTCGGCGCACGTTACCGTCGTTAGTCACTGGCGATAAAGTTTTGTGGCGCGAAAGTTTAGAGCCGAACACCAATGGTATTATTGAAGCGGTTCATCCTCGGCATTCTGAACTTGTTCGGCCTGATTTTTATGATGGTGTTAAACCTGTTGCCGCAAATGTTGATCAAATCGTGATTATTTCGGCTGTCTTGCCAGAACTATCACTAAATATTATCGATCGCTATTTAGTGGCTTGTGAAAGTACTGATATACAACCGATTATTGTTTTAAACAAAATTGATTTACTCAATGATCAGCAACGCGCTAATGTTGAAAAACAATTGGCGATTTATACTCATATTGGTTATCAATTATTATATGTTTCATGCCAAAATCAACAAGGTATTGCGGTATTGCAAGATGCCTTGCATGGTAAGGTTTCTATTTTAGTTGGACAATCTGGTGTGGGTAAATCAAGTATTATTAATTTGCTATTGCCTCATCAATCACAAACAGCGATGACTGGAGGTATTTCAGAAATATCAGGTCTTGGTCAACATACAACCACATCCTCTCGGCTTTACCACTTACCAAATGGTGGCGATATTATAGACTCACCAGGGATCCGCGAATTTGGCTTATGGCATTTAGAGCCAGAACAGGTAATTAGGGGGTTTAAAGAATTTGACAATTATTTAGGCGGTTGCCACTTTCGTGATTGTAATCACCTCGATACGCCAGGTTGTTTGCTACAAAAAGCAATGCAAGACGGCCAAATTGCCCCATCAAGGCTTGATAACTATCATCGAATTTTACAGACAATGCAAGAGGTAAAGGCAAAAACGAATAAAAGCTATAAATAGTACAGTCTTAATGTAGATCATTCTCTATGATAAAAGTAAAAGAGGATTTAATGATGAAAAAAATCGCTGAACACCAAATCGTATCTATATTAAAAGAAGTTGAATATAGACATCACTTGTAAAAGTGGTTTTCCGTAAATAAGGTGGCAAGAGTTGCCCCCCTTTCTAAGTTGATTTTGCTGTTTTTGTTTTTGCTCGTCACTTAAATAAGCGCCATCACCCAGCTGTGCATAGCAAAATAGACCTTTAAATTCGGATAGGGTGCCGGTTAATTTAACCAAATTTTGGGGTGGCAGGATCGGATCGGTAATACTAATACCGGTTTTTTTTAATAGCTGCTCTTTGTCTTTATAGATGGGATCTTTGCCATCATATTTTGCGTAAGGCATAATCGAATTCCTTATGAAATTATTTTCTTTTTTTATTTTTAACTCGTAGGGGTGGCTTGCCTTTTTTGCATAATACTTCTGGGTCGTAGTAAAAAAAACTCCATCCTACTCCCGACATAGATGGTCTAATATATTGATCAGTCTTATTATTATACTTTTCTACATATTTCCCTTGAGCAATTAATTTAGCAATATATTGCTTACTTATTTTAACTAAATTGATATTTTTGACATCTTGCCAGCCCAACACGGTAAAAATGCGTTCCGCCAGCGTTACATGGGTGGCAAGCGAATTTTTGTAAACCATAAAAAAAGCTGCCCCTAACATTACCCCTAATGAACTAAAACCAATGGTCAGATTTTCTAAACTAAAATCGAAAAAAAAGTAGTCATTAATAGTACACAAATAACATAAAAGATAAACATAGGTAAACGATAGTGTTTAAAGGCTTGGTTACGCCCGGCAAAACATAAAGGGACTAGTGAGATAATTTGTTCACTGGGTTTGAGCATGGCGTACACTTCGTAATGGTCAGCGTGCTTTTCGGCGACCACCTCGACCTGATCGCCATCATTAAATTTATAAAAACCGATCCAGCCTTTTAACGTGATGGTGTCATTTAATTTGGCCGTAATATACTGAGCATCTACCTCATTACTACGATCATTACCATTGGCATGGCCTAAGCCAGCCAGCGCAGCAATACTATTACCATTTAAAGTGGCAAGTAGTGCGCCCTTTCTAAGCTGATTTTGCTGTTTTTGTTTTTGTTCATCACTTAAATAAGCGCCATCACCAAGTGGTGCATAGCAAAATAGACCTTTAAATTCGGATAGGGTGCCGGTTAGTTTAACCAAATTTTGGGGTGGTAGGATTGGATCGGTAATACTAATACCCGTTTTTTTTTAATAGCTGCTCTTTGTCTTTATAGATGGGGTCGTTACCATCATATTTTGCGTAAGGCATAATCGAATTCCTTATGAACTTATTTTCTTTTTTTATTTTTAACCCGTAAGGGTGGCTTGCCTTTTTTGCATAATACCTCAGGATCGTAATAAAAAAAGAACCAGCCATCACCTGATTTTGGCGGTCTAATATATTGATCAGTTTTATTATTATACTTTTCTACATATTTTTCTTGGATAATTAATTTAGCAACATATTGCTTACTTATTTTTGCTAAATTAATGTTAGTAACATCTTTCCAGCCTAACACAGTAAAAATGCGCTCGGCAAGCGTGACATGCGAGGCAAGCGAATTTTTATAAACCATGAAATTAGCTGCACCAAATATTACCCCTAATGAACCAAAACCAATGACCAAATTTTCTAAACTAAAATCGAGAAAAAAGTAGTTCATTAATAGCACGCAAGTAACATAAAAGAGAAACATAGGCAAACGATAAATTTTGAATGCTTGATTACGCCCGGCAAAACACAAAGGGACAAGTGATATAATTTGTTCACTGGGTTTGAGCATGGCATACACTTCGTAATGGTCAGCGTGTTTTTCGGCGACCACCTCGACTTGATCGCCATCATTAAATTTATAAAAACCGAGCCAACCTTTTAACGTGATGGTGTCATTCAATTTGGCAGTGATATATTGTGCCGCAAATAGATTACTACGGTCATTACCATTGGCATGGCCTAAGCCAGCCAGCGCAGCAATGCTATTACCATTTAAAGTGGCAAGTAGTGCGCCCTTTCTAAGCTGATTTTGCTGTTTTTGTTTTTGTTCATCACTTAAATAAGCGCCATCATTAAGTGGTGCATAGCAAAATAGACCTTTAAATTCGGATAGGGTGCCGGTTAATTTAACCAAATTTTTGGGTGGTAGGATTGGATCGGTAATACTGATACCGGTTTTTTTTAATAGCTGCTCTTTGTCTTTATAGATGGGATCTTTGCCATCATATTTTGCGTAAGGCATAATCGAATTCCTTATGAACTTATTTTCTTTTTTTATTTTTAACCCGTAAGGGTGGCTTGCCTTTTTTGCATAATACCTCAGGATCGTAATAAAAAAAGAACCAGCCATCACCTGATTTTGGCGGTCTAATATATTGATCAGTTTTATTATTATACTTTTCTACATATTTTTCTTGGATAATTAATTTAGCAACATATTGCTTACTTATTTTTGCTAAATTAATGTTAGTAACATCTTTCCAGCCTAACACAGTAAAAATGCGCTCGGCAAGCGTGACATGCGAGGCAAGCGAATTTTTATAAACCATGAAATTAGCTGCACCAAATATTACCCCTAATGAACCAAAACCAATGACCAAATTTTCTAAACTAAAATCGAGAAAAAAGTAGTTCATTAATAGCACGCAAGTAACATAAAAGAGAAACATAGGCAAACGATAAATTTTGAATGCTTGATTACGCCCGGCAAAACACAAAGGGACAAGTGATATAATTTGTTCACTGGGTTTGAGCATGGCATACACTTCGTAATGGTCAGCGTGTTTTTCGGCGACCACCTCGACTTGATCGCCATCATTAAATTTATAAAAACCGAGCCAACCTTTTAACGTGATGGTGTCATTCAATTTGGCAGTGATATATTGT
>NZ_LZGT01000067.1 GCF_001690525.1 Gilliamella sp. App6-5 | reverse complement strand
ATATTCAAACAGCGGTGTAATCAGCTGCGATGTACGAATATCAATACGTTCCAGTTTGCTACGGTCGATTTCTGGCAGGTTGAGGAAGAAATCGTAATTGATTTTCTCTTCTTCGACATGTTCCAGGCGAGACATCATATTGATGGCTTTAATCTCTGGATTCTGACGGTCTTTCGCCGGGCAAACTTCGACGCACAGGTTACAACCGGTGCAATCTTCCGGTGCCACCTGCAAGACATATTTCTGCCCGCGCATATCACGCGATTTCACATCCAGCGAATGCAGGCTGGCAGGGGCGTTTTCCATCGCTTCAGGCGGCACCACTTTTGCG
>NZ_LZGT01000066.1 GCF_001690525.1 Gilliamella sp. App6-5 | reverse complement strand
AGAAATTCCATATTGTTAAGTGACTTAGTAACGCGTTATCACTATTGGGGCGATGATGATGGTGATGGATTAGGCACAAAGGGGGTTATCGCAACAGGTAGTTTATCAATTAAGATTACTGATAAAAATAACCGAGAAATTAACCGTAATGATGCTTTAGATATTTGCAAAGCGCCTTATAAAATGGAGCTAAATAACATGGCTGGCAGTTTAAGTACGCAGTACGGTGTACCAAGCTACAGCATTTTTGATTACGGCACGGCAACATATTATATCAATCCAAATTTACCATCTACAGTTTGCTATGCTAGGCCGAATTTGCAACATGGCACAGGTAGCTTTAAGGGACCTGATTCCATATGGGATTCAGATAAAGGTTTTATCCCGCAATCAACCAATCCCACATTATACGGCAGCAACTTCCCGACCACGGGGGCTGATGGTTTATATTTTGATTTAGACATAAGGGGCATTGATCCGAATCAATTAACTTGGCAACCCGTCACACATGAGGGAATAACTGCCACAGTAACAAGGACAATAGCAAATGATAATTGGATTTCTGACCATCCAGAAGTAGTAACACGAGTCACTTTAACAGGTCCAGAAGCAAGAGCACAAAAGGATAATGTCAATCCTAGTCGAATTAGCAAGCCCAATTTACCAAAGACATTTGAATTAGTAGGTAAAGATAGTGATGGTAATGTAGTCGTAAAATATGGATTTGTATTACGGAAGTGGTTCATCAACCGAGGGGATAAAAGCGACACAGCATCTAATCAAGTTGCATGGTGTCGTAGTTTAGGTTATCGTCTCGCACAGGTTAAGGATCTGACTAACGCAGTTTGTTTTGGTTTGAACTCTGGCAATTATTGTCAAGATGCCATCGGGGCTACACCATCAGCCAGTGATAATTTTTATCAGCGTCAAATAGGTGCTGGATTTTTCACCGAGTGGGATCAAATATTCGATTATGCGGGTATAGATTTCACCCTCTGGTACTGGACAAGTGATACAACGGGAAACCTTCAGTTCTATGTGGGGGTAATGGGCGGTGGTGTGGACAGCTATAACCCAAGTTACCACTACTCAGGTCTTTGCACGACGCCTTAGTTTTTATTTTTAGTCTGTAATACTTGGCGGAAGGGCACAATCAAAGGATGTAACTCTAGCGGAAGGCGGGGGCCCAAACCGTCGATGTTTCGTAAAAAGTAAGCCATATTAACCTTTGGGTGTTATGGAAATTGATATTTTTTCTATAAAAACAGATTGGGTATAACATTGATTTTATTTTTTGTTTTTTTGCAAACTAAGGTAGTTATAGGATGGCTTTTGCGATGATATTTTTTCCATACCTTACCAATGTAACTACCCCCTAAAATAGTACAGCACAAAAGTAGAAAATTCTCTATGATACAAGTAAAGGGGATTTAATGATGAAAAAAATGACTGAACATCAAATCGTCGCTATTTTAAAAGAAGCTGAAGCAGGTATTCCTGTCAAGGAACTCTGCCGTAAATATGGCATGGCAAATTCAACTTTCTATAAATGGCGAGAAAAATACGGCGGAATGGAAACTTCGGATATCAAACGCTTAAAAGAGCTGGAGGCTGAAAACCGTAAGCTTAAGCAGATGTTTGCCGAACTGAGCTTAAAATCCCAGCTTCAGGAAGAAATCATAAAAAAGCTTTAGTGCCAACTGGGGCACGTAAAACGTGGGCACAGCAACTACAACAAAATCATTTAGTTACTATTGCTATGAGTTGTGCCATTGTTGGCTTAAGCCGTTGTGCTTACTATCATCAACCTAAGTTACCGGATGATTCGGTGATTATTTCGGTGTTGAATGCTATCACAGACCGGCATTTACG
>NZ_LZGT01000065.1 GCF_001690525.1 Gilliamella sp. App6-5 | reverse complement strand
CAGCCATATTGAGGTTGGCATTTTGGGCTTGCACTTCAATATCACCTTGGTTGGCAAATAGTTTCATGCCCGCTTTTTGCGCAAATAAGCCAATCGCTTCGCCCGCTGAAACAGTGACGTTGTTTAAAGCGTTGATGTCGGTTTGATTTTCGCTGGTTAAGGTGAGGCTGCTCGCTGTTGTCAGTTGAATATTTTCAGGGCTGGTTAGGGCGATGCCTTCTTGCGCATAGGCCAGTAGGCCACTTTGGGTTAGCTGAGTTAAGTTGGCTTTAAGTTGCGCTTGGCTGTCGGTATCGGCGCTGTGTGCCTCGGACTGGGTGGCGGCATTTTGTAGCGCTTTGGCAATAGAGAGGGCATTTTCAAGTTGGCTTATTGCCGCTTGCATATCGAGCTGTTTGCCTTGCGCTTTCGGCTCGGTTTGCGTGGTTAAGTATAAGCCTTTGTTAGCAGCAATCGCCCCCCATTCGTCGGTGCGCAGTTCAAAGCCTTCACCGCGAGGTTGTTTTTTTTCGTTAACTAAGTGACCAATATTAAGTTGAGTTTTGCCGTATTCGGTGGCCAGTTTGATATGCTCTTGCCCACGTTTGTCATCCATGCGCAGTTTGTTATTAGCCGGCGTGCGAATCACATTGCGGTGTTTGTTAATGGTGGTGACAAGGTCGGGGTGAGCACTGTCATGCATCGCATGGGCGATATACGGCCTATCGGGATTGCCGTTCATAAAGGCGATGGCGACTTCAGTGCCGTCAATTAACGGAAAGTGAAAGCCATAGGTGTTGCCCGCATACGGTTTGGCTAAACGTACCCATAAGCTTTCCGTGCCACTTTTCCACTCTTTTAAATCAAAGTTAAATTTAACCCGATAGCGCCCTTGCGGGTCAATATAGCCATAGGTGTCATGATTAGCACTGGTGACACGGGCAGGTAAAGTGCCACTAACTTGTGGCCAGCGTATAGGCGCAGGGCGATAGGGTTTTAAGGCTTGATAGGGAATGGCGGTAAAGGTGAGTTCATAAGCATCAGTGCGGTTACCCTGCCCTTGTACACTTAAAATAATCACACCGTCATTAATATCTGCCAGCGGGCTGCCGTTGATATTAATCCATTGGCCGGGAGCAAGGTTATAGTGATTACTCTTGCCTTTGAGGATAATTTGCTGGCTAATCGCCTGTTCATGGCGAATACGGGCATACCACTGACCGCTTTCAATCTGATTATCGTGAGTGTTATTGTCATTATCACTATTATCATCACCACGAGTGTGTGGATTTTCCTGTCCGTTACTCTCTAAGCCTTTATAGTGCTCGGCATAACGGTAGTCGGTGCCATAGGTGGTAAGGTCTTTGGGTTGGGTGTTAATCTCGCCCTGTAAATCGGCTAGGGCATCACGGTAGTTATCGTCTTGTACCTTGACTGAGGAGACCACTACTTCACTATGCAGGCTGATATCCCACACACTTTCAACGCCCGTATCTGCCATGCCACTGGGTTGTTTATAGTCAATATTAGCCACCTGCGCATAGCCTTGTTCATAATCACTTAACACCATCACATCACAATGATGTTCGGCGTGCGTTTCAAAGCGAAACCAGATACCCACATCGGCCAATAAGCGTTGAATAAATTCAAGGTCACTTTCTTGCCACTGCGTGATAAACTCCCGCTCAGGGTAGCTATCTTTTAGCTCTAAACGGTAATCAATGCCCGTCAAACCATGACTGCGTAGCACTTCTTCAACTACACTCACCACACTTTGCTGTTGAAATATGGCACTATGTTGCCCCACTGCGAGCCGCGCTAAGCACGAGGATAACACCACCTGATAATGGGCTTCCTCTTTATTGACGGATAACTGACTAAACTCAGTAATCACCCCATGCAAGGTGCGTTTATTCGTCAACGTGGGCAAGTCACTTAATGAGCGGATAGCAGAAGTTAATGGTTTGTTGATAACCGGATTAAAGGAGAAGGTCGATTTTTGATTAAGAAAGGAATCAGGCGATAAGGTTTTGTCAGTACTGGTAAAGGAGATTACATAACGCCAAGGCTGGTTTAACGACTCATCACCCTCAACATGTAAAACCGAAATCGGCGCGCCCAGCCCGTCAACCGTTAAGGTATAACGATTATGGCTAACGCCCCCTAAGCCCGCCATTAAATCGCTAAACCCGTCACCGAGCTGGCTCAGAAGACGATTAAGTTCATTTGACATGTTTTCCTCCTATTATTTCTAAAATTCATACCGTTTATTTTTATTATGCTATTGGTTTATCGCTATCGCATTGTTTTTATGCTGACTATTTTTAACGTAAGCGATAATGCAAACAGAGTATAGACTATTTTAACGCAAAATTTAACCTTTTTAATCAATATCTTTGTTTAATATGAATAATTTCCGTTAGTTAAACCAGTAACTGATAGCGGCTTAATGCCTTTGTTGAATAAGGGATTTAAGCAACGTTATGCTTTATTAGTTATATTTTTTTAAATAATTAAATTTAAAATAATTTTATGCTGAAACGGTATAGAATCCTGAATATTTTTTACAAAAATTAATCTATTTTTGCACCAATAAAATAGGGGGAGTGATAATCGTTATATAAATGAAAAAATTCATTCAATCTGCCAGCCCAGAAACGAAAGGGAAAGTAGAAAATGTGATTTATCGTTGGTTTTGTTCATTTTGAGGAAGAAAACTAATCATTTATAAATAATTAACCAACGACCTATTATTTTGTGAGAATTTGTGGTAAAAAGTGGGGGTTAGTGGTAAAAATAGATTATTTAATTAACTTGATGATTTATATTAAATAAAAATTAACAAGAAATTTATAAATAATGGTACTTTCATGTTTAGTGGTGCAATTTCGGTCAATTTAGATAATAAGGGACGGTTAGCAATTCCTACTCGTTACCGTGAATCTTTGTCTGAAGGTATGGTTTGCACAATTGGTTTATACCATTCTTGTTTGACGCTTTATTCTCTGTCTGAATGGAAATGTATCGAACAACAGCTTGCAACATTATCAACGATTGTAGAAGCTGAACGTAGAATTAAGCGATTGTTATTGGGTTATGCAACTGAGTGTTTGATGGACAGTTCAGGTCGAATTTTATTGCCACCTACGTTACGTACTTATGCAAAATTAGAAAAAAATACAATGTTTGTTGGTCAATCTAATAAATTTGAAATTTGGGATGAGGCGATTTGGTATCAACAAATTAACGATGATATTGCTGCATTACCAACCGATATTGAAAACTTATCAGATAATTTGAAAAGTTTAACTATTTAATAAGAGTAAAAAATTGATGGATTATCAACATACAACGGTTTTATTAAACGAAGCTGTAAACGCATTAAATATAAAAAAGGATGGCATTTATGTTGATGGTACTTTTGGGCGAGGCGGTCATTCTCGTTTAATACTTGAACAACTTGGTACACAAGGTCGGTTGATTGCTATTGATCGTGATGAGCGTGCTGAGCAAGTTGCTTTAAAAATAACAGATCCTCGATTTACTTTTATTCGTGGTGAGTTTTCAAATATGTACCAATATATTGATAAACTTGAATTAATGGGTAAGATTGATGGCATCTTGTTAGACCTTGGTGTTTCATCGCCACAGCTTGATGACCCCGAAAGGGGATTTTCTTTTATGCGTGATGGACCACTTGATATGCGTATGAATAACCATAAAGGTTTAACAGCAAGTGAATGGTTACTCAGCAGTGATGAAGACGATATCGCGTGGGTGTTAAAGACATTTGGTGAAGAGAAATTTGCCAAGCGTATTGCTCGAGCGATCGTGGAGCAAAATAAAGTTTCGCCGATCACCCGTACTTTGGAGTTGGCTAATTTAATTGAAAAAGCAACGCCAAGAAAAGATAAAAATAAGCATCCAGCTACACGTAGTTTTCAGGCTATTCGTATTTATGTTAATAGCGAATTGGAAGAAGTTGAGCAAGTATTAAACAGTAGTTTATCTGTTCTTGCCAATCATGGAAGGCTTGCTGTTATTAGCTTTCATTCTCTAGAAGATAGAATTGTAAAGCAATTTATTAATAAACAGAGTAAAGGTCCGGATTTACCCGCTCGATTACCACTAACAGAACAACAAATTAAACAATATGGTGGTGCTAAATTAAAATCGCTTGGCAAAATTAAGCCAAATACTATTGAAATTAATAATAACCCGCGTTCTCGAAGCGCACTATTAAGGGTAGCAGAAAGGAAAGATGAATAGCAACCAATACAATGAAACTTTTCCAGATAAAATCGACATGGATAAAGATATTCAAAGAAGACCAAGCCGGAGTTTATTTGGTTTAATTATTGGTGATTTATTTGGCCATCAAAAAATTTCATTGTTATTACTGGTAATGATCATTATTTCTGCTGGTGCTGTATTAATAACAACACAACAGGTTCGTAAACAACTATTTGAACGCGAGCAACTTTTATTGGAACAAGATGTATTAGAAAGCGAATGGCGAAATTTAGTTATTGAGGAAAATGTCCTTGCAGATCCCAAGCGAGTAGAAGAAAGAGCGAAGAATCAATTAGGTATGTCTTATGTGACGCCGCAAAATGAAACAGTTATTGTGATAAAGAGTAAATAATGAAATCCGTCACTAAAAATAAAAAAAACAAAGCAAAAAAGACGACAAAAACAAATAAAGCCAATAAGTTGAATAGTAAAAAGCAATATTTTACTCCTAATCGTTTTTATATTGTATACGGTTTTATTATTTTTGCGATTATTTGTCTTATTGTCCGAATGACATTGTTGCAAATTATTGAACCCGATAAACTTATTGCAGAAGGTAATAAACGTTCGCTTCGTCACCAAGAAATGGATGCGCCAAGAGCAATGATCACCGATCGTAACGGTCGTGCATTAGCAGTAAGTGTGCCAATGTTTGATGTTTGGGCAGATCCTAAAATTGTTGTGAAAAAGGGGGGCGTTAAAGCAGATGATATCAGGTGGCAAGGGTTAGCTAAAACGTTAAATATCCCAATGTCGACATTAGCGCAAAAATTGGGTAATCCATCAATGCGATTTGTTTATTTGTCTAAGCAAGTAACGCCAACAATATCTGACTATTTAAAAAAACTAAAACTACCAGGAATATCATTTGCGAAAACATCTAAACGTTATTACCCAGCGGCAGAAAATATAGCTCAATTAATTGGTTTAACAGATATTGATGAAAATGGTACCGAAAAAGGTTCTGAGGGTATCGAAAAAAGCTTTAATAAATGGTTAATTGGTGAGTCTGGGCAGAGAATAGTGCGACGTGACCGAGTAGGTCGTGTGATTGAAGAATTAGAGCGTACAGAAAGTGAAACGGCATCAGATTTAACACTAAGTATCGATGAACGTTTACAATCATTGGTGTATAGCGAACTTAGTCAAGCAGTTGAATTTAATAAAGCAGACAGTGGAACAGCGGTATTGATTGATGTACATACGGGTGAGATTTTAGCAATGGCAACTAGTCCATCTTATAATCCTAATAATCGTTCATCAATTGATTATAATTTATTGAGAAATAGAGCTGTTACTGATGCATTTGAGCCTGGTTCTACGGTTAAACCTTTAGTGGTAATGGCTGCTTTAGAAAAGAAAATAGCTAATTTAAATACCATTATTGACACAAGACCATTTTATGTTAATCGCTATGAAATTAAAGACGTGTCATATCAAAAAGCACTCAATTTGGCTGGTATCTTGGAAAAATCAAGTAATGTTGGGGTAAGTAGATTAGCTTTACAAATGCAGCAGGGCGATCTTGTAGAGTTCTATAGCCGCTTTGGACTTGGTCAACCAACGGGGTTAGGTTTAGGTGGTGAGGTTAGTGGCTCAATTGCAGCTGATAGAACCAGAAAATGGGCTGATATTGAACGAGCGACATTTGCATTTGGGTATGGGTTAAGTGTTACACCGTTACAGCTAGCAAGAGCTTATGCGACCATTGGTAGTTATGGAATTTATCGACCGGTATCAATTTTAAAAGTCACAGAACCGGTAAAAGGTCAACGTGTAGTTGCTGAAAAAGAGGCTAAAACAGTCGTTCAATTAATGGAAGCGGTGGCTGTTACTGGTGGAGGAACCAAAGCATCGGTTCCTGGTTACAGTGTAGGCGTTAAAACAGGAACAGCAAAAAAATTATCGGGTGGGCGATATGTTAATCAATATTTAGCGTATACCGCAGGTATCGCGCCTGCAACAGAGCCAAAATATTCCCTTGTCGTTGTGATTGATAATCCAAAAGCAGGTCAATATTATGGCGGGTCGGTTTCTGCTCCTGTTTTTAGCCGAATTATGGGCGGCGTTCTTAGAACGATGAATGTAAAACCAGATCGCCAAGTTGATGGCCAAATGATTATTTATTAATAGGTGGAAATGATGGCTACAAGCTCATTTAAAACATTATTTGAATTATTAGGTGGAAGTCGTAATCTAAAATTAAACGATTTTCCACTTAATCATTTGCGTATTGATAGTCGTAAAGTGAAAAAAAATGATGTTTTTGTTGCGATCAAGGGGCATACCGTTGATGGGCGAACATTTATTCCTCAAGCCATTTCAGCAGGTGCAGCTGTTATCTTAATCGAAACAAAGAGAAAATCCAATGATCTAAAAATTGACTATCTTAAAAAAGATAATAAACCGGTCATCCCACAAATCAGTGTTTTTCAACTTTCGCAACGTTTATCATTAATTGCCAATGATTTTTATCATTCTCCATCGAAAAAATTGTCGGTTATTGGCGTAACTGGGACTAATGGTAAAACAACAGTTACCCAGCTCATTGCGCAATGTACAACATTACTTAATGACAAAACAGCTATTTTAGGCACTATTGGTAACGGAATTTATAATCAAATTGAACCATCAGCTAATACGACAGCTTCGGCAATAGATGTGCAAACATTATTAGCTGATTTTGTAAAAAAACAGGTCAAAGTTGTGGCCATGGAGATTTCTTCTCATGGTCTTGCAATGGAGCGCGTTAAAGGGCTAAATTGCGTAGCTACTGTATTTACCAATTTAAGTCGTGATCATCTTGATTACCATAAAACCATGAGTAAATATGCTAAAGCAAAATGGTCATTATTTACTCCTGATGAAAAAGAAAAAAAAGTTTTAACTGCTGGTAAATCGATTATTAATTATGATGACAAATATGGTAAACGTTGGATTGAAAAACTTTCTCAAGTGACGGCAGTATCATGCCAACCTAAATCATTGCGCCGATTAAAAGCCTTAAATATACCTTATGTTGGGGTTTCTATGATTGATTATCATGATAAAGGTGCCCAAATTCATATGGAGTCAAGTTGGGGAAATGCCATTATTCATAGTCGATTATTAGGTGAATTTAATGTTTCAAATCTATTATTAGCTATAGCTACGCTTTTAACATTGGACTTTCCATTTTTTGCGGTAATTAATATGGCTTCTTTTTTGAAACCTATTTGTGGACGAATGGAAGTATTGCATATTAAAAATAGTCCAACGGTCATTGTCGATTATGCGCATACTCCTGATGCATTACAAAAAGCATTACAAGCAAGTCGAATTCATTGTAAAGGAACTTTATGGGTAATTTTTGGTTGTGGTGGTGATAGGGATAGCGGTAAAAGACCTTTAATGGCTGAAATAGCAGAACAGTTTGCCGATAAAATTGTTTTGACTAATGATAATCCACGTACTGAAGATGAAATGAAAATTATTGAAGATATTCAACAAGGTTTACATCATACCGACAACTTATACATAATTACCGATAGGGTGCAAGCCATTACACAAACGTTAAAACAGGCTAAACCTAATGATGTAATTTTAATTGCAGGTAAAGGGCATGAGGATTATCAAATAGTGGGTAAAACTAAATATCACTATTCAGATCAAGAAACAGTTAAAAAGCTTTTAGGAGTAGAGAATCAACCATGATTCCATTAGAAATTGAGCAAATAAAAAAAATAGTGAATGGTAAATCTTATCATATTCCAGATGAAAGTATTGTGATTGATTCTATTTGTACTGATTCACGAAAAATCGTTAAACAATCGTTGTTTATTGCACTTGTTGGTGATAATTTTGATGGGCATGCTTTTGCTGAGCTTTCTATCAAAGACGGTGCTATAGCTGTGATTGTCGATCATAAAATTGATAAAGCAATACCGCAGATTGTTGTCAAAGATACTCGCTTAGCTTTAGGGGAAATTGCGAATTTTGTGCGCCAAAAAAGTACAGCCAAAATTGTGGCACTTACAGGCTCATCAGGTAAAACATCAGTTAAAGAAATGACAGCAGCCATTTTGCAAAATTGCGGGCAAACCCTCTATACACAAGGTAATTTCAATAATGACATCGGTGTGCCATTAACACTTTTGCGCTTAACCAAGCAGGACCAATTTGCAGTAATAGAACTAGGTGCTAATCATATTGGTGAAATTGCCTATACTACCAATCTTGTTCAACCGCAAAGTACTTTAATTAATAATATTGCTGAAGCACACATCGAAGGGTTTGGTTCGCTTGAAGGTGTGGCAAAAGCTAAAGGTGAAATCTTTCAAGGATTACCTAATGATGGTATGGCTATTATTAATTTAGATAGTTGCTCTGATAAATGGTTTGCTCAGCTAATAAATAAAACAGCTTGGACATTTTCGTTGGCCAACTCATCAGCCGATTTTTATGCGAGTAATATTCAATATGCTCAACAAACGACATTTACATTACATACCCCAAAAGGTGAATGCGCAATTGTATTACCGCTAGTTGGACAACATAATGTTGCAAATGCTATTGCGGCATCAGCTTTAGCGATCTCTGTTGGTGCAACCTTTAGTCAGATTCAGCAAGGTTTAGCTACTTTAAAACCAGTAAAAGGTCGGTTATTTCCAATAAAATTAAATCAAACCCAATTAATTTGGGATGATACTTATAATGCTAATGTTGGTTCAATGTCGGCGGCAGTGAAAACCTTGGCAAAACAAGCAGGATATCGAGTATTGGTTGTTGGTGATATGGGAGAATTAGGGGTTGAAGCTGAAAAATATCATCGACAAATTGGTGAACTTGCTCATGATGAAAAAATTGACTGTGTTGTGAGTGTCGGTAAATTAAGTCAATTTATTAGTCAGTATAGTGGTGTGGGTCACCATTTTAACAATAAACCTGATGCTGTGAATTTTCTGTTAACGTTATTACGTCAATATCCAACTTTAACTATGCTAGTTAAAGGTTCACGTAGTGCCAAAATGGAAGAAATCATCGAAAAAATTCAAATTGAACAATAGTGAGTTAGGATTAAAATTATGTTGGTGTGGATATCAGAATATTTAGTGAAACATTTTACCTTTTTTAATGTTATCTCTTATTTAACAGTAAGAGCCATTTTAGGATTATTAACTTCTTTAGCGATTTCTTTATTTTTTGGTCAGAAAGTGATTGATGGGTTACAAAAATTGCAAATTGGGCAAGTTATTCGTCATGATGGACCCGAATCACATTTAAGTAAAAAAGGTACGCCAACTATGGGGGGCGTGCTTATTTTAGCATCGATTATCTTATCGGTATTTTTATGGGCAGATCTTCGTAATCCTTATGTTTGGGTTACCTTATTTGTTTTAATTGGTTATGGCATTATTGGCTTTGCCGATGATTATTTAAAAGTGATTCGTAAAAATAGTGCCGGTCTTATTGCAAGATGGAAGTATTTTTGGCAGTCGGTTATCGCATTAATTGTTGCTTTTGGTCTGTATGTTTATGGAAAAGATAGCGCAGTAACAGTACTTGTTTTACCCTTTTTTAAAGATGTTATGCCACAATTGGGGTTATTATTTATTCTGCTTACTTACGTTGTGATTGTTGGTGCTGGTAATGCTGTGAATTTAACCGATGGACTTGATGGACTTGCCATTATGCCAACTGTCTTTGTTGCGGCTGGTTTTGCTCTCGTATCTTGGGCAACAGGTAATGTTAATTTTGCTGCTTATTTACATATTCCTTATATTAAATTTAGTGGTGAATTGATGATTGTCTGTACCGCAATTATTGGTGCGGGACTTGGCTTTTTATGGTTTAACACATATCCAGCTATGGTTTTTATGGGCGATGTTGGGTCGTTAGCTTTGGGCGGTGTGTTCGGTATTATTGCAGTCTTATTAAGACAAGAATTTTTATTACTGATAATGGGTGGAATATTTGTTATTGAAACACTATCAGTAATTTTACAGGTTGGTTCATATAAATTACGCGGTAAACGGATATTTAAAATGGCGCCGATTCATCATCATTATGAATTAAAAGGTTGGCCTGAGCCTCGCGTTATTGTTCGGTTTTGGATTATATCATTAATGTTGGTATTGATTGGTTTATTAACCTTGAAGTTGCGTTAATTAAGAATAAATCGGGATGGAATCATGGTTAGCTATCAGGGCAAAAATGTTGTTATTATTGGGTTAGGCATCACAGGGCTTTCTTGTGTTGAGTATTTTCTTGCTCAAAATGTTATACCTAAAGTTATTGATACGCGTTCATCTCCATCAGGGATTGAGCAATTAGACGAACGTGTTGCTTACCATTTAGGTGAATTAAATATTGATTGGTTGCTTGATGCTGACTTAATCATTGCCAGCCCTGGTATTGCTTTATCTACGCCCGAATTGCAACAAGCAGCTAAAAAAGGGGTTGAAATTATTGGTGATATTGAGCTATTTTGCCGTGAAGTAAATGCACAATCCAATAAACCAATTGTCGCTATCACAGGTGCTAATGGTAAAACAACGGTAACAACCCTTGTTGGTGATATCATTAAATCATCGGGTATTAAAGTCGGTGTTGGCGGGAATATAGGCGAACCTGCACTATCCCTTTTAAAGCAGGATTACGATATCTATGTGCTCGAATTATCAAGCTTTCAACTAGAAACAACTGACAGTTTACAAGCGACAGTTGCAACAATTTTAAATATCTCAGAAGATCATATGGATCGCTATCCGCTTGGCTTAATGCAGTATACCGAGGCTAAACAACGCATTTATCATAATGCAAAATATTGTGTCACTAACTATGATGATAAATTAACATCACCAATATCTAAGCACCATGCTTGTGTCTCATTTGGATTAAAAATGGGTGATTACCATTTAGATAGTCAATGTGAACATTTAATTGCTCAAAATAGTCCTGTTTTATCGACCAAAGTGATGAAGCTAGTTGGTTGCCATAATTATCTTAATGCCTTAGCTGCTTTGGCTATAGCAGATAAATTAAATATTGATCGAGAGTCAAGTTTAGCAACAATCACTTCATTTCAAGGTTTGCCGCATCGTTTTGAATTAGTTTTTGAACAAAATGGTGTGAAATGGATTAATGATTCTAAAGCGACTAATGTGGGGAGCACGGAAGCGGCCTTGAAAAGTGTTGTTTGTCAGGGCAAATTATATTTATTATTAGGAGGAGATGGAAAATCAGCGGATTTTTCGCCTTTAATTCCTTATTTACTGAATAACAATCTTGAAGTTTTTTGTTTTGGTCGTGATCGTAATTTGTTAGCTAAATTAGCACCAGCTGTCACAACAATGACTGAAACAATGGCGGATGCCATACAAATTATTGCACAAAAAGTAGCAGCAAATGATGTGGTTTTACTTTCTCCAGCTTGTGCAAGTCTCGATCAATTTAAAAATTATATTGATCGAGGAAACCAATTTGCCAAATTTGCCAAAGAATATGTTCATAGGAGTAAACAATGACATTTTTTTGGATAAAAAAACAAGTTAATCCAAATATACCATTTGATAATTCATTACTTTGGACTGTGTTTGGTTTAATGATATTTGGCCTGATAATGGTCACATCAGCATCGATGTCATTTAGCGAAAGTAATCCTTTCTTTTATACACAACGAGAGCTTATTCAGTTAGGACTATCACTATTTTTAATGTTTATTACGTTGTATATCCCGATGCAACGTTGGCAGCAGTTTGGTTCAGTGTTACTAATTATTGCTATTATTATGTTGATCGTTGTGCTAGGTATTGGATCTTCAATTAATGGCGCATCTCGTTGGATACCCTTAGGTGTCTTCAATTTTCAACCAGCAGAGCTTTCAAAATTAGCACTCTTTTTATTTTTAGCGGGTTACTTATCTCGTAAATCCGAAGAAGTACAAAGTGGTTTTTGGGGATTTTTTAAACCAATGGTTGTCATGGCAGTACTTTCAATTTTATTACTTAAGCAACCTGATTTGGGTACAGTTATTGTTTTGTTTATGGTGACTATTGGTATCTTATTTATTGCTGGTGCTCAATTGTGGCAATTTATTGCTATTTTGCTAACAGGGGTTGGTGCAGTGATTTGCTTGATCTTATATGAAGCCTATCGATTAACTCGGCTATTGACCTTTCTTGATCCTTGGCAAGATGCAACAGGTTCAGGTTATCAATTAGTTGCATCTTTAATGGCAATTGGTAGTGGAGGAATTACCGGTCAAGGTATGGGAAATTCTATCTTGAAATTGGGATATTTACCTGAATGCCATACTGATTTTATTTTTTCAATTATTTCTGAGGAGTATGGATATATAGGTGTGGTTGCTTTATTGTCATTACTTTTCTTTTTGACATTTAAGGCGCTTGCAATTGGTTATCGAGCTTTGAATGAAGGTTCATTATTTTCAGGTTATTTGGCCTGTGAAATTGGTATATGGTTTGGTTTTCAAACATTTGTTAATGTTGGTGTTACATCAGGTATGTTACCGACTAAAGGATTAACCTTACCATTTATAAGTTATGGTGGTTCAAGTCTTATCGTGATGAGTATTGCGGTTGCCATATTACTCAGAATAGATTTTGAATTTAGACAACAACAAGCGCAAGCAAGAATAAGGTTATTAAAGTAATGAAAAAATTATTAGTTATGGCAGGAGGTACAGGAGGACATGTTTTTCCGGGTATTGCTGTTGCGCATTATTTAATGAAGCAAGGTTGGCAAGTAAGATGGTTAGGCACCGCCGATCGAATGGAAGCACATCTCGTCCCCGAAAATGGTATTGATATTGATTTTATCGAAATATCAGGGCTACGAGGCAAAGGTATGATGGCACTATTAAAAGCGCCTTATAAAATTCTAAAAGCAGTTTTACAAGCTCGAAAGATTTTAAAAACCTATCGTCCTGATGTTGTTTTAGGTATGGGAGGATATGTTTCTGGTCCTGGAGGACTTGCCGCCAAAACCCTTGGCATACCAGTTGTATTACATGAGCAAAACGGCATTGCAGGATTAACTAACAAGTGGCTGGCTAAAATTGCCACTAAAGTTTTGCAAGCATTTCCTAGCGCTTTTCCTAAGGCTGAAGTAGTTGGTAATCCTGTGCGTAATGATCTTTTAACGGTTGCAAAACCTGAAGAAAGATTCAAAGATCGTCATGGACCAATTAGAGTATTAGTTATGGGAGGAAGCCAAGGCGCTAAAGTTCTTAATGACATTGTGCCTCAAGTGATAACAAAGTTGTCCGATAAATATGTGGTATGGCATCAAACGGGTAAAGGAATGTTAAATTCAGTAATGCAATCTTATCAAGATTGTGATATGACAAATAATAAAGTGACTGAATTTATATCTGATGTTGCTAGAGCATACAGCTGGGCAGATATTGTGATTTGTCGCAGCGGGGCATTAACCGTTAGTGAAATTCAAGTTGTCGGTATTGGCGCTATTTTTATTCCGTTTATGCATAAAGATCGTCAGCAATTTTGGAATGCAAAAGCATTAGCTGATATAGGGGCGGCTGATATTATAGAGCAACCAGATTTTAATGTTGAGTCGTTATCAAAGTTATTATTAAATTTACATCGCGACAAATTACTTGAAATGGCAATTAAAGCTAAAAGCCTCTCAATTGTAAATTCCACCGAAAAAGTGGCACAAACCCTTGAGTCAGTGATAAAATGATTAGTTTATGATATCAGTTTATATGATAATTTTGCCAAAAAGTTTCAGGTTAGGTGTATGTTTGAGTCAATGATTTGTTTGGACTAAGAAAAATAATTGCGATACAAATGTTCAATGATGATATGACGCGATACACTGCACAACAAAAGAATGATTAGGAGTTCGATAGTGAATACAAGGGAATTAGCGGAGTTAAGGGCAATTATTCCTGAAATGAAACGAGTCAAACATATTCACTTTGTGGGTATTGGCGGCGCGGGTATGGGGGGAATTGCTGAAGTTCTAGCTAATGAAGGATACGAAATTAGCGGTTCAGATATTGCTGAAAATGCGGTGACCCAACATCTAGAAACATTAGGTGCAAAAATTGTCATTGGTCATGCGGCTGAAAATGTGATTAATTCTAGTGTTGTTGTGATATCTTCGGCTATCTCACAAGATAATATTGAAGTGGTTGCTGCTCGTCAAGCGCGTATACCCGTCATTCAACGAGCTGAAATGCTTGCTGAATTAATGCGTTTTCGCTATGGAATCGCTATTGCTGGCACACATGGTAAAACCACTACAACCGCGATGGTAACTGCAATTTATGCGGAAGCAAAACTGGATCCAACTTTTGTTAATGGGGGCTTAGTTAAGGCGGCAGGAACACATGCTCAATTAGGTAGCAGTCGTTATTTTATTGCCGAAGCCGATGAAAGTGATGCATCGTTTCTTCATTTGCAACCAATGGTGTCAATTGTAACCAATGTCGAACCTGATCATATGGATACTTATCAAGGCAGCGTTGAAAATCTTAAACAAACGTTTATTTCATTTTTACATAATCTACCGTTTTATGGTTTAGCTGTTATGTGTTATGACGATCCGATTAACCGTGAGCTGTTACCTATTGTAGGACGTAAAATTATTACTTATGGATTTAATGAAAAAGCGGACGTTGTTATCAAAAATTATCGTCAAGAGCGAGGTGTAAGTTATTACACTGTTTGTCGTCCAAATCATAAAGATCTACATATAGAATTAAACGCACCTGGCAAACATAATGCTTTGAACTCGGCAGCGGCAATTATTGCTGCAACCGAAGAGGGTATTGATGATGAATCAATTATAAATGCATTAGCTAAATTTGCAGGTACCAGTAGGCGCTTTGATCTGTTAGGTGTATTCCCCCATATTAATGGAGGGGATATTATGATGGTTGATGATTATGGTCATCATCCAAGTGAAGTTAATGCCACTATTCAAGCTGCTAGAAATGGTTGGCCTGATCGTCGCTTAGTTATGTTATTTCAACCACATCGATATACACGAACTCGTGATTTATTTGATGACTTTGCACAAGTACTTTCTCAAGTTGATGTTCTTGTGATGTTAGATGTTTATTCAGCGGGTGAACCGCCTATTGCTGGGGCTGATAGCCGATCTTTATGCCGTTCAATTCGTAATCGAGGTAAAGTTGATCCTATTTATGTTTCAGATTTAGATATCTTACCTGAAATTATGAAAGAGATATTACAAGGTGGAGATTTATTATTAACACAAGGTGCTGGTAGTGTTGGTCGTATTGCTCGTCAACTAGCCAAAACTCAATTATTTTCAAAAGAGGTTTTATAAAAATGGTTGATAAAGTTGCTGTATTGTATGGTGGTACCTCTGCTGAGCGAGAAGTGTCACTTAAGTCAGGTAAAGCTGTACATGCAGGATTATTGGCAAATGGTATTGATGCCCATCTTATTGACACGAAAAATTACGCTATCACACAATTAAAAGAAGAAGGATTTACAAAAGTATTTAATATTTTACACGGACGTGGTGGAGAAGATGGTATCATTCAAGCAATGTTGACTTATCAAGATATTCCTTATACCGGTAGTGATATTCTTTCATCTGCGCTGACTATGGATAAGTTAAAAACTAAGTTAGTTTGGAAAGCACTTGGCCTACCTGTTGCTGACTATGTTATGGTTAATAAATCGCAGATAGTTGATATTGATGCTATTGTAAAACAACTTGGATTACCGTTATTTGTAAAACCAATTCATGAGGGCTCTAGTGTAGGTATGGCTCGGGTTAATGAAGCCTTTGAATTGAAAAGTGCGATTGACATGGCTTTTAAATATGATGATGCTGTTATGATTGAATCATTTTTAGCTGGTCCAGAATTTACAGTGGCAATTGTCGGTGAAGAAGTTTTACCTACAATTCACATTAAACCCACTACCAAATTTTATGATTATGATGCAAAGTATCTATCTGATTCAACGCAATATTTTTGTCCAAGTGGATTACCAGATGACAAAGAACAACAGATTCGCAAATTGGCATTAGATGCTTATAAAGCGGTTGGATGCAGAGGCTGGGGAAGGGTCGATGTTATGTTTGATGCGAATCAAAATCCGTACTTACTTGAAGTGAATACAGCACCTGGTATGACCGATCATAGCTTAGTGCCAATGGCAGCCAAACAACATGGTTG
This sequence comes from Gilliamella sp. App6-5, assembly GCF_001690525.1. Classification (GTDB taxonomy): domain Bacteria; phylum Pseudomonadota; class Gammaproteobacteria; order Enterobacterales; family Orbaceae; genus Gilliamella; species Gilliamella apicola_H. The sequence continues at coordinate 6,906 of NZ_LZGT01000065.1, read as the reverse complement.
GTCATTTAATGAACTTGTGTTCAGAATTTTAAATTTGGCAACGCTATAATTGGCCTTATTTTATGAAACAAGTTCGGCAAGCAGCACGACGCGAAGATAAAAATAAAAGACGACTGCTTATTTTTCGTAATACAGAACAATTGATAGGCTTTTTGTTCTTTATTATGATTATTTTTATTAGTATTTGGGTAGTTCAAAGCTTTAAAAATTGGATGGATGATCCCGAGCAAATGGTATTGTCGCAATTAACATTAAGTGGAGAACATACCTATACAACTGAGGACGATCTTCGGAAAGCCATTCTAGGATTAGGCTTACCTAATACCTATATTGGACAAGATGTTAATGATATACAGCAAGAAGTGATGCGATTTCCATGGGTTAAACAAACCAGTATACGTAAGCAGTGGCCAGACAGGTTAATTGTCTATGTGGAAGAATATAAACCAGTGCTTTATTGGAATGACCTATTTTTACTGGATAAAAATGGCAATGTTTTTAGCGTGCCACTTGATCGTATTGCCACATTACAATTACCAAGGCTATATGGTCCTGAGGGCAAAGCAAAACCAGCGTTAGAAATTTATTATAAATTAGAGAATCTTTCTAAAAAATTAGCTAATAATCAGTTGGCATTACATATTAAAGCGGCTATAACTGATGAGCGTAACGCATGGCAATTGATGGTAGAACAGTGTGTATCTGGTACTTGCTTTGAAAATCAGGAAATGAAGTTGCTATTAGGTAGTGAAAATATTGAAAATCGATATCAACAATTCATTAAATTATTTCCCGAAATTCAATTAAGAGTGCCAGAAAATGAAAGAATAACGGTAGCTGATTTACGTTACGAAAATGGTATTTCAGTGCAAAAAGAAAAAATGGTGCAGTAAGGAATAAATTAAGGCTGAAGTATGAAAGCAACAGAAAAAAAATTGGTTGTTGGACTAGAAGTTGGTACATCTAAAGTACTCGCTCTTGTTGGTGAAGTTCTTCCTGATGGTATTGTTAATATTATTGGAGTAGGGCATTGTCCATCAAAAGGCGTTGATAAAGGCGGTGTAAACGATCTTGAGTCTGTCGTGAAGTCAATCCAACGAGCGGTTGATCAAGCAGAATTAATGGCTGATTGCCAAATATCTTCAGTATATCTAAGCCTTTCAGGTAAACATATCCGTTGCCAAAATGAAATAGGTATGGTTCCAATAGCGGATGAAGAAGTAACGGCTGAAGATGTAGAAAATGTTATCCATACAGCAAAATCAGTTAGAATTTTAGATGAGCACCGTATTTTGCATGTCATTGCACAAGAATATTCTATTGATTTACAAGAAGGCATTAAAAACCCTATTGGCTTATCAGGGGTAAGAATGAAAGCCAAAGTTCATTTAGTCACCTGTCATAATGATATGGCTAGAAATATTGTTAAAGCCGTCGAACGTTGTGGATTGAATGTAGATCAACTTATTTTTTCTGGATTGGCTTCTAGCTATGCAGTTTTAACGGATGACGAAAAAGAACTAGGCGTTTGCGTAATTGATATAGGTGGCGGCACAATGGATGTGGCTGTCTATACTGGTGGTGCTTTACGTCATTCAGTTGTCATTCCTTATGCGGGTAATGTTGTTACAAGTGATATTGCCTATGCATTTGGTGCACCGCCAATGGATGCTGAAAATATTAAGATTCGTTATGGATGCGCTGTCGGTTCGCTAATTGGTAAAGATGAAGTTATTGATGTACCAAGTGTAGGTGGTAGACCATCTCGCTCACTACAACGACAAACTCTAGCTGATGTAATTGAACCACGTTATTCAGAACTTCTCTCGTTGGTACAAAAAGAGTTACTTACATTGCAAGAAGAACTTAAAAAACAAAATATCAAATACCAATTAGCGGCAGGTATTGTATTAACCGGTGGTGCTGCTCAAATAAAAGGAATGGTCGAGTGTGCTGAAAAAGTTTTTCAAAATCAAGTGCGTATTGGGCAGCCATTGAATATATCTGGATTAACAGACTATGTACAAAAACCTTATTGTTCAACAACGATAGGGCTATTACATTATGGAAAACAAAGTTTATTAAATGATGATGCAAAAGATAGTAATAAATCATCATTAAAAGGGATAGCTAAACGATTGACCGGTTGGTTTAAAAAAGAGTTTTAGCTAATATATTTCAAGAACTTCGTGGACATTGTAGATGATTATCTGTACAATGTTCCTAGATCGTAAATTTGGAGATAAGTTATGTTTGAGCCTATGGTTGCAGATGATGAACCAGCAGCAGTCATTAAAGTTATTGGTGTCGGTGGTGGCGGAGGTAATGCTGTCGAGCATATGATTGCTGAGCATATTGAAGGTGTTGAGTTTTTTGCGGCAAATACCGATGCACAGGCATTAAAAAGAATTAAGGTGGGTCAAACTATCCAGATCGGTACTAATGTTACTAAAGGGCTTGGTGCAGGTGCTAATCCTGAAGTGGGTAGGAATTCCGCTGAAGAAGATCGGGAGGTCATCCGTAGTGCCATCGAAGGTGCTGATATGGTTTTTATCGCAGCTGGAATGGGTGGGGGCACTGGAACGGGTGCAGCACCTGTAGTTGCAGAAATAGCAAAAGAATTAGGTATTCTAACGGTTGCTGTTGTTACTAAGCCTTTTGGTTTTGAAGGTAAAAAGCGAATGGCTTTTGCAGAGCAAGGTATTTCTGAATTAGCAAAACATGTTGATTCACTAATTACTATTCCAAATGATAAGTTATTAAAAGTGTTAGGTCGTGGTGTTAAATTACTAGACGCTTTTGCTGCCGCTAATGGTGTTTTAAAAGGTGCTGTGCAAGGTATTGCTGAGCTTATTACTAAACCAGGTCATATCAATGTCGACTTCGCTGACGTAAGAACGGTGATGTCTGAAATGGGATATGCGATGATGGGGTCTGGTCGAGCTAGCGGCGATAATCGTGCGGAAGAAGCTGCTGAAATGGCGATTTCTAGTCCATTGCTTGAAGATATCGATTTATCGGGCGCTCGAGGTGTATTAGTTAATGTAACAGCAGGATTAGATCTTGGTTTAGAAGAGTTTGAAACAGTAGGTAGCACAGTTAGAGCATTTGCTTCTGACAATGCCACCGTTGTTGTTGGTACGACTTTCGATCCTGATATGTCTGATGAAATTCGAGTAACAGTGGTTGCAACTGGTATTGGTATGGATAAACGTCCAGAAGTTAAAATACCTAAGCCTGTTCCGCGCAATGATTTATTTGGTCAAAGTAATACTCTGGGTCAACAAGAAGATAAATTAGCGAAAGTTGTTAATGAACCAACAGCTTCTCCTCTTGATAATCGTGAGATTTTAGATATTCCTGCTTTTATCCGTAAGCAAGCGAATTAAAATGAACTTATTTGATTTTTTATTGTCAAAATCGATAGGAACACATAACAAAGTAGGTGCAAAGTGAAACAAAGAACATTAAAAAAGACTATTCAAGCAACTGGTGTTGGTTTACATACTGGTAAGAAAGTTACTTTGACATTACGTCCTGCGCCTGAAAATACAGGTATCATTTATCGCCGTACTGATCTAAATCCATATGTGGATTTTCCGGTAGATGCAAAATCTGTGCGTGATACCATGCTTTGTACTTGTTTAATAAACGAAGACAATGTTCGTATTTCTACTGTTGAGCATATCAATTCTGCTTTAGCAGGGCTTGGTATTGACAATATTATTATTGAAGTTAATGCTCCTGAAATACCAATCATGGACGGTAGCGCAAGCCCATTTGTCTATTTATTACTTGATGCGGGTATTGCAGAACAAAATGCACTCAAAAAGTTTTTGCATATAAAAGAAACAGTTCGAGTTGAGAATGGAGATAAATGGGCTGAAGTAAGGCCCTATAGTGGTTTTAGATTAGATTTCACTATTGATTTCCATCATCCAGCTATTGATAGCAGTTCGCAGCGTTATCAATTAGATTTTTCGTCTGAATCGTTTATTCGCCAGATCAGTCGCGCAAGAACTTTTGGTTTTATGCGTGATATCGAAGCGTTACAGTCTAAAGGCCTATGCCTAGGTGGTAGCTTAGATTGTGCAATCGTGGTTGATGATTATAAAGTGCTTAATGAAGATGGTTTACGTTTTGAAGATGAGTTTGTGCGTCACAAAATGCTGGATACTATCGGTGATTTATATATGAGCGGTCATAATATGATTGGTGAAGTAGTTTGTTATAAATCTGGTCATGCATTGAATAATCAATTATTGCAAGCATTGTTAGCGAAACAAGATGCATGGGAATATGTGACATTTACAGAAGAGCAAACAGTGCCACTTGCATTGGGTACTCAACAACTTATTCTAGCGTAAAATCATAAGTAATATTGTTATAATTATAAACGCTCCTATTTTTAATGGGGGCGTTTTTATTTTATATTAAAGAGATAATAAAATGAATAATAGCCATTTTTTTGCTCATTTGTCACGATTGAAACTAATTAATCGTTGGCCTTTAATGCGTAATGTAAGAACTGAAAATGTATCAGAGCATAGCTTACAAGTTGCTTTTGTGGCACATGCTTTAGCAATAATTAAAAACAAAAAATTTAATGGTCATGTTAATCCCGAGCGAATTGCATTATTAGCCATGTATCATGATATTTCAGAAGTCATAACCGGTGATCTACCAACACCTACAAAGTATTATAATCCGCAAATCACGGTTGAATATAAAAAGATTGAAAAAATAGCACAACAAAAACTTATTAAAATGCTCCCTAAAGAGTTACAAGATGATTTTAGAACATTAATCGATGATGATTTTTATGATGAAGCAGAAAAAAGCATCGTAAAACAAGCGGATACATTATGTGCTTATCTTAAAACGATTGAAGAACTTAGTGCGGGTAATAATGAATTTAAATTGGCTGAACAACGTTTAAAAAAGACTTTATCTGAACGCAGTAGCCCTGAAATGAATTACTTTCTAGATGTTTTTATTCCAAGCTTTAGCTTGTCATTAGATGAAATAACTATGTAACAATGAGTTATCTAGCTAATTGTTGCCTATTTTGTCTTTATCATATTTTATTTTATGAAGTGTAAATATCTTGGTGTTTACCTATATTTTAGAAGTGATAGCTTGGTGTCGACATATAGCATTTTGCCTAGACTGGTTTTGTTATACCATTTAGCTTGTCATCTTAATTTATCTTCAGAGAGTTTTTCAACTAGGCATTTAAATAGAGCAAAACTTCAGTTATCACGGACAAAATTTAAACCGAGAGACTGGTTTATATTTCAATAATTTCTGATATTATAAAGCGTTAGCCACCCTGAACCGATTGGGCTGCTGGATGGGTCGACTCTGTATCCGTATGCGCTTAATGGGTTGGCTTGGATCGATCCGACGACGGCAGTTTTGTCGATACAGTTAAACATGCAATTACAACAATAGGCAAAAAATACCAAGTTGCAGAAATATTCAGATTTACAAGTACACTAAAAATTAATGGAGTTACTTTTAGGAAAAACGATTATTTCTATCTACACAATCTGAACAGAGATCATTACCAAGCATTTTCATCTTGAAATAAATCTAAAGGCGTATTCAGTTCAGATGGTACATTTAATGAAAAGAAATCTGTGTTAACAAAAAGAGAGACTGGGTTGTTGAAATGAACTTACACATAAAAAATGAATTAAAAAATAAAATGTTGCAGAATAGCGATGATTTAATAAAAGATACTTTTTGCTATTCATTATTTGAAGAAGGTTTTTTTCATGCCAATCTAATTGAGATTATAATAAAAAATGTAGAAGAATATATATCACTAGTTAAAAATGATATTGATATAAAAAACCTTTTAATTTGGATTTGTCAATGTGTCGACCAATGTTTTATTTCTCATCATGATAAAGATGATTATTACACTATAAAAAATTATTCCTCTGAAATTGAAAGTAAATGGATTAATGGCTGGAAAGCAAGAATACAATTATTAGTTGAAAAGTTATAAAATAAAAAATGAAATATTACCGGGTTACCTCTTAATTTTGCCATTCACATTGCTACTACCGCACCGACCTGAACGGCTGTTTGGGAGAGCTTACTGATGCGAACGGCGAAATACTCTGGGAATGAAACTATCAGGTTTGAGGTAAGCATATTTAGGAAATTGAACACGAATCAATAGAGTATGTAAATACCCCAAACTTAGTACAAGATTCAAGTAGAAAATCATGCTGTTTGTTTTAGTGTTTTATACTCAATCGGCGTCATGTTATTTAATGCCTCATGCGGTCTTTCGGTGTTATAAATCGTTAACCATTCTTCGGTTATTCTCCTTGCTTGTGCTAAGTTGTTAAAAAGATATAAATCGAGTACTTCAGTACGATAGGTACGATTAAATCGTTCAATGTACCCGTTTTGATATGGGCTACCGGGCTGGATATAATCAATGGCTATATCATGTGATTTAGCCCAGTTTATAAAGGTTTTTCCTGTAAATTCTGGTCCATTATCGACGCGTATTTTTAATGGATACCCATGATATTCAGCCAGTTTATCTAAGTAACGGGTAATCCTTCCTGCTGGTAAGCTTACTGCAATATCAATACCTAACGCCTCACGATTAAAGTCATCGATGACATTGAATGTCCTAAAGCGACGTTGATTACAGCTACTATCACTCATAAAATCCATTGACCAACATTCACCTTGTTTATTAGGAACCAATAGCTTTTCTGGTGTTCGTTGGGGGATACGTTTTTTACGTTTAGCTCTAATATTAAGTTTTAACTCACAATACACCCGATACACCCGTTTATGATTCCATTTATAGCCGAGCTTTCTGATGCGATTAAAACATTTGGGAAAGCCCCAGCGTAAATGCCGGTCTGTGATAGC
>NZ_LZGT01000064.1 GCF_001690525.1 Gilliamella sp. App6-5 | reverse complement strand
AAATTATTATCATATTCTGTTGTAACGGTAATGATAAAATCCTTTGAGATAGTAAAATATGTTTTTTCAATTAGATTTTCATTATTTCCTGGTTCGTACCATTCACCTTCAACGTATAATTTTGAATGGATTTGATGATCTTTTATTGTCAATAAATAAAGTCTGTAAGGAAAATCACCACAATCCATTGGCACCAATACCATATCGATACCATTTTTTGATGGTAATGATAAATAGCGAAATTCCTTGTCACAATGTCCAAAATCAAAATTCTCAATCTTACAATTGTCATTATTGGCTAAGTTATATGACACATTTTTATGTGCTTTATTTAATGGTAAAGTGTCTGTGCTTTTTTCAAAACAGGGATTTTTATTATTTTGTTGAATAGGGGGTTCTTGTGCATAAGCAAAAAAAGGAATTACACCGAATACTAAATAAATTATATAGTTATTTATCATAATATATCCTAAAATTATCCATTAGCTATTTTTTACAATAATGAAGCCAATGGCTTACCATTTAACGTTGCAGAATCTTTACAGAAATATTCATCTTTTAAATAAATTTGATCAAACTCTCTTACATCATAATGTACCCAACTTGTTGCTCCAATATCAGACGATTCTAAGTTAAACATATTTTCTTGACCAGCTAACCAATCCCATTTTGCTCCTAAATATTTATTAAATATTTCTTTGCGTAATTTATTCATATCATTACATGATCTTGTCCTGACACCATTTTTATTAAAATGTATATCTAAAGCCTTTCCTTTATGGTTTGTAGTTCGTCTATTTGTTTGAAGATTTCGATCATAACACCTATATCCTGATGAAATTTTTCTAAAACTATAAACTGAATTTTCTTTTTGTAAGTAAAATATTACGGCTTTTAATGCCCATAATAATGATCTGTGTATACCAGGATACTCATACCTATGAGTTGTTTCTAATTTTACACCGTAGTACATATCTTTATGTCTACTTTTACCAAATCCATCACACAATCCACAGGGACAAAACATTTGTTCGTCATCAGTAGGAGGTTTTTTTACCCATTCATTGCTTGGTAAATCATATTTAACAGAAAACTCATCTATAGCCTTTATCACATTCATATCCACAACGCCCGTTTCCTCGACTTGCATATAATCACGTTGAAACTGTTTGATCATATTTTCGGTTCTTTCGGTAAATTCATCTGTTGGCACATTGCCACCAAATCCAGCAAGTCTGATATTAATTTCCCGAATAATTTCATCTTTATCCCCCTTTTTGAAAAGGACAGTGTTTCCTGCAAAATAATCCACCATCGCCACAGGATGAATAAACCATGCCTTGCCGTCTGCGGATAGATTGGACAGTTTAGGGATATTGGCTTCGGTGTTTGCGGTTGGGTTTTGTGCTTGTGCCTGTGCCACTTGTTTCCACCACAGTGAGGGTTTGATGCGTTGCTCTTTTTCTATTTTCCAGTTTGATTTAACATGTTTATGCGCTTCGTCCACCACGTCTAAGGCAAAATCACGGAGGTAAGGCTCGGTGATGCCAAGTTTATCTAATCCCGCTTCAATAATTGCTTTTTGTTGTTGTTTTTCTTCTTCAAATAGCTCATCAATTTCGTTCCATTTGCTTAACGCTTCATCGGCATACCATTCGCTTTCATATTTCACCAGTAAATGCCCTATCAACTCCGCCGTCCAGCTTCGGCGTAATCCTTCTTTTAAATCCCTATCCGTAAAAGTCGGTGGCGGTAGGTCTTTTTTTCGTTGGGTTGAATATATCAGTGTGCCCGTTAAGATTTGATGTAATGCCCGCATCGCTGGCGTGTAATCGGCTAAATCTAATTTCGCCACTTTATTCTTGCCTATCTTGTCAGATAATTCACCTATCGAGGCCTTTTCTTCTATCGTTTCAAAACCAGGCCAGTGCCATGGACTACGCCGTTTGATATGCGCTTGTGCATTGTCTTTTATATTCACCCAACCGTGTATCGGTAGTGTTTGCTCATCCAGTGCCGTCACTTGGGCCCATTTTGTGTTTTCATCCTCTATCGCTATCAAGCCATCATTTTCTAATGAAATTAGGGACACGGTACGAGGGTAACATACCGTATTACGTTTCTTTTCCTGTGGAGAAAGGTTGTCATCTAATGATAACGGAAAATTATGCCAATAACTTACGCTTGAATTGAGCTGCCCATCTTCGCCATTAAGCTGTAAGACTTTACTGGCGGCTATCCAGTACGGCTTGTTTTCAATCATAAAGCGAATCGTGAAAAAATCATCATCATTCGCAGGCTCAGAATAGACACTCGGTAACGTCGTATCTTGCCCCTTTCCGCCACTAATTAGCTCAACTTTATCGGGGATATCTGCCTCGGTTAATTCGGGATATATCCGCCTTACATACATTTTCTCACTTGCGGTTAAGGTGTACGGTTGCGCTGACGGGCTTTTTGCCTGTATCTTTCCATTAATGCCATTAACCACCTTGCCAACCCCTGGGTCGAATAACGGCTGCTCGGTTGAAGTATGAAAAAATCTTGAGGGAAGATTGACGGTATAGACCGGTTTGATTTTAATATAGTAGCTCTCGGTAGTGTCGGTAAAATGAATCGCCACCCCAGAGCTTAACCAACCTGCCGGTTTAGCGGCTTGCACTAATCGCGCCTCTTTTTCAACTAATATGATAGTTTTTTCACTTTCAGGCAGCTTGTCCGCTAAGGTGCGGGTTTTAGTGATAAACGCCGGTAAATCATCACAGGTCAGTAATTCAATATGTGCCATTGGCGGTAATTGCTTGTCTAACGCCCGTTTCATGTTCGATAACGGGGCTTCTTTAGGCTCGTCAAAACG
>NZ_LZGT01000063.1 GCF_001690525.1 Gilliamella sp. App6-5 | reverse complement strand
CCAAACTCAGCGAGTATATCCAAAAGCAGTATTGGCAACATAAAGCCCGTTTGGGTGCGCCAAGCCTGCTTCATGATGCAAGAGAAGCGGGCTATCAAGTTTCAGAAAGGACAATTAGCCGTGTTTTGCAACAATTGGGATTACGGAGTAAAGCAGCACGTAAATTCAAGTATAAAACAGATACGGCTCATCACAATATTGCGCCCAACCCGTTAGATAGGCAATTTAACCCTGATAAGCCGAATACGACATGGGTAACCGATATTACTTATATTAAAACGGGTGAAGGTTGGTTATATTTGACGGTGATTATCGATTTATATGGACGAAAAGTGATTGCTAGGCAAACGAGTCGCTACATAGACCGCCATTTAGTGTGTAATACATTAAAACAAGCCTTATTTCGGCGTTACTTTCCTAAAAATGTACTCATTCATAGTGACCAAGGAAGCCAATATTGCAGTGCTGATTTCAAGCAGTTATTGTTACAATATGGACTCAGGCAAAGCATGAGTCGAAGAGGAAATTGCTTTGATAATGCGGTTGTTGAAAGTTTTTTTCATACACTCAAAACACACATTATTCATGACTGTTACTACAAAACGAGGAAACTGGCTAATAAAGCACTATTTGAATATATTGAAATCTATTATAATCGGATACGCCGTCATTCAGCTAATGGCTGGGTATCACCTGAACAATATGAACAACAATATTACCAAAACGAAAAAATGATAGAGGTGGGCACTGTCTAATATTTTGGCGAGGATCAAATAGTTTAATTCTAGCATATTAGTGACCAGTTCAACTTAGGTAAATTTTTCGTTTCAATGATATTGAACAATTTGCATGCTTGCTGTGTTTAAATTTTGATTGTCATATTTTATCTGTTAGGCATTTTAATAATGAAGAAATGATAAGAATAAAAAAACAAATTCACAAAAGTTTACAAAAAATTAGATGAAAAAAGCGTTTTATATTTTAAAATAGATTGTTATGGGCTATTGCATCATTTTAAAAATCATAATAGGATAATGCTAATTGTTTATTTTATATTAATAAAATTGTGAAAATAAGTATGAGGAATAATGAAATCATGATAAAATATGGGCTTAAACGGGCAACGGGCAACGGGCAACGGGCAACGGGCAACGGGCAACGGGCAACGGGCAACGGGCAACGGGCAACGGGCATTTTGTTAATCGTTTTATTTCAACTGTAATATTACAGCAAAACGTTTTATTTTTATTGTTACCTTTTTGTTTTAAACACTTCCATTGCAAATCTCACTTTGCTACTAGAATAACGGCACTGGCAGCCCACTTAAAACCAAAACCTACTCAAGTAATAAGCTTAATCTCATTATCACAATTGGCTATATCGGTTTCAGCTAATGCGATACTATCAGCGTCTTCAAGTCAGGTTATTGCTGGGAATGCACCGCAAGTGGTGGCGTTATCGAGTGCAGATAAACATGGTTTTACTGTCAACGGTGTTTTTTATAGTGAGGAAAATGGCACGCTAAAATCTGGTGAAGTGAAAGAATTTGATGGTAATTTAACGCTGAATGATTTTAAAGTGGCAACTTATACACCAACCAACTTAGATAGGGTAAAGAATTATCGCGATATCGATGGTGATAATGCTGATCCGAGTCAACCGTTTAAAGTGGAATCGACTTACTATTGGTGGTATGACAATAGCGGAAGACGCATAACTGGTGATGATAAGAAAAAGATTATAGGTTGTGGCAGTGGTTTTTCAATGCCACTAAAATTGATAATTGAAACAAAAGTAAAAGCCTATTCGGAGTATGGTATCCCAAATGAAAGCAAACAGATTAATTTATCCAAGAGCTACCAAATAGCAGCAAAATCAGAGCTATGTTATGCCAAACCGAATAGTGCAATTATTTATCCTGAACATCAGTGGGGTAAACTTGGTGATAATCCAAATTTGAATTATCGAATGTATTGGAATTCGCCAGATGGCCGAACAAGATCAAAAGGTGGGGGGGGGTATACTCAAGATTATGTGCCGGATTATGGGTTTAAAGCAGTGACTAGTGTATCTGGAGGTAGAAATTTTCCGACAACGGGCTTCCCAGGTGCTAAATTTCAATTAGTAATGGCGGGGGCTCAAACTGATTATCGCTATCAGATCATCAATAACCCCGGAGGCGGAGCTTCAATTGATGAAAATGGTATGGTTAAATTAACAAGTAAACCAATGGGAACAGTCACAGTAAAAGCGATATTAAAGAGAAACCCATCTGTAAGTTATGATTATAGCTTTAATCCAACAAGTGTTTGGACGATTCCTCAAGGTGATATAAAAGGAGTATATGATACTGCGGTAAAACGATGCGGTGGTAGTAATAATGTAGTTGGTCGATATGAGTTAACGAATGCTCCTTTTACCTCTATAGATGACGATCCAGTTATTTTTTGGGGGGGGATTCTTACTCGAGCGATTGATGGTTCATTATTTAGCGAGTGGGGATTTATTAATCAAAAGGCTTATCCGGATTCTCAGTGGCGTGGTGGTGTTTATTGGACACGAGATCGGTCATCTTATTCTACTCGTCAATATCATATATATGCTGATTCTGGACATGTGGGGGAAGGGGATGATAGTTGGAATAATTACATAGCGTGCAAGGGATAGTTTAATTGTTTATTTTTCATTTTTACAAAATTAGGGGTATTGTTTTATTTTTGTAATTATACTTTATTTATGACACTAAAAGCACAATAACCTTTAATTTGTGTAATCTGTTATTTGTTAGCATCAAGATCGTAACTGGCGCGGTAACGCTATCGCGCCGAAAATTTAGAGTAAAAAATAACTATGCAAATTATTATTAAACCGGAAATCTGTAGTAGGATAAATTATTTAAGGTTGTGTTCTTAAAAAAATAGACAACGACAGTGTTATTCGTATGATATTACAGAGAGCTTTATTGAAAGCTTACAAAAAAGCTGTCAAACAAAAGAGTTCACTTAGTCATCAATATGGGATTAAGATAAATATATACGAATGAATTAGTGCATTTTTTGTAATTTTAAGGTGAGCTTAATCATCTTTATAATATTAATGGCCAGCAGATCTTCTATTTGTAAATTAAAGCGCAGTTCCTTTGGACGGAATAAAGAATTGTGCTGTATCAACACCTTCTATTTGTAATAGCTGTATTTTCTTATCTATTCCACCTGCGTAACCGGTTAAATTACCCTTTGTGCCAATAACACGGTGGCAAGGAATAATGATTGATATGGGATTATGTCCAACCGCACCGCCTACAGCTTGACTAGACATGCTGGATTTGTTTGTTTTAATAGCGATCTGTTTTGCGATATCGCCATAAGTTGTGACATTGCCATATGGGATTTCACATAAAATTTCCCATACTAGGTGTCGAAAAGGTGTGCCATTCGGTGCAAGTTCGAGTTGAGATAGATCCGGTTTCTTTCCTAAAAAATAATCATCAAGCCATTTTTTTGTTGAGTTAAAAATGGGTAAATTAGGTTTTTCTTCGGTTGGTGTGTTGAGTATATGACCAAAATATTTTTCTCCTTCAATCCAAGCTCCGACTAACTTATTTTGCTGGCTGGCTAGGGTAATTAATCCTATTTGAGACGAATAGTTGCATAAATAAAACATGTTGACCTTTTAGTTATGTTTAATAAAAATGATGTCAAATTATGCTTGTTTAGAGTGATAAATACTACAAATTTATTGATTAATATTATCCTTAAATGGTAAATGGGATATGGCTCATTAGCGAGCCATATATTTCAAGGTTATTTAGCTTGATTTTTGCCTTTTTCGACGTAGCTCATATCGCCAAGGCTTTCGACAATAAATTTACCATCGTTGGTATAGCGAATTTTAGTGACACTGGCGTTGCCTAATCCTGCTGTAATTGGTTTATCTAGCCATTCTTCAACCATAGCCATAATTGCCATGCCATGAGAGACCACTAAAACGTTACCCCCACCTTGCGCTTTGGCTGATTCAGCAATAGTTTTTAATGATGCTTGCATACGCATTTTTACTTTATTGTAGTCTTCGGCTTCGCCTGATTTTTCAACTGCAGCAATAGCATTCATCATTTTTTTTAGGGTAACTTTACCTTTTGCCATGTCATCCATTAAATCTTTATCAGATGCATAACCTAAATATTTTGCAGCAGGATTCCACATATTAGGATCAAGATCACCTTCATAATCACCAAAACAGGTTTCACGCAATCCTTCCATTTCATTAATTTGAACTTTGTCACCTTTAGTTTCTAAAACAATGCGGGCAGTTTGTCTTGCTCGACCTAAATCACTAGAATAAGCCGAAATAAATTTAACATCTTTTAAACCGCGTCCTAGTTGTTCGGCCACTTCAACCCCTGGTTTGGTTAGTGGCGTATCAGACCAGCCTTGAGCACGATGTACGTTATTAAACATGGTTTTGCCATGTCGCGTCACATACAGGTAAGTATCATCAGCAAAAGCTTGTGATATGCTTAATATTAAAATAGTTAATGAACTGATTAATATAGTTATTTTTTTCATTTTATTGTCCTCATTTATAATAAATTAAATCGATAATCTATAATGGTTTCTGCCGAAAGTGTAGGTGAGCGTTGGTATTTTCCGTGTCTAAGTTTTGGAGTAAGATCTGAAGCACTTACTGTTTTATAAGACCAGCCATAACCAACTTTTGATAAAATAGAGAGATTTTTAAACACACCGCTAGTTGGTTTCCATATATCAAAAAGGTTTATTTCGCCATTTTTTAATGTATTGTGTTTGTAGTTAAATTGGCCATAATTCATATAGAGGCCTGTACTATTATCTTTAACAAAATCATAGCTCATTACTGTGGTTAGCACCAGCTCGCCATCTCGTAAATAGTCTGCACCCGCAGCAGCTAAACCATTAAAACGAGCACGGGTATTTTTACCTAAATGTCGATTATAATACCCGATAGCGTTGTGTTTGTTGGCATCCGTGTAAGCTAAACCAACTTTAATACTCCAGTCTTCTTCTTTCCATTCGACATCAGTTGCATAATGCCAGGCATGATCTTCAAATTCTTTTTTGTTTTGTTTCATGGCATTATAATTATCAAGCGCATAACTACCATAAAATTGTCCACCTAAAATTAATTTTTGCATTGGTTTATATGATAATTCAATCACATGGCGTCTTAAATAATCTTTGGCAACCCCATAAGAATAATCTAACGTAAGATCTTTATCTTTATAAGTGATTTCAGCAGTTGAAATATTGTCAATGACTTTTTTACGATCGGCCGTTAAAAAATGTAATTTTTTAGCAGATTCTCGGGGGAGGGTACTATCGATATAGGCTAATGAAAAATAAACGTTATCATATTTTAGAATACCACTATAACCCAAATAACTATTTCGCGTAAGATGTTTTGATGAACTTATTACACCAAAATCTTTCAAACTATGCCAACCCGCTTTACCATTGAAATTAATGACATCATTACCTAATTTAATTTTTGCATAACGTTGAGTAAATTTATTAAAACCATGCGCATGATGTTTGTTGTAGCTTTTACCATCATTGTAAAGTAAATTACGTGTTGCAAAATAATCACTAGCGCCTAATTTTATGACATTGTCATAGGTGATATCAAAACCAATAGTATTGAATAAATATCCTGACTTTAAATCAAAAGTAAAGACTTGTCCCCATGCACTGTGTACTTCTTTGGGCTGGGATGCATTTTCTTTTAAATACTTCCAATGATTACGAGTAGAAAATTCAAACCTAGAATTTTTAAAAAATAGGTTATTTAAGACTGAATTATTGGTTATTTCATTTGCCGATGCCAAAGAGCTCGATATCCCCAGCAGCATTGTGATATATTTTATTTTCATTGTTATTTTTCCTAATCGTTTTTTATATTAAAAAAAACTAAATACTAAATCAGAGAACAACTCTCTAATTAACATTTAGGTGTTGTCTGTAACAAACAGTAACAATCCAATAATTTAAAGTTAAGTTTTTAATGAGTTAATGCTATTATGCGTGAATTAATAATTACTCGGTTAGTTTCATTTTTTACTGATTTAGTGCTGCTTTACCTTTATTAACATATTCCATATTGCTAATTTCGCTTACGCTATATTGACCATTTTTATAAATAATTTTAATGGCGGTTGCATTTGATAGCGGTTTATTTTTATCTTTGTTGTCAGTAAGATCATAGACCATCGCCTGCATTGACATGTTAGGTTGCCAGCTTGGTAATTTTTATAAAACGCATCGACATTGTTATATCCTGCCAGTTTCATACTCGCACGAACCATTTTTTTATTTGCTCCACCTTCAAAACCACCAAAAATACTTCACGTAAACCTTTAAGTTCACGAATTTTATAATCTTTAATTCCTTTTTGTTCAAGAAGCTCTTGCATGGTTTCACGTTGTCGCCCAGCACACTTGTATAATAAGCATCAAAGTGTATGTTTTTAAATCCTTCACCAAGGTAGCGAGCAAGTTTAATGCCTTGATCCGTCAATGGTGTGTCGGCCCAACCTTGCACTAAATCATAAGTATTAAATAGAGTTTTT
This sequence comes from Gilliamella sp. App6-5, assembly GCF_001690525.1. Taxonomy (GTDB): domain Bacteria; phylum Pseudomonadota; class Gammaproteobacteria; order Enterobacterales; family Orbaceae; genus Gilliamella; species Gilliamella apicola_H. The sequence continues at coordinate 8,064 of NZ_LZGT01000063.1, read as the reverse complement.
CCATGACGAGCAAAATAGATTGTGATGTCATCATTAAGGTTATTATCTGTTGCTATAGATGGATGTTGTGCGTAACTTGTCAGTAAAGTTACAATAAGAAAACTGTTGATTAATAAAAGTTTTGTTGTTGTTTTTTTCATGCAGTATCCTTTAGATAAATAATAGGGGATTAATAGCGATAATCCCCCCTTAAATTATTTTATTCTTTTAAATTTTCACCTTGCGATGAAATCACGGATTGATACCAATAAAAGCTTTTCTTTTTATAGCGATTTAACGTACCTGTGCCATCTTGATTTAAATCAACATAGATAAAGCCATAACGTTTAGTCACTTCGGCTTTTGATGCACTGATAAGGTCTATTGGGCCCCAACTGGTATAGCCCATGACTTCAACGCCATCATTAATAGCCTCCCGAATTTGTACTAAATGATCATTCATATAGTTAATTCGATAATCATCATTGATAGTGCTGTCTGCTTCTAATTTATCTTTGGCACCCAAGCCATTTTCGACAATAAATAGTGGTTTTTGATAACGTTCATAAAGTAAATTAAGGAGATAACGAACCCCAGTTGGATCGATCTGCCACCCCCATTCGGATGATTTAAGATAAGGATTAGGTACCATATCTAAAATATTACCTTTGGTTTTTTGAGACTCATCGGATGTTGCACAACAGCTCATGTAATAGCTAAATGAAACAAAATCGACGGTTTCTTTTAGATCTTGTTTATCTTGTTCGGTGATCTCAAGCTTAATATTATTTTCTTTAAAAAAGCGATTCATATAAGTTGGGTAATGACCACGAACTTGCACATCACCAAAAAATAGCCAACCATGATTTTCTTGATGAGTTGCCCAAACATCTTCCGGTTTTGGGGTAAGTGGGTAAGCCACTGCACCTAATAGCATATTCCCAATTTTGGCATCATCAATCATTTGATGACAAAGTTTAACCGCTCGGCTACTAGCAACCAATTGATGATGGATAGCTTGGTAGATTTGCTGCTTGGTGCTGTTTCTATCCAAGCCTACACCCGTAAAAGGTTCATGTAATGACATGTTGATTTCATTGAAGGTTAACCAATATTTAACTTTATCTTTATAACGTGCAAAAACGGTTTTAGCATAACGAGTAAAGAATTCAATCACTTTACGATTGCCCCAACCGCCATATTGAGTGACAAGATAATAGGGCATTTCATAATGTGATAAAGTGACTAATGGCGTGATGTTGTGCTTTGCCATTTCATCAAATAATTTATCATAAAAGGCTAGCCCAGCTTCATTAGGTTGTTTTTCGTCGCCATTCGGGAATATGCGTGTCCAAGCAATCGATGTACGTAAACAGGTAAAACCCATTTCAGCAAATAGGGCAATATCTTCTGGGTAACGATGATAAAAATCGATAGCGTTGTCTTTTATGCTTGTAATATTGGTTTCGTTTCGATTAATGATGTCACCAAATAAACCATTTGGTGTACAATCTGATGTAGATAAACCTTTACCATCTGTACGGTAAGCCCCTTCAACTTGATTGGCGGCAATAGCACCGCCCCAAAGAAAATCACTAGGAAATTTTGTTGACATGTTTTACTCCTTATTTTGGGATAACGCTAATAAAGCCTCTCCACTTTGAATATTATCTTGTTTGAATATAGGCAGTATGTCTTGATAGTTATCACTGTTTGTAATAATGATTGGCGTGGTTACTTCAAAACCAGCTTGTTTAATGGCATCAATGTCAAAGCTGACTAATAGATCACCTTTTTTTACTTTGCTACCAGCTTTGATATGAGCCTCGAAATATTGGCCGTCTAGTTTAACGGTATCAATACCAATATGGATTAATATTTCGGTACCGCCATCAGTTTGAAAACCGATGGCATGCTTGGTTCGAAATAGTGACATTACTTCACCATTATCAGGCGCTACAGCTTGCCCAATTGTTGGGATGATTGCGATACCTTTACCCATTAACTCACTAGCAAATGTTGGGTCATTAACTTCACTTAATGCAATAACCTTTCCTGACATTGGGCTGTAAATCGTAGTATTATTTGGGTTATCAATGTTTTCATTATTAATATTATTCGACAATGAAGTATCGCTTTCATTAGTTTGATATTTATCTTTAGGTATACCAAAAAAGTAAGTAGCTAATGTCGCTATAGAAAATGAGAGAATTGAAGCAACAGCAACAGCATAAAACCTTGCATCTATTCCTTCCGGTGGGATTAATTGTAAAAATGCAAATATACTAATAAAGCCAAATGAATAGGCTACAGCGTGATAACAACCAACAATGGCACCGCCGATAGAGGCAGATAAACAACCAATCACAAATGGTCTTTTTAATGGTAAATTGACCCCGTAGATTGCTGGCTCAGTTACGCCAAAAATGCCAGACAATACCGAAGAACTTGCTAAACCTTTAAATTGTTTATCTTTAGAGCGTAACATCACGGCTAATGCCGCACCAGTTTGAGCAAAGACAGCAGGGAACAGGATTGGTAACATAAAATCTTCTTGATAAAGCGCTATATTATTCATGGCAAATGGCACTAAACCCCAATGAACTCCAAAGATTACCATGATTTGCCAAACAGCGGCTAAAATCATTGAAGCAATAACGGAATTAAGTTGGTAGATATAGATAATACCCGAGGCAACTCCATCACTTAAAATTGATACAATAGGACCAATAACAGCAAATGTTAAAGGTACCGTAATTAAGATCCCAAGTAATGGAGAAATAAATTTTTTAAACGAATCATGCAATATTTTATTAAAGTTTCGTTCTAATACTGAATAGAACCAGCTCGCCAAAATAATCGGGAATACTGATGAGGCATAGGGAATAAGATTAATTGGAATAGAGAAGAACTCAGTTTGTAATTCTAGAGCCCCTTTCATCATACCGACGATATTGGGGTGAACTAAAGCCCCTCCCAGTGCCATGCCCACGTAAGAATTGCCACCAAATTTTTTCACGGCAGAAAAACCTAAGATAATAGGGAGGTAATAAAAAGGTGCATCAGCAATAGCAAATAGGAAGTTATAAGTTGATGTTTCAGGAGCAATAATATCTAGTATTTGTAACAAAGATACCAAGCCTTTTAAAATTCCCCCTGCAACAAGAATAGCAAGCGCAGGAATAAAAATGCCAGAAACTAAATCAATTAATTTAGACAGAACACCTAATTTTTTGCCTGATTTAGACTCTGAGCTAGTATTTTCATTAAAGTTGGTTAATTGCATAATATCACTAAATACGTCTGCAACATGATTACCGATAACGACCTGAAATTGTCCGCCACTTTGTACAACAGTAATCACACCGACCTGTTTTTTTAACTTATCGGCATCGGCTTTGTTATCATCTTTTAATACAAATCTTAAACGAGTAGCACAATGCACTAAGCTGATAACATTGTCCTTTCCGCCAACATGCTGAATGATTGATTCAGCAAGCTCTTTGTTTTTCATACTTTATCCTTATTTTTAGAACAAAAAAAAACCTAGATCCCAAGATTTTTTTGGGATCTAGGTTTTGCTTGCAAAGTAAGCTTTGTTAACTTTGCAATAACAATCCAATTAATGATTGATTTAGACTAACACAAATTTTAAAGCTAGTTAAGATTTATACAATAATAATGGCTAAAGTGTGATTTACTTCACATTATGTTGTTTAAGTTCAGTGCGTAGTTTTTCAATATGAATCGTCAAATACAGGCTTTCGTCATCAGAAAGCGGATGTTGATATTGTTGTATCAGATGTAAATCGATCTGTTTAGTACAAAGATAGGCTAGCTCATACTTTTGCCGAATTAATTCATACAAGGAGCTATCTTGTTGTGTTTGTCTGCTTTGACTTAAGATACGATGAGCAAAAAATTTTAAATGGGTAACAAAGCGCTGATAGGACAAACAATCTTCATCATATTCAAATTTAAAATGATATTTTACGATATTAAGAATTTCACGCATGATTTTTGTCATGTTGACAATATTGGGCATGGTACCATTTAATTGTGCATTGATGATATGAAAAGTAATAAAGCCCGCTTCGTCTTCGGGTAATTCAATTGATAACCGCTTTTTTATAACTGATAAGGCATATAAACCAATTTGAAACTCTTTAGGGTAAAATTTTTTGATCTCCCATAAAAAACCGTTGGGTATATTAAATCCTTGTTTATGGCGCTCAATGGCAAAATGGATATGATCGGTCAGTGAAATATAAATACTGTCTTGTAATTTGCCGTCTATGCATTGTTTGGCATGATTGATAATAACTTCAGAGGTGGTTAATACTTCAAAGGGAATCTTCGAGAGCAATTCTTCAAATTTTGGGTATGTTTCTTTATTATCCAGAGAGAACTGCTTTTCTATAAGTCTCGTATCGATTAAATCACCCTTACGCTTTTTAAAGCCAATTCCACGGCCGGTGACAATTAATTCATTGCCTTTCTCATCAAGGGTAACAATAACATTGTTATTTAATATTTTGCAAATTTTCATTGGGTATGATCAATTCCTTATATCTACTCATTATGAATTGCTAGAAAAAAATCGGAAGTAAAAAAATAAAAAAATGTGATAAACATCATACTATTTGAAAAAATATAGTTGCCCTTTTTTGCTAGTATAAAAAAGCCCCAATAGTATTAACCTATCAGGGCTGTGGTTAGTGGATATTATTTTACTATTGCGCTAATAATTTATTCATAGTTTGAATAAATTTACTTGGATCACTAAGCGAACCTTTTTCAGCAAGTAAAGCCTGATCAAGCAATAGTTCAATCCAATCGTTAAATGCGCTTTCATCTTGCGTATCGGCAATACGTTTAACCAGTTTATGATCTGGATTAATTTCAAACGTGTATTTGATTTCCGGCGCTTTCTGACCTGCTGCTGCAAACAATTTAGCCATTTGTGTACTCATTTCGTCAGCGGCTGTGGTGACAATTGCTGGTGTATCAGTTAACCGATGAGTTAATTTAACGTCTTTCACCTTATCGCCTAATGCGTTTTTGACGCGTTCAATAAATGGCTCAAGTTCTTTTTCAACTTGTTTTTGCTCTTCACTGTCTTGATCGGCAAGTTTTTCGATTGATTCGTCTGATTTGCTGATAGATTGGAACTGTTTGCCATCAAATTCAGTTAAGTTGCTCATCATCCATTCATCAATACGATCGGACAACAATAAGACTTCAATACCTTTTTTACGGAATAACTCAAGATGAGGACTATTTTTTGCCGCACCATAGCTATCAGCGGTAATGTAATAAATCTTCTCTTGACCTTCTTGCATACGGCTAATGTAATCCTCTAGTGACACCGTTTGTGCATCGCTATCAGTATGGATTGATGCAAAACGAAGTAATTTAGCAATCGTTTCACGGTTAGCAAAGTCTTCGCCAGTACCTTCTTTTAGTACTAAACCAAACTCACTCCAGAATTGTTGATACTGTTCTTTATCGTCTTTAGCCAGTTTTTCAAGCATTTGTAACACACGTTTAGTACATGCATTACGCAACTTTTGGGTGATTTTGTTATCTTGCAAAATTTCACGCGATACATTTAATGGAAGATCGTTTGAATCAATTAAACCTTTTACAAAACGTAAATAATTAGGCATAAATTGTTCGGCATCATCCATAATAAATACACGTTGTACATAAAGTTTTAAGCCGTGTTTATTATCACGATTCCACAAATCCCAAGGCGCTTTCGCAGGAATATAAAGTAAGCTAGTATACTCTTGTTTACCTTCAACGCGATTATGACTCCAGCTTATTGGATTGGCAAAATCGTGCGATAAATGTTTATAAAACTCTTTATATTCGTCATCGGTCACCTCAGATTTGCTACGAGTCCAAAGTGCTTGGGCTTTGTTGACTTTTTCCCATTTTACTTCTTTGCTTTCTTCATCAGTAGTTTGCACTTCAACAGGTAGTGAAATGTGGTCAGAATATTTACTAATGATTGAACGTAAACGCCAGTCATCTAAAAACTCTTTTTCGTCTTCTTTTAAGTGTAATGTAATTTCGGTACCACGAGTTTCTTTATTATCATCAGAGATGGTATATTCACCTTCACCGGCAGATTCCCACATAACTGCTTCGTCAGCTTTGGCTGTGGCTGCGCGCGTTCTCACTGTAACTTTATCAGCAACAATAAAGGCTGAATAAAATCCAACACCAAATTGACCAATGAGTTGGCTATCTTTTGCTTGATCGCTACCAATTGATTCCAAAAATGCTTTAGTACCTGATTTAGCAATAGTCCCTAAATTTTCAATCACTTCATCGCGGGTCATACCAATGCCATTATCAGCAATGGTTAATGTGCCAGCTTCTTTATTAGTAGAAATGCGCACACCAAGTTCACCATCACCAGCATATAGATTTGGGTTTTCTAGCGCTTTAAAACGTAATTTATCGGCTGCATCAGACGCGTTTGAAATGAGTTCTCTTAAAAAAATCTCTTTATTTGAATATAAAGAGTGAATCATTAAATGTAGAATTTGTTTAACTTCAGATTGAAATCCACGAGTTTCAGTACCTTGCTTACTCATTGACTAGTTCCTCTATCATATTTAGTCATTTCAATTAATGCTAATGGCAAAAATGACTTTGTTATCAACTAACTCTTTCATTTCGCCAGCTAATTAGCTCATCGCTAGTTAGTATTAATTGAATAAATTAACATAATGGTTTGATTTATTGATGTATTGCTATATGGGAATAAAAAAATGAATTTCAAGGGATAACTAAAATGAATTTTATAGCATGGTTTTTCGTAAAAATTTGAATTATGATCTCATAACTGAGGCAAAATGGAACTAGGAAAAATTGCTGTTCTAAATTTACTCTAACCATTATCTATAAAAATTAGCACTTGTCATGTTAGATTTAAACAATTGTTGGTTTTATTTGTCAAAGTTGGTTTGTAAAAATTATGTTTTTGGAGCTGGGCGTATTCTGATATTTGCTGTACGCTTGGATGATTTAATTTCGAATAAATTAATAGATTTTATTAGGCTTGATAGTTTAGCGTGTCCATAAGCTTTAACATTAAAATCAAGTTTGGTCTTCTTAATATGGGTGCCAATTTGACCTAGTGGTGCCCAGCCATCCTTGTCTTTTGTTTTTTCAATAGCGCTTTTAATAAGATTAATTAATTCTATATCTGGTTTTAATGTATTTGAATTTGTATTTTTAGGTATAGGTATAAGTATAGAAGTAGGTGGGGCTTTTTCAATTTTAATTAAATTTTCTAGATGAATAAATTTATCACAACCTTTTATTAATGATTCAGGAGTTTTTTTTAATCCAAAACCATAAACAGCGATACCATTTTCTCTTATGCGAAGAGCAAGCCTTGTAAAATCACTATCACTAGATACAATACAAAATATATCAAAGAGATTGCTATACAATAAATCCATAGCATCAATGACAATAGCCATATCTGTAGCATTTTTTCCTTTTGTGTAAGCAAACTGTTGAACTGGTGTAATGGCATGAGGTAATAACTGTTCTTTCCATTTATCTAGTTGAGGCGAGCTCCAATCACCATATATGCGTTTAACACTAATGATCTCATATTTAGCTATTTCATCAAGCAAAGGAACTACAAAATCAGAAGATACATTGTCTGCATCAATAAGAACAGCCAATTTTTGCACCAATTTACTCATTTCAGTTATTTTTCCTATAAAATTTATACATATATTCCAGTTATTGCTATGAATGTAATTGTAGTACACATAGCTTTTATTTTAAGCTAATGGTTTTTTATTTAAATAAAAAAGCCTTGATAAGTCAAGGCTTCAGATTGATGACAAACCTCGATATAATTCGGGGTTTATTTTTTTATTTAAACCATAAATAGGATTTTTAATTTGGATTTTATTAAATAAATTAAAAAAATAGCCTAAAAAAACGTAACAAAAATAGCTTTATCGCTATTTTCTTGATATTTTGAGCCGTTGCGGCCAATAAACACTGCATTTGAACCTGCGCTCTTCCTCTAAATCGTGCATAGCGATG
>NZ_LZGT01000062.1 GCF_001690525.1 Gilliamella sp. App6-5 | reverse complement strand
TTTTGACGAGCCTAAAGAAGCCCCGTTATCGAACATGAAACGGGCGTTAGACAAGCAATTACCGCCAATGGCACATATTGAATTACTGACCTGTGATGATTTACCGGCGTTTATCACTAAAACCCGCGCCTTAGCGGACAAGCTGCCTGAAAGTGAAAAAACTATCATATTAGTTGAAAAAGAGGCGCGATTAGTGCAAGCCGCTAAACCGGCAGGTTGGTTAAGCTCTGGGGTGGCGATTCATTTTACCGACACTACCGAGAGCTACTATATTAAAATCAAACCGGTCTATACCGTCAATCTTCCCTCAAGATTTTTTCATACTTCAACCGAGCAGCTGTTATTCGACCCAGGGGTTGGCAAGGTGGTTAATGGCATTAATGGAAAGATACAGGCAAAAAGCCCGTCAGCGCAACCGTACACCTTAACCGCAAGTGAGAAAATGTATGTAAGGCGGATATATCCCGAATTAACCGAGGCAGATATCCCCGATAAAGTTGAGCTAATTAGTGGCGGAAAGGGGCAAGATACGACGTTACCGAGTGTCTATTCTGAGCCTGCGAATGATGATGATTTTTTCACGATTCGCTTTATGATTGAAAACAAGCCGTACTGGATAGCCGCCAGTAAAGTCTTACACCTTAATGGCGAAGATGGGCAGCTCAATTCAAGCGTAAGTTATTGGCATAATTTTCCGTTATCATTAGATGACAACCTTTCTCCACAGGAAAAGAAACGTAATACGGTATGTTACCCTCGTACCGTGTCCCTAATTTCATTAGAGAATGATGGCTTGATAGCGATAGAGGATGAAAACACAACCTGGGTACAAGTGACGGCACTGGATGAGCAAACACTACCGATACACGGTTGGGTGAATATAAAAGACAATGCACAAGCGCATATCAAACGACGTAGTCCATGGCACTGGCCAGGGTTTGACACGATAGAAGAAAAAGCCACGGTGGGTGAATTATCTGACAAGATAGGCAAGAATAAAGTGGCGAAATTAGATTTAGCCGATTACACCCCAGCGATGCGGGCATTACACCAAATCTTAACGGGCACACTGATTTATTCAACCCAACGAAAAAAAGACCTACCGCCGCCGACTTTTACGGATAGGGATTTAAAGGAAGGATTACGCCGAAGCTGGACGGCGGAGTTGATAGGGCATTTACTGGTGAAATATGAAAGTGAATGGTATGCCGATGAAGCGTTAAGCAAATGGAACGAAATTGATGACTTATTTGAAGAAGAAAAACAACAACAAAAAGCACTTATTGAAGCGGGATTAGATAAACTTGGCATCACCGAGCCTTACCTCCGTGATTTTGCCTTAGAGGTGGTGGACGAAGCGCATGAACATGTCAAATCAAACTGGCAACTAGAAAAAGCGCAGCGCATTAAACCCTCACTGTGGTGGAAACAAGTGGCACAGGCACAAGCGCAAAACCCAACAGCAAACACAGAAGCAAATACCCCTAAACTGTCCAATCTATCTGCAGATGGCAAAGCATGGTTTATTCATCCGGTAGCGATGATGGATTATTTTTCAGGCGCAGGCATAGCTACTTATCATATTTATCATGATGGAAAAATTGAAAAACATATACCACAAGAAATACTCGAAGGTTATGAACAAAAATATAAATATGTTTATCATGATAAAGATAATAATGAGCATGAACTATGTATAGTTGATTGGCATACGATTAATAAGAAAAAACTTGAGAAATACCCTAGAGGAACATTTAAATATCCCGATCATGGAAGGGTCTCGGAAACTAAAACTAATGTAAGCGATGGTTATATAGTAGCTAAAGCTAAATATGAAAATGGTGATATTCATGAATGGATAAAAAAAGAAAAAGGTGTAAGTATTTATGAAAGACTCACTATGGCTAATGGTGATATAGCTGAATACGGAACACATGACCAAGATGGAATTGTATGGCGACTTTATAAAAAACAGCAAGAAGAAGCGCAATTGGTTAGAATGCCAGATAGTATTAACTATGAAAGCAATGGGGTAGTTATTAAATATGAACTTAAAGAAACTTATCGAAAATATACTAACTCAGATATTCTAGCCGGTTTTATAGGCGCATTAGCTGAAATAAAGGAAAATATCATTGTGACAGGTAGCGCTTATGAGCAAGGTTCATGTTTTCCTAGCGCTTTACACATAAATGGTCAAAGTATTGACACAAAATACATTAAAAAAGATAGAAATTTATCGGATTGGGAAAAAGATAAAGCATTTATTAATGCTTTAGCTAAATTTCATTTTCGAACGTTTCGGATAGGAAAAATAATTTATGACTCATTTAGTGGTATAGCAGGAGTAGTAAATGGTGGAAAGTTACATAATAGTCATTTGCATACAGAAAATTTTGATTTTAATGCTATTAAGGTAATTGAATAATTAGAAAATTTAAATTAGCAGGATAACGTGAAATGAAAAAAAATTTTTTAACTTTGATTTTATTTTTTATTTTTTCTATAGGATATGTACATTCAAATGAATCTCCGGATATTTGGGATTTTTATAAAGTTTCAAAAAATTCTGTTTCTGGGGAAGAATCCGATTCTGAAAGAGAAATTTTAATAGAAAGATTTTCGAAAATTAAACTCATATTAATTGATGGAAAAGTTATAGTCGATACAATTTGTTTTATTCCATATGAGACAACAACAAAGATGACTTCCCCTTTATCTTATTGGAAAACACCAGAAAAAGTCGAGGAGTATAAAAAAATTTTTTCAGCGGAAAAAATCCCTTTAAGATATCAATTTGAAGCAATAAAATTTCCTAATAATGACAAAGATGATTTATGCTTGGAAGAAGGTTTGACTGATTTAATAAGGATCGACAATTATTTTGTTTTTTTGACCAAGTCAGGTTACTTGATAACATTTTCGAAGCATATAGAAAAAAATAACGGATCACCTGTAACCTATAGAGGATTTAATTATAAGATACCAAAACGTGAATTTAGTTGGTTTGGTCATCCAATGTTGACTAATAAAAAAATTGTAGATGATATGAATAAGAAGTGTGATTTCCCTGATGATGGATCTTATTATAATTCATACTTTTTTAGTGAGTGTGATTTGAATGAATTAGGTCTTTATTTTAGTGAAATTAGTAGAAATTTACTTGACAAAATGGACAAAAAGAAAGTGATATATCAAAAAGGAGAATATCAATACAATTTAACTAAAAAACAGCACGAAGAGTTTGATTTCGAAATATATTTAAATATTGAAAAAGGTAATAAATTAATTGATAGATTATCTATTTATAAAGAAAAAATTTTAGAATCGGCTGCTTTTGAACAGGATTACTATATTGATGAAGATTTTAAGAATATTTGGTTACTAAATTATGTTGGTAGTGACGAAACGCAACATATTGAAAAATGGAGGCATTATAAAATAGATAATAGTGGGCATTTCAAGCTATTGGAATCGATTTCGTGTAAAAAACGTGATAGACAAGGAATCGTAAAATGTCACAATGATTAAGAATAAAATGATCAAATTGGATTTAGAAGATGATAGCCGGCGATGAAGGCACTACACCAAATCTTAACGGGCACACTGATATATTCAACCCAACGAAAAAAAGACCTACCGCCGCCGACTTTTACGGATAGGGATTTAAAAGAAGGATTACGCCGAAGCTGGACGGCGGAGTTGATAGGGCATTTACTGGTGAAATATGAAAGTGAATGGTATGCCGATGAAGCGTTAAGCAAATGGAACGAAATTGATGAGCTATTTGAAGAAGAAAAACAACAACAAAAAGCACTTATCGAAGCGGGATTAGATGAGCTTGGCATCACCGAGCCTTACCTCCGTGATTTTGCCTTAGACGTGGTAGACGAAGCGCATGAACATGTCAAATCAAACTGGCAACTAGAAAAAGCACAGCGCATTAAACCGTCACTGTGGTGGAAACAAGTGGCACAGGCACAAGCCCAAAACCCGACCGCAAACACCGAAGCCAATATCCCTAAACTGTCCAATCTATCCGCAGACGGCAAGGCATGGTTTATTCATCCTGTGGCGATGGTGGATTATTTTGCAGGAAACACTGTCCTTTTCAAAAAGGGGGATAAAGATGAAATTATTCGGGAAATTAATATCAGACTTGCTGGATTTGGTGGCAATGTGCCAACAGATGAATTTACCGAAAGAACCGAAAATATGATCAAACAGTTTCAACGTGATTATATGCAAGTCGAGGAAACGGGCGTTGTGGATATGAATGTGATAAAGGCTATAGATGAGTTTTCTGTTAAATATGATTTACCAAGCAATGAATGGGTAAAAAAACCTCCTACTGATGACGAACAAATGTTTTGTCCCTGTGGATTGTGTGATGGATTTGGTAAAAGTAGACATAAAGATATGTACTACGGTGTAAAATTAGAAGCAACTCATAGGTATGAGTATCCTGGTATACACAGATCATTATTATGGGCATTAAAAGCCGTAATATTTTACTTACAAAAAGAAAATTCAGTTTATAGTTTTAGAAAAATTTCATCAGGATATAGGTGTTATGATCGAAATCTTCAAACAAATAGACGAACTACAAACCATAAAGGAAAGGCTTTAGATATACATTTTAATAAAAATGGTGTCAGGACAAGATCATGTAATGATATGAATAAATTACGCAAAGAAATATTTAATAAATATTTAGGAGCAAAATGGGATTGGTTAGCTGGTCAAGAAAATATGTTTAACTTAGAATCGTCTGATATTGGAGCAACAAGTTGGGTACATTATGATGTAAGAGAGTTTGATCAAATTTATTTAAAAGATGAATATTTCTGTAAAGATTCTGCAACGTTAAATGGTAAGCCATTGGCTTCATTATTGTAAAAAATAGCTAATGGATAATTTTAGGATATATTATGATAAATAACTATATAATTTATTTAGTATTCGGTGTAATTCCTTTTTTTGCTTATGCACAAGAACCCCCTATTCAACAAAATAATAAAAATCCCTGTTTTGAAAAAAGCACAGACACTTTACCATTAAATAAAGCACATAAAAATGTGTCATATAACTTAGCCAATAATGACAATTGTAAGATTGAGAATTTTGATTTTGGACATTGTGACAAGGAATTTCGCTATTTATCATTACCATCAAAAAATGGTATCGATATGGTATTGGTGCCAATGGATTGTGGTGATTTTCCTTACAGACTTTATTTATTGACAATAAAAGATCATCAAATCCATTCAAAATTATACGTTGAAGGTGAATGGTACGAACCAGGAAATAATGAAAATCTAATTGAAAAAACATATTTTACTATCTCAAAGGATTTTATCATTACCGTTACAACAGAATATGATAATAATTTAACAATTAAGCATTATTATTTAAATCAAGATGGATACCTTAAAGAAAAAACCAACAATAATTAAATACATTTTATTTTTATCATTCCTGAATTTTATTACGTCATCAGTCATAGTTGATGAAAAAATCTTCGGATAATTGGCGAATTATTTATGGTTTGTGCTAAATGTTACTTTGCTGAGTGCAGATTCTGAGCCTGTAAATGATGAGTTTTTTTTATACTATCCGTTGTATGCTTAAAAATAAACTATACTGGATAGAATCGAGTAAGGTATTACACCTTAATGGACAAGATGAGCTAATTGCTTTAAACATAAATTGGTTAAAAATTTAGGAAATTAATAACATGTTTGGATTTCATCTTTATATAATTAAAAAAAATATATCGTTAGCAAAAACTATTTGTTTATTATATATTTTTTTAAATTTTTCATATGTCCATGCAAAAGATATTAATCAAGCTTATTGGATTTTGGATAAATATATAGAAAATGATGCTCTAATGAACAAAAATGATTATAACTCCGATTATTTGAACAATCTACGAGTTAAACTAATTGATAATATCATTTATATTAATAATAATCAGTATAATGTTAGCGTACATAG
>NZ_LZGT01000061.1 GCF_001690525.1 Gilliamella sp. App6-5 | reverse complement strand
CGATTTATAACACCGAAAGACCGCATGAGGCATTAAATAACATGACGCCGATTGAGTATAAAACACTAAAACAAACAGCATGATTTTCTACTTGAATCTTGTACTAAGTTTGGGGTATTTACAAAAATAATCATCGATTAATAATTCGCTAGCATTGATACAAAATTTTCTTTCTTCATTATTGCATTGGCGAGTAAATAACAATTTATAATTGTCCTCGGATTTCTTTTCAAACTTACATTCAGAATTTGATAAAGTGTATTTTTTTTTATCTGTATATTGATATAAATCAGTTAAAATGACATGATTAAAGTAATCTTTAGGGCAATATTTTACTTTCTCTGCTGTCTTTTTTTCAGAATCAAAAGCAATAAAACGACCTGTTAAGTTTAGATAAACAAATTTATCTTGTTTCTTATCATAAGAGTAATAAGCGTCAATGATATTTCTTTCATTAAGGCTTTCTGTAGTTTTAGAAATGTAAAAATCATTATCTTTACCATCAAAATTAGCATCTCTATCTGTATTTATACTAGTGAAAGAAAGAAACCCAAAATCTTTCAGATTATTGATTGTTTGAAATAAACTACCATCCTTTTTCCTGTAAATATTGATCCCGACAACTTGTAAAAATTCACTTTTTTTCTTTGAAATAATAGTTTTAAAATAATAATCTTTAGTAGATTCTCGTTGTATAATTTCTACATTATTAAATTCCACATTTTTCTCTAGTTTTAAATTATGATCAACAGCATTAACATGTGTTTTAAAATCATAGTCAAATTTTTTATTTAATTTAAATGTGCCATATAATTTTGACTCACATTCTAATGTTTTATTAAAAATAATGGTGCTATCCTCATCAAAATCAATATTTTTTATTACGATAGTATCTATGCTCGATGTGCTAAAGTTTGTTTCAGGAATGTTAAATATTATACTTTTGTCATTTTGATATTTATTAGTACTATTAAGTTGTTTGGGTTCATAAGTTTTATTATCTATATAGATAATATTAATGTCATCCTTATAAAAGGCATCAAAATAGAATTCTACTTTATACTTATCTATAGTGCCTTCATAAATACTATAATTTGCAAATACAAAATTAGAAAAAAACACCATGGTAAAAACTATTCTTTTTATACAAATCATTCCAACCTCACTTTTAGATTATTTTCCCTTTTTTCGTCTATAAAGTGCTTCTTTGGGCTTATCTATATTTTAATATTAGCGTTTCATTTTAACCATTAATGAGCAATAAACTTAGGAAGCAAGATTGAATTTGTAAATATCCCAAACTTAGTACACAGCTCACGTAGAAAATCATGCTGCTTGTTTTAGTGTTTTATACTCAATCGGTGTCATGTTATTTAATGCCTCATGCGGTCTTTCGGTATTATAAATCGTTAACCATTCTTCGGTTATTCTCCTTGCTTGCGCTAAGTTGTTAAAAAGATATAAATCGAGTACTTCAGTACGATAGGTACGATTAAATCGTTCAATATAGCCATTTTGATAAGGGCTACCGGGCTGGATATAATCAATGGCTATATCATGGGATTTAGCCCAGTTTATAAAGGTTTTTCCTGTAAATTCTGGCCCATTATCGACCCGTATTTTTAATGGATAGCCATGATATTCAGCCAGTTTATCTAAGTAACGGGTAATTCTCCCTGCCGGTAAGCTTACTGCAATATCAATGCCTAGCGCCTCACGATTAAAGTCATCGATGACATTGAACGTCCTAAAGCGACGCTGATTACGACTACTGTCACTCATAAAATCCATTGACCAACATTCACCTTGTTTATTGGGGGCTGATAGCCTTTCTGGGTTTCGTAGAGGAATGCGCTGTTTACGCTTTACCCTGAGATTAAGCTTTAATTCACAATACACCCGATACACCCGTTTATGATTCCATTTATAGCCGAGCTTTCTGATGCGATTAAAACATTTGGGAAAGCCCCAGCGTAAATGCCGGTCTGTGATAGCATTCAACACCGAAATAATCACCGAATCATCCGGTAACTTAGGTTGATGATAGTAAGCACAACGGCTTAAGCCAACAATGGCACAACTCATAGCAATAGTAACTGAATGATTTTGTTGTAGTTGCTGTGCCCACGTTTTACGTGCCCCAGTTGGCACTAAAGCTTTTTTATGATTTCTTCCT
>NZ_LZGT01000060.1 GCF_001690525.1 Gilliamella sp. App6-5 | reverse complement strand
ACACGCGGCATGGCTGCATCAGGGTTCCCCCCATTGTGCAATATTCCCCACTGCTGCCTCCCGTAGGAGTCTGGACCGTGTCTCAGTTCCAGTGTGGCTGGTCATCCTCTCAGACCAGCTAGAGATCGTCGCCTAGGTGAGCCATTACCTCACCTACTAGCTAATCCCATATGGGTTCATCAAATGGCGCATGGCCCGAAAGTCCCATGCTTTGGTCTCTCAACTTTATACGGTATTAGCAGTCGTTTCCAACTGTTGTCCCCTTCCATTCGGCAGATCCCCATACCTTACTCACCCGTCCGCCACTCGTCATCAAGTGCAAGCACTCATGTTACCGTTCGACTTGCATGTGTTAAGCCTGCCGCCAGCGTTCAATCTGAGCCATGATCAAACTCTTCAATTTAAAGTTTGATGCTCAATAACTGTCTCTGACATATTCAAATGAATCTTCAGTGTCACTTATCAAGACTTAATTTTTAAGTCCGTAGACTTTTCATTCTTCGTCTCGCAAGTGCCCACACAGATTGTCTGTTTCTTCTTTTTAAAGAGCTGACAGCTTCAATTCCCAAACAACTTTTTGTTAATTTAGTTTGCTGTCTCAAGGGCTGCGTATACTACGCTACACTTTTTCATTCGTCAAGATCTTTTTTTCAAATTTTCGATCTTATTTTTAACTCACTCACCGCCTGCTTGTCGCTGACTGCGTGTCAGTGGATGCGCATTATAGGGGCTTTAAAAATTCGTGCAAGTATTAATTTTAATTTTTTTTCCGTTTGTTTTTTATTTGTTCAAATCTTTTTATTCGTCACATTCTGTATAAACAAAATAAAAATCATTTGTTACTGAAAAAACAATTTATTAAGTTAATTTATATAGGAATATAAAGACCCCTCGTATTTTCAATACAAATTTTGAGTATTAATTTATATTTTGCTAGTAATTTCCAGATAAAAACTATTTATTATTTTTTGAAGAAAAAATTCAGACAGTTTTTTAATAAAAATATCTTCAAAAAGTGCTAAATTTAAGTGTGAATGACATTATTTAGCGAATTCCACCAATAAGATATTTTGCTTTATTTTTGAAAATCAATTTTATTATGCTAGCTATCATAACACTTAAGGTTAAAGTAGATACCAAGAAGGTCACAGCGCCCAACGATGCCAACCAACCATTGTCGGTTTTGATTATATTGCTTAGTGGGGACATATGCACTAGATGTTCAAGCTCTAACACAATAATTTCATGGATAAAATAAATTGGAAAACTAATATTTGCCATATAAGAAAAGAATTTATATAGTTTTCCCTCATTTATTTTATGGTTGAGTCCATCTAAAAAATAGAGTGCTAATATAAATAATATGATCTTTTGTAATGTATCGTAATAAAGTTTTTCAACAACTAAATGGCTTGTATAGCGATAAGTGAATGGAACAAGAAAACATAAACCAAAAAGGAATATCACCCAGTACAAATTATCTTTTACTGACTTCATGATGGTTTGATAATTTTGTTTTATCATCATACCAATTAGATAGACAGGACCATAATGCAATAAATTTAAAAGCGGTTTAGTAAAATCGGGTTTAGTAAACATCACGACCCAAAACATAGCAATCAAACTTACGACGATTAAATTCTTTTTCGACCAATAAAAAAAGAGTGGCCCCATAAAATATACAATGATAATCATCGGGATAAACCACAAAGGTAGAAGCTGCGTACCAGTTAACATCATACGAACTATCGTGCTCGTAATACTAATTTCAGTTGATGAGAACCATGGTAAATCTGATAAATACGGGTAATGGAAAAATATAAAGCAGAAAACTGATACTGAAATATAAGGACACACTACTGTCTTAATTTTTGATAGATAATATGATTTAGTATTGAATTTATAGGTTAAATGTTGAAATAAAAAACCAGCAATTAATACAAAAAAAGTAGTAAAATTAAACGCAAATAAATTCAAAAAAGAAAATAAATAACTATTAGCAATTAAATGAGTATTTTTAAACACCCCCAAACAGTGACTAAAAACAATCATAATAATTGCAACACCACGTAATACGTGAATGGAATGAATTTTTTGTGTTTTTTCTGTTACCATTTTAGATAGTGTAAATAATGAAAGCAATTAGCATACATTACCACATTTTCATGTAACTAGAACCATCATTTACAAAAAATTTTAGGCAAAACACAACAGATATAACAATATAAATCAATGAATTATTATATTTTGTTTAAACTGGTTATCTAGCCAATTTATTAACAGCAAATGAACAAATAGGAATAATTTCACGTTCCTCTTGCTGTAATCGTTTAACGACAAGGTCTAACAAATTATCAGCAATGCCTCGGCCTCGATATGCAGGATCGACGTAAGTATGATTAATCGTAGCTTTATCTTTTCCCACCCTTATAAAGGTCATTTCAGCAACTTCTTTATTATTGGCATCACAAGCATAAAAACGATCATTATCTTCTAAAAAACGCAATGACATAAAATTACCTATAGACCATTGTAATTAATCGATCACTTGATAAATTCAAAGATTATTTTATGGTAAGTTTAATCCAATATCAGCTAACTATAGGAAAGCTAGCAAATAAACAATAGATGACTGTTTTAAGATTTTATCGTCAATCAGTCACCTATAATTAAGCTGTCAGATCTTTATCAATATTGATTATTCTTTAACGGCACAATTACCATTTAAAATAATCTTTTAGCCGTATTATACAGATCTATATCAAATGGACGTTTCATATTATTGATAGCTTCAATAATATTATGATGTACTAATTTACCATTTTGTACACCAACGCTTCTACCAGCCTGACCTTGTAGCAACAATTCAACAGCATAAGCTCCCATGCGAGAACCTAAAATACGATCATAAGGAACAGGAGAGCCACCACGTTGAACATGACCTAATACCGTTGCACGCGTTTCGTGATGAACGGCCGCTTCAATGTCTGCTGCAAGTTGGTTTACATCACACATATGCTCTGTAACAGTTACAATTGCATGTTTTTTACCTTTTGCAAAGCCCAGTTTAATTTCTTCGATTAGATCTTCTTTAGTATAAGAAACCTCAGGAATAATCATAAATTCACAGCCACCAGCAACAGAAGCATTTAAGGTTAAATCACCACAGTCCCGCCCCATAATTTCAATAATTGAAATTCGGTTATGCGAAGAACAAGTATCACGTAATCTATCAATTGCTTCAACAGCAGTACTAAGGGCAGTAAAATAGCCAATGGTATAATCAGTTCCACGAATATCATTATCAATAGTACCAGGTAAGCCGATACATGGAAAACCTTCTTCAGTTAATCGCATTGCCCCCATATATGAACCATCACCACCAATAACCACTAAAGCATCAATTTGATGTTTTTTTAAATTAGCAATAGCTTTTTGTCTTACGTTTTTATCTTTAAACTCTGGAAATCTAGCCGAACCAAGGAATGTACCACCACGAGTAATAATATCTGATACACTTGAACGCTCTAATTGAACAATACGATCTTCACAAAGTCCCATATAGCCATCATAAATACCAAAGACATCCAATCCTT
Source organism: Gilliamella sp. App6-5 (assembly GCF_001690525.1). Lineage (GTDB taxonomy): Bacteria > Pseudomonadota > Gammaproteobacteria > Enterobacterales > Orbaceae > Gilliamella > Gilliamella apicola_H. The sequence continues at coordinate 26,965 of NZ_LZGT01000060.1, read as the reverse complement.
CTGCTAATGCAGTTCTTACAACACCACGAATAGCAGCATTCATTCCCGGAGCATCGCCACCACTGGTTAAAATACCTATTTTTTTTATCATATGAAACAACTCCAAATTATTAACTTTTCGTTATTATAGAGTCTTAACAGATAACTAACAATAGACAATAAAAGCTATTTTTGATTAATTTTTCTACTTCTTTATTTCGGTTGGCACAACGGAAATTGGATCTTGGTGAATAATCACTGTTGCTGGAGAGAACTCTTTAGAAATATGTTTTTCAATAGCATCGGCAATAGCATGTGCTCTAATTAAAGGCATATCGTCATCTAGCTCAAGGTGCAATTGAATAAATTTTAAAGGACCTGCTTGCCGTGTTTTTAGCTCATGAAAACCTTGTACCTCAGGATATGAAGCAACAATTTCAGCAATTTTTACCTTATCGCTATCAGGCAAAGCGCGATCAAGTAGCTCCTGAATGGCACGATAAGCAATATGATAAGCGTTATAACAAATATATAAAGCAATAAACGATGCAAAGGCAGCATCAGCATAAGTAATACCGTACCAACTTAAACAAAGTACAATGATAACAGCAATATTCATCAGCATGTCGGAAGAATAATGTAGCATATCAGCCTGAATAACATTACTGCTAGTCATTTTTACAACGTGTCTTTGGTATAAGACAAGAACAGCTGTAATTACAGCAGAAACTATCGAAACAGCAATTCCTAATAAAGGAAACTGCAACTCACTTGGGTGAATAAAAGATCGAATACTAGAAAGTAATAAAATTATCGCAGAACCAATAATAAATGCGCTCTGCGATAATGCAGCCAACGATTCTGCCTTACCATGACCAAAAGTATGTTCATCATCTGCAGGTTTTAGCGCATAACGGACTAAAAAGAAATTGAATCCAGAAGCAAGTAAATCGATACTTGAATCCAATAATGACGCAAATAAACTTATTGAGCCCGTTAACCAGCAAGTAATCAATTTAATTAAAATTAGAAAAATAGAGATTAGAACGGCGCTCAATGTCGCTCTTTTAACTAATCTTTCGTACAAATGTGAATTTAACATTTGATACCTATTTATTGATAGGATTCAATCCCTGATGGAAGAACTAACTGCTGAGCAACCTCGGCAGCTTTTGTTTTTCCTAACAATACCTCGATAATTTTTAAGGCAAAATCAATGGATGTCGCAGGACCTTGGCTGGTAATGACTTTATTTTTCTCATCATAATAAACTCTATCAGCTTTCCAGTTTTTGAATGCCTCTTTAGTGGTTGGATAACCGGTCATATCAGCATGTGGGAATAAATTATGATGCTGCAAAACCATGGCTGGCGAAGCACAGATTGCAGCAACAATACCACCACTCTGATGTGTTTGTTTTAATTTCTCGATCAATAATGGACAGTCTCGAAAATTTTCTGCGCCTTTTACACCACCAGGTAAAATAACAACGTCAAAATCAATGTATTGAATATCTAAAATCGTTTTTTTAGCTAAAATTGTTACTCCTCGGGAACATTCAATTTCACGAATATTCGAGATACTCGCGGTAGTCACTTTAATATCGGCTCGGGTTAATAAATCAATTGTCGTGACTGCTTCTGTTTCTTCACAACCATTTGATAAAAATACCAACGCTTGTTTTGTCATTTTTGTCCCTCTTTTGAATAAGTAACTGACTTATCATATTTAATAAAATGAGATTTATTTTACTCTTTCAATATTCGCGCCTAATTTTCTTAGTTTTTCTTCAATATTATCATAACCACGATCAATATGGTAAATACGATCAATCGTAGTTAATCCTTCGGCAATGCAACCAGCTAAAACTAAACTTGCTGATGCCCTTAAATCCGTTGCCATGACTTGTGTTCCACTCAATTTTTCAACGCCATGCGTAATTAAGGTATTGCCTTCAATTTCAGCTCTAGCCCCCATACGAATTAGCTCAGGAACATGCATAAATCGATTTTCAAAAATCGTTTCTTTAATGATTCCAGTACCTTCAGCAACCATATTCAATAATGAAAATTGTGCTTGCATATCGGTAGGAAACCCTGGATGGGGAGCGGTGTGAATATTGACCGCTTTCGCTCTTTTTCCCTGCATATCTAAACAAATCCAATCGTCACCAATTTCAATTTTAGCCCCAGCCTCCTTCAATTTAGAAAGCACAGAATCAAGCAAGGTAGGATCCGTTTTACGACAAGTAATTTTACCTTGAGATATAGCTGCCGCAACTAAAAAAGTCCCTGTTTCAATGCGATCAGAAACGATCTCATGCACACCACCACCTAAACATTCGACCCCTTCAATTTCAATACGCATTGTACCAGCACCAGTAATTTTAGCGCCTAGCATATTCAGGAATTTAGCTGTATCAACAATTTCAGGTTCACAAGCTGCATTTTCGATTACAGTTTTACCTTCAGCTAAAGTAGCAGCTGACATAATAGTCACAGTCGCGCCAACACTCACTTTATCCATAACAATATGAGCACCTTTCAGTCGTCCATTTACCGATGCTTTAACATAACCTTCATCAAGTGTAATTGTCGCCCCTAATTGTTCAAGACCCGTAATATGAAGATCAACAGGTCTTGCGCCGATAGCACAACCACCAGGTAATGAAACTTGTCCTTGTCCAAAACGAGCAACAAGTGGACCTAAAGCCCAAATTGAAGCGCGCATCGTTTTAACTAGCTCATAAGGTGCACAATAATTATTAAGATGACCAGCATCAAGATGAATAATATCACTTCGTTCACATTTTACGCCTAGCTGGCTTAACAATTCCAGCGTTGTGTCGATATCTTTCAACTTGGGAACATTTCGAAGCTCTACTGGTTTTTCAGCTAAAATCGCAGCAAATAAAATGGGTAGCGCAGCATTTTTTGCGCCAGAGATAACCACTTCACCATTTAGTGTGGTTGGACCTGTTACGTGAAACTTTTCCATTATTAACTCTTATGCATGATAAAGGCGAATATTATAGAAGTTATTTACTAATAGATAAATGTATTTCATGAAAAAATTGAAATTCTACTTTCATTTAAATCAACTAGAAATAAATCTAATCGAAAACGAATTTGATCGACTGATTATCGAAACAACTGGACTTGCCGATCCAGCGCCAATCATTCAAGCCTTTTTTATTGATGATTTAATTCGAGAAACCATTCAACTTGATGGAATTATTACTCCTGTCGATGCCAATCATATTTTAAAACACCTTAATGAACATCCGGTAACCCTTTCACAAATTGGTTTTGCAGAGCGAATTACTTTAACTAAAACTGACTGTATTAGTGATCAACAAAAGCCGAAATGATTAATCCAATTCATAAAATCAATCATAAAGCCACCGTCTTTGAAGCTATAAAAGGGCAAATACCAAAATCACAATGGCTTGATATACATGTCTTTGATCTCAGCGATGAACTAACAATAAATAAAGGCTTTTTTGTTATCAACCCAACTAAAAAACCACTACCAATCCAAAAACAAGCTACATTAGGGGGGTAATAATATTTGTTCTTCTCTTTTTGAAGCTGGCGAGCTCGACCTGAAAAAGATTGGCACCTTTATGGAGAGCTTAGTCAAACAATATGGTAACAACATGTTACGCTACAAAGGTGTTTTAGCTATCAAAAATAACAATCAACGATGGATAGTTCAAGGTGTACATAAAGTCGCGGGATTTGACTATGGTTCTCCTTGGCAAAATTTAGCAGAAAGAATATCTCGATTGGTAATTATCAGTCGTACGTCGCCATTTGATGAATTAAATAAATCGTTTTTAAAAACAGTATCAGACCAATAACAAAAATTAATACGTTAAAAAGGCAAATTCACATCCTATTTTTATACTGAAACACATACTTTCCTGAAACTTCTTTACAAGTTAACTGGCATAGAGAAACTCACATCTCTAATAGCCACACTTAATTTAATTTGCTACCATAACCGCCTTTTAAACATGATAAGACAAGCAACACAATAACATGGATTACGATATCGCAATCATAGGACTTGGACCGGCTGGCAGTACACTAGCTCGTTTACTTAACCCATCGTTTAAAGTCATTGCATTAGATACAAAACATCAGACAGGAGATGGAGGATTTCATAAACCTTGTGGTGGACTATTAGCAGATGATGCACAGAAGGCCTTTGTTCGGCAAAATTTGAACTTACCAACTGATATTTTAACGAATCCTCAAATTTTTAGTGTCAAAACTTATGACTTACAAACCAAACTTGTTCGGAATTATCAACGAAGTTATGTGAGTTTCGATAGGCATAAATTTGATCTATGGCTAAAATCACTAATACCATCAAACGTCACCGTCCTTCATAATACACTTTGTAAAGAAGTTAGACGTATCATTGATGGTTATCAAATTACCTATCAAGATGAAAATAAAACTGAACACAATATCACCGCACAATATGTGGTCGGTGCTGATGGCGCCAATTCCCTTGTTAGGCGGATGCGATATCCTCAGCATACAATAAGACAATATGTGGCGATACAGCAATGGTTTCCAGAACTGCATCCAAATCCTTTTAATTCGTGTGTATTTGATAATAAATCGACAAATTGCTACGCTTGGAGCATTTCGAAAGATGGCTATTTTATTTTCGGTGGCGCTTTCCCCAAAAAAGTAGCAAATCAAGATTTTGAAAAATTAAAAGAAAAATTAGCAATACAAGGATTCATTTTCGGTAAACCGCTAAAAACAGAAAAGTGTTTAGTCGTTTACCCAAATCGATTGCGTGATTTTTACACTGGCAATGAGAATATCTTTTTAATTGGTGAAGCAGCTGGTTTTATTAGTGCAAGTTCTTTAGAAGGTATTAGCTATGCTTTGGATAGTGCTGAAATTTTAAGTAAAATTTTAAACAGCCACCACCCCAAACCTAATAAATGTTATTATCAACGCACAATTCCACTACGATTAAAACTTTATTGCAAAATTTTCAAAGCTAAACTATTAACAACCCCTTTATGGCGTAAATTGATAATGAAAAGCAAGATTCAGCATATTGAAAGAATTGAGTAACATAAAATCAAAAATAAGCATAGTATAAGAATAATAATGAAATATATGAGGAAATATCAATTATGTTTGATGTCGAAGATTTAATTCGTTTTAATCACGAATGGTCAGAAAAAATTGAGCAAGAAGATCCTGAATTTTTTAAACAGCTTGCCGTTGCACAAAATCCAAAATTTTTATGGATCGGTTGTTCAGATAGCCGTGTTTCAGCAGAAAAACTTATCCAGTTAAAACCAGGTGAGCTATTTGTTCATAGAAACGTAGGCAATCTTGTTATTCATACCGATCTCAACTGTTTATCAGTAGTGCAATATGCTGTAGATGTACTTAAAATTGAGGATATCATTGTTTGTGGTCATTTAGGTTGTGGTGGAATTCGTGATGCGGTTGAAAATCCTGATTTAGGGTTAATTAATAACTGGCTACTGCATATTCGTGATCTGTGGTTTCGAAACAGCTCACTACTGGGTCAATTTCCACCCGATATCCGCTTAGATGTGTTATGTGAACTCAATGTAATTGAACAAGTTTACAATCTTGGCCACTCCACAATAATCCAATCAGCATGGCAACGAGGTCAAAAAGTGAATTTACATGGTTGGGTTTACGGTATTGATAACGGTAAGATAACCGATTTACATATCACATCATCCAGCAGTGAAAATCTTGAAATTAATTATCGTGAGGCAATTTCTTATCTTTTAAATTTACATAAGTCACAAAAATAACCCAATTTTTTATTTAAAACGATAAATAACTTGATTGCTGCTTCCTCGCCACAATAAGCGAGGATCAGCAAGTTCTTGTATAAATTTTCCATCAATTAGCACATCAATGTAAGGAATAACGGCTTGTTGTTCGACGGTTAACTCATCAAGTTTATACCCAGTCCAAAGCCAGATATCTTTACTGTCACACTCGGCTTTAACGCGTTGAACCAGTCTTAATATCGTTGGGACATTTTGTGGATGCAAAGGATCACCGCCAGATAACGATAACCCTTGCCGTTTTATCTCGGTATCTTGTAAATCTTTGATAATTTGATCTTCAAGCGATTGCGTAAATGGCAAACCAGAATTTACTCCCCATGTACTTTTGTTATAACAACCAGGGCACTGATGTACACAACCAGCGACAAAAAGCACGCAGCGAGTTCCTTCACCATTAACAACATCGACAGGATAATAACGATGATAATTCATAAGTATCGCATTTATTATTAACCAATTTGACCATTATTCAAATGTTTAACCCGACGTTTCACCTCTTCTTGTTTTCCAGCATTAAAAGGACGAGCATCAGGGCTACCTAAGTATCCGCAAACACGGCGAATCACAGACACTTTTGAAGATTCATGATTACCACAACTTGGGCAAACAAAGCCTTTACTTGTACACAAAAATTCACCGGTATAACCACATTCATAACATTCATCAATGGGCGTGTTAGTTCCATAATAAGGCACTCGAGTATAACTGTAATCCCATACATCCTCTAATGCTTTGATATTGTTAATCATATTTGGATATTCACCATAGCAAATAAATCCACCATTTGCGATAGAAGGATACGTTTTTTCAAATTCGATTTTTTCGTATGGATTAACCTTTTTCTCGACATCAAGATGAAAGCTGTTTGTATAATAGCCTTTATCAGTAACACCAGGAATTACACCAAATTCAGCTGTATCAAGTCGGCAGAATCGATCACATAAATTTTCGCTTGGTGTGCTATATAAGCTAAAACCATAACCAGTTTCGCTCTTCCATTGATCTACCGCTTTACGTAAACGCCCAACAATTTCTACCCCCTTTTCACGTAATTTATCACTATCAAATGGGTGAGTTTGGTATCCGTAAAGTGCATTTAAGGTTTCATGGATTCCAATATAACCTAAAGAGATTGAAGCACGACCATTTTTGAAAATTTCAGAAACACTATCGTCTTCGTTAAGCCGCACACCACAAGCACCTTCCATGTATAAAATAGGAGCAACACGTGCTTTTACGCTATCAAGTCGAGCAATACGCGTCATTAACGCTTTTTTACATAGCGCTAAACGTTTATCTAAAATTTCCCAAAAACGCGTTTCATCGCCTTTAGCTTCAATGGCTATACGCGGCAAGTTTAGACTAATTACACCTAAATTATTACGACCATCATGAATTAATTGCCCCTCTTCTTCATAAACACCTAAAAAGCTTCGGCAGCCCATTGGCGTTTTAAATGAGCCAGTTACCTCGACAACTTTATCGTAGTTTAGAATATCTGGGTACATACGTTTACTTGCGCACTCTAAGGCAAGTTGTTTAATATCATAATTAGTATCACCTAGTTTATGATTAATACCCTCTTTAATTGCAAAAACCAATTTCGGGAAAACAGCCGTTTTATGATTTTTACCAAGTCCTTTAATGCGAACTTTTAAAATAGATTCTTGAATTAAGCGTGATTCCCAACTTGTTCCTAAACCAAAACCAAAAGTAACAAACGGCGTTTGACCATTAGCAGTATGTAAAGTGTTTACCTCATATTCTAGAGATTGAAACGCATCGTAACACTCTTTTTGAGTTCGGCATTTAGCATAATCTTCGGAATTTGGGATATTCCACTCTTCTGCCACTTGTTTATGTTTGTTATAACTGATGGTAACAAATTTTGCTAAAACTTCATCGATGCGATTAATAGTCGTCCCACCATAAATATGGCTAGCGACTTGTGCAATAATTTGCGCAGTGACTGCTGTCGCTGTCGCAATTGATTTTGGTGGCTCAATTTCAGCATTACCCATTTTAAATCCGTTAGTTAGCATACCATCTAAATCAATTAACATACAGTTAAACATCGGGAAAAATGGCGCATAATCTAAATCATGATAATGAATTTCACCACAATCGTGAGCGCGTACAATGTCTTTTGGTAATAAATATTGTTTAGCATAATGCTTTGCCACAATACCAGCGAGTAAATCACGTTGAGTAGGAATAACCTTACTATCTTTATTAGCATTTTCATTTAAAATAGCAACGTTACTTTGCTCAATTAGTCCACGAATATCTTGATTTAGAAGGCTACGTTCTTCACGAGCGCGATCACGATCGTGGCGATACTCAATATAAGTTCTTGCTAATTTTTTATAAGGGCCTGACATCAACTGATTTTCAACCGCATTTTGAATTTCGTTAATATCGACACTTTCTCGCTCAGTCATTTGATTGGTAACAACACGAGCAACCGTTGCACAATAATCTGGATCATGAACATTGGCCGCCACTGCAGCTTTGACAATGGCATCTTTGATTCGAGTCTCATTAAATGCAGTTTGACAACCATCACGTTTAATTACAACAGGCATACATCTCCTCAATATTCATTAATAATTAGCAATTGGCATAGGTTTTATATCACTAAAAATATTCCTGTAATTATTACTCTCTTATGATATAAAACTGAGTTTTCACATCGCTTAGATGAATACTATATATAGTATTCATTTTAAAATTATACACCATATATAGTGTTTTTCTAGGTTTTTTAATAAATAAAATAACTTGACAAGTTTAAAGTCAATAATGACAAGCATTTATGAAATACTAAGATATAAGACGGGAAAAAAGAAATAAATCCACTAGAAAAACAAATAAACAAAAGTGCAAAGCTTACTTGCACTTTTGTATACCAAAATAAGATTATTAATCAAACAAATTATGATTCAATATTTAGCCAATCCGTATGGAACACACCTTCTTTATCAATACGTTGATAAGTATGAGCACCAAAATAATCTCGTTGTGCTTGAATCAAATTAGCGGGTAATACCGCTGAACGATAGCTATCATAATAAGCAATAGCCGCCGAAAGTGTTGGAACAGCAATACCTTGTTGTACGGCTAAAGACACCACATCACGCAATGATTGTTGATAAGCTTCGACCGTTTGATTAAAATATGGTGCTAATAGCAGATTATCAATCTCATTATTATCAGCATAAGCATCGGTAATTTTTTGTAGGAATTGTGCACGAATAATACACCCTGCTCTAAAAATTTTAGCAATTTCACCATAATTTAAATCCCATTGATATTTATGGGAGGCGGCTTTTAATTGTGCAAAACCTTGCGCATAAGAGATGATTTTACCCATATAGAGAGCTTTACGAACTTTCTCTATCAGTTCATTCTTATCACCACTATAAGGCTCTTTTTGCGGACCTTTTAACACTTTTGCTGCCGCAACTCGCTGATCTTTAATTGCAGATAGATAACGAGCAAATACAGACTCAGTGATTAATGATAAAGGCTCACCCAAATCTAAAGCGCTTTGGCTAGTCCATTTACCTGTTCCTTTATTGCCTGCAGCATCTAAAATCACATCAACTAAATAATTACCTTCTTCGTCTTTATGCTTGAAGATATCGGCAGTGATTTCGATCAAATAACTATCTAATTCACCTTTATTCCAATCAGTAAAAACGTCAGCAAGTTCATCATTAGTTAAACCCGCGGCATGCTTTAACACCGAATAGCTTTCCGCTATCAGTTGCATATCGCCATACTCAATACCATTGTGAGCCATTTTCACATAATGGCCTGCCCCATTTGGACCGATATAAGTCACACAAGGTTCACCGCTAGCCTTAGCGGCAATTTGCTCTAATATTGGTGCAACTAATTTATAAGCCTCTTTTTGTCCGCCTGGCATAATTGATGGGCCCTTGAGTGCCCCCTCTTCACCACCAGAAACACCCGCACCAATAAAGTTAAACCCTTCAGCTGATAACGTTTTATTACGGCGAATTGTATCTTCAAAATAAGCATTACCACCATCGATAATGATATCGCCTTTATCTAAAAGTGGGCGTAGTTCATCAATTACAGCATCAGTACCTTTACCTGCTTGAACCATAATTAGGATACGACGTGGTTTTTCTAAAGAATTAACGAAATCTTCAATGGTAAAATAAGGAACCAATTGCTTATCAGAATGTTCAGCCATGACTTGCTCTGTTTTATCTTTAGAACGATTATAAATAGCAACAGAAAATCCACGACTTTCAATATTGAGCGCAAGATTTCGCCCCATAACTGCCATTCCAATAACACCGATTTGTTGTTTTGACATGAGTTGGCTCCTTTATTAAACCTTTATAACCTTAACCATAAGGCTTTTTAACAACATCTAAAACTTAATTAAGTTTTATAAATTACGCTATATTTTGCCATAAAAAAAGCCGTATCAGAATATAATACGGCTCTTTTTCATTACTTTAATGATATTTACTAACAACTGAGCAAATCATGAACGCTTCATCATTTCAAAAAACTCATCGTTGGTCTTAGTCATGGCAAGTTTGTCAATCAAAAACTCCATCGCATCAGTCTCGCCCATTGGGTTAAGAATTTTGCGTAAAATCCACATTTTTTGTAGTTCATCTGGTGAAGTCATTAAATCTTCTTTACGAGTACCAGAGCGATTAAAGTCAATCGCAGGGAACACACGACGTTCAGCAATTTTACGAGATAAATGGACTTCCATATTCCCCGTACCTTTGAACTCTTCGTAGATAACTTCATCCATTTTAGACCCCGTATCAATCAACGCAGTTGCAATAATAGTTAAACTACCACCTTCTTCGACATTACGAGCCGCACCAAAAAAGCGTTTTGGACGATGTAACGCATTAGCATCGACACCACCAGTTAATACTTTACCGGATGATGGAACAACCGTATTGTATGCACGAGCCAAACGGGTGATTGAGTCTAATAAAATAATCACGTCTTTTTTATGTTCAACCAAACGTTTTGCACGTTCAATTACCATTTCAGCGACTTGAACGTGCCTTGCTGCTGGCTCATCGAAAGTCGAAGCAACGACTTCGCCTTTAACTAGGCGTTGCATTTCGGTCACTTCTTCTGGGCGCTCATCAATCATCAATACCACTAATTCACATTCAGGATGATTGACTGCTAGACTTTGAGCAATATTTTGTAAAAGCATTGTTTTACCTGCTTTTGGTGGTGCAACAATCAAACCACGTTGTCCTTTACCTATTGGTGATGCCAAATCAAGCACTCTTGCTGTGATATCTTCGGTTGAACCATTACCTCGTTCCATTCTTAAACGAGAATTGGGATGAAGTGGCGTTAAGTTTTCGAAAAGAATTTTGTTGCGGGCGTCTTCAGGCTTATCGTGATTGACTTCGTTGACTTTCAACAAAGCAAAATATCGTTCACCTTCTTTTGGCGGACGGATTTTACCCGCAATGGTATCACCAGTCCTTAAATTAAATCGTCGAATCTGACTTGGCGACACATAAATATCATCTGGTCCAGCTAAATAAGAACTATCAGCTGAACGCAAAAAGCCAAATCCATCTTGCAAAATTTCCAGTACACCATCACCAAAAATATCTTCACCACTTTTGGCATGTTGCTTTAAGATTGCAAAAATAATGTCTTGTTTTCTAAGTCGGGCTAGATTTTCAAGCCCCATTTTTTTTTCACCAAGCGCTACAAGCTCAGAGACAGAAGTGTTTTTTAATTCAGTTAAATTCATAATTTTAAAAATTCTTGAGGATAAAATTGATATGTTTGCAATTAATATTATTTTTGTCTATTTGTTTCATTTACTTATAAAAAAATTCGCTCTCTTACAACACATAAATTCAATCGATTAATAAGCTTTTGATGATAATTGAAGATCTGGATATAGAATTTCACCACTTTACCAATAAAACAATGAATTTGTAGAAAGGAATATTTGTAAGAGGCTAGCAATTTACACTAAAAATACTAATATGTCTATATTTAATTGAATTAGTTATTCTAAGTTGCTAAACCTAGTAAAAAGATAGGATCCAAAAGAGTAATATATAACTCATTACTCTTTTAACAACTCGTATCCAAATATAGGATATCTATTATAATTGCGGATCGATAAAATCTTTAAGCTGAGCTTTAGATAAAGCCCCTACTTGAGTGGCAACCACTTGTCCATTTTTAAAAATCAATAAGGTAGGAATCCCTCGAATACCAAACTTAGGTGCTACATTTGGGTTTTCTTCAACATTTAATTTAGCAATAACGATTTTATCAGCATATTCTTGAGCTATTTCTTCCAAAATCGGAGCAATCATTTTACAAGGTCCACACCAAGAGGCCCAAAAATCAACAAGCACTGGTTTTGCTGATTCATTAATTGTTCTATCGAAAGTAGCTTCCGATAACTGAACGATATTATTACTCATTTTTACCTCCAACATATTTTACTTAATGCAATAATAGATGAGTTTAAATTACTCGACTAGTAATTAGTATAATAGGATATAATTATTAGTGATGTCACTGTATTTAGTATGTTATAATCTCAAAATTCTGATAATTATATCCGCAACCATAATGATTCAATCATATCTTACCAAAACAACTTTTAGTCAATTTCCCCTTCATCCTTTAGTGTTAAAAGCGCTTGAGAAAAAAGGGTTTGTTTATTGTACCCCTATTCAAGAAAAAACATTACCATTAACCGCTAAAGGAACTGATATTGCTGGACAAGGACAAACTGGAACCGGCAAAACTATGGCATTTTTGGCATCAACATTTAATCACTTGTTGAACCATGAACCTTTGCCCGATCACAAAACCAATCAACCAAGAGCTATTATTATTGCACCAACACGTGAATTAGTTGTACAAATTTATCATGATGCTGAAGTTTTATCTGAAGAAACGGGCTTAAAATTAGGGTTAGCTTTCGGTGGCGATGGCTACGATAAGCAATTAAAAACACTCTCTACTGGTGTCGATATCTTAATTGCAACAACAGGGCGATTGATTGATTATGCTAAGCAAAATTACATTAATTTAGACGCAATTCAAGTGGTCGTGTTAGACGAAGCGGATCGCATGTTCGATTTAGGATTTATCCGCGATATACGTTGGGTTTTCAAACATATGACCCCACCACAAAAAAGGCTAACTATGTTGTTTTCTGCAACATTAACACATAATGTACGTGAATTAGCCTTTGAACATATGAACAATCCACAATATGTCGAAATTGAACCGGAACAAAAAATTGGTCATCGCATCAAAGAAGAGCTATTTTTCCCATCTAATGAAGATAAATTAGCACTTTTACAAACTCTCATTGAGGAAGAGTGGCCAGATCGTTGCATTGTGTTTGCTAATACCAAAGTAACTTGCGAAAAGATTTGGCGACATCTTATTGCAGATGGTCATCGCGTTGGATTATTAACCGGCGATATTGCCCAGAAAAAACGTTTATCAATTTTAGAACAATTTACCCAAGGTCACCTTGATATTTTAGTCGCCACCGATGTCGCGGCTCGAGGATTACACATTCCTAATGTTACCCACGTCTTCAATTATGATCTACCTGATGATTGTGATGATTATCGACATCGTATTGGACGAACAGGGCGCGCAGGAGCTGAAGGTTACTCGATTTCGTTAGCCTGTGAACGTTATTCGCAAAATTTGCCTGCTATTGAAAAAGCAATTGATCATGCTATTCCCGTGAGCCAATATGACCCTTCAGCATTATTGGTTGATTTACCAACGCCAAAACCTTTTAGGCGCCCACCTCGTAGAAAATCTTCAAACTAGATATATTAGGTAGGGAATTAATATCATCATAAAAAGTTAGCTAATAATGCAATGATACTTTGCTATAAATTATTTTTAGGTAGCTTTTTGTGATATTACTAATCTATTGTAATTAACTTGGCGTGCCAAATTTATTCTTCTTGTAAATTTTTATTCATCCGCTCTAAAAAAAATTGGTATTCAAGCTCAATTTCTTTTTTAGTTTCCTTTGATAAAGTGGCAACATGAAATCGATTCAATGAACTATATAAAACAAACAATATATTCATTGAAATGGCTTCCTTTTTCTTTTTTATCTTATAATATGCACTTAAATACCCTACTTGTTGGAATGTTTCGACATCTTTGATGCCAACACTGCACAACAACCTTTCTAATGACAATGTCATATTGGGTAGTTCTTTTATTCGATTTGCCTTAATTTCATTTTTTTCATGTAGCTCCTTTTTAGTATATGTGATCACCATGTTTACCATAGTAACTAATTTTTCTTGAGCTTTAAAAAGTTCCTCATCAACTTTATAGTAATCAAGTAATTTCGTTGACATCCCCGTTGTTATACTCAGCGGCTGCATACCTAAATCAATAAAAAGTGAGCGATAATCAGGATGCCCTCTTAAATAAAAATCTTTTTGGGTAATCCAGCCAAACATTGTATCTTTACTATTAACGCTAAATCCACCAAAAAATGTTTTGATTGAAATATCTTCAATGTCAGAAAGTACTGTTAAAATTCGATTTACAAATATTGAGCACATAATTAATTTCCATCTGAACTTTATTAAGTAACCGAAATAACTTACTGGTTAATCTAAATTATAGCTACGCTATATTCAAACTATTTCTAAATAAATTCATAATTATGGGATCTGCATTCCATATATAAAGATTAAATATATTATTACTTGATAAATTATATTTTTGTGAAATTGAAACAATTTTTGTAAAAAAATAGCATTAAGAAAAAAATAAATCTTAATAATTCTTAACAAAAGAAAAATAGCTTTAACATTGTTATTCTGTCGTAATAATTATACAATCAAAACTAGTTAACTTAATGGTACTTAATTTTTGTCAAATTGAATCAACATGATAAAAAACATTTTTGCTTTATTTCTTATGTTTTACTCTTTTGTCGCATCTGCCGATAAATTACCCTTAATTGATTCGTTAATACTTTGTACCCCTGAATTTTTTAAACAAGTTCATACCCATAAAAATGAATTAGAAAAATACACTGACGTCAAAAATTTTAACCAAAACCAAGCTTACATTCCTGTTGAAAATCGTTCAGATATCGCCAAAAACCATGTTAATTTCAAAACCCCCATGACTTATAAAAACCTAACAATTACAGGCTATTATGATAGTGCTATGGATCTTGGTAAAATGGGAAAATATTATTTTTGGGGATTTATCATCGATAATGATATTGATCAAATCAAAGAGACATTGGGGTTTATAGATTGGAAAAATATGGAAGATAACCTACTTTATATCGGAAATCCAAAGGTTCGAAGTATTAATGATGACATCCAAACCTGGCATAAAAATACTGGTACTGTTGTTGGAGTAAAAACCATTCCAGCACCGAATACTACTGAAAAACTACTATTACTTGAAAAAAGTCCAAATATGAATCTTCTTATTTGTTCTATTCAAGGTATTGTAACCCCTGAACTACTCAAGCAAGAACGACCAGACATTCTTCAATAATTAAAATTAAATCGCTAAATCATCCATTTCACCCGTGCGAATACGAATGACTTGCTCAACATTATAAACAAAAATTTTGCCATCACCGATTTTACCCGTTTGAGCGGTTTTCATAATAGTTTCGATACACATATCTAAAATATCATCTGAAACAACTAGCTCAATTTTCACTTTGGGTAAAAAGTCAACCATATATTCTGCACCACGATAAAGCTCGGTATGACCTTTTTGCCGCCCAAAACCTTTAACTTCAGTTACTGTCATACCGGTAATACCTTGCTCGGCAAGCGCTTCTCGAATATCATCAAGTTTAAATGGTTTAATAATTGCTTCAATTTTTTTCATATCTATTTTCCTTTAATTCAAAATTACCAATTTTTAAACCCAAAAGCAGAAGTGATTGGATAACGTCGACCTTTGCCAAAGTTACGAGTGGTGATTTTAGGACCAACTGCTGATTGACGTCGTTTGTACTCATTCATATCCACCAATTTAATAACACGTCTTACTGTCGCCTCATCATAACCTTGTGCAATAAGTTGTTCAATGGAAAGATCTTGCTCTATATAACCTTTCAAAATGCCATCTAAAATATCATAAGGAGGTAAGCTATCTTCATCTTTCTGATCAGGTGCTAACTCCGCTGAAGGTGGTCGTGTTATCACTCTCTCAGGAATCACATAAGAACGCGTATTTCGGTATTTTGACAACGCAAACACCATGGTTTTAGGGACATCTTTCAGCACATCAAAACCACCAGCCATATCGCCATAAAGGGTTGCATAACCTACCGACATTTCACTTTTATTACCCGTTGTTAGCACTAGACTACGACGCTTATTTGACAGTGCCATTAAAATAACACCACGGCAGCGGGCTTGCAGGTTTTCTTCCGTTGTATCTTTTTGTGTGTCTAAAAACAGTGGGCTTAGCGATGACATAAACGCATCAAACATCGGCTCTATTGAAACAATGTCAAATTCAACCCCTAATATTTCGGCTTCTTCTTTGGCATCTGCAATACTAATATCGGCTGTATAACGAAACGGCATCATCACCGCTTGCACTTTATCTTTACCTAAAGCATCAACCGCAATAGCAAGCGTTAAAGCAGAATCAATACCGCCAGAAAGCCCTAATACTGCGCCTTGAAAGCCATTTTTAGTCACATAATCGCGAGTTGCAAGTACTAATGCATCATAAACTGAAGCTAATTGATTATTTTCATTCTTATCAATTATTGCGGGATGATTTATACCCAATTGAAAAGCGACAATTTGTTCTTCAAATGAATTTAGCTGACAAACAATTTCACCGTGTTCATTACAAATAAAAGATCCACCGTCAAAGACTAACTCATCTTGCCCGCCAACTTGGTTGACATAAACAATGGCTAAACCGGTGCGTTTTGCATGCTGTTTAACTAAATCATATCGTTGTTGCTGTTTTTCATAATCATATGGCGAAGCATTAATTGCCACTACAAAATCAACTTGAGCTTGTTTAATATCATCGATTGGTTGATTTTGCCAAAGATCTTCACAAATTAACAAACCAATCTTTTGACCTTTAAAGTTTATAACACAAGTTTGATCACCGGCAGTAAAATAACGTTTTTCATCAAATACATCATAATTAGGCAATAACTGTTTATGATAACAAGCCAGCAATTTTCCATCACAAAAAAACGAAAGGGCATTATAAATATGCTCATCTTGCCAATGTGGATGCCCAACAATAATAGCACAGTGTTCACTAGCTTGTTGAATTAAAGCAAGTGCCCTTTGACAGCGATCTTTAAAATCGGATCGATATACTAAATCCTCAGGAGGGTAACCGCATAAAGCAAGTTCAGAAAAAACAATGAGGTCGTCGGACGAATGGCGACTAATTAGCTCAACAATCTGTTGAGCATTCCCTTCAATATCGCCCACACGCCAATTTTTTTGTGCTAAAACAATAGATAAAGACATATAAAATTTAATATCACAAATCGAAATTATCATTAAGTTTAAATGATTCTAAGTTGCACTGCCACTTTTTTATCGCTAACATGCAACAATAAATTGGCTTTGACTTGTCTGGAAATTATTATGCAAAAAATATTAAATGTGGCATTAGCTAAACGCAGTTACCCAATCACTATTGGTGAAAATCTACTAAGCGAATTTCAACATTTTAAACTCCAAGCTGGTCAACGCGTGCTCATTGCTACGAATGAAACTATCGCGCCTCTTTATTTACAAACATTAATTGATATGCTTGAAAAGCATGGTATAAAGACCGATTCAGTCGTTGTTCCTGATGGTGAGCAGTATAAAACGATGGAAACATGGAATACGATACTCACAGCCTTGCTTGCCCATAATCATACCCGAAGCTCAATACTGATTGCATTAGGTGGAGGCGTAATTGGTGATGTTGCTGGATTTGCCGCTTCAGCTTATCAACGTGGCATTAAGTTTATTCAAGTACCCACAACACTACTATCCCAAGTTGACTCATCTGTAGGTGGCAAAACCGCGATTAATCATCCACTGGGTAAAAATATGATTGGCGCATTTTATCAGCCGCAATCAGTTGTCATTGATCTCCATTGTTTAAAAACATTACCGCAACGAGAACTTTCGGCAGGACTTGCTGAAGTGATAAAATACGGTATTATTTTAGACCCCGAATTTTTTAATTGGTTAGAACAGCATATAGAAGATTTATTAAATTTAGATGTTAACGCATTAAGTTACTGTATTTACCATTGCTGCGAACTAAAAGCAAAAGTGGTGGCTGCTGATGAGACTGAACAAGACATGCGCGCCATTTTAAATCTTGGTCATACTTATGGTCATGCGATAGAGGCAGAATTAGGCTATGGAAACTGGCTACATGGCGAAGCCGTCAGTGTCGGTATGCTAATGGCTGCACAAACCGCAAAATTACTTGGTAAATTAACCCAAGCAGATATTGAACGGATTAAAAACTTATTAATTCGCGCTAAGCTACCAGTTAACAGACCAACAACAATGCCGATTGAATCTTACCTACCACACATGTTACGAGACAAAAAAGTACTATCTGGACAATTACGGCTAGTTGTACCCACTAAAATTGGGCACGCTGAAGTAATGGATGGCATTGATAAAGACGTGGTATTTCAATCTATACAACTTACTTAATCAATGATTGATAAAACTAGTCGCATCGTTGATAGTAAGTTAAGCAACTACGTTAATGAATATATATAACAAAACTAACGCCGTATCACAAACAAGCGATATGGCGCTTATATCATAAAGAAAAATAACCGTCACTGATTTGTCTAAACATATTATGATCAATCATTCGACTATTTATAACGTGCTAAAAAATCCCTATTGAAGCTATGTCCCTTTAACCAGTAAGAAATAATATTATGAAACCATCATTTATGACATTAAACATCTGGTTAAAGTTCAAAATCCCATTGAAAATAAATTAAGATGGCAAGCTAAACGTGATAAAAAACCTATCTGGGTGACATTTGACCGCATTTATTTAGAACATTTCATTTATAACCCCGAAAGACCCCATGAGGCATTCAATAATATGCCATTTATTAAATATAAAACACTAAAAACAGACAGCGTAATTTTCTACATGAATTGTATACTCACTATGGGGTATTTATATAACTATTCACTTTTTAGGCTGTAATTTTTGTAAAAAATATTCAGGATTCTATACCGTTTCGTGATTAATTGAGGCTTCGATATCTATTCGTTAAAACGTGAGATAACCATGGTATCAATCAAAAAACACAAAACCGGCTTGTTCACACATGAATGGCAAAGCCGTAAGAGATAGGTACTTTAATAAAGAAAGGTGTTCACTTTTTCGGTTATATTTTTTGTAAAAAATATTCAGGATTCTATACCGTTTCGTGATTAACTGAGACTTCGATATCTATCCGTTAAAACGAGTGATAACCATCCTATCAATCAAAAATTCACAAAACCTGCCTGCCCACAAACGAATGGCAAAGCCGAAAGCCTGATACGGAAATTTATGAAGAAGTAACCTAATCAACAATAGTTAGCAATTCAAAAGATAAAAAATAAAAGGTTAAGCGATTTATTAACCTTTATAATACGGTTAAACCGCATAATGTGATTTCAGGTAAAACACTTTATGCATTTTTAGCGGATTATTTTAATCATGAAGTGTAGACAACTCGGTGTTTTCCTACAACTTATCGAAATGTAAACATTTGATTACAAAATTTTAGATCTGGTTTGTTTAGATACCCGTTTTGCAAGTATCTTTTTATCAGGTCACAAAATATAAAAATGAATCATTTAGTAAACAGTAAAAATTTCATTTACTATTATGTAATTTTGTGTTTACATAATAAGCGTTTATGTAATTAATATTTTACATATAAAGTATAAATGATTTTAACAAGGAAAATAAAATGTTAAAAGATACCCTAAATAATGTCCGAATCCGAGACGAACACATGTTAATCACCCCCGAAGAAATTAAACAGCTTTATCCTCTTTCTGAAGATTTAAAAAAACAAATAGCCTCATCTCGTCAAACTGTTGTGGATATTTTAGAAAGGCGAGATCACCGATTACTTATCGTCTGTGGTCCTTGCTCTATTCATGATCCTATTGCGGCACTTGAATATGCGCATAAATTAAAAAAACTCTCAGACGAAGTTAAGGATCACTTATTTATCGTTATGCGTGTTTATTTTGAAAAACCAAGAACCACTGTTGGTTGGAAAGGTTTGATTAACGATCCTCATATGGATAGCTCATTTGATATTGAGCATGGACTAAAAAAAGCACGTAAATTACTGCTCGATATTGCTGAAATTGGCTTACCTATTGCAACCGAAGCATTAGATCCTAATACACCACAATATATTGCTGATTTAATTAGCTGGTCAGCAATCGGTGCAAGAACCACAGAGTCACAAACCCATCGAGAAATGGCTTCAGGGCTTTCGATGCCTGTCGGTTTTAAAAATGGCACAGATGGTAGTTTGGATGTTGCCATTAACGCCATGAAATCAGCCTCTATGCCTCATCGTTTTGTAGGCATTAATCAACAAGGGCAAGTGACCGTTTTACAAACAATGGGCAATCCTCATGGTCATGTTATTTTGCGTGGCGGTAAAACACCTAACTTTGATGCTGAAAATGTCGCATTATGTGAAATTCAAATGAAAAAAGCAGGGTTATTACCTAACTTAATGATTGACTGTAGCCATGCCAATTCCAATAAAGATTATCGCAATCAACCGATTGTTGCCGACGCAATTATTGAACAAATCAAGCATGGTAATAATTCAATTATTGGCGTGATGATTGAAAGTAACTTGTTTGAAGGCAACCAATCTTCTGAACAACCGCAAGAAAATTTTAAATATGGTGTGTCAGTAACCGATGCTTGTATCAATTGGCAAACCACCGAGCAAGTGTTACAAAAAATGAATAGCCAGTTAGCTAAACCACTAACTGAAAGACAAAAACAACCACCTAAAGCGTAATTTTTTTGATATCTTCCTCCACTTCAAAAGGTGGAGGATTTTGCTACAGTCACCCAATGAACTACACTGTCTTTTCAGATATAGCCTATCCTCAATATAGCTAATACGGTAATCTTATCGATATTTTTTCCCAAATAATATTTATTACTTGTAAGAAAACGACAAGTTATTTCCTAACAAATAAATGAAGATAAATATATCGCCAACAATAGTACCAGCGATATATCGGTTAGTTAACCTAATTGTTTGCGAGCATTACGGAACATTCGCATCCAAGGGCTATCTTCACCCCAATTATCTGGATGCCATGAATTAGCAACTGTTCTAAATACCCTTTCTGGATGCGGCATCATAATGGTTGCTCGCCCATCTTCAGATGTCACCGCAGTAATACCATTTGGCGAACCATTGGGATTGGCAGGGTATTGCTGTGTTACTTTGCCATAATGGTCAATATAACATGCCGCTATTAATGCTGATGTTTCTAAATTAGTTAGATGCGTATCATCACAAACCTCAACACGCCCTTCGCCGTGTGAAACCGCAATTGGCATATGCGAACCCGCCATATCAGTAAACAGCAACGAAGGGCTTGATTGAATTTGCACCAAGCTAAAGCGCGCTTCAAAACGTTCTGACAAATTACGCACAAAACGAGGCCACAAATTAGCACCAGGAATCAGATTTTTCAGATTCGACATCATCTGACAACCGTTACAAACCCCTAATGATAACGTATCTTTGCGATGAAAAAATTGTTCAAATTCATCGCGCACCTTTTCGTTAAATAAAATCGATTTAGCCCAACCTTCACCCGCGCCTAGCACATCGCCATAAGAAAAGCCACCACAAGCAACCAGTGTACTAAATTGGTTAAGCGTAATGCGACCTGAGAGTAAATCAGTCATATGTACATCGATGGCCTCAAAACCAGCTCGATCGAATGCGGCGGCCATCTCGACATGCGAGTTAACACCTTGTTCACGCAAAATGGCCACTTTAGGTTTTGTGCCTTTCGCAATATAAGGCGCAGCAATATCCGTTTGTGGATCGAAAGTTAAGTGCACATTTAAGCCAGGATCATTTTCATTTTGTTTCGCTTGGTGTTCTTGATCCGCACACTCAGGATTGTCACGTAAACGTTGCATCTGCCAAGTCGTTTCGGCCCACCATGTTCTTAACATTGAGCGCGACTCACTATAAACCACAGCAGATTTGTTACGCACAATAAATTGTTGTCCTGCTTTAGCACTACCCAAAGCATGAACCGCATGGGATAAGCCAAACTGCTTAAAGTAAGCCCTCACCTCGTCTAAACAACTATTGGCCACTTGAATAACAGCACCAAGCTCCTCATTAAATAGCGAAGCAATCACATCTTGGCCTAATTGAGAAATATCAACATCAACACCACAATGCCCAGCAAAGGCCATCTCGGCTAATGTCACAAACAGCCCCCCATCGGAACGATCATGATAAGCTAACAACACATTTTGGCTGACTAAAGCTTGAATGGCTTGATAAAAAGCAAGCAGCTCTTTAGGATCATGAACATCCGCTGTTTGTTGGCCTAAATGACGATACACTTGCGCAAGTGCCGTTGCGCCTAATGCTTGATGACCTTTCGATAAATCAACCAACAATAACGTATTATCTTGATCGGTACGCAATTGTGGTGTCACGGTTTTACGCACATCTTCAATACGCGCAAATGCCGAAATCACCAACGATAACGGCGATGTCACTGCTTTTTGTTCACCATCATCTTGCCATGTGGTTTTCATCGACATCGAATCTTTACCAACCGGGATCGCCAGTCCCAATGCTGGGCATAACTCTTCGCCAATGGCTTTAACTGCTTGATAAATACCGACATCTTCGCCTGGGTGACCAGCGGCGGCCATCCAATTAGCTGAAAGCTTGATACGTTTGATATCGCCGATATTCGTTGCAGCAATATTGGTAATCGCCTCGCCAACGGCAAGCCTTGCCGAGGCGGCAAAGTTAAGCAAAGCAACGGGGGCACGTTCACCGATTGACATAGCTTCGCCATAATAGCTATCTAAGCTTGCAGTTGTAACCGCACAATCAGCAACAGGCACTTGCCATGGGCCAACCATTTGATCGCGCGATACCATCCCTGTCACAGAGCGATCGCCAATGGTGATTAAAAAGGTCTTTTCAGCAACCGTTGGCAAATGTAAAACCCGTTTAACCGCATCATATAAATTAATATCAGCAGTTGAAAAATTATCGCCATGTGCCTGATGGGTCTTAACATTTCGTTGCATTTTAGGTGTTTTACCAAGGAGCACATTCAATGGCAGATCAATTGGATTATTATTAAAATGATCATCATGCAAAGTAACAGCTTTATTGGCAGTTGCTTGACCAATCACCGCATAAGGCGCCCGCTCACGTTGGCAAAGCTCATCAAACAGTGCCAATTTATCTGGATGGATAGCGAGCACATAACGTTCTTGCGATTCATTACACCAGACTTCTAGTGGGGACATCCCCGGTTCATCGCTAAGTATTTTACGAAGCTCAAATTGACCACCACAACCACCGTCACTAACCAGCTCAGGCATCGCATTAGACAAACCGCCAGCACCAACATCATGAATAAATAAAATAGGATTATCTTCGCCTAGTTGCCAGCAACGATCGATAACTTCTTGACAACGGCGCTCCATTTCAGGGTTATCGCGCTGAACAGAGGCAAAATCCAGATCCGCATCAGATTGACCTGATGTCATAGACGACGCCGCCCCACCGCCTAAGCCAATATTCATCGCAGGACCACCTAATACAATCAGCTTAGATCCAGTAGGAAACTCACCTTTTTGAATATGTTCACGGCGTATATTACCTATACCACCCGCTAACATAATCGGTTTATGATAACCTCTCACTTCTTCGCCATTATGGCTATTTACTCGCTCTTCATAAGTCCGAAAATAACCCAATAAAGCCGGACGACCAAATTCATTATTAAACGCTGCTCCCCCTAAAGGCCCCTCCATCATAATATCAAACGCACTGACAATACGATCAGGCTTACCAAAATCTTGCTCCCAAGGTTGTTCAAAATTAGGAATCCGCAAATTAGAAACCGAAAAACCCACTAAACCAGCTTTAGGTTTAGCCCCGCGTCCTGTTGCCCCTTCATCACGAATCTCACCCCCACTCCCAGTTGCTGCACCCGGCCAAGGTGATATGGCAGTTGGATGATTATGCGTTTCAACTTTCATTAAAATATCCACATATTCTTGATGATAGCTGTAGGTTTTATTCTCATTATCCGCAAAAAAGCGCCCAACTTTCGACCCATCCATCACCGCAGCATTATCCTTATAAGCGGACGAAACATAATCAGGGGTGTGTTCAAAGGTATTTTTGATCATCTTAAACAGTGATTTAGGCTGCTTTACCCCATCAATAATCCAATCAGCATTAAAAATCTTATGGCGACAATGCTCAGAGTTGGCTTGCGCAAACATATAAAGTTCAATATCAGTCGGATTACGATTTAATTTTTTAAAATTTTCGACTAAATAATCAATCTCATCAGATGCTAACGCTAAACCTAATTTAAGGTTAGCGTCTTCTAAGGCCTTGCGCCCCAGGCCTAATAAATCAACGGTTGTCACAGGTGTTGGTGACTCAACATGGAATAACTGCTCGGCTTGCTCAATACGACTAAAAACGGCTTCCATCATGCGATCGTGAATCAATGATAAAAAATCATTTTTTTGTGAATCGTTTAACGGTGAACTCACTTGCACATAATAAGCGACTCCCCGCTCAATACGGCGAATCTGTAACAAACCACAATTATGCGCAATGTCCGTCGCTTTTGACGACCAAGGCGAAATTGTCCCAGCTCTTGGAGTAACTAAAAAAAGTTGCTTGCTGGATATCTCTTTGATATTGATTTGTGCGGTTTTAGGACCGTATTGTAATAATTTATCTAAAGTTAGCTGTTGTTCAACCGTCAATTCACCTGCCAAATCAACAAAATGGAGGTATTGGGCTTCAATATCGATAACAGGGATGGATTTTTCACAACAAGTAGATAAGATTTTACTAATACGAAATGCAGATAAAGCAGAACAGCCAGCTAAAATTTTCATGCTAATTACTCTTTTTAAGCCAAACATAGGTTAAAAAATAGAACAACATTATAAAAGAAAGTGAACAATGTGGCTATCTTAAATACAGCTTATAAAGTAGGCATCCTATTTTTTGGCTTTACCATTCGTTTAAAATAAATAGACTGAATGAGTGTTTGCTTTATTCGAAATTTATCACTCTTCTTAAACAAATTAAAAATAGATTAATTCCTGTTAAAAATATTCAGGATTCTATACCGTTTCAGCGTGAAATTATTTTAAATTTAATCATTTAATCAATTTCATTGATAAGCCATTGAGTTGCTTAAATCGCTTGTTTAATAAAGGGATTAAGCCGCTATCAGTTACTGATTTAACTCACTGAAATTATTCATATTAAACAATAGTTATTTAACATTTTTTTAAAAAAGATTAAATTTCCCACTAAAACAGTGTACAATTTTTAGTTCAGCTGTCTGTTATTTGAACTTAATGATGAAAATATCAGTGTTAAATAAAAAAATAACTAAAAATAACACCGATTAATTTTTATAAAATGGATATAAGGAGGAGGAAAACATGTCAAATGAACTTAATCGTCTTCTGAGCCAGCTCGGTGACGGGTTTAGTGATTTAATGGCGGGCTTAGGGGGCGTTAGCCATAATCGCTATACCTTAACGGTTGACGGGCTGGGGGCGCCGATTTCGGTTTTACATGTTGAGGGTAATGAGTCGTTAAACCAGCCTTGGCGTTATGTAATCTCCTTTACCAGTACTGACAAAACCTTATCGCCTGATTCCTTTCTTAATCAAAAATCGACCTTCTCCTTTAATCCCGTTATCAATAAACCATTAACTTCCGCTATCCGCTCATTAAGTGATTTGCCCACGTTGACGAATAAACGCACCTTGCATGGGGTGATTACTGAGTTTAGTCAGTTATCCGTCAATAAAGAGGAATCCCATTATCAAGTGGTGTTATCATCGTGCTTAGCACGGCTCGCAGTGGGGCAACATAATGCCATATTTCAACAGCAAAGTGTGGTGAGTGTGGTTGAAGAAGTGCTACGCAGTCATGGTTTGACGGGCATTGATTACCGTTTAGAGTTAAAAGACAGCTATCCTGAGCGGGAGTTTATCACGCAGTGGCAAGAAAGTGACCTTGAATTTATTCAACGCTTATTGGCCGATGTCGGTATCTGGTTTCGCTTTGAAACGCACGCCGAGCACCACTGTGATGTAATGGTGTTAAGTGATTATGAACAAGGTTATGCGCAGGTGGCTAATATTGACTATAAACCGCCCAGTGGCATGGCAGATACGGGCGTTGAAAGTGTGTGGGATATCAGCCTGCATAGCGAAGTAGTGGTCTCCTCAGTCAAGGTACAAGACGATAACTACCGTGATGCCTTGGCACATTTACAAGGGGAAGTTAACACCCAACCTAAAGACCTTACCACCTATGGCAGCGACTATCGCTATGCTGAGCACTATAAAGGCTTAGAGAGTAACGGACAAAAAAAACCGCAAGATAGTGGCGATAATAACGATAACGATGATAACCATGTTAATCGTGATAACGGCAATAATCCTAATGAGAATCACAGGCATGACGAGAATCAGATTGAAAGCGGTCAGTGGTATGCCCGTATTCGCCATGAACAAGCTATTAGCCAGCAAATTATTCTCAAAGGCAAGAGTAATCACTATAACCTTGCTCCCGGCCAATGGATTAACCTCAACGGCAGTCCGCTGGCGGATATCAATGACGGTGTGATTATTTTAAGTGTACAAGGGCAGGGTAACCGCACTGATGCTTATGAACTCACCTTTACCGCCATTCCCTATCAAGCCTTAAAACCCTATCGCCCTGCGCCTATACGCTGGCCA
>NZ_LZGT01000059.1 GCF_001690525.1 Gilliamella sp. App6-5 | reverse complement strand
GCTGATTACGACTACTGTCACTCATAAAATCCATTGACCAACATTCACCTTGTTTATTGGGGACTAATAACCTTTCTGGGTTTCGTGGAGGAATGCGCTGTTTACGCTTTACCCTGAGATTAAGCTTTAATTCACAATACACCCGATACACCCGTTTATGATTCCATTTATAGCCGAGCTTTCTGATGCGATTAAAACATTTGGGAAAGCCCCAGCGTAAATGCCGGTCTGTGATAGCATTCAACACCGAAATAATCACCGAATCATCCGGTAACTTAGGTTGATGATAGTAAGCACAACGGCTTAAGCCAACAATGGCACAACTCATAGCAATAGTAACTGAATGATTTTGTTGTAGTTGCTGTGCCCACGTTTTACGTGCCCCAGTTGGCACTAAAGCTTTTTTATGATTTCTTCCTGAAGCTGGGATTTTAAGCTCAGTTCGGCAAACATCTGCTTAAGCTTACGGTTTTCAGCCTCCAGCTCTTTTAAGCGTTTGATATCCGAAGTTTCCATTCCGCCGTATTTTTCTCGCCATTTATAGAAAGTTGAATTTGCCATGCCATATTTACGGCAGAGTTCCTTGACAGGAATACCTGCTTCAGCTTCTTTTAAAATAGCGACGATTTGATGTTCAGTCATTTTTTTCATCATTAAATCCCCTTTACTTGTATCATAGAGAATTTTCTACTTTTGTGCTGTACTATTTTAGGGGGTAGTTACAGCCGACTTTTACGGATAGGGATTTAAAGGAAGGATTACGCCGAAGCTGGACGGCGGAGTTGATAGGGCATTTACTGGTGAAATATGAAAGCGAATGGTATGCCGATGAAGCGTTAAGCAAATGGAACGAAATTGATGAGCTATTTGAAGAAGAAAAACAACAACAAAAAGCAATTATTGAAGCGGGATTAGATGAGCTAGGCATCACCGAGCCTTACCTCCGTGATTTTGCCTTAGACGTGGTGGACGAAGCGCATAAACATGTTAAATCAAACTGGAAAATAGAAAAAGAGCAACGCATCAAACCCTCACTGTGGTGGAAACAAGTGGCACAGGCACAAGCACAAAACCCAACCGCAAACACCGAAGCCAATATCCCTAAACTGTCCAATCTATCCGCAGACGGCAAGGCATGGTTTATTCATCCTGTGGCGATGGTGGATTATTTTAATGTTGAAACGACAAAACTTTGGCATGAGCCTTTAGAAAATCCACAAAGGACTTATTATAATTCAAGTAGAAATATTAAACCATCTAACGGTGCTTTCGGTTATGTTCGAGCATTTTGGAATGAAGAATTGTAACTATCCCCTAAAATAGTACAGCAAAAAAGTAGAAAATTCTCTATGATAAAAGTAAAAGAGGATTCAATTATGAAAAAAATGACTGAACATCAAATCGTCGCTATTTTAAAAGAAGCTGAAGCAGGTATTCCTGTCAAGGAACTCTGCCGTAAATATGGCATGGCAAATTCAACTTTCTATAAATGGCGAGAAAAATACGGCGGAATGGAAACCTCTGATATTAAACGTTTAAAGGAGCTTGAGGCCGAAAACCGTAAACTTAAACAGATGTTTGCCGAACTGAGCTTAAAATCCCAGCTTCAGGAAGAAATCATAAAAAAGCTTTAGTGCCCACAAAGGTACGTAAAATGTGGGCACAGCAACTACAACAAAATCATTCAGTTACTATTGCTATGAGTTGTGCCATTGTTGGCTTAAGCCGTTGTGCTTACTATCATCAACCTAAGTTACCGGATGAT
The DNA here is from genome assembly GCF_001690525.1 of Gilliamella sp. App6-5. Taxonomy (GTDB): domain Bacteria; phylum Pseudomonadota; class Gammaproteobacteria; order Enterobacterales; family Orbaceae; genus Gilliamella; species Gilliamella apicola_H. Next base: position 235 of record NZ_LZGT01000059.1, on the reverse strand, counting down.
TCGGTGATTATTTCGGTGTTGAATGCTATCACAGACCGGCATTTACGCTGGGGCTTTCCCAAATGTTTTAATCGCATCAGAAAGCTCGGCTATAAATGGAATCATAAACGGGTGTATCGGGTGTATTGTGAGTTAAAACTTAATATTAGAGCTAAACGTAAAAAACGTATCCCCCAACGAACACCAGAAAAGCTATTGGTTCCTAATAAACAAGGTGAATGTTGGTCAATGGATT
>NZ_LZGT01000058.1 GCF_001690525.1 Gilliamella sp. App6-5 | reverse complement strand
TCCTGAACCAGACGACGTTCACTGGGGATACCGAAAAGATACCCCAATAGCATGATTTTAAACAGTCTGACCGGATCTTCTGCCGGACGACCGTTATTAGGGCAATAAAGTGGTGCTACCGCTTCTCGAATAAATTCAAAATCAATGACTTTAGCTATTTTACGAACAAGATGATTTTGGGGGACAAGCGCATCTAGCGAGATTTGCTCTATTTTTTCTGGTGTCGCTGGAGTTGGTTTTTTTAGCATAGAAGAACTTCTCTTATAATGGACTCCTCTCTATTAGATCAAAGAACTCGCCAAAAAGCGAGTTCTTTGTCATCAATCTGAAAGCGTCAATAAAGGCGCTTTTTTTATATAGTATTTATTGTGTTCGATAGCGGTTATTGGTTGATTAATTTATGAAGTAATCCATCAACCAATACACTTAAAGGGCAATAGACAAAAGGACTATTGTTTTTATTGCTTATAAGAAGACAGGAATTTGGCAAATCTTCCGATCGCATCTTGAAGCTCTCCGGTATGTGGTAAAGCAACAATTCTAACATGATCGGGTTTATGCCAATTAAAACCGGTTCCTTGTACAAGTAACACTTTTTCTTGTAATAAAAAGTCTAATACCAATTTTTGATCGTTATGGATGTTAAATTGTTTCTGATCTAATTTGGGAAATAGATACAATGCACCTTGTGGTTTAGTGCATGAAACACCAGGGATGTCATTGAGCAAGCGCCATGCCAACATACACTGATCATATAGTCGCCCACCTGGTACAATAAATTCGTTAATACTTTGATAGCCTCCTAATGCCCCTTGAATAGCATGTTGTAATGGTACATTGGCACATAAGCGCATTGAGGCCAGCATATTTAAACCTTCAATATAGCCTTTTACATGATGTTTAGGACCACAAAGCGCCATCCAACCTTGCCTAAAACCTGCTACTCGGTAGGTTTTTGATAAACCGCTCATTGTCACAACAAATAGGTCTGGCGCTAGTGCTGCAATTGAATAATGCTGCGCATCATCATATAAAATTTTATCGTAAATTTCGTCAGCAAAAATAATCAAATTATTTTGCCTCGCGATTTGTGCAATTTCAAGCAACACGTCTTTACTGTAAACAGCACCAGTTGGGTTATTGGGATTAATAATCACAATTCCTTTGGTTTTGGGTGTGATTTTTTG
>NZ_LZGT01000057.1 GCF_001690525.1 Gilliamella sp. App6-5 | reverse complement strand
TAGAGGAAGAGCGCAGGTTCAAATGCAGTGTTTATTGGCCGCAACGGCTCAAAATATCAAGAAAATAGCGATAAAGCTATTTTTGTTACGTTTTTTTAAGCTATTTTTTAATTTATTTAATAAAATCCAAATTAAAAATCCTATTTATGGTTTAAATAAAAAAATAAACCCCGAATTATATCGAGGTTTGTCATCAATCTGAAAGCACTATTAAGTGCTTTATTTGTATATTTAATTAATTATTTTAAACTATTATACCACTTTTTATACCAGCGTAATAACTTGATTTTTTTATGTTTATTGGTTTTTTTGTAGATTTAGTTGTAGATCTACTTTTATACTCTTTTTTATTACTACTACTATTTATTACTACCAATTCTTCATCTTCTAATTTTTTTGATTTAATACTAAAAGCAATAACATCATCACTTATTTTATAACTAATACTTAAATCACTTTTTTCATTTAATTCATTTACTGCTTTTTCAATAACTCTTTTTTTTAAGTCAAAAAGTCTTGTATATTTGTCGCCAAGCAATAACATTTCTCTAAGCTCATTTACTTCAATATTTCTTATCTTTATTACTTTATATTGTGCTAATAATTCATATAAACGTATACTGTATACGCTTTTAAATGTGCTTATATTGCTTAACTTATATTTAGTAAATTTGTTTTTTAAATCAAAAAGATAAGGTATGATCTGATCTGAAAAAGTTAATTCCGCTGTTGCTTCATTATCGTAATAAACTTTTGATTGCAACCATCTAAATGTGATTTTTTTTGAATTATCCTTTAAAATTATAGACTTATTATATAAGTCATCCAATCCATCTTTTATTGCTTTATATATACTGTTTTTATCAATATTTTTAAACTGCTCAGCAAATTCACTTGCTTTTATAACAACTGTTTTATTGTCAGCGCTAGCGGGGTTTAACTTACTAATAGCAAACAATATTATTCTTTGCTCTGCTAGTGTTAAATTATAACTAGCACTTACTAAATCATTACTTTTATATACTATTAAATCGCTCATTATTATTTCCTTTATTATTAT
>NZ_LZGT01000056.1 GCF_001690525.1 Gilliamella sp. App6-5 | reverse complement strand
AAAGCTAGCTTGACTGCGAGAGTGACGGCTCGAGCAGGTACGAAAGTAGGTCATAGTGATCCGGTGGTTCTGAATGGAAGGGCCATCGCTCAACGGATAAAAGGTACTCCGGGGATAACAGGCTGATACCGCCCAAGAGTTCATATCGACGGCGGTGTTTGGCACCTCGATGTCGGCTCATCACATCCTGGGGCTGAAGTAGGTCCCAAGGGTACGGCTGTTCGCCGTTTAAAGTGGTACGCGAGCTGGGTTTAGAACGTCGTGAGACAGTTCGGTCCCTATCTGCCATGGGCGTAGGAAAATTGAGAGGGTTTGCTTCTAGTACGAGAGGACCGAAGTGAACGCACCGCTGGTGTTCGGGTTGTGATGCCAATTGCATTGCCCGGTAGCTACGTGCGGAATAGATAAGTGCTGAAAGCATCTAAGTACGAAACTAGCCTCGAGATGAGTTTTCCCTGAAGAGATTCAGTAAGGTCCGTTTGAGACTAAGACGTAGATAGGTCAGGTGTGTAAGTGTAGTGATACATTGAGCTAACTGATACTAATGAACCGAGAGTCTTAACCTTACAACTCGGAGTTGTTTTGGGATTATGCGATTGATAGTATAAAAGTTGAAATAACAGTTTGTTCCGGATTGAGAGATTAGTGCAGATATGAGATAATGTAGCTAATTGAAAAGAGTACAGGATATGTCTGGCGGTAATAGCGCGGTGGTCCCACCTGACCCCATGCCGAACTCAGAAGTGAAACGCCGTAGTGCCGATGGTAGTGTGGGTATTACCCATGTGAGAGTAGGGTGCCGCCAGACTTTTAAATTAGAGAGAGCCCAGCAGTGATGCTGGGCTTTTTTGCTTTCAATTATTTTATCGTGAGTAAATTATCATTTATCTATTTATAATAATCTTAATCAAAAATTAGTTATTGAAGATTATCAGTTAATAAGAGAACAAAATGAGTTCATTAATAGCCTTTAATAAACCGTTTAATGTTACGACTCAATTTTCACCACATGAAAAATATCAGACGTTAAAAGACTTTATAAACTTACCTAAGTTCTACCCTGCTGGGCGGTTAGATACCGATAGTGAGGGGTTATTATTGTTAACTAGTGACGGTAAATTACAAGCCAAAATCAGTTCACCAAAGTTTAAATTGCCAAAAACTTATTGGGTACAAGTTGAAGGTGTTATTAATCAACAGGCTATGGATATGCTAAGAAATGGTGTGCAATTAAAAGAATTTTATACAAAGCCAGCCATTGTAACCTTTCTTGATGAACCATTGCAATTGTGGAAAAGAGTTCCTCCTATTAGAGAGCGCAAAACAATACCAACTTCATGGATAAGTATGACAATTTCAGAAGGAAAAAATCGACAAGTTAGAAGAATGTGTGCGGCGGTCGGTTTTCCTTGTTTACGTCTAGTGCGTGTTCAGATTGGAAGGTATAATCTATTTACTCACCAGTTACCATTAAGTGAATGGCGATTCATCACAACTCGAGATCTTTATTTGTAATCAGCGATATTTACTGGTTATGGATCACGAAATATTTCTTTTATAATCTTTTTAAAAGATCGAATGCATTGGGCTTTATTCTAAAATAAGATACAATGATCTTTAAATGATCATGGGATAAATTATTTATGGTTGAACAAAAAAAAGAAGGGTTTTTCTCCCGTTTAAAAAAAGGTCTTTTTAAAACTAAACAGAATATTGGATCTGGTTTTTTAAGTCTGTTTAAAGGAAAAAAGATCGACGATGCTTTATTTGAAGAACTAGAAGAACAGTTACTTATTGCTGATGTTGGTTTTGATACAACACAAAAAATTATAGATAGCTTAACAAAGCAGGCCTCAAGAAAAGAACTAAAAGATGCAGATGCTTTACATGTACTTTTAAAACAAGAAATGAAATCTATTTTAGATGGGGTAGATAAACCACTTGATATTAATACTCATAACCCATTTGTTATCTTAATGGTTGGTGTTAATGGTGTAGGTAAAACAACGACAATTGGCAAATTGGCCCGTCAATTTCAGCAACAAGGTAAATCAGTTATGCTGGCTGCTGGCGATACATTTCGTGCTGCCGCTGTTGAACAATTGCAAGTTTGGGGGGAACGTAATCATATCCCTGTTATTGCACAGCATACCAATGCAGATTCAGCATCAGTTATCTTTGATGCAATACAAGCAGCGAAAGCAAAAAAAATAGATATATTAATAGCTGATACAGCAGGTCGTTTACAAAATAAATCTCATTTAATGGATGAGTTGAAAAAAATAGTACGAGTGATTAAGAAGCAAGATGAAACAGCTCCTCATGAAATCATGTTAACCATTGATGCAGGTACCGGTCAAAATGCGATTAGCCAAACTAAACTATTTAATGAAGCGGTAGGTGTAACAGGAATGACATTGACTAAATTAGATGGTACGGCAAAAGGTGGGATTATTTTTAGCATCGCAGATCAGTTTAATATCCCTATACGTTATATTGGTGTGGGTGAAAAAATTGAAGATTTAAGGCCTTTTGTTGCCAATGATTTTATAAATGCCTTATTTGATGAAGCAGATGAATAGAGAAAGGCCATGATCGAATTTCAGCGTGTAAGTAAAGTTTATTCTGGTGGTAAACCAGCATTACAGAATATAAACTTTACTTTATCATCTGGAGAAATGGCATTTTTATCGGGGCATTCTGGTGCTGGTAAAAGTACTTTAATGCGGTTAATTTGTGGTTTAGAGAAAGCCAATGATGGTCAAGTGTTATTAAATGGTATTAATGTTTCAAACCTAAAAAGACACGATATGCCATTTTTACGTCGCACTATTGGTATGGTATTTCAAGATCATCAGCTATTAATGGATCACACTGTCTATGATAATGTTGCTATTCCATTAATTATTTTAGGTAAACCAGTAGAAGAAATACGCAGACGGGTTTCAGCATCATTGGATAAAGTCGGATTGATAAATAAGATGAAATTTTATCCTATACAGTTATCAGGTGGAGAACAGCAACGAGTGGGTATAGCTCGTGCGATTGTTAATCGCCCTAGTGTCTTGCTTGCTGATGAACCGACCGGTAATTTAGACGATAAGCTTTCCAAAGATATCTTAAAGCTTTTTGAAGAGTTTAATCGGTCAGGTGTAACTGTTTTGATGGCAACGCACAATATGGGGCTTATTCGTCGCAAGCATCATAGAATACTGCATTTGAATCAAGGGCGTTTAGAGATTAAAAATTGATGCGTAATACCACTATCAAATCTACTAAATCGAAAGAAACGAAAAATAGTTTTTTATCACGTTGGAAAAGGCAAATTAGTTATGCTTGGCGCAATGCCTTTAATGATTTTACTCAACATCTTTTTGCATCATTACTGACTATTTTTGTTATTGCGATTTCTATTACGCTACCAACCATTAGTTATTTACTTTGGAAAAATGCCAGTCAGGCTGCACATCAATGGTATCCAACGCCTAATTTAACTATTTATATCAATAAAGAATTAACCTCGGAGCAAACTACAGAATTACTAGTCAAACTCAAATCTTATTCTGAGGTTGATAGCGTTGATTATCTTTCTCGAGATGAAACAAAAGAGGAATTTAAAACATGGTCTGGATTCAGTAGCGCATTGGATTTATTAGATGAAAATCCACTACCGGCAGTAGCCATTGTTACACCTAAAGAAGAAGCAAAAAAAACAGTTGTATTGCATCGATTACAAGTGGAATTACTCAATATTGATGGCATAGATGATATAAAGTTAGATGATAGCTGGTTTACTCGATTAACTGCACTAACTAATATGGTTAGATCTGTTTTTTGGATTATTTCCATCTTTATGATTATTGCTGTGTCACTTGTAATCGGTAATAGTATTCGCTTAAATATTTTTGCTAGAAAACAAACTATAATTGTTATGCAATTAATTGGTGCAACAGAAGGTTTTATTTTACGTCCTTTTTTATATAGTGGAATTTTTATTGGTTTTGTGAGTTCTGTTGTTTCGTTGGTGTTATCGGAAATATTTATCTTTCAAATAGAATCAATTATATTGAATGTTTCTGATGCTTTTGGGACAATTATTCATATTGAAGGCTTATTGTGGGATGAAAGCTTATTAATTATATTTATTACTATTATTATTGGATGGCTTTCATCGTTAGTTGCGACTAAAAAATATTTAAAAATGACACAAATTACCTAGCTATTTCGATATAACTAATTAGAATGTATATTAGTTTTAGTAATATGTAGATCCTCGCAACATGTTTTATTAATTTTAAATAAAAAATATGAACTAATTTATAGCTTGAAGGTCTAACTGATAAGTGAACATCAGTTTAACGTTTTTAATTGTTACATTTTATCAATGTGACAAAAACTAGTTAATTTAAGAGGGGGAGTTAAATGGGTACTGATATAAAAATGCAAGTAAGTGCTTTAATTCCACAAGGTAATATTGAATCATATATTCGTATGATTAATACCTATCCGATGCTAACAGCAGAAGAAGAAAAATTATTAGGTGAAAGACTTTATTATCATGACGATGTTGATGCAGCAAGACAATTGATATTATCTCATTTGCGTTTTGTTGCGCATATTGCTCGTGGGTATTCCGGTTATGGTTTACCGCAAGCTGATTTAATTCAAGAAGGTAATATTGGTTTAATGAAAGCTGTGCGCCGTTTTAATCCAGAGATGGGGGTGCGTTTGGTCTCATTTGCTGTGCATTGGATAAAAGCCGAAATTCATGAATACGTATTAAAAAATTGGCGTATTGTTAAAGTTGCAACGACTAAGGCACAAAGAAAGCTATTTTTTAATTTAAGGAAGACCAAACAACGTTTAGGCTGGTTTAATAATGCTGAAGTTGATATGGTGGCTGATGAGTTAGGTGTAAGCCGGAAAGATGTACTTGAAATGGAATCACGCATGTCAGCACAAGATATGTCATTTGATATAGATAGTGATGACGATGATAATTCAATTGTTGCACCAGCACTTTACCTAGAAGACAGTAATTCTGATTTTTCAAAATCAATAGAAAACGATAATTGGGAAAATGATGCAACAGATAAGTTACACGATGCATTATTAAAATTGGATGAACGTAGCCAAGATATTATCAAAGCTCGTTGGTTAGACTCAGATGATAGCAAATCTACATTACAAGTTTTAGCTGATAAATATAGTGTTTCAGCTGAACGAATTCGCCAACTCGAAAAAAATGCAATGAAAAAATTACGAGTTGCTATTGAAGCCTAATTTTTTCGTTAATGTTAACTTCCTAAGCCTTACCGATAAAAAAGTAAGGTTTTTTTTGTACTTAAATCTAATAAAACAATAAAAAATTATTGTTTTATTTTAATATTTTATTGTTTTAAATTTTGTTTATGTTATATTGTGTACAGTTTTATAAAAGAAAGGATATAAAGATGAACACAGATATGACTAAAACACATTCTCGATTGAATCAATATTGTCGCTTTATGGCATTATTAACATTAATTCCTATTCTAATTATGTTAATTAGCTCAATATTCCCATTCTTGTATTATTTTTTTGATATGCAAAATATTGGGCTTGAATTTGGAGGGTTTTCTTTTATCCAAAGTGGGATTGATAATGTTGATCCTAAATCGTTATCTGGATGGCAAGCGACTATCGCAACCTTAATCGATACTTCATTAATACTTATTTTAGCTTATGCGTTTTATCAACTTAGATTATTGTTTATTAATTACAGTCAATCAGAGTATTTTTCGGTAAAATCAGCTAACCATTGTTACGTATTTGGCAAATTGCTTGTTTTATGGGGGATTATAAATTTTTTATCTGAACCTTTATTGACAATGCTCTTAACTTATAATCAAGACGCATCAGCACGATACTTTTCTATTTCTTTTTCTAGTGATGATATTATAACGCTATTTTCTGCCATGAGTATTATGCTTATAGGTCAAATATTGAAAAAAGCTTGCCAACTAGCTGAAGAAAATAAACAATTTATTTAAAAGGAGCCATATGTGCCAATTATAATAAATTTAGACGTAATGCTAGCAAAACGTAAAATCAAATCCAAAGATTTAGCGGCGGCGATAGGTATTACAGAACAAAATTTATCATTACTTAAGCAAGGTAAAGTAAAAGGATTTAGACTTGCAACACTCGAGGCAATCTGCAAACATCTAGATTGCCAACCAGGTGATATATTAGAATATACAGATAAAGAGTAGATTAATGAAGGCAATGAAATCACAGTTATGGCTTGCAACTACTATTTATTTTATACTCTCCCTTCCCTGCTTTGCTTATCCAAAAGTGATTCATGTTTTGGTGGCACTTTGTGATAACAAATATCAAAAGATTGCACCGGTTCCTAAAGCTATAGGTAATGGTCAAGATCCAAAAAATAATCTTTATTGGGGCGCAGCCTACGGTTTTAAGACCTATTTTGCAAAGCAAAAAGAATGGCAGGTTATTCAAATTAATAAACCAAGCAAAGGTAAAATATTAGAAGAAATAATTTATAAACATCAACATCAAGATGTCTATATCGTAGCGCAAGCATATGATGGCAAATATATAGATGATACTGTTGATGATTTTCTAACCTATTCGGCAGGTAAAAAAAATCAATTGTATTTGCTTGGTGATAAAAAGATTATTGCTGGAGGAAAGGCTGACTTAGTTATTTATATTGGTCATGATTCATTAATGGAGTGGTCATGGCGTAAATATTTACCCGATAGCTTGCGCTGGGATACATTATCAAAAGAACAACAAGAAAAACAAAAATCACGTTATGCGGCGGTATTTGCTTGCAAAAGCCAACAATATTTTACACCACCACTATCTCGTTTAGGTATCACGCCTTTGATTTTGACTATGCATCGAATGGCACCAGAAGCGTATAGTGTTTATGCGATGATTGATAGTTGGTTGAAAGGTGAATCTAAAGAAGCTATCCGACTGAAAGTGGCAACTGCTTACAGCCAATATCAAAGACTAAATAAACCAGCATTACAGATGTTTACTACTGAATACAAGTAATAATTTTATTCACTTTTTTTAAAAAAAGTAATTACTATGGTTGATGTTATAACTTATAACAAAATAATTTAATAGCAAAGGAAAAGGTGTATATATCCATTATGAAGATACCTAAAATTGTCATTTTAACAGGCGCTGGTATTTCAGCTGAGTCTGGGCTATCAACATTCCGTGCACAAGATGGGTTGTGGGAAGGCTATAATGTCGATGATGTTGCCACTTATGAAGGGTATATTCGAGATCCTATAGCGGTTCATCAATTTTATAATATGTTGCGCAATAAATTACAAGATGCCAATGTTAAACCAAATGCAGCACATCTTGCTTTAGCTGAGTTAGAAAGAAAGTTAGGCTCAGAAAATGTATTAATTGTGACACAAAATGTGGATAATTTACATGAGCGAGCTGGATCTAAAAATATTATTCACATGCATGGGGAATTATTAAAAGTCCGTCATGAAAAAACAGGGCAAATTATTGAGTGCGACAAAGATGTGGATTATAAACAAAACCCATTCATTCGCCCGCATATTGTTTGGTTTGGAGAGATCCCACTACAGATGGATGAAATCTATGATGCACTTTCGCAAGCTGATCATTTTATTGCAATTGGTACATCAGGTAATGTTTATCCTGCTGCCGGTTTTGTGCAAGAGGCCAATTTATCTGGTGCTGAAACGATTGAACTTAATCTAGAACCTAGTCTTAAACAAAGTTTATTTCAAACAAAAATTTATGGTTCAGCAAGTAAAATTGTGCCTGAATTTATCCAAAAATTTATTTAGGAATAGGTGGCTATTTTAGTTTTTTGAGATAATTGTTATTGCCTAAATTACGCATTTGGGCATGAATCCATTTTGCTCTTTTTTGGACTCTCTCGCTTGGTGTTATTGGGCTCCAGCGTCTTGGATTAGGTAATACTGCTGCAAGTAAGCTTGCTTGCTGTGATGTTAACTGGCTGGCACTGACATTAAAATAGTGCTGAGATGCGGCTTCAATGCCAAAAATACCTTCTCCCCATTCTGCACAATTTAAATAGAGTTCGAGTATACGTTCTTTTGACCAAAATAGCTCTATCCATAATGTAAACCAAGACTCAATTCCTTTACGAATCCAACTGCGAGATGGCCATAAAAAGATATTTTTAGCCACTTGCTGAGTAATTGTGCTAGCGCCTTTAATCTTTTTACTATTTTGATTATGGTCTAGCGCTAGGCGAATGGCTTTAAAATCAAATCCCCAATGGGTAGGAAAATTCTGATCTTCTGACGCTATTACTGCAATTTTTATATTATCTGAAATTTTATCTAAATCTTTCCAGATTCGTTGTTGTGGTGTGTTCCAATGCATTATCTTGCGCTCTATCATTAACATAGAACCGAATGGAGGATTTACCCAGCGCATAACTAAGGTAGAAAAGAGAGATAGCAACATGAGTCCTATTATTACTTTTTTGCTAATGATTAAAATGCGTTTTAATTTTTTTAATACAGGAATCATGTAAATTTTATAGACTATAAAGTAAAAAACTGGTAAATAAGATACGCTATATTATTGTTTAAATAAATAGTTTTTTATAAATTCAACAATTTGAAGGGGGTGATTGATATCCAATACTGGTAAAGAAGTAGTTAACGGCTCATCACTGGCAACCGCTATTGTAAACTCATCAATATAAAGTGCTTTTTTATTTGTTTTGCGGTGGCAAATAATTTTAGGAATCTTTTCATGTTTAAAACCTTCTATCAGTATTATATCAATATCGTTAAATTGATTAATGAGTGTGATTAAATCAGTTGGCTTATTTGGTGTTTCATGAAACACAGCATATCGTTTATCACAAGCAACAATTGTTTGTAACGAGCCAGCCTTACGTAATTCATAACTATCTTTACCTGGAATATCGACTTCAATATCGTGATGAGCGTGTTTTATTGAGCCGACTTTAAAATTTTGTTCAACAAGCAATGCAATGATCTTTTTCAGCAATGTTGTTTTACCGCTGCCACTATAGCCACTAATGCCGATAATTTTTTGGTTGTTCATAGAACCCATCTTTTAAAAGTGTTATATTTATGTGTAATTAATATTACATTATTTTATACAAAGCTAAACGATAAAGGTAATCATATGTATGATTTTTTGAATGATTATAATCAGACTATTCATCCTACATTGCTCAAAAGTGTTATTGATATTACTGATAAGAAGTTCAGTGGATATGGTTTAGATCAATGTTGTAACCAGGCAAGAGAAAACATAAAAATACAGTTACAGTCGTCTAATGCTGATATTCATTTTATGCCGGGGGGGACGATTACTAATTTAGTGGTCATTTCACATATCTTAAGACCTTATCAGGCGGTGGTTGCAGCTGATACTGGGCACGTCAATGTGCATGAAACTGGGGCTATCGAGGCAACTGGGCATAAAGTATTAACAGTACAAACAGAAGATGGAAAGCTAACGCCAGAACTGATTAAGCCCGTTTTAGCTGATCATTGTGATGAACATATGGTGCAACCTAAGCTTGTATATATCTCAAATACAACAGAACTTGGCACTATATATACCAAGCAGGAGATCAAAAAATTATATCAATTTTGTCAAAAAAATGACCTTTATCTTTATTTAGATGGAGCGCGTTTAGCTATGGCTTTAGCGGCGAAGGATAATGATATATCTTTTCCTGACTTAGCAAAATACACAGATATATTTTATATCGGTGGTACTAAAGTTGGTGCTTTGGCTGGTGAAGCGGTGGTATTTAATAACCTTTCTATTAATCAAGATTTTCGTTTCAGTATGAAGCAAAAAGGTGCAATATTCGCGAAAAGTTGGATTGTGGCAGCACAAATGAATGCGCTAATGCAAAATAACCTTTATTTTGAGCTAGGCAAGCATAGTAATCAGATGGCCGATAAATTAAAAACGATATTTGAGAAAGCAGGATTAACATTTGCAGCTAAACCACAAAGTAATCAGTTATTTGTTAATTTCCCTAATCAATTGGCTGAAAAAATTCTCGCTCATTATTCTGTTGATAATCTTGGCCAAACTGATTGTAATCATATTGGCTTGCGTTTTTGTACTTCATGGTCTACTCAAAATGAAGAGATAGAATTATTTACTGAGCAATTTAAAAAATGGTTAACCTAATGTGTTGCTAGGTATTAGAAGCGGGCATGAACGAATTACCTTAGATCAGTGTTTCGGTGAAATTAACTATTGATAAATTATTGTTATATGGATTATATCGTTATCCTATTTGTATGTTTGGTTACTATGTCAGCTGATTTACTTGTTTAAGTTCTTCAGGCGTATTGATATTAATAAAACAAGACGCTTGATCATTAAAGTCGACCGATTTTGCATGGATTTGTTCTAAAAATAATATTAATTTACGATTACCCTGTTCTAAATAACTTCTAAGTTGTTGAATAACGCTCTTGTGAATAAGTAGAATGGTTGGGTGATGATATTTACCATCAATAGGATAAATTGCTTTATGGGTTAAGGTATGCACAGCTAAACGTGCGATTAAATCATTTGGTAAAAAGGGAGTATCACAACTAACAAATAAATTCCAATCAGTTGTACTATATAATAACCCACTGTAAATACCTGATAATGGACCAAAGTACCCGGTTAAAACATCGCTAAACACTGGATATCCAGCTGTTTGATATTGGTTAACATTATTATTACAATTAATCATGATTGAATCAGTTTGATGTTTGATGCGGTCAATGACATGCTGATACAGCGGTTTTTGATTTAATAACAATAAACCTTTGTCATCACCATTCATGCGTGTGCTTTTTCCTCCTGCTAAAATGATTGCAGTAATAGACAGTTTTTCCATAAATTATTTCTCTTTTACATTGCGAAAAAACAAAATAACATTACTATATAGCAAAGTTATTTTAAATTGCAGCATACACATTTTAAACAGATTGACTCAACTATTATTGAAACTGAGTATATATCAGTCTCTTTTTAAGGTGTAGTTTAATCAATTAAATATTATTATGATGTCGATTTTTAGGTTAGCAATAATGGGTATGCGAGTTATTGCCTTATGTTTTGGAATAATTTATTTAGATATATGTCAATAAGATTTTATATCATCTTCAATTAATTTGAGGATTAAAAAAGGTATTAATTATGAAATGTCACCGTATTGATGAAGTAATGGAATTATTACAACCAGCTTGGGAAAGTGATTCTGATCTTAACTTATTACAATTTTTGGCTAAATTAGGTCAAGAGGCTGGTTTTGAAGGTGAATTAAAAGATTTAAGTGACGAAGTTTTAATTTATCATTTAAAAATGCGAGGTTCAGATAAAAATGAGGCTATTCCTGGCCTAAAAAAAGATTATGAAGAAGATTTTAAATCCGCATTGTTAAAAGCTCGTGGGATTATAAAAGAATAAGGAGAATTATTAAGATGAAAAAAACACTTATTGCAATTAGTATTTTGCTTTCTTCTGTAAACTGTTTTGCAAATGAAAGTCCAACCATTACTAAAACTAACACACCACAAACAGCGGCTGCGAATGTACTTGATCCGATTGAATTAGGCAAACAATATGCGGCACTGCCAACTAATCCATCACCCGATAAAGAAGTTATTGAGTTCTTTTCGTTTAATTGCCCAAGCTGTTTTAGATTTGAGATTCAAAATAATGGCTCACAAACTATTAGTAAAGCTTTACCAGAAGGATTTAAGTTTAAACGCTACCATTTAGAGGATTTTGGACCATTAGCTAAAGAGCTTGCGCAAGCATGGGCTGTGGCTAATGTACTTGGTATTCAAGATAAAGCATCAGATGCACTTTATAATGCAGTGCAAAAAGATAAAACAATAAAAACTGCTGATGATATTAAAATGGTTTTTGAAAAATTAGGTATCAGTGGTGAAGTATATGATAAAACGAAAGACGGTTTTTTAGTTAAAGCGTTTATGGCACAGCAAGCTGATGCGATTAAAGAAATGAAACCAGAATCTATCCCTACTGTTATTGTCAATCGTAAGTTTTATATCATATCAAATCAGCTTAATATAACTAGTGATGAGGATTATATTAATGATTATGCTAGAGTGACTGCATTTGTTGCTGGGTTAGATCCTAATGAAAAAATAAAAGAAAAATCTCATTCTGATAAAAAATAAATGATTATCGAGTTTAAAAAAGCAACTTGCATAAATTAATGTTTAATCCCTTTGCATCATTATTTTGTGCAAAGGGATTTTTTATTATAGTAAGATGATTATTCTCGCTCTAAAGCATAAATAGGATCGAGTTTTGCTGCACGTTTTGCTGGAAAGTAACCAAAGATAATGCCAATTATGCTTGAGCAACTAAATGCCGCAACAATGGCGATAACGGAAAAACTCATGGCAAATGATGTAACAAAAGCGTTAAAAATAAATCCAATAGCAAACGAAAGTAAAATACCTATTGTGCCACCCGTTAAACAAACTAATACGGCTTCAATTAAAAATTGTTGTAATATGTCGCTTGAACGCGCGCCAACGGCCATACGTACGCCAATTTCTCGCGTTCTTTCTGTGACCGATACTAGCATAATATTCATCACACCAATGCCTCCAACAATCAGTGAAATGAGAGCTATAGCCGAAACCAAGAGTGTCATTACCCAAGCTGATGAGTTAATGGTTTCTCGTATATTATCTGAGTTAAAGATGAAAAAATCTTTTGTACCATGTCGTTTTAACATAATTTGATTGATGGCTTGTTCTGCAATTGCTAAATCGACATTATCTTGAACGCGTACTGTGATACTTTTTAACGAAGTTTGACCTACCATACGATTAATCACAGTGGTATAAGGTAACCAAATATTCAAGCTTTCATTACTACCAAACCCTTGTTTTTGTTTAGTCGCAACGCCAATGATTCTTACGGGTAGCTGGCCGGCCATTAAAATTTTTCCAATAGGGTTTTGATCTGCAAATAGTCGTTTAACGGTGTTTTCATCAATTACCGCATCTTGTGCTGAAGTAATAATACTTGTTTCATCAAATGATTTTCCTTGAGAAATAGTATAACCGCGAACAGCAAAAAATTGCTCTCCAACACCATTTACGGTTCCTGTTACAGCTAAATTGTTAATCCGAAAATAAACACCCGTTGAAAGGTTTGGCGTGGTGCTGTGAACAAAACTTTGCTGAGCCAAAAAATCGGCATCAGATGAGCGTAGTGTCGTGATTTTATCTGCATTGCGATCACCAAAGCCTGAGCCTGGATAGATTTCAAGCGTGCTTGTTCCCAACGAATTAATATTAGATAAAATTTTCTGCTTTGTGCCTTGCCCTAATGCAACAACTGATACCACAGAGGCAATACCAATAATGATACCTAACATCGTTAAGACAGTACGTAATCGCTGTGAAAGCATCGACAACATAGCCATCTTAAAAGCATCACGAAAACGATAATATTTTGCCAAGAAGTTATCTTGGGTTTTAGTTGCTTCGATTTGCTTAATTTGTCGATTATCACCTTGTTCAGATTGGTATTTGGGATTTATTGAATCAGAAATAATATTACCATCACTAATTTCAATAATTCGCTGGGCACTTTGGGCAATATTTGCATCGTGTGTAACAATAATAACTGTGTGGCCTTGTTGGTGTAACTCTTGTAATATTGCCATCACTTCTAAGCCACTTTTGCGGTCGAGGGCTCCGGTTGGTTCATCAGCTAAAATGATTTGTCCACCATTAATTAAAGCTCGGCCAATACTAACACGTTGTTGTTGTCCTCCTGATAACTGACTAGGTTTATTATGTATTTTATCGGCAAGTCCTAAACGTGTTAAAATTTCGTCCGCTCTTTTTTGCCGTTGTTCGCTGGTCACGCCAGCATAAATGGCTGGGATTTCTACATTGCCTTGTGCAGTTAGTGCATTTAACAAATGATAACGTTGAAAGATAAAGCCAAAATGCTCGCGACGTAATTCGGCGAGCTCATCAAGTGACAATTTACTTGTTGTCCGTCCGCCAATGGAGTAAGTGCCAGTGGTTGGTTTATCTAGGCAGCCTAATATATTCATCAAAGTGGATTTACCAGACCCTGATGCCCCAATAATCGCCACCATTTCACCTGCATTAATTGTCAGATTGATGCCTTTAAGAACTTGTATGGTTGAATCACCTGCTGGAAATTCACGAACAATATTTTCAAGCTTGATAAGAGATATATTATTTGTCATATTAGAATCGAATCCTTGGGGATCTTGCATTATTACCTATTGACGCTCCATTAATACTACTTACTACAACAATATCACCCTCTTTAATACCCGATTTTATTTCAACATTGACATTATTATCGATACCTAAAATAACTTCGTGTTCTTCAATTTCTTTACTTTTATTTAATAAATAAACAATAGCTTTATTATTGCCTAATTTTTTTTGGATTGCTTGAGAAGGAATGGTTAATACATCTTTTGCTTCAGATAGGACAATATAGACTTGTGCTGTCATTGAAATTCTTAACACATGGTCGGGATTATCTACATCAAATAATCCATTATAATAAATTGCGCTTTTTGTTGTTGATGATGAGCTTAACGAGGTTGTTTCGGTATTAATTGAGTCTGGTGCCGGCTCTATCGCACGTAGTGTTAAACCATCAAAACGTCTATTCGGTTGTCCTAAAATGGTAAAATAAACTGGCATCCCTTTTTTAACATTGACCACATCAGCTTCAGAAATTTGCGCTTCAATAGTCATTTTATCAAGCTGAGCTACTTTAACAATGGTTGGTGCACTTTGGACGGAATTAACGGTTTGTCCTTCATTGACGGGAATGGCGACAATCACACCATCAATGGGCGAGCGAATTTTAGTATATCCTAAGTTAACTTTCGCTGTATCAACCGCAACTTGCGCCTTAACAATATCGGCATTAAGCGCAGCAATATCGGCTTTGATAGCATCAAGTTCGGCTTTTGCTGCATCCAAATCTGATTGAATACCCACCCCCTTACTGACCAGTTTGTGCTGACGATCATAGGTTAACTGATAGTTAATAAGTCTTGCTTGTTTGGCTTCTCGTTGTGCTTCTAAACTATTAAGTGAAGCTTCTGATTGTTTTAAATCATTGCTTTGCTTAAGATCGTCAATTTCGGCAATCATATCGCCTTGTTTAACTTCATCGCCCAACTCAACATAAAGTTTTTTAATTTGACCAGAAACCTGCGCGCCAACACTAACCTGCTTAAAAGCGCTAATTGTACCATCAGCAAGAACCGTTTTTTCAATCTGACCTTTGGTCACAGGCGAGGTAATATAATTAACGGTAGGTTCTGAATGAGATGTGATTAAGTATGCAATATAAATAATTGCTAAGAAGATAATAGCAGTAACTATATGTTTAATTTTAATAAACTTTAACAATGCTTTTCATCCTTTAATTTAGTTGTCATTTTCTTTACATTTTATCGTAATAAACAAAAATGAAATTGATAACCATTCTTAATAAATTGTAATAATTATGAAAATTATCTTATACAAATTTTCCATTTTATACTAAAACGTATGGTTTTCTGAAAGTTTTTTACAATAATTGCGCATATCAATAAGTGATAATATGATCTTTATTCGGATTTATTGGCGATTGCGCTATAATGGCGCAAATTTTTTGCAGTATCTAAAGATAGAAGAGTAATGGCGTTAAAAATAACCAATAAATGTATTAATTGCGACATGTGCGAGCCTGAATGCCCAAATGAGGCTATCTCAATGGGTTTTGATACTTATGAAATTGATCCTAATAAATGTACCGAATGTGTAGGTTATTATGATCATTCGACCTGTCAGCGTGTTTGCCCTATTCAAAATGCGATTATTGCCGACCCTGAACATGTTGAAACACATGAAGCATTATTAGCAAAATTTCAGGGACTGAAAGCTTCTTCTTAAATTAGATTGGCTTAATATCAATCCGAAGCTCTTTGGGAATTTCAAAGGTGATATTTTCTAAAATGCCATCTGTTTCAATGAGTGATGTACAACCGAGGCTTTTTAAATGATTAATCACTTGCTGTACTAAAATATCAGGGGCAGAAGCGCCGGCTGTTACACCGATTGTCTGTGCATTTATCAACCACTCTTTGCGGATGTCAGAAGCAAAATCAATTAAATAAGCCTGTTTGCTGTTTCGCCTTGCTAGCTCGGCTAGGCGATTGGAATTAGACGAATTTTTAGAACCAACGACAAAGACAATATCGGCACGTGATGATAGCTGTTTAACGGCTTGCTGGCGATTGGTTGTCGCATAGCAGATATCATTTTTGCGAGGACTGCGAATATTAGGAAAACGTTTTTTTAAAGCAGTAATGATCTCGGCTGTATCATCAACTGATAACGTTGTTTGCGTGGTAAAGCAAAGGTTATTTTCGTTTTTTACCTGTAGCTTTTGTACATCATCAATCGATTCAATTAAATAGATGCCACCTTCGGGATTGTTATATTGCCCCATTGTACCATCTACTTCGATGTGACCTGCATGTCCGATTAAAATGACCTCTTCGCCACGATAGCTTGATCGAGCAACTTCCATATGCACTTTGGTTACGAGTGGACAAGTCGCATCAAAAACGCGGAGTTTGCGTTGTTTGGCTTCCTCTCGGATCGCTTTAGACACACCATGTGCCGAAAATATAAGAATGGTGTTGTCGGGTACTTCGCTAATATCTTCAATAAAAATCGCCCCTAACTCTTTTAGACGATTAACAACATAGCGATTATGTACAACCTCGTGGCGCACATAGACTGGTGCGCCAAATAATTCAAGTGCACGTTCAACGATGGTGATAGCACGATCAACACCAGCACAAAAACCGCGAGGATTAGCTAAAATAATTTGCATACTATACAGTCTTCTTCGGTTTTTTATAATTACAGATGATAAATAATCCAATACCCATGCAGATTGCACAGTCTGCGACATTAAAGGTTGGATAGTGCCAATCACCAAAATTGACATCAAGAAAGTCGACGACAAAACCATGATAAAGGCGATCAAACAAATTACCTAATGCACCACCTAAAATCAGCGATAATGAAAAGTTTTCTAATTTTTGCTGGCGAGTATTGCGGTATAACATATGCAAAATCACGGCACTGATAATCAAGGCGATAGCGGCAAGCATCGTACGTTGACCTTCAAGAATGCTAAAGGCAGCGCCAATATTGCGTACATAAGTAATTGAGAAGAAGGGTAATAGGTTCACTGATTCAAATAGCGAGAAGTTATTTAAAATCCAAAACTTACTTGCGATATCAATGATAAAAACAATGATGGCAAATAATAACCAGTAAAGTCCGTTATCTTTTTTCATATAAGTCTGTACTCATTATTATATTTCCGCCGACAATCGTCGGCGGAAAGGATACTAGATAGCTATAAAGAGAGGCTATAGCTTATTTTAATGTGCTAAATGGCTTATCGCTATGCAAAATGTCGCACTTCGCCTTGGCCGTGAATGTTTTCTGCACAACGTTTACATAAGTGTGTTGTTGGCTCATTATCGACGGTATAGTGCCAACAACGAGGGCATTTATCACCTTGCGCCTTAGCGAGTTCAATTTTCAGTCCTTGAATATCGCTTTGCACAGCATTGGCTGGCGCTGCTTGTAATGGTTTTACGCTCGCTTGTGATGTAAGTAAGACAAAGCGTAATTCATTCTCTAATTTAGCTAATGTTGCGACAATATCTTCATCAGCATAAAGCGTAACAGCAGCTTCAAGGGCGCCACCAATCACTTTATCATTACGACCTTGTTCAAGCACTTTATTCACTTCACTACGAATCGCTAAAATCTGCGCCCAATATTCGCTATTTAATGCTTCGTTATCTGACAAAGTAAATAGCGAGCTATACCACTCATCTTCAAAAACAAATTCTTGTTTATTTGCCATTGGTAGATATTGCCAAATTTCGTCTGCGGTAAAGGATAAAATTGGCGCGATCCAACGAACCATCGCTTGTGCAATATGATATAAAGCCGTTTGGCAACTGTGGCGAGCAATACTATCGCTTTTAGCTGTGTACTGGCGATCTTTGATGATATCTAAATAGAATGATCCCATTTCGATTGAGCAAAATTGCATAATACGCTGCACCACTTTGTGGAAATCATAATTTTCATAAGCCTGAATGATCTGCTCTTGTGCTTCTTTTGCCATACTCACTGCCCAGCGATCAAGTACAACCATATCTTCTGGTTTAACCATATCTTTCACTGGATCGAAACCATTTAAATTAGCGAGCAAAAAGCGCGCGGTATTACGAATTCGGCGATAACTATCAGCCGCGCGTTTAATAATTTCATCCGAATAACTCATTTCGCCTGAATAATCGGTCGATGCAATCCATAAACGTAAAATATCGGCCCCAAGTTTGTTCATAACTTCTTGTGGTGTGACAATATTACCAAGCGATTTAGACATCTTACGGCCTTGCCCATCAACCACAAAACCGTGCGTTAATACTTGTTTATAAGGTGCTTGGTTATTGATAGCCGTTGATAACATTAATGAAGACATAAACCAACCACGATGCTGATCAGAACCTTCTAGGTAAAGATCGGCTTCATGTCCTTCAAACTCAGGGCGTGAGGCTACGACCGAATAGAATGTCGATCCTGAATCAAACCAAACATCTAATGTATCGGGCACTTTTCGGTAATCTTCTGCATCAGGACCAAGCAGATCTTTAATATCGGCATCCCACCATGCTTGAATACCATTTTGTTCGACTAACTTAGCGATTTTTTCAACTAATGCTAACGTGTCTGGATGAAGTTCTTCGGTCTCTTTGTGAACAAACAACGTCATCGGCACGCCCCAAGTGCGTTGGCGAGAAATACACCAATCAGGGCGATTAGCAACCATGGTTTCAATGCGTGCTTGTCCCCAATCAGGGATCCAGCGAACTTGCTTGATCTCTTTTAATGAATTTACTCGTAAACCTTGTTTATCCATGCTGATAAACCATTGCGGTGTTGCGCGATAAATGACAGGTGTTTTATGACGCCAACAACATGGATAGCTATGTTCGATGTTTTCAAAGTGTAGTAACGCGTTATGCTCTTTTAATATTTCAACGACAACTTTATTGGCTTTGAATACAAATAAACCATCTAATCCAGCACCTGTACCCGGTAGGTAACAACCATTACCTCCAACAGGATTTGCTACTTCAAGACCATATTTTTGACCGACCATAAAGTCTTCTGTACCATGACCCGGTGCGGTATGTACTGCACCTGTACCTGCATCAATAGTAACGTGCTCGCCAAGTACCACAGGTTCATCAAAATCAAGGAATGGGTGTTTAAAACGTAATAACTCAAGTGCCTTACCTTGACAGCTACCTAACACTTTCCATTCGCTGATATTGGCTCGCTTCATCACTGATTCAACTAAATCAGTGGCTAAGATTAGGCTCTCTTTATCATTGATTTGAACAAGTTGATATTCAAAATCAGCATTTAAAGCAATCCCTCGGCTAGCTGGTAATGTCCAAGGGGTGGTTGTCCAAATAACAGCATAAATAGTTAAATTGGTATTGATACCAAATTTATTTGCGACAGCTTGATTATCAATTGCTTTAAATTTCACATCAATGGCTGGTGATGATTTATCATAATATTCAACCTCGGCTTCTGCCAAAGATGACATACAATCTGTACACCAATAAACCGGTTTTGCGCCTTTAACTAAATGACCATTTTCAATCACTTTACCTAAAGCTCGAATGATGTTGGCTTCTGTATCATAATTCATGGTGCGATAAGGATTTTGCCAATCACCAAGTACACCCATACGAATAAAATCGGCTTTTTGTAGTTCAACTTGCGAAGCCGCATAATCACGGCAAATTTGGCGAAATTCAGCCGGAGATACTTTAACCCCTGGTTTACCAACTTGCTCTTCAACCTTTTGTTCAATGGGTAAGCCATGACAATCCCATCCTGGAATATACGGGGAATCATAACCGCTTAAGCCTTTTGCTTTGATAATGATATCTTTGATAATTTTATTAACTGCATGACCAATATGAAGTTTACCATTTGCATAAGGAGGACCATCATGCAAAATAAAGCTTTTTTTTCCTTTTTTTACTTGGCGGATTTTGCGATAAAGTTCTTTATCGTACCAATTTTGTAACATTGCAGGCTCGCGTTTAGCCAAATCGCCTCGCATTGGGAATCCGGTTTCCGGTAAATTTAAAGTATTTTTATAGTCTGTCATGCTGATTTATTCCAGTTATATTTGTTGATACTACTTTTAATTGGTTAATTGTGCACTGATCTTTTTCGCAGTGCAAATATCTTGAGTAATTTGTTGTTTTAAGTCTGTTAATGAATCAAACTTTTTCTCATCACGTAATTTTTGGACGAAAGTTATGTCTAAATATTGTCCATAAATATCCTCTGAAAAGTCAAATATATTCACTTCTAAAATAGCCTTTTTTCCATTAATGGTTGGTCTTAAACCGATATTGGCGATACCATGGTAATGCTGGTTATTACAGATATTTTTGACTTTAACAAAATAAACACCTTGTAGCGCAGGCTTTTTTCGGTGTAAGTGGATATTGGCTGTTGGGAATCCTAATTGTCTAGCCAAAGCATTGCCATGGACTACGCGACCTTGTATTGTATAATCACGCCCCAACAGACAATGAGTCAATTCAAAATCACTATTTAAAAGTGCTTGGCGAACGGCAGTACTACTAATACGAAACTTATTCCAAACCAATGTTGGCATGCTTTCTACTATAAAGTCGTTGTTGTGGGCATATTGTTGTAGTAAGGTGATATCGCCTTTACGGTCAAATCCAAATCGAAAATCATCGCCGATAGTAATATATTTAGCTTGTAGCTTATTAACCAACCAATCTTGAATAAAATAATTTGCTGACATATGGGCAAATTTTTTTGTAAATGGAATAACAACAGTATAGTCAACACCTAACTTTTCAATAAAAATGATTTTTTCTTGGAATGAAGTTAACCGTGACGGTGCCTTATCTTGTGCAAAAAACTCTAGTGGTTGAGGCTCAAATAACATCACAACCGTAGGCAGGTTTCGTTTTTTTCCTTGTTTAATAATATGGTTAATTAATTGCTGGTGCCCTAAATGAACGCCATCAAAATTTCCCAAGGTTAAAACACATTGAGAGAATTGATTTTTTAAATTAGTTATACCACGGATAATCTTCATGAAAACAATGTTATTTATATTAAGTAACTAAGAATTATACCAATCTTTCTTGAAGATGCACGCAATATAAAGCTAGGTTTTACTGTTTTGCATCAAGCCTTTTACTCTATTTTACGCAAAAGGCTTGATTGCTAAGCTATGCCTTAAACCATTACTCGTCAAAAATAATGATTTATAAGATATAGCAAAATACCGAGTTGTTGACATTTTATGATTAAAATAATCCGCTAAAAATGTATAAGGTGTTTTCTCTGATTACTGTAAATAATGCAAATAATTCTTACATTCTAGCAATATTATATTAGCCATTACCTATTCGTATCTTCAAGGCATTTTCATTTTACCTAGTAATGTAATTGGTATAGAACATTTTATTTTTTGTGGTGTAGGTTTTGGACTTTTCAAACTTTTAGCGATAAAAATAACTATAGTATCAATAACCAAAAAAAGAACTAAAAGATCATTTTTTACAAAAAATGAGAGGTCAATTGCAGTTTTTATATTTCTTTACAAATTTATCTATTTAAAAGGTGATCAATTTTTTTAAGGCGTTATAATTTTGGTAATTAAAAATAAAATTAGTTGATTTTATGAGCTAATAATTATTAAAGAATAAAAAATAAAAACAATAAATTAATTGATGGAGGAGATATGCATTATCATTGTGAACATCAGGGGTGGCGGCTTGATGTATTAAATAGTTCTAAATGTTATTTTAGCCAAGTTTTCTCTTTAACTTCATTAGTATCATTAAAATTTCCTTTAGCATTAACATTGCTATTGCCGTATTCATTAAATACTCTGGCGTTATCGGCTACTACCACAAATATCATTCAAGGCTCAGCTCCGTATTTAACGTTTGATGGCGGCAGAACCAAAGCAACTACAACTGATGGTTTGTTAAGTATCACGTTATCAGATGGTAGAACTATTACGCCATCAACCAACACTTCAACTGTCAAAAAACCAATAGTGCTACCCAATGTAAGTGATACCTTTGCTAATGTTGGCATGTTTGTTCCCCCAACAACAGACAAAGTAGAATTAAATACGCTTACTGGTGCTCCCTATAACTACTTGGGTGATGACGATGGAGATGGGCAGGGGGAAGGAGGTATAAATGCAACAGGGAAATTGTTTGTTTATATTAAGGATAATAATAATCAAATGGTTAGTCGTAGCGATACATTAGATATTTGCAGATCACCTTATAAAGTGAAGTTAATTAACTCCAATGGTATATTAAGTACGCAGTATGGCGTACCTAACACCAGCACATTCAATAGTAGCTCGGTCATTTACTATATCGCTCCAAACATGCCGCCTAAAGTTTGCTATGCCAAGCCTGAATTGGGGTATGGGGAAAATTGGGGGGCAGGGAATCACGCTGGTCCTGCAGACATATGGAATCCAAGTAAAGGGTTTCTTGTTCAATCTACCTTGCCTATATCTTATGACCGTAACTTCCCGACCACAGGTGCTAACGGTTTATTCTTTGATTTAGTTATAGGAGGAGCAATTGACCTACTAACTTGGCCAACAGTTACGAATGGAGGTATCACCGCTACCGTGACACCCAATGCGCGTAGTAACACTGTTCGGGTTACACTAACAGGACCAGCGGCAACCGCGGCCGAGCAGCAAGCTGACAGTACAAGTCAAATTAGTAAACCAATTTTACCACAGACATTCGAGTTAGTCGGTTACGATATCAGTGGCAAAGAAGTGGTGAAATATGGCTTTGTCCTGCGGAAATGGTTTATTAACCGTGGAAATAAAAACATGCCTATTTCTAGCCATGCAATTTGGTGTGCTAGTATAGGTTATCGGCTTATAAAAGTAAACGATGTTACTAATGCTGTTTGTGCTGGTAAAGGATCAGGCGCTACCTGCGAAGGCGCAGTTGGCGCCTTACCGTCATCAAGTGACAACGTTTATCAGCGTCAAATTGGAGCAGGTCTATTTAGCGAATGGGGAAAAATGACAAGTTATTCTCATTCGGGCTTTGTTTCCAAATCTAAAAGTGATTATTGGACAAGTGATGCAATAGGAACAAAGCAGCTCTTTGTTTCCTCTCTTTTCGGTTCTGTTTATAGTAATTCCCCCTCTTATAACCTGTATGGGTTGTGCACCTATCCTTAGATTTTAGTGCAGAGTCCTTAATTTTTGAACTGAGAGCGGAATGCTAAGCCAATTAAGGTGAATTTGATAAAGAAAAGTTCCCCCCACTTAAGGGGGCACCGAGCTGATAACGTTAGCGAGTAACGCGCTTTTGTTCTAAATAACAAAAGTTACTAATATAATAGCAGCAATAAAGATACCTGAATCCTCAAAGATCAAATTCTATACTAAACCGTGTATCCACCTAAATCGAATAACTACCTCAAATTTTTTAATACAATTTTTAAGATTTTCACCGATTCCTCTTGAAGCAAATGTTATCGTAATAGCCATGTTTTATCAAAATTCAAAATCCAACGGTAATGAATATACAAAAAACTAACACCTTATTACCCGCAAGAGATATGGCAAGCATCATAAAGAAAAAATAACCATCACTGATTTGGTTAAACACTTTGTGATCAATCTTCCAACTATGTATAACTAGTCAAAAAAGTCCGATTGAAGATAAATATAATCTGGCAAGTGAAACACATAACAAAACTTATCTGGGCGAAATATTCATAAAATCTACCCACCCAAAAGCGAATAGGAAAGCTGAAAGCGTGATACGCACTTTAATGGAGAGACGGCATAATCAGCAAATACTTGAAAATAAAAACTAGATAAAACAAAAAATTAATCAATTTTTAGGAAAACGCCTTATGTGTTTTTAGCCGATTATTTTAATCATGAAGTATAAACACTCTAGCGTTTTCTTACATATAATATCAATAATGGTTTAGTGCTCGTAAAAACTCTTGTCTTGTACTTGGATTTGTTTTAAAACCACCTCCAAGCGCCGTGGTTGTTGTGGTGCTGCTCGAATCTTTAATGCCTCTGGCTTTTACGCAATAATGGATCGCATCAATTGAAACGGCAACATTGACTGTACCAAGTAACGTTTGCAGGGCAACTAAAATTTGCTGCGTTAACCTTTCTTGTACTTGGGGGCGTTGTGAAAAGAACTCAACGATACGATTGATTTTCGATAAACCAATCACTTTATCTTTCGGAATATAAGAAACGGTAGCTTTGCCGTCGATGGTAACAAAATGGTGTTCACAAACACTAGTTAGTGTAATATCGCGAACAGTGATCATCTCATCAACTTGCATTTTATTTTCGATTAGCGTGATTTTCGGAAAATTTTCATAATAAAGACCTGAAAAAATCTCATCAACATACATTTTTGATACACGATGAGGCGTCTCGGCAAGACTATCATCAGTCAAATCCAGCTCCATTAATTTCATAATTTCACGGAAGTGAGCCTCGATTTTTGCTTTACGCTCACTATTATCCATAGCTAGACGGCATGATGGTGTTTCAAGGTTTTTAGCGGCTAGTGCTTCTTTGACTTTTTGCGCGGCAAGAGTTAATTCTGTCATTTATCAAATACTCAGGCGAAATTAGAGGCGATATTATATAACACTCATGATGTAATATACAGTTCTTACAGATTTTTATACTAAAATGCATAGTTTCCTGAAACTTTTTTACATTATATTATTGTCTTCCTAAGAATATTCTAGCTAATTAGGTTATACTATCAGACATTGAATTGACTAACGTTTAGGTAACCATAATGCCAAATAACACACCGATTATTTTAATTGATGGATCATCTTATCTTTATCGCGCTTTTTTTGCATGTCCTCCGTTAACCAATGCTAAAGGTGAGCCAACAGGCGCTATTTTTGGTGTGATTAATATGGTTCGTAGTTTAATTAATCAATACAATTCTTCCCATATTGCTGTGGTATTTGATGCCAAAGGTGGATCATTTCGTAACGAGATCTATAGCGAATATAAAGCTACCCGAGAGGCAATGCCTGAAAATCTTCGTCCCCAAATTGAACCTATTCACACTATTTTGAAAGCCATGGGTTTACCACTACTTTGCGTTGATGGTGTCGAAGCAGATGATGTTATAGGTACATTGGCTAGACAAGCAGAAAAGGAAAATCTTGAAGTATTGATTAGTACTGGCGATAAAGATATGGCTCAGTTGGTGAGTGATAAAATCACGCTTATTAATACCATGAATAATACGATTCTTGATCCAAAAGGCGTTATGGAAAAATTTGGGGTTCCACCCGAAAAGATGATTGATTATTTAGCATTAAGAGGGGATTCTTCCGATAATATTCCTGGTGTACCGGGCATAGGTGAAAAGACGGCACAAAGTTTATTATCTGAATTTGATGGCATAACAGATATCTATAATCGATTGGATGATATTGAAAAATTATCGATCCGGGGCGCTAAATCTTTAAAGAAAAAATTGATTGACAATCAAAATGATGCAGATCTTTCTTATTTACTCGCAACAATCAAAACCGATGTGAAGTTAGATTTTACCAATGAGCAATTATTGGTAGGGGATATTGATGTTAAGGCTCTAATTGAGTTGTTTAATTACTATGGTTTTCATCGTTGGCAAAAAGAATTAATTGGTGGTACCTTTTTAAAACAGCAAAGAAATACCGCGGTAGAAGCCGATGATAATTTCTTCTTATCTACTCAAGAAGAACAACTTACACCAACTTCACAAAACATAAAAACTGATTACCAATGCATATTAACCCATGAACAACTAGATGAATGGCTTGTAAAATTAACAAATAGCAAGCAATTCGCGTTTGATACTGAAACCGATAATGTAGATCATGTGCATGCTAAATTAGTGGGCATATCACTCAGTGTTGAACCTTATCAAGCGGCTTATATTCCACTTGCTCACCAATATTTAGGTGTTCCGAAGCAATTGCCGCTCAATGATGTTTTAGCTAAATTAAAACCGATATTTGAAAATCCAAAAATCCAAAAAATTGCCCAAAATGCGAAATTTGATTACAGCGTGCTGGCAAACTATGGCATAACAGTGCAAGGAATTGCGTTTGATACCATGATTGAATCTTATGTATTAAACAGTAATGACCGTCACGATATGGATAGTTTGGCAAATCGCTATTTGAATCATAAAACCATTACTTATGATGAATTAACTAAATTTGATAAAATTCGAGTGACTATTGATAATATTGATGTAATAAAAACGACGCAATATGCTGCTGAAGATGCCGATATCACGTTACAATTGCATAATAAGTTATGGCCTGATCTTGAACGAGACCAAAAATTAAAAAATCTATTCACTAATATTGAAATGCCACTCACCATTATAATAGCCGAAATGGAAAGAACCGGTGTTTTGATCGATGCCAAGTTATTAAATAAGCATTCTACTGAATTGAACAACAAATTAAACGAAATTCAAGAAAGATTACAATTGTTGGCAGGTGAAAATTTTAATCCGGCATCACCTAAACAAATTCAAGCTCTTTTATTTGATAAGCATCAGTTACCGGTACTCAAAAAGACGCCAAAAGGCGAACCGTCAACCAGTGAAGATGTTTTGAGTGAGCTAGCTAATCAATACGAATTGCCGCGCATGATTTTGCTTTATCGTAGTTTAGCTAAGTTAAAAAATACTTATACCGATAAATTACCCTTGATGATTAGCCCTATCGATCATCGGATCCACACTAATTATAATCAAATCGGTACGATAACGGGTCGATTGTCGTCAAATGAGCCAAATTTACAACATATCCCAGTGAGAACCGAAGAAGGGCGCCGAATTCGACAGGCATTTGTTGCGCCAAAAGGTTATAAGATTATTTCTGCTGATTATTCGCAAATTGAATTACGTATCATGGCGCATCTATCACAAGATAAAAGCTTACTTAACGCTTTTGCTAACGATAAAGATATTCACCGAGTGACGGCTAGCGAAATTTTAGATAAATCTGAATCTGAAGTAACTTTTGAAGAGCGAAGACGGGCAAAAGCAGTTAATTTTGGATTAATTTACGGTATGAGTGCTTTTGGTTTATCTAAACAAATTAATATTACTCGTAAAGAAGCAAGCTTTTATATCGATCGCTATTTTGAACGTTACCCAGGCGTTCAAACTTATATGGACGAAATCCGCCTGCAAGCAGCAGAACAAGGTTATATTGAAACTTTATCTGGTCGACGTTTGTATCTTCCTAAAATTAAATCAGGAAGTGGTATTGAACGTCGCGGCGCTGAGCGTGCCGCCATTAATGCGCCAATGCAAGGTACGGCGGCTGATATCATCAAAACAGCGATGATTAAAGTAAGTGAATGGATTAAAAGCCTGCCTATAGGTAATATTAGGATGGTGATGCAAGTCCACGATGAACTCGTATTTGAAGTAAAAGAGGAATTGATTGAACAGTATCAAACTCAAATAAAATCAATTATGGAAAATTGTTATCAGCTATCTATACCATTAAAAGTGGATGTCGGCGTGGGCGATAATTGGGATGAAGCACACTAATGAGGCTAGATCAGTACTAAATAAATTAGCTTTAACTTAAATAAAATGGCTAAATGTTAATTTTATACTGAAACACATGCTTTTCTGAAACTTTTTTACACAGCATGGTTTAACTTTCTAACATTAATGGCACTATTGCCGAAACCTTTCGGCGTGTTAGAATAGGTAACTAAATCGAATTTATATCAAAATGTTATTCTGTCAGAGCAACAGGCAGAATAAGAAAAGGGAGCGTAAGCCACAGTCTGGTTAATGAGGCGCTCGTTTTTGTTATTTTTAGGATTATTTCATGAAAATCAAAACCCGTTTTGCACCCAGCCCAACAGGCTATTTACACGTAGGTGGTGCTCGTACTGCACTTTATTCTTGGCTTTATACTCGCCATGCAAAAGGTACATTTGTATTACGTATTGAAGATACCGATCTTGAGCGTTCAACACCCGAAGCGATTGAAGCGATTATGGAGGGTATGAATTGGTTAAAATTATCATGGGATGAAGGTCCTTATTATCAAACTAAACGTTTTGATCGTTACCATCAGGTCATTGATGAAATGTTAGCCAAAGGTACCGCTTATCGTTGTTATTGTTCTAAAGAACGCCTTGAAAAATTGCGTGAAGAACAAATTGCAAAAGGTGAAAAGGCGCGTTACGATGGCCATTGCCGTTGTGATTCGGTACAAAAAGAACATTCTCATGATGAACCTCATGTTGTTCGTTTTGCTAATCCTATTGATGGTACCGTTATCTTTAATGATTTAATTCGTGGACCGATTGAGATTGCCAATAAAGAGCTTGATGATCTTATTATTCGTCGCACTGACGGTTCACCAACTTATAATTTCTGTGTGGTTGTTGATGATTGGGATATGGAAATTACCCATGTTATACGTGGTGAAGATCATATCAACAACACGCCTCGCCAGATCAACATTCTCAAAGCGTTAGGTGCGCCATTACCTGAATATGGGCATGTATCGATGATTTTAGGGGATGATGGACAAAAATTATCTAAGCGCCATGGTGCAGTCAGTGTTATGCAATATCGTGATGACGGTTATTTACCCGAAGCGCTACTTAACTATTTAGTACGTCTTGGTTGGTCACATGGCGATCAAGAGATATTTTCAGTACCCGAAATGATTAGTTATTTTTCATTAGATGCGGTGAGTAAATCAGCCAGTGCATTTAATACTGAAAAACTACTTTGGTTAAATCACCATTATATTAATCATTTAGATGCAGATTATGTTGCTCAGCATTTAGTTTGGCATATGAATCAACAAGGCTATGATTTAGCTAACGGTCCCGATCTCATTACAATCATTAAGCTATTTGGCGAACGTTGTAAAACGCTAAAAGAAATAGCTGAATCTTGTTCTTATTGTTATCAAGACTTTGCTGAGTTTGATGCTGATGCGGCTAAAAAACATTTACGTCCAGTCGCCAAAGAGCCATTAGAAGCAATTAAAGCAAAAATTGAAGCGATTGCTGATTTTGATTGGCAAATTGATAAAATTCACCATGCCATTGAAGCAACGGCAACTGAGCTTGATGTTGGTATGGGAAAAGTCGGCATGCCTCTACGCGTTGCCGTAACAGGCATCGGGCAATCACCATCAGTTGATGCGACCGTTTTTGCAGTTGGTAAAAAGCGCACGCTTACTAGAATTGATAAGGCGCTGGCATATATTACACAGCGAGAACAATCTCAAAATTAATAGACATTTATTGCAGGGGATAGATACCCTGCAATTATTTTTGCCAAATCGAGAACTATTATGGTTCGCTTAAAAAAACGCTATTGGATATCACTGAGTATCTTATTTTTGATCGTACTATTTTGCTTGTATGGATGGCGTTATTGGCAGTCATTCAAGCAGAAACATGGGATTATGGTCGACTGGCATGGTGCTAGCATTGGTTTTAAAGGTCTTACTTTTGATGAACTTACTGTAAGTAAGCAATCTCAAATCTCTATAACGGCTAGAAATGTGTTAATTTCGTGGTCACATTTATCAGCAAACAATTTGGATGTTCACTGGCAAATAAATCAATCTGAAACGGTTTTAGATTCTGTCGGCAACGTAGTTGATACTGCTACTGAAAATCTTAATCAATCCGATCTTGATCTCTCTTTGATTCCAACGATTATTTATTGGTCACCTAAGACAATTCATATAGATACATTGCGATTTTATGAACAAGATAAAGAACAATTAGATTTAAAAGTCGATATCAGTAAACAGCAACAAGCTATACAACTTAATCTATCAACCAATACTCAAGATATCACACAATTATCGGCAACTTTATTCTTTGATCAAACTGCCTCACAGTTTAATGTACAAAACGGTCTTTTTAAGTCATCTTTAAATCAATTTGGTCTAAAAAATAGTCATGTAATATTGCCATTTACTGGCTGGGTATCTGGTAATCAATTGGCGTTAATGACTTCAGATAAAGCTTCAATTGACATAGAAAAGACGAATCTTTCTAACGATTTAATCCTTGACTCTGCCGCAGGGAATTTGAACATTCAACTTGAATCAAAAATTCCATTTGATCGTAATCAACTCTTTGTTACAGCAATGCTAACGATGAATAAACTCAATGGTATTTACAAAAGTAGTGAAATCAAATCGGTGACAGGTGATGTCAATATTATTGTTAAAGATAACCGATTTACGATTTCGACGCCGGCGTTAAATGTCCAAGAAGTAAATATGGGTATCGCCTTTAAAAAGGTAAAATTAGTGGGTAGTTATTCCGCTTCATTTAAAGCTCCTAGCAAAGGAGTAGTGACTTGGAAAAAGCTTCAAGCTAATATTTTTTCTGGTTCAATTTTTATTGAACCGAGTAAATTGAATTTAGCTAAATTACCCCAACAATTAAATTTAAAGATAAAACAGATACAATTAAAAGATATTCTTGCTAAATATCCAACAGAAGGGCTTGCTGGCGACGGTACGATTGATGGTTTTTTACCAATGACATTATTAAAAGCGAAAACAAAGAGTGAAGCGGCATTTGAAGTGGCAATTAAAAATGGGCAGCTAACTACAATTAATCAAGGTTATTTACAGTTTGAAAATTCGGCGTTAAAAAATTATGCGCAAAGTAACCCAAATATGAAAATACTCACTGATATTATTAAAAACTTTCATTATACTAAATTACAAGGTACAGTTGATTACGCTAACGACATTGCTAAATTGAAATTGAATATTCAAGGAAGTAATTTAGAAGCTGAAAATGGCAAAGCAGTGAATTTAAATATCAATCTTGAAGAAAATGTGGCTAAATTGCTGATGAGCTTACAGTTATCTGATCAAATTAGTGAGCCAGTTCGTAAACGAATTCAAGCCCGTTTAAAAAAGGAAGCTTCAAAATAAGAGGTCATTTTATGATACGAAATGTGATTGCAATAATGATGCTAAGTAGTGTGTTAATCGGATGTTCGCCAACAGTGAAAGTGCAAGCGCCGAGCGAACCCATTAATATCAATTTGAATGTTAAGATAGACCATGAAATTAATATTAAGGTTGATAAGGCGTTAGATAATATCATTAATAAATCTGGATTATATTAAATTAATCGGTTTTATTTTCATCTATCGATTTGAATGTGACTAATAGAAAAATCTGTATCCGCATTCAAATTAATAAAATATGATGTATTTATTAAGGAGTTTGTTATGACTATTTGTAAAAAAGCAACTGTAGCATTATTGTCTGTCGTTTTATCTTTTTCTACGTTTGCATTAAATTTAGAGCAAGCTATGGATTCATTGAGTCAAGCCAAAGCACAAGGGGTTGTTGGTGAACAGGCTGATGGTTATTTAGGGGTTGTGAAAAATGAAGGTAATGCCACTGAAATTGCGCAACTGATTAATCAAGCTCGTAAAGCTCAGTATCAAAAAGTATCCGCTGAAAGCAATGTTCCTTTAAGTGAAGTAGAAAAAAAGGCGGGTAGTAAAGCGCAAGAAAAAACCCCAGCAGGTCAATATATAAAGCAACAAGGTCAATGGCTAAAAAAATAATGATTACTTTTTGCAATGATAGAAAAAGTATAATGACATTGCGCTTTAATTGTGTATTATTAGTGTGTATGCTGTTTGTTTAAATATTTGTTCATCCTTTTTCTTTTATTTAATAAAAATAAAAAATAGTGTGAAGTTTTTATATAGTTAGTTTTTTTACTTGTAATAGTATCGCTTATGCGATTTGAAATGGAGAAAATCAATGTGTTCGATTTTAGGTATTCTTGATATTAAATCAGATCCAGAACAATTACGAACAAAAGCATTAGAGCTATCATGTCTACAGCGTCATCGTGGTCCTGATTGGTCTGGTATTTTTGCGTCTGATAAAGCTATTCTTGCTCATGAACGTTTATCAATTGTGGATGTTAATACTGGATCTCAGCCTCTTTATAATAAAGATAAAACCCTAGTTTTAGCGGTAAATGGCGAAATTTATAATCATCAAGAACTCCGAAATCAGTACAAAGATCGTTATGAATTTCAAACTGGTTCAGACTGTGAAGTGATTCTGGCTTTATATCAAGAAAAGGGTATTGACTGTCTTGATGAATTACAAGGCATGTTCGCTTTTATCCTTTATGACATCAACAAAGGTAGCTATTTTATCGGTCGTGACCATATTGGTATTATTCCAATGTATACAGGCCATGACGAAAATGGCACATTTTATGTCGCTTCTGAAATGAAAGCGCTTGTGCCTGTTTGTAAAACGATTGAAGCTTTCCCTCCGGGGTGCTATCTATCTAGTACTGACGGTGAAATCAAAACCTATTACAAACGTGACTGGATGGATTATGACAACGTTAAAGATAATAAAGCAGACATCAATGAACTTCGTGTTGCATTAGAAGAGTCAGTAAAAAGTCATTTAATGTCTGATGTTCCTTATGGAGTATTATTATCAGGCGGACTTGATTCTTCAGTCATTTCAGCCATCACTAAAAAATTCTCAGCACGTCGTGTTGAAGATCACGAAAAATCGGAAGCATGGTGGCCACAGTTACACTCATTTGCTGTTGGTCTAAAAGGCGCACCCGACCTTAAAGCTGCGCAAGCGGTTGCGGATCATTTAGGTACGGTTCATCACGAAATTAACTTTACCATTCAAGAAGGTATTGATGCGATTCGTGATGTAATTTATTTCATCGAAACCTATGATGTAACAACCATTCGTGCGTCCACACCAATGTATTTAATGGCGCGTAAAATCAAAGCTATGGGCATTAAAATGGTACTTTCTGGTGAGGGTGCTGATGAAGTGTTTGGTGGTTACCTTTATTTCCACAAAGCACCAAATGCCAAAGAGTTCCATGAAGAAACCGTACGCAAATTAGCAGCGTTACATATGTATGATTGTGCTCGTGCTAATAAGGCGATGGCGGCATGGGGCGTTGAAGCTCGAGTTCCATTCCTTGATAAGAAATTCTTAGATGTTGCTATGCGTATTAATCCAAAAGATAAAATGTGTGGCAGCAATGGCAAAATGGAAAAACACATTGTGCGTGAAGCCTTTGAGTCTTACTTACCTGCATCAGTTGTTTGGCGTCAAAAAGAACAATTCTCTGACGGTGTGGGTTATAGCTGGATTGATACATTAAAAGAGATTGCCGAAAGTAAAATTACTGATCAGCAATTAGAAAATGCAAAGTTCCGTTTCCCATACAATACGCCGACCTCAAAAGAAGCCTATATGTATCGTGAGATTTTTAATGAACTATTCCCACTGGAAAGTGCAGCGCATTGCGTGCCGGGTGGCCCTACAGTTGCTTGCTCAACTGCGAAAGCAATTGAATGGGATGAATCATTTAAAAACCTAAACGATCCGTCTGGACGTGCTGCGGTTGGTGTGCATAACGATGCGTACAAAAAATAATCGGCTTATTGTCCAGTAATATAGCCTAATAAAAAACGGGGACTATCCCCGTTTTTTATTGTTTAAATTAAGTTAAATTTATTAATGTGCAGCGCTTTTAGGTGCACCAATCGGTAAAACAGTACGACCAAATTGCTCATTAATCACTTCTGCCATTGCTAAATAAACAGCACTTGCTCCACAAATAATGCCTTCAAAACCGGCAATATGGATAATGTCATGGTTACCTGAAATATTACCAATGGCTAATAAAGCAAATAAAACCGTTAAACTAGCAAAAACAAATTGTAATGCGCGGTTGCCTTTTAATGTACCAATAAACATAAAGCCAGTAAAAATTCCCCATAAAGCAAGGAAAATACCAACAAAGGTAGCATCAGATGGTGCTGTCGCTGATGAAGTTGGTAAATACCAAATACCCACTAACGCAATCCAAAAGAAACCATAAGAAGTAAATGCTGTTGTACCAAACGTATTGCCTTTTCGAAATTCTAAAATGCCAGCAATGACTTGCGCAAGACCACCATAAAAAATACCCATTGAGACAATAACTGTCATAGCTGGGAAAAATCCAGCATTATGAATATTTAATAAAATTGTTGTCATACCAAATCCCATTAAACCAAGTGGGCCAGGATTTGCAAGTTTTGTTTGTTCCATAAGGATCCTATAAGTTAAATTTGATGATTAAAAAAGAGCGGCAATGATAAGTGCAGAAAACGCGATAATCAAGATTTCAGGGAAAATTATTTTTTTCCCCCCCTTGATATTAATAATAATGTTCCCATTTATGTGAAAACAAAAACATTTCTTTGTGAAATAAAGGCTTGAAAATTAATATTTAAGACCTATATACAAGAAATAAAATACAGATTTTGAGGAGAAAAGATTATGGGTAAAATTATTGGTATTGATTTAGGTACAACAAATTCATGTGTTGCTGTCATGGACAATGGCCAAGCAAAAGTATTAGAAAATGCAGAAGGTGATCGCACAACCCCTTCCATTATTGCTTATACTCAAGATGGTGAAATCTTAGTTGGTCAACCAGCAAAACGTCAAGCAGTAACTAATCCACAAAATACACTATTTGCCATTAAGCGTTTAATTGGCCGTCGTTTTGAAGATGCCGAA
Organism: Gilliamella sp. App6-5; assembly: GCF_001690525.1. GTDB lineage: Bacteria > Pseudomonadota > Gammaproteobacteria > Enterobacterales > Orbaceae > Gilliamella > Gilliamella apicola_H. The sequence goes on along the minus strand of NZ_LZGT01000056.1, from coordinate 11,247 downwards.
GTACAACGTGACGTTAGCATCATGCCATATAAAATTGTAAAAGCCGATAATGGTGATGCATGGGTTGATGTTAAAGGTCAAAAAATTGCGCCACCACAAATTTCTGCTGAAGTTTTAAAGAAAATGAAAAAAACAGCAGAAGATTATCTTGGTGAAGCCGTAACTGAAGCGGTGATTACTGTTCCAGCTTACTTTAACGATGCACAACGTCAAGCAACCAAAGATGCTGGTCGTATTGCAGGACTTGATGTAAAACGTATCATCAACGAACCAACAGCGGCAGCACTTGCTTATGGTTTAGATAAAGATGTAGGTAACCGTACTATTGCTGTTTATGACCTTGGTGGTGGTACATTTGATATTTCTATTATCGAAATCGATGATGTTGATGGCGAAAAAACCTTTGAAGTGTTAGCAACAAATGGTGATACTCACTTAGGTGGTGAAGACTTTGACTCACGTTTAATCAATTATTTAGTTGACGAATTTAAACGTGAACAAAACTTCGATCTAAAAAATGATCCGCTTGCAATGCAACGTTTAAAAGAAGCAGCAGAAAAAGCGAAAATTGAATTATCATCAGCCCAACAAACAGATATTAATCTACCGTACATTACCGCTGATGCAACAGGTCCAAAACATTTAAATATCAAAGTAACACGCGCTAAACTTGAGTCTTTAGTTGAAGATTTAGTTAAACGTTCAATGGATCCTGTAAAAACAGCATTACAAGATGCTGGTCTTTCTGTTTCTGACATTAAAGACGTTATTCTTGTTGGTGGTCAAACACGTATGCCAATGGTTCAAAAAGCGGTTGCTGATTTCTTTGGTAAAGAGCCACGTAAAGATGTAAACCCTGACGAAGCGGTTGCAGTTGGTGCAGCTGTTCAAGGTGGTGTACTTGGTGGTGATGTTAAAGACGTGTTATTACTTGATGTTACGCCATTGTCTTTAGGTATTGAGACTATGGGGGGGGTAATGACAACTTTAATTGAAAAGAACACAACTATTCCAACTAAACATAGTCAAGTGTTCTCAACCGCTGAAGATAATCAATCAGCTGTAACCATTCATGTGTTACAAGGTGAACGTAAACGTGCGGGTGATAACAAATCATTAGGTCAATTCAATCTAGATGGTATTCAAGCGGCTCCTCGCGGTATGCCACAAATTGAAGTCACTTTTGATATTGATGCTGACGGTATTTTGCATGTATCTGCGAAAGACAAAAATACTGGACGTGAACAAAAAATTACGATTAAAGCCTCTTCAGGATTAAGTGAAGAAGAGATTCAAAAAATGGTAAATGATGCGGAAGCTAATGCTGATGCAGACCGTAAATTTGAAGAACTAGCTCAAACTCGTAACCAAGCCGATCATCTTGTTCACTCAACACGTAAACAAGTGACTGAAGCTGGTGATCAGTTATCAGCTGATGATAAAAAAGCAATTGAAGATGCCGTAAGTGCTTTAGAAGTTGCCGCTCGTGGCGAAGATAAAGCAGAAATTGAAGCAAAAATTAATGCATTAATGGAAGCATCTAAAAAATTGCTTGAATTAGCACAACAACAAGCCCAAGCAGCTCAAGGTGCGGGTCAAGCAAATAGTGGAAACACTAATGCGCAAGATGATGTTGTTGATGCAGACTTCAAAGAAGTTGATGATGATAAAAAATAAACATTAACTACAATGTTTTTTAATGAGTTATTTCAACAAGTTTTAAACATATAACAAGTTAAACGGGCGCGAGGTAACTCAAGCCCGTTTAGTTGTTTATACAATCATAAAAAATAAAGGTCAATTATGGCGAAGAAAGATTATTATGAAACATTGGGCGTCAGTAAAAGTGCCAGTGAAAGTGAGATAAAAAAAGCCTATAAACGCCTAGCGATGAAATATCATCCTGATAAAAATCAAGATAACAAAGCCGAAGCAGAAGCAAAGTTCAAAGAGGTGAAAGAAGCTTACGAAATCCTAACTGATCCGCAAAAAAAAGCGGCTTATGATCAATATGGTCATGCTGCTTTTGAACAAGGGCAGGGCGGATCGGGTGGATTCGGCGGATTTGGTGGCTTTGGCGGTGGTGCGTTCGACGATATATTCAGTGATTTTTTTGGTGGCGGTCGTGGGCGTAGTCAAACCGCCTCTCGTGGTAATGACTTACAATACAATATCACCCTAACATTAGAAGAAGCCGCGGCAGGTGTTAGTAAAGAAATTAAAGTACCAACTTGGGTAAGTTGTGATACTTGCCATGGGCAAGGAGCTGAAAAATCTTCTGATGTGGTCACGTGTAATACCTGTCATGGTGCAGGTGTTGTACAAATGCGACAAGGTTTTTTTGCCGTGCAACAAGAGTGCCCAACTTGTCATGGACGGGGTAAAGTGGTTAAAAATCCATGTAAAAAATGTCATGGTGAAGGTCGCATTGAAAAAACGAAAACATTGTCTGTTACTATTCCAGCGGGTGTTGATACTGGCAACCGTATCCGATTATCTGGTGAGGGCGAAGCAGGTTTAAATGGTGCACCATCAGGTGATTTATATGTTCAAATGCAAATTAAACCGCATGCTATTTTTGAGCGAGACGGCACAAATCTGCATTGCGAAATTCCAATTAATATTGCATTGGCATCACTTGGTGGCGAAGTTGAAGTGCCAACCCTAAATGGTAAAGTCAGCTTAACGATTCCTGCTGAAACACAAACTGGTAAAATGTTCCGACTACGAGGCAAAGGCGTCAAATCATTACGCGGTAGTGCGGTAGGTGATCTTTACTGTCATGTTGTGGTTGAAACGCCAGTTAACTTAACCAGCAAACAAAAAGAGCTGCTTAAAGAATTAGGTGAAAGCTTTAAAGCCGATAAAAACTCTAAACACAGCCCCAAAGAAAAAAGCTTTTTTGACAAAGTGAAAAAGTTTTTTGAATAAAACTAATCATAGTTGAAATAATAGCGAGATTAGGTTGCTAATCTCGCATTTTATTTTTATCTTACTGTTTAAGTTTAATATTTTTTACTTTCCTATTTCCATAAAATAATATTTCCTTACAGCAATATTTAAATTAATAATCTTATTAGATAATCGATAGTTATTAACTTTAAATGAATATAGTATACTTTAGTTAAATTATTAATATTAGTTTTGTATGATTTTAATGACATGAAGAGAATAATATCTATGTTTTTTAAAAAGTTTTGGAAAAAATCACCGCCTGATATTAAAGACACACCAAAAGAGCAACAAAGCTCACAAGATCATTTAAGTGTGATAATTCAGAATTTTTGGCAACAGGTAAAGAAATCTGAACAATCTCTTAATGAACTTGAACTTATCGATATAATGGAAAATATCAATAAGCTATTAGATGAAAATCAGTTAGATGTCATTGCTGAAATTACTGTAGGGGATACTAAGAAGCATAAAATTATTTTTACTGCGGATGGAAAAATTGATCGATTCGAGTATGTAATGGAAATTTCCCGACAAGCACCTGATCTTCAGTTTTTCGAAGTAGAAGCATTTCGTCAGCGCATTAATAATGTAGATACATTTGTTATAAAATCTAAAGAGAGTTCTTTCTCATTAGGTGCAACTGATTTATTAATTCAATATAAAGAAAGTTATCGTAAAATATCTATTGGCATTATGCTCGCTAAGACTGTTCCTGAAGATATGGTAAAACAAGCAGAAACGATGGCATTGATTTATCTCGATCATCTATTGGGTGAATATGATTTTGCTATTAGAGTAGAATCTATTGAGTTTTTAAAGACAGATCAAAATGCTGCTACCGTTCCTGCTAACCAATTTGTAACTATTTTTGATCGGTTATGGAAAGAAGATTTAAAACACACAGGTGTACTTAATGCTCAAGAGGATCAATGGATTGTATTTGAATTAATGGATCTTAAAATGTTAGTGCATCGTAATGAAGCGGCTAATTCTTTGGTAGGGCATGAAAATTATTGTTATGCACTTAATGTTATTGTTGATATTGATAGTAAAGAGACTCTTTCAGCTGTTTATGAATTAGAAGATGCTATCAATCTTGCTTTACGTGCTGATGAGCGAGGCATTCATTGTCAAAATAGTTTTAGTCAAGGTGTAAGGAATATGTTATGGCATGTAGGAAATAAACACTCAGCACTTCAATTAGTACAACAGATAACAAACCGATATAATACATTATCAGTTAAAATTGAATGTGAGTTCGATCCTTTCTGGCGACAGTATTTACGTTGGGTTGAATGTCATCAAGCATAAAAAGTATCTACGATTAATAGATGCTTTTTCGCGTAATAACAACTGTGTTAGCATATTGTGATATTTAAGTTATAAAAAAAGGATAACCTAATTACTTAGATTATCCTTTATAAACTTACACTCGATTTAATTAGATTTTAGTCGTAAATGTACGAGCAATAACGTCGCGTTGTTGTTCTGCTGTTAGTGAGTTAAAACGCACGGCATAACCAGACACACGAATGGTTAATTGTGGGTATTTTTCTGGATGCTGTACGGCATCTTCCAAAGTTTCACGACGAAGAACGTTCACATTTAAGTGTTGACCGCCTTCAACTTTAATCGTTGGTGCAACATCTAATGGAACTTCACGATATTCGAATTGACCTAGTTCTGTAGTCGGGATCACTTGATCTTCTTTATAAACTGATTTAGCAGCTACACAGCGCGCTTCTTTTGTCGCGTCGTCTAATAACCAGAAAGAGTTAAGAAGTGCTGCATTGTCTGCTTTAGTAATTTGGATACCTTTAATCATTTTAAATCCTCCTAACGGGGCCTTATTGCCCTAAAATAATTAGGGTTAATATAGCACTTTGAATATTTGATTAAAGTCAAAAAAAGCTATCGATTCAATAAGTAATACCTTTGTTTAGTATTTTAGTTATGATTGTATAAACACACTTTATTATATTAATTATTTCTTGATTTATTAACCATGTCTATTGTCTTTTAAAAAATAAAGGGACGCAACAGGATATTTATTTAGTCAAACTTGTTGTGATTTAAAATATTGTCAAAATATGCCATTAGTATTGAGGCATTAAATAATGGGTTGTTATTGTATGCCTAACTGAATATTTAACAATTTTGATTTAGCGCGGTTTAAGCTCAATAGCATTAGGTTTATTATGATTTTTAGGTATAATTATTGCAATCAGCAAATAGTGTTGTTGAGTCATATAAAATTATAGTATAGGTATTGTATGAATAATCAATTAACATGGCATGACGTTATCGGCGGTGAAAAACAGAAGCCCTATTTTCAACATATAATGCAATTTGTGGCATCTGAGCGCGCTAATGGTAAGATTGTGTATCCACCACAGCATGATGTGTTTAATGCGTTTCGTTTCACGCCATTTGATCAAATCAAAGTCGTGATTTTAGGGCAAGATCCTTATCATGGTCCTAATCAAGCCCACGGACTTTCATTTTCTGTTTTACCTGGAATTAAGCCACCGCCATCGTTAATGAATATTTATAAAGAGCTATCAACGGATATTGATGGATTTACAATTCCTTCTCATGGCTATTTAGCTTCTTGGGCGACTCAAGGCGTATTATTATTAAATAATGTGCTGACGGTTGAAGCAGGGCAGGCGCATTCTCATGCAAAAATAGGTTGGGAAACCTTTACTGACCATGTGATAGCCGCAATTGATAAGCATCTTGAGGGTGTGGTTTTTTTATTGTGGGGAGCACCTGCACAAAAAAAAGGTCAGTTTATTAATCGTCAAAAGCACCATGTATTAACGTCAGTGCATCCATCGCCGTTATCTGCTCATCGTGGCTTTTTGGGGGGTAAGCATTTTTCAAAAGCGAATGATCTTATTATACAACAAGGCAAAGCAGCCATAGATTGGCAGCCAAGACTACCGGAAAAAGTGAATGAATAGCCATAAAAAACGTCGAACGGGTTTGCAAGAAATCGCCAATTTAATTGGGATTAGTAAAATGACAGTTAGTCGTTTTTTACGTGATCCCAATCTAGTCTCTAAACCACTTCAATTACAAATTTCAGCTGCGATAGATGAGCTTGGTTACATTCCGAATAAAGCACCCGATATGCTGTCTAATGCCAAAAGTAATGCGATTGGTATTGTGTTTCCTTCTTTTACCAATCAAGTTTTTGCTGATATTTTAAAAGGTATTGAAACGGTGACTGATGCTAGGGGATATCAAACCATGATTACCCATACTGGCTATAGTGCAGAAAAAGAAGAATCACGTTTACGTTCATTACTTTCTTATAATATTGACGGATTAATTTTAACCGAAAGAACACATACTCCAGCAACATTAAAAATGATTGAAATTTCGGGTATACCTGTTGTTGAAATTATGGATAGTGTTTCACCTTGCATTGATATGGCGGTTGGCTTTGATAATTTTACTGCGACTAAAAAGATGATTCAGCGAATGATAAATAAAGGGCATCGAAATATTGTCTATTTTAGCGCAAGGCAAGACCAACGAAGTATTATTCGTCAACAAGGTTATGAAAAGGCAATGGAAGAAGCAGGATTGACACCTCGAACGCTAGCGACTAAAGAAGCATCGTCTTATGAATTAGGGGCAAGATTTTTGCATCAAATTTTAACAGAGTTTCCTAGTGTTGATGGTATTTTTAGTACCAATGATGATTTGGCTTTAGGGGTGCTGCTTGAGTGTCAGAGGATAGGGATTGAAGTGCCAAAACAGATAGCGATTGTTGGGTTTCATGGACATCAAATTGGTCAATTTATGAATCCTAAATTAGCGTCTATACAGACACCCAGAATTGACATGGGAAAAATTGCCGCAGAACTATTATTAAAACGAATTAATGGCGAGCAGGTCGATCAAAAAGTGATTGATATGCCAGTTGAGTATTTAGACGGCGAAAGTATTTGATAAAACAGAAAGTCGGATTGAGAATCATCTAACCTTACCACATTTAGTAATAAGGTTATTCGTAAATTATAAACCTTTAGGGTTTTCACCATATTGGTTAGGACCAGAAGTTGAATCGGTATACATAAGTTTTAATAGCGTATAAGGTGTTGCGGTCCAAAAGTACCAACCCGGTTTATCAACATCATGCAAACGGCGTACTGTAACTGCGCAATTAGGAACAAATAAAGTCAATGTCAAGCTCAAAGTTAAAACGAGGTTATTTTTCATCATATTATCAATAATTATCATCAAAATAATTAGAACAATATAGATCGAAGAGAACATCCAATATTCTTCACGGCAAGCTCGCCCATTAAAATTTGCATAATTTATTGTAATACAATCAATAAACCAATTCATTCCCTATCCCTTTTTATTTAATAACTGACAATCATTCTAATGAAATAAAACGAAAATTAAACGATTTTTATTGTTGATATTTTTACTAATATTTACACTGTCGATAAACCTGTTGATTTCAGGTTTTCATAAAGTGAGATCTATGTTAGAATCGCCCCTCAGTGGTTATTTATACCGACTAACAGATTATAGAAAATAACACTGAGGCCCTCCATGAAAATAGTTGAAGTAAAACACCCTCTTGTACGCCATAAAATTGGTTTAATGCGTGAACACGATATTAGCACCAAAGACTTTCGCGATCTTGCCAGCGAAGTTGGCAGTTTATTAACTTATGAAGCCACTGCGGATCTACCTACCGAAACAGTAACGATCAATGGTTGGTGTGGGCCTGTTGAAGTTGAACGTATCAAAGGTAAAAAAATTACGGTGGTACCTATTTTACGCGCAGGTTTAGGTATGATGGATGGTGTGCTTGAACATATACCAAGTGCGCGTATTAGCGTTGTTGGTTTTTACCGTAATGAAGAAACGCTCGAACCTGTTCCTTATTTCGAGAAGTTAACCTCAGATATTGGAGAGCGAATGGCTTTAGTTGTTGATCCAATGCTAGCAACAGGTGGGTCAATGGTAGCGACAATCGATTTGCTTAAAAAAGCAGGTTGTAAAAATATTAAAGTATTAGTTTTGGTTGCCGCACCAGAAGGAATTAAAGTGCTTGAACAAGCTCATCCTGACGTTGAACTTTATACTGCATCGATTGATGAGAGGTTGAATGAAAAAGGCTACATATTGCCCGGCCTGGGTGATGCAGGAGACAAAATCTTCGGCACAAAATAGAATCTCAAAATTTAGACCGGTTTATCCGGTTTTTTTATGCCTGTTAATCAGACAAATTATATACAAACTTAGTTAAGTAAGAGAGGCGCAATGTGAGTAATATCACAACAGACAAATCAAAAAATATAACATCACTGCATAAGCATTCTTGGCAGGATATTTTTACTGGCGCACAAATGTTATTTGTCGCATTTGGAGCATTGGTATTAGTACCGTTGTTAACGGGGTTAAATCCCAATGTAGCGCTTTTTACTGCTGGAGTAGGTACTTTATTATTTCAATTAACCACGAAAGGTAAGGTACCGGTATTTTTAGCTTCATCATTTGCGTTTATTGCCCCTATCTCATTTGGTGTTGCGCAGTGGGGGATCCCCGCTACTTTAGGCGGTTTAGTTGCCGCGGGGTTAGTTTTTATGTTTTTTGCTTTTTTAGTCAAAATGAATGGTAGCCATGTTATTGACCGCATCTTACCGCCGGTTGTGACAGGTCCAATTATTATGGTTATTGGCTTATCGCTTGCGCCGGTTACCGTTGGGATGGCAATGGGTAAAAATAGTGGACTACAAGCTGAAAATTATCAATTGATTCTTATTTCAATGGCTTCACTATTAACAACGTTAGTGGTGGCTATTTGGGCAAAAGGTTTTTTAAAATTATTACCTATTATTTCGGGTATTGTGGTTGGTTATACGCTTTCTTGTATGTTCGGTATTGTCAATTTTCAACCGGTGATTGATGCTCCGTGGTTTAAAATACCTGATTTCACGTTTCCTGAATTTCACTGGCAAGCAATTTTGTATATGCTGCCAATTGTGATTGCACCAACCATTGAACATGTTGGTGATATTATGGCAATTAGTACTGTCACAGGTAAAGATTATACGCGTGATCCTGGCTTACAGCGCACATTACTCGGTGATGGATTGGCAACTTCGACAGCGGGATTTTTTGGTGGACCACCCTGTATTACTTATGCGGAAGTAATTGGTGCGGTAACGTTAACGCGTAATTTTAAAACTCGCGTCATGACATGGGCGGCAATTTGGGCCATTTTAATGTCTTTTATTGGCAAAATTGGTGCATTTTTAGGCTCAATTCCAACTGTAGTCATGGGGGGAATTATGGTGCTATTGTTTGGTTCCATTGCATCAGTGGGCATAAATATTTTAGTTAAACACAAAGTGGATCTTTCCGTGCCTCGAAATATGTGTATTGTCTCATTAGTTTTAGTTTTTGGGATCGGTGGAATGATCTTTGATTTTGGATCGTATGCCCTACAAGGTATCAGTTTATGCGGTATCTTAGCGATTGTGTTAAATCTAATTCTGCCACATCAAGCCAAACCGACCAACTCTCACTAAATGAACAAATATATCGTTGGCCATGTTTATCGCCAACGATATTTGCAATGTAACGGTATACACTCCTCAACGTTTTTACAAAACTAAATAATTAAATTAAAAAACAAAATGGTTGAGTAAGCTGAGTCGTTTTTTATATCTAAATCTTTTTTCATTTTTTTGCACTATTTTAGGGAGAGTTACAATACTAATCCATTTTCTTGCATGATTCGACCAATTCGGCGACGGGGTAATATTATACTTTTCTTTCTAAGCTCTACTTGTAGTTGTCTTGTTCCATAGGATTGATAGTTATCGTTAAATACCGCTTTCACTTTTTCATCAAGCATTTTGTCTGTTTTTTTACTGGTTAATTGTGGTTGATAATAGAAGCTATTTCTTGACACTTGTAAACATCGACATAACGCACGTAAGCTATATCGATGTTGATTCTCGGTGATTAATTTGATTTTCGTCCTATTATCAACGCAGCTTGCTTTAGGATGTCATGCTCCATTAACAAATGCTTATTTTCTTTACGTAGGGCTATAAGCTCATTTTCTTGAGCACTACAATTAGCTTGAGCTGTAAATTCACCAGTGGTTTGATATTGCTTAATCCACTTATTTAATGCAGATTTAGTCAGGTCATATTCGGCGACAATATCCGCTCGTTTTTTGCCATTTTGATATAGCATCACCATCTGTTTTTTAAATTCATTAGTAAAACTGCGTTTTTCTCTTCTTGAAATGGGATTTGTCATTGTTGGTTCCTTTTGTTTTTTGGGTTATCATAACAATGACCTTATTAGACTGGACTAATTAGTGTAGCCGATCCAGAATATACGGAGAATCCTATAGGGTTTGAAGGTATTTATTCTAGGGAACCTACTAAATATTTATTCCAATACTCAAGATGATTAAATATTATGAAAAATAAAATATTATATATTTGTATAGTATCAAGTATATTGCCTCTTCTTGATTCTAGTGTAATAAATATTACACTAGAATCAATATCAATAACTTTTAATAGAAGTGTGGAAATTATATCATGGGGTATTACTACTTATATTATAGGTACATCAATTGGTATCCCATTAGTTCCTTATCTATCCAAACAATATGGATCCATTAAGCTATGGCGGTTTGCAATTTTGTTTTTTTTAATTGGATCATTTATATGTGGATTAACAAGCAATTTTTACTTATTTATTATTGGTAGAATAATACAAGGCCTAAGTGCTGGTTTATTAATACCTTTAGTGCAAGTAATTTTAGTCTCATACTTCGGAAAAGAAAATGCTAGATCGACTATGGCACTTGTGGGAATCCCTGCTATTTTTGCTCCAGCTATTGCACCATTACTTGGTTCTATAATAACTGAATATTTTTCTTGGAGAGTTTTGTTTTTTATAAATATACCATTAATAATACATGTGCTTTTTTTATCTAAAAAAATGTGTTTTACTTCTGAAAAATGTATACAACAAAAAATCATTTTTTTTGATATCATGTTAATATCAATTGGGTATGCACTATCTTTATATGCTTTATTTCAAATTAATATAAATAATTATAGTATAAGGAACTTGAGTACCTTTTTGCTTGGTATATTTTTGATGTAAATACCCCAAACTTAGTACACAACTTACGTAGAAAATTAAGCTGCCTGTTTTAATGTTTTATACTCAATCGGTGTCATGTTATTTAATGCCTCATGCGGTCTTTCGGTGTTATACACTGTT
>NZ_LZGT01000055.1 GCF_001690525.1 Gilliamella sp. App6-5 | reverse complement strand
AGCATAGACTTTTTTACCCCACTGACTTAAACGAATCTCGTTGGCTTTCTCTTTATCTGCTTCCCAGATATGCCGTGTGATGACTTTCTGTGTATTTTTACTCTGTGTACACTGTGACAATAACGGACAGATTTTGCAGGTTGTTGCATCAGAATGATAATGACGATAACCTTCCCTGCTGGTAGTTTTATATATTAATGTTTGCCCGTTTGGGCAAGTATAAGTATCGTTTTGACTGTTATAGATAAACTGCTTTTTTCTGATGGGATTCGCACCATGGGTGGGACGACGATAACCCAACACCGGATATATCTGCTCTGCCAGCAGTAAATGGCAAATGGGAGCCGTAAAATAACCCGCATCAAGACCGACACCAACCGGATTAAAGCCAAACCGCTCTAACTGGCGTTTTAATCGAGCCATGTAAGGCTGGGAATCATGGATATTTCCGGCAGTGACATAGGTATCGGTAATTAAATTATGTTTGCCATCAACCGTTCGGTGATCTAAGTAGAAGAATCCTTTAGGCTTGCCTTCCCGATGCATAAAGCCACTGTCTGGATCTGTTGTACTGACTTTAACCTCCTTGTATTTCTCTACCGTCGATGGCTTTAAGGCTTTTTTCCGTTTAATTCTCTTTCTGCGTTGATGGCTTGATTAAGCGCATCAATATATTGACTGGGCTCAACAATACGCTGCTCATTACGTGCCTTGCCTTTATTGGCATTTGCTTTTAGGTGAGTACTGTCCGTATATAAAACCCGACTACTTATCAACCCTTTGGCAATGGCCTGCTCAACAATATTATCAAAAATCTGTTGATAGATTTCACTGTCATTAAACCGACGGCGACGATTTTGGCTAAGTGTTGAGGCGTCAATCACTTTTTCGGTTAATCCCATTCCCAGAAACCAGCGGTAAGCTAAATTGACCTGAATTTCCTGAACCAGACGACGTTCACTGGGGATACCGAAAAGATACCCCAATAGCATGATTTTAAACAGTCTGACTGGATCTTCTGCCGGACGACCGTTATTCGGGCAATAAAGTGGTGCTACCGCTTCTCGAATAAATTCAAAATCAATGACTTTAGCTATTTTACGAACAAGATGATTTTGAGGGACAAGCGCATCTAGTGAGATTTGCTCTATTTTTTCTGGTGTCGCTGGAGTTGGTTTTTTTAGCATAGAAGAATTCCTCTTATAATGGACTCCTCTCTATTAGATCAAAGAACTCGCCAAAAAGCGAGTTCTTTGTCATCAATCTGAAACCAAAAACTTTTGGTTTCTTTTATTGCTACGATAAAATAGCATCAAACAAACTATTTAATCAGCCACCACAGTATTATTTGCTGGCCATACCGCCATAAATGATTAACATAGCAACAACACCGATTGCCAATATCGCAGTAGTATGTTGGGTTTTGAAACGATACTTTTTCACTTCACCAACTGAAAGATATCTATTTTGGCTCTTACTTTGATAGTAATAGTACATTGGTAAACCTAGTAACGTTAGCACTATTGAGGCAATACCGTTTTCTGTTTGATGAATCAACATACCATAGATGACATAAAGAGATCCTGCAATAGCAATAATAGGGATAACGGGGTAGCCAATGACTTTATAAGATCTTGGTATAGTAGGGTATTTTTTTCTAGCTATAATAACACCAACAAACGTTAATAAATAAAAAACCCAAATCGAAAACATCGAAATTTCAGACAAACGATCGGCATCTAATAATACCGAATATAAAAATGAAAAAACGACAAGGACTAAAATTGCATTTACTGGTGAACGACTGTCTTCATCTATTGTACTTAAATAACGTGCACCAACAATATTGCCGCGCTCAGCCATACTAAAAATAGTACGTGATAATGTCATAATATAGCCATTAATTCCGCCCAAAATTGACACCATAATACCAACTGCAACCAAATTACCACCTAAATGCCCAAATAGGCGTTGTGATGCAACAGAAGAAGCGTCATGTCCTAATGAGACCATTTCTTGAACTGGAAAAATTTTAAATAAGGCAATATTAATACAAGCGTAAACAATGACTAAAAATATAATCCCCAAAATAATGGCTTTCGGCAATACTTTAGCTGGCTTATTAATTTCACCCGCAACCGATGCCACTTGAGCCCAACCATCATAGGCAAATAATGTCGCTAAAATCGCAACAGCAAAAGGGGCATATGTCTCAATCCCTTGACCACTAGCACTAAATAATGCAACTTGTCCATTTCCTTCACATAATCCAAATATCGCCAATAGTATTATTGGAAACAATTTACAAGCCGTCGCAATGGTTTGAAGATACCCCGCTTCTTTGACACCAATTGCATTAATAAAAGCAATAAAACCTAATGCTCCAGCACCTACTGCCATTTTGTACGTATTTTCAATATCAAATAATGAACAAAACACCGAACTAAAATAGCCCACTAATGCACCAATCAAAGCAGGTGAAAAAATCACTGTCATCATCCAACCATAAAGATGAGAAATTTTAGCGCCATAGATTTTTTCTAAATAAACGAGCATCCCCCCAGTTTTTGGAAACATTACACCGAGTTCACAAAGTGTTAACCCGCCACAAATAGAAATAACACCACCAATTATCCATGCTAACAGTGCGTAATGATAATCACCTGCTACCTCTAATACTGCTGGTGGTTTCATAAAAGCACCTGCTCCTAAAACCATTCCCACAACCAGTGATAATGCAGAAATTAAACCAAGATCTTTCCGCAAGTTATTTTCTAAATTGTGATCTGCCATAAAGATCCCCTTAAATATATAAATAAACGTGAAAAATTTAGTTATGATAGGGATTTATTTATAAAATACAAGCAAGATTCATTTTAGTTAATTAAAAAGTTTCAAAAATCAGAATGCTAAAATAAACAAAAAGTCAGCACAAAGCTGACTCAGATTGATGACAAACCTCGATATAATTCGGGGTTTATTTTTTTATTTAAACCATAAATAGGATTTTTAATTTGGATTTTATTAAATAAATTAAAAAATAGCTTAAAAAAACGTAACAAAAATAGCTTTATCGCTATTTTCTTGATATTTTGAGCCGTTGCGGCCAATAAACACTGCATTTGAACCTGCGCTCTTCCTCTAAATCGTGCATAGCGATGTCCGTGATGTTGTTTAGCATCAGCAAAGCTGCGCTCTATGGTTTCTTTTCGCCGAGCATAGACTTTTTTACCCCACTGACTTAAACGAATCTCGTTGGCTTTCTCTTTATCTGCTTCCCAGATATGCCGTGTGATGACTTTCTGTGTATTTTTACTCTGTGTACACTGTGACAATAACGGACAGATTTTGCAGGTTGTTGCATCAGAATGATAATGACGATAACCTTCCCTGCTGGTAGTTTTATATATTAATGTTTGCCCGTTTGGGCAAGTATAAGTATCGTTTTGACTGTTATAGATAAACTGCTTTTTTCTGATGGGATTCGCACCATGGGTGGGGCGGCGATAACCCAACACCGGATATATCTGCTCTGCTAGCAGTAAATGGCAAATGGGAGCCGTAAAATAACCCGCATCAAGACCGACACCAACCGGATTAAAGCCAAACCGCTCTAGCTGGCGTTTTAATCGAGCCATATAAGGCTGGGAATCATGGATATTTCCAGCTGTGACATAGGTATCGGTAATTAAATTATGTTTGCCATCAACCGTTCGGTGATCTAAGTAGAAGAACCCTTTAGGCTTGCCTTCCCGATGCATAAAG
>NZ_LZGT01000054.1 GCF_001690525.1 Gilliamella sp. App6-5 | reverse complement strand
CTGGGGCTTTCCCAAATGTTTTAATCGCATCAGAAAGCTCGGCTATAAATGGAATCATAAACGGGTGTATCGGGTGTATTGTGAGTTAAAACTTAATATTAGAGCTAAACGTAAAAAACGTATCCCCCAACGAACACCAGAAAAGCTATTGGTTCCTAATAAACAAGGTGAATGTTGGTCAATGGATTTTATGAGTGATAGTAGCTGTAATCAACGTCGCTTTAGGACATTCAATGTCATCGATGACTTTAATCGTGAGGCGTTAGGTATTGATATTGCAGTAAGCTTACCAGCAGGAAGGATTACCCGTTACTTAGATAAACTGGCTGAATATCATGGGTATCCATTAAAAATACGCGTCGATAATGGACCAGAATTTACAGGAAAAACCTTTATAAACTGGGCTAAATCACATGATATAGCCATTGATTATATCCAGCCCGGTAGCCCATATCAAAACGGGTACATTGAACGATTTAATCGTACCTATCGTACTGAAGTACTCGATTTATATCTTTTTAACAACTTAGCACAAGCAAGGAGAATAACCGAAGAATGGTTAACGATTTATAACACCGAAAGACCGCATGAGGCATTAAATAACATGACGCCGATTGAGTATAAAACACTAAAACAAACAGCATGATTTTCTACTTGAATCTTGTACTAAGTTTGGGGTATTTACATAAATCCGAACATTAATAAATTTTCGTTTTGGGAATGGTTGACAAACAGTAAAGAAGAGCTGGATGAAATTGTTTTGCGTTCAGTTTTAAATCCAAAAAAAATGTTACAGAGTTCTGATTATCTGTTTGTTGACTACGAAAATAGGGATCCATCGATATCTGAGCAAGTTGGAAGTTCAATTGCATCTGTAGGAGCATTTTTTTCGTCTATGTCGAACTTTATTGAAATTGATGCGTTGCGACAAGCAGCACCTATGGTTCAATCGATATTAATAATGTCTATTATTATTTTATTACCTATCATTATTTTAATTGGAGGATTTGAACCAAAGACGATAATCACGCTAACATTTGTCATGTTTTCATTGATATTTTTAACATTTGTCTGGGAACTGGCACGTTTTCTAGATTCTAGACTGATTAATATTATGTATGAAAATAATGCTATTCATTTTATGTCCGATAAATGGAATATTAATAAATCGCTAGTTGATATTATTACGTCATTTGTATTTATTGGATTCCCTTTGATTTTACTTGCAGGTTTGTCGTGGGCTGGGTTTAAAGTTAGTTCAGGAGTAGAGAGTTTTATAAATAAAAGTTCAAGTAAAATGCAACAGGTAGGAAAAGATGGAATAAGTAAGGCTAAAAAAGGAAAAGACATTGCAATGAAAGTTGCAACAAAAGGAAAGAAATAGTTAAAATGTTAAATAATAGTAAGCTAATATAAATGGCATATTAGCTTATTATTTATAATAACCTTTTCTTTTATCACCACATTCTATCGCCATCGCTTGTGTAAGCATGACCGTCATCATCATAATACGATATTTCATTTTTTATTCTTTCTTCTTCTTCTTCTTCTCTTCTTTTTTCTTCTGCTGGTGTTTCCAAAAAGCATGGTAATATGTATAGTATACCTTTGAATATGAACAATATGAATTTTACAGAAACTGTTAAAATTTTTATAAATAATTCAAAACCGTCACTATTAAAAAGCATTTTATGGTTTGTGTCAGATTGTGTTGACTTATCTTTATTTTCCATTTTTATGTCTCTGATTAAAATTTATTCTTTTATATATAAAACATCTTTTATTTTGTGTCAATGCTAAATACTTAAATGGCAAAAACAAAGGGTAAAAGGGTAAGGAAAAAAGGGTAATGGTTATTAATGGTAATGGGCCATAATGGGAATGGCCCTACCTTGAAAAGGCTACGAGCAGAAAACCCAAAAGGATTTTGAGGGAAAGGGCTATTTAATACTTTATATTCATGAAAAAAACGAGCATTAGCCAAGTTAATACAGAAGAATATTTATTTTTTTAGTTCATCAAAAATAGAAGATGAACCATCAAATATATAATTTTATTAATTTAATCTGAATTGAGACATAAGAAAGATTATATTTAATAGTCCTTTCTTTAATTAAATTTTGCCAGAAAAATCACTAAATTTATTGTAACTAACATTGAATTCCGATTTTTGGAAAAATATTCAAACACAATGGTGATATGATGGCTTACTTGATTAAATTTGGTTATTCCTAATGGAAAAATATACAACTGATGTATTTAGGCAAGCTCGTATAAGCAGAGATCCTCGGTTTGATGGCAAAGTATTTATTGCTGTTAAAACAACAAAAATATTCTGTCGAACAATTTGTCCTGCAAAACTACCACTGGAAAAAAATGTTACCTATTATTTATCCAAAGAAGAGGCCCTTAGCGCAGGTTATCGTCCGTGTTTTCGTTGTAAACCAGAATTCTCGCCAAACTTTAACGAGCTTTCTCGTTACTCTGTATTTACGCAACAAGCTGTAAAGTTAATCCAATCAGGAGAAATGCTGACATCTAGTGTAGAGGATATTGCATCTGCCTTATTTACTTCCAGTAGAAATCTAAATAAAGCGTTTACAAAAAACTTAGGAATATCTTTAAAACAGTTTCAAAATATGACGAAAGCATTATTTGCGAGAAAGCTTCTATACTCATCAAATCTAAGTATTGTTGAAATATCGGAAGCGTGTGGATATAGTTGCGTTAGTGGTCTTTATAACCTGACTAATCGTTTTTTGAAAGTTCCAGTTCGAAAATTACTTAGTAAAACTAAGGATGGAGCGAAACAAACGATTGATTTAAAAATACCTTATATAAATTTTTACAATTGGGATTTTTTCCTCACATTTCAATCAAAAAGGCTTATTAGCAACATCGAAAGTATCGAAGGTAGAGTTTATCGACGCACAATAGAAATTGAAAATATCAAAGGCTACTTTGAAATCAAGTGCGAAGATCGTTCATTTATTATAACTTTATCTAGGTCATTTCTACCAAAAATAGCAGAAGTCTTACGAAAAATTTCAGTAATGTTTGATTTAAATTCAAATATTAATTTTATTGAAGATCAGCTTAAAAACTTATATCCCTCTGTAATAAAAAATAAAGGGTTGCATATTCCTGGTGTTTTTTCGCCATATGAAGCAGGAATTCGAGCCATATGTGGTCAACAAGTCTCTGTTTCCGCGGCGACAAATTTACTAAATCAATTTGTTTCTATTTTTCACAAAAAAGATGAACACGCAAATCATTATTTTCCCTTCCCAAAGGAAATCACAGTATCTGGATTAGACAGAATGAAAACGACTCAGTCCAAAAAAAATACATTATTTGCATTTTCTCAATGGTGCTGCGATTACGATATAAATTCACATATCGATAGTTTGGATCAAGTAAAAGGTGTTGGCCCGTGGACTATCAATTATATAAAATTAAGAGGAATGAATGCTTCAGATATTTGGATGGAAACAGATTTAGGTATAAAAAAAGCTCTCGATAAATATGAGCTTCGAAATAGTGATATCGCTGCACCGTGGAGAAGCTATTTGAGTATTCATTTATGGAGCAATTTGTGATGTATTTTGATCAACTTAAATGCCCAAAATCATTTCCTTTGCATTTTGCAAATATAATCGCTACGAATGAGCATATCATTGAGGTAATGTTTTCTAACTCAGCATTAGAAACTAATAAAAATGAAATCACTGAATTATGTAAACAGCAATTAATACTCTATTTTTCTAAAAAACTGACCGTTTTTTGTCTTCCTTTCATATCTCAGGGAACAATCTTTTCGTCCACTGTCTATGATGAATTACTCAAAATTCCTTTTGGTTACACTAGTTCTTATAAAGAAATAGCTATTTCTCTTGGTTCAAAAAATAAATCAAGAGCGGTTGGTCATGCTTGTTCATTGAACAAAATTTCTATTATTGTGCCGTGCCACCGTGTAATAAGCTCTGATGGTGGTTTGAAAGGTTATGCTGGTGGTCTGACAACAAAAAAATGGCTTCTTAACCATGAATCATTGCTCAAATAATAAAAATATTTCATATTTGGAGTATATAAAAAAGCCTTTTAAGCGATTACCAATATATCAATTTTGGTATCAAATTTATTATGTGGAAATGAATCGAAAAATATCGGATTTAAACCATTCCAAAAGAATAATTTATGATGATTTAGAACCCTATTCCATAATTTATGCTGCTCATTTTAAGGACAAGGTCGTTGCGACTATCAGGTTGATAGAGTCTGAGCAAATGCTTAATTCAAAATATAATTTGATGCTTCAATCTGTTACTAAAAATAATTATATATTTTTAACAAAATTGATGGTTTCAAAAAATTTTCGGTGCTTAGGTTTGGGTTGTAACTTGTTAGTTCAAGCGGAAAAATTTGCAAATTTAAGAGGTAAAAAAACAATCATTCTGGATTGCAATGATTATATGGTTCCATTTTTTTTAAAAAATGGGTTTTGTTTCACAAATATAACTACGGTTAAGAGCCCACACTACGGGGACGTTTATTTACTGAAAAAAGAGATTTAAATATGAAAACTTTATTAAAAGCAAAATTTGACAAAGATATTTATCGTAAAAGAATCAATAGGACAATTCCATTTTTAGGTGTTGATGAGGCAGCACAAGAGTCAGCACAACAAAAATTGTCACAAATGACAATAGGTATAGCAGGGGCAGGTGGAATTGGTGGAGCAATGGCTGTTAGATTGGCGAGATTTGGTGTCAAAAAAATCAAAATTGCAGACCCAGATACATTTGATTACAGTAACATAAATAGGCAATTAGGAGCATGTTTAGAGAATATTGGACAAAATAAAGCTCGTGTTGTAGGCGAAATGGCTTACAAATTAGCAGAAGATGTAGATATAGAAATTTATGAAAATGGAATAACTGAAGATAGTGCTGAAGATTTTGTACAGGGCTGTGACCTAATTTTAGATCAAGTCGATTTTAGTCTATTAAAAGAAAAATTTGCTTTACATAGAGCCTTTCGTAAAGAATCTCGTTGTCGAACGATTTTAGCTTGTTCTGTTATTGGATGGACGGCTCATCTTTATAAGTTTTTAAAAACTAGTATGCCGATTGAAAAATGGTATTCTTTCAAAAATGAAGAATCTATTAAAAGTTTGGCTGATAGTGATAAAACAGAACAAATGTTGAAGTTATGGGCACCTAGATTTCCTTTATACCCTTCTTTTGCAAAGATCATGCAATGGATAAAAAAAACAGATGCATTACCAATTTTTGCGGGTTCTCCACCTGTAGCGGAGGGGTTACTAACCCAACGGGCAATTTTGTGCCTTTTAAATATAGAATATCCCCCATACGCAGAAACCTTACCACCGATACCCTCAATTTATATATATGATGCAGCTCAGCTACAGGGAGGTATTTATTTCTCTGATGGGAGTATAAAAAAACAAATGGAAATTGATCAATTTAATGCTGAATTGGAGAAATTACTTAATGAAAAATAATAAAACACATTTTGATATTATTGAAAGTGCTAGCGTAACTTCTCTAATGCGTTATTTATTGTCTGGTGAAAATGAAAAAATTAAAAATCCCGATCATTATGGTGAGTACTTTGTGAATGGTAAATGGGAAAACTATCTTAGTGATATTGAAAAATTAAAACAAGAAATGCAAACAAAATTACCTGGATGTTTATATTATCATTTGATTAGAACATTAAAATTTGATGATTCGTTGAAAGCTTGGTTATCAGAACATAAAAATTCACAAGTAATAATTTTAGGTGCTGGCTTTGATTCAAGAGCTATCCGTTTTTCTGATACTTTAAATGACAGCAATACAAAATTGTATGAAGTTGATTTGAAAGCTATGCTTGAGTTTAAGAAAACAAAAATAGAACAGCACAATCTTATCACCAATAAGTATTATTCTCATATATTTTGTAATTTTAACGACTCTGATTTGACAAAATGCTTCATTGAAAACAAGGTTGATGCAAATACTCCAACATTGATTCTTTGGGAAGGCGTGACTTATTTTTTACCTGAAGAAATAATAATTTCAACACTAACTGAGTTGAAAGACTTTTTTTCTTCCGAATTACAAATTACGTTAGATTATGCTTATCAAGATTATATTGCTGGTAACTTGGATTTTTATGGTGCCAAAGAGCTTTATAATGTTTTGATTGAAATTGGTGAACCGCACTTTTTTGGGCTTAACTTTGATCAAAGTGAAAGCTTTTTTAAAGAACAGGGATACCTAATCAAGGAAAATTTATCAGCAATGATGCTTGAATCTAAGTATCTACGTGATAACTATGGTAATTCTGTTGGTTTGCCTCATGTTTTTAATGCAATGATCGATATCACTTATAATAGTAAAGGCTAAAATAAATTATGAATTATTCTACTTTCAAAGAGTTACACTCTAAAAAATCTTTTTTTGTTTTGGCTAATTGCTGGGATGTGCTCTCAGCAAGAATTTATGAGGAGGCTGGTTATAAAGCTTTAGGTACATCAAGTAGCGCATTATCGGCCACCAATAACGTGAAAGATGGTGAAAACATCACATTCTACACAGTTCTGCATAATGCTCAAAATATTTTAAAGGTAGTAAAAATCCCTTTATCTGTTGATATGGAAAAAGGGTATTCATCTCGAGTGACTGATATTGTCGATAACGTGATTAAACTAGCAGATATCGGATGTTCTGGGATTAATATTGAAGATTCGGAAATTAGTGGAAACTTACAATCCCCAACAAATTTTTCAAGAATTATATCGCTCATCAAATCAACATTGCTTGCCAAAGGGTTTCCTCACTTTGTTCTTAATGCAAGGACTGATACTTATTTGAGTCCATTTTGTCATGATAAATTGACAGAAACAATTGCTAGGGCTTCTGTATATAAAAGTGCTGGTGCCGACTGTTTATTTGTTCCAGGGTTAAGCAATTTAAGTGAAATTCGTGAGATTTCCGATGAAATAGCGCTCCCCTTAAATGTTTTAAATTTACCTAACATCAGTAACATAGATGATCTTCGGTTAGCAGGAGTCAATCGATTTAGCTTAGGAAACTCTGTATTTGACGAAATGTTAGCATATTTAGAAAAGTCGATTAATCGAACTATTCATAATAAAAATTACGCGAGTCATTACAGCCATGATCCACTGAATCTATTATTTAATTTAAAACCTATAACATTTCAAAAAAAATGATAATGTGGTAATGGTAATTACACTATCATCCAAGATTCGCTATTACCATTATTTAGCAGCTCTTGTTTCAGTTTTTTTGTTTGCTGTCTAGGAGTGACTAAGTTGTTGTTAGGATATCTTTTTGAATGGGATTAACCTAATTGACTCCATTTTATTGTCCAGTTTTGATATAGTACCAACTAATGGTCATTGCTCTAATTAATCAGAGTTTATTGTTAATTCAGATAAGATTGAGCCTCTTGAAAATCGTTATTGTATTTTGAAGTCAAATTAGTATACTAATCATGTTTCCGTTACTTTAAGTAACAAACAACGAGAAGATGATCATTAATTCTCAGACGCTGCCAATAAAATGGAGCGTTCCTTTTTTAAGGTGATCACATCCTAACAGCCAACAAACTCACTGTTTCTTGCAGGTTGGTAACATCTATTTGATGTTGAGTTTTTATAGACTATCACATTCACATATTGAGGAATACTCAATGTCTTATGCAATTACTTTTGACTTCGATACTAGTAGATTAGAGCACTATTATCCTGGTGTGTATACTAATGCTTATAAAGAAGTTAGAGATGAGTTAAAAAAGCTTGGTTTTGAATGGGAACAGGGATCTGTATATTTTGGTAATAGTAGTATTAATGCAGTAACTTGTGTTTTAGCCGTTCAACAATTGGGACAAAAGTTTAGTTGGTTTACACCTTCATTGAAAGATATTCGAATGCTAAGAATTGAGGAATACAATGACTTACTTCCAGCATTGGTGCAACAACGAGAACTAACTCATGCCTCATTAGAAAAAAATGAGATCCAAAATAAAACAAGAAAATTATTTTAATAAGTAATTAATTGTTTTTATCTTTTACCCATAGGGGAATATTTTCTCCTGTGGAAAGTATTCTCCTTTTTTATTCAACTTTTAATTAGGAGAATATCCATGTTAACTAACGAATACATACTTCTTTCAACAGAATATTTTCTTGCTTTAATCAATTGTGAAGCAACTATACCTGATGATGTATCATTAAGTTCAATCATTCAAGAATACTTACATAAGTCTTAATTTTAATGTGTCAACCAGGAGGGGGATTTTCACTCCTCTTGAGTGATATCTCCTGATTTTGTTTGAGGAGGTTTATTATTATGAGATGGTATTCAGAGCATAATATTCATACTAAATCTGAGTTAATTAATTTATTAATTGCTCCTGTTTATAGTGAACATTATGAAGAAAAAACATTGCAATTTCATGTTTGTAATGACTATATTCATGGAGTAACCATATTATGGTCATTAATTGAATTTAATGTCATAAACGATTATCGAAACATTTTACTGGCAGGTAAATACCGTTACATAAAATGTAATTTGATTAAAAAAATTGACGAGGCTTGGAGCTATTCATATTATTGTGAATTATCTTTTCCTCCTTATTATTCATGTCCACTTAATTACCTTGAATTAGCTAATTTTGAAGTAAATCACGAATGGCGAACTCAAGTTAGAAATTATCATCAACTACAAAAATAGTTTTCCTATTTCATTTAAACCAGCTTACTTTATTACGCATAAAGTAGTTGGTTTTTATTTTTACTTTTTATACTGGAGCATTAATATGATTTCAATACCTGGTGAATTAGTCATTACAACCAGAACGGGTAAATATGGCAATTTCAATGTCGCCAAGCTTTTTACGTCCATTGGTGAATTTTCTTTAAAAGATAATAAATTATTGGATCAGTATGAAGCTGGAAAATATGAAGGGTCGTTTGTGATTAAACAAATCAAATCTTCTTCATATAGTTATGGCAATCGTGTTGTTATTGAATGTTGTGCGTATATTGAAGATATGGATCTGGTTAATTCATCCAAATTAGATGAAGCAGATTCGGAAAAAATACATGTATCAGAAGACCCTATTTGTCAGACAGAGTCATCTGAAGTTCAGAAAGTTAATACTGAACATCAACATGAAGAAACTATGGTTACCTCAGGTTCAGGTGATGTTGAACTGTTTGGTATTTTATGGCCAATAGGTGATCAAGTTAAACTAGATTCAACGGAGGATCGCTTAAAAATACGTTCCCAGAAAAAACGTTTAATCGAACTTGGTTACCATTTTGACTATAAAAGCCAATGTTGGAATAAATTGCCAGAACAATTTTAACTTAACTTATCTATCTCTGGGGAGAAACAGGTCTTCCTAGAGATCGTTTCTCCTTATATTGATTTAAGGAGAAACTTTAATGAGTAACATTCTTACATTACAAGATATTCCTGATTTGAAATGTGATTGTTGTATTGCGAATAACGATTCGGAACTCATTTTTTTATCTGTATGGGGGAAAGATACCGCAATGCAGGAACTCTTTGCAAAACTTACGATTGGCGAAACAACTACATATGGTTTAACGGATATTAAGTTAAATCATCATCGAGTGTTTTTAGCTGAAGGAAAGTATTATGCAAAGCGCACATTGAAAGTAACTAAAACGTTATTTGGTTCGTTGATTCATGCTTTTATTTTTGATAAACGCATTATTGAGCCAAACCGTGATTCAAATTCAATGATCTCTATTTATAAGATAGAAGATGTTTCCACTAGACATAATCGTTACTTTGATGCAATTAAAACACTTTCATCTGTACCCATTTTAGAACATTGGGCTGACGAAATTGTGTCGATTGCTAAACAACAAGGAATGATTAAAGAACATAAAGCAATTGTTGGTGATATTGATGCAACAACAATCATTGTAAACGACACAATATTAACTCAAATCATGAGCCAAAAAATTCGTGATGGTATTTTAACTTTATCATAATCATAGGGAGTATTTATGGTTGCACTTATATCGCCGAGAGTGGCGCATAATTTTGCTAAAAATGGCTATTATCCAACGGATGATGCTACAACAAATGCAATTATTAGCCATTTTGTAAGAACTGATAATACTGCTATTCGAGTTTTAGATCCTTGTGTTGGTGAAGCTCGAGCAGCAAGTAATATTGCGTATTCACTTAGTCATAAAGCAAAACTATATGGTATTGAATACAATCGACATCGAGCAGAACTAGCTCAAAAATATTGTGATGTTTTGTTAAGAAGTGACTTATTTGATACCGTTATTTCACCTAATTCCTTTGGTTTATTATTCTTAAATCCACCATATGGAGATTTAACTAGTGAACATAATGGAGCAATTAAAAATTATCAGAAAGACTACAAACGACTAGAGAAAATATTCTATCGTTTTACGATTCCGTCGCTTCAGTATAACGGTATTTTAGTATTAATAATTCCGTTTACTCAGCTTGATGAGATGCTTTCAAATTGGATTGCAAATCAGTTCACTGATATTTCAATATTTACAGCTTGTGATAAACAATTCAAGCAAATTGTTATTTTTGGAAGAAAAGTTCGACAAAATGATATATCACTTCAGGAAAAAAATGATGTGAAGGCGAAATTTAAGGCTATTTTTGAAGGAGAAATTGTTCCTGATGAGATAGCTGTTACAAATAAGCCAATGTATCAAATTCCTGAGCTAGAAAGTGAAATTAAATCTTTCTATAAATTATCATTTACCGATGAAGAGTTAGGTCAGGAAGTTAAAAAGATAGGTGGATTATGGAATGACTTTAATCTTTTTTTCAAAAAATGTTGTGAACGCAAACGCAAACCGTTGTGTAAAATGTCGGATTGGCATTTATCGTTAGCACTAGCTGCTGGTGAAATCAATGGTATTGTAAAGTCTAACACAGGTAAAACCTATATTATTAAAGGTGATACTTATAAATCAAAGTCGAAAAATGTTGAAAATACGTTGGATGATAATGGATTTATTATTGAATCAAAAACAATTTTGACTGATAAATTTGTTCCTTCAATTAAGGCATGGGATTTCACTCCAAATTCTGAAACATTTGGTTCGTTATTTCTGATTTCGAACCGAGATAATGAAGCTGATGAATTGTGTGAAAATGATGGATGTCTTGAAAATAATCAATACAATTTGGTTATCACTGGAGAGATTTATTTTACACAAGGAGTTAAGTCCTTAACAGATAGTGATTTTAATATGGCACTTGCTGTTTCAAAAGCTCTCAGTCGTTATGAAAAAGGTGATTGGGGTAATGATATGGATGATAGTGACAAAAAATTAAATGATCGAGTTTTAAGGCAAGGACAAAAAAATGATCGCTTATTTGCAAGTTATAAGCTTTCTGATGATAAAAAACTATGGATTATTACCGAGTGGTTTGATTATAAGCAAGTTTTTATGACTACACTAATGCTGCCAAATGAGTATTAATTCCGTATTAATTAAAATATTAACCCACAAGGGATACAATCCCTTGTGGAGCTTGTATCCCTTTTTTTCTAAGGATTAAAAATGGAACAAGTAACATTAAATACACAAATTGATTTAAATAGTTTTATTAATGAATTTAAAGATTCATTATTGGATAGTTTGAATGCATCTAATCCTCCAGTTTACCTTCAGGATGATATGTCATTTGAACGACAATCAATTATGGAACAGTTAAAACGTAAACCATTTAGTGAACAAGCTAATGTTGTACAGGCTGTTACAAAATTGTTATTAGATCAGAATGAACCTGCAGCGATTATCAATGCTGAAATGGGAACAGGAAAGACAATGATGGCAATTGCTGTGGCAGCAGTACTTCACTATGAAGCCCAATATCGACGTAATCTGATAATTTCGCCACCTCATCTTGTATATAAATGGCGACGAGAAATTTTAGAAACGATACCAAGTGCAAGAGTATGGGTTTTAAATGGCTCAGATACACTTGTGAAGCTATTAAAATTGAGGCAAGAGCTTAAGTTAGGTATTACATCTAATGTGCCTGAATTTTACGTTTTAGGACGTGTTCGAATGCGGATGGGATACCACTGGAAACATGCACTGAAATCAAAACCTATTTACCAAAAGCAAAATATTCATGAACGTGGGGAAGTTAAAACAAAATACATAAAAAAAGACTGTGCTGCTTGTCCCGACTGTTATAATTTTTGTCGTGATGACGAGGGGGAGTTAATTCTTTTTAGCGATTTTGTTTTGAAAGAACATCGAACAACTTGTGTGAATTGCGGCAGTGCTTTATGGACTTTGATTAGACCATCAAATAACTCGAATTCTAGTTTTAGAGACAGAGTTAAAAAATCGATGTGTCAAATTCCGACAATTGGGCCAGTGAAAGCTGAATCTCTAATTAATAAATTTGGTGACGATTTTCTATCTGATCTGCTTGCGGATAATGCATCAGATTTTGTTAATCTTATGAATGAAAATGGTGAGTTTATTTTCACTGACAGACAAGCAATAAGAATGGAAAAAGCTTTAGCTAAACTTGAATTTGGTTTTGGCGAAGGTGCTTATCAAGCTACCGAATTTATCAAAAGATATTTACCACAAGGATTTTTTGATTTATTGATTGTTGATGAAGGTCATGAGTATAAAAATCAAGGTTCTGCACAAGGGCAGGCGATGGGTGTGCTTGCTAGCCAAGTTAAAAAGATTTTACTTTTAACTGGTACTCTTATGGGAGGATATGCAGATGACCTATTTTTTTTACTTTTTCGTGTATTAACGTCTAAGATGATTGAAGACGGTTATAAACCGAATAGCAGAGGTTCACTTGGTACCGCAGCAATGGAGTTTATGCGAGATCATGGAATCATTAAAGACCTATATACGGAAAGGCATGGAAATAGTCATAAAACAGCCAAAGGTAATCAGATTTCTCATCGAACACAAAAAGCTCCAGGTTTTGGACCAAAGGGTATTTTACGATATGTATTACCGTATACAGTATTTCTAAAGCTTAAAGATATTGGTGATAATATTCTCCCGAATTATACTGAAGAGTATATTGATATTCCAATGTCATATGAGCAAAGAAGTTATTACGATGATTTATCGAATAAACTTAAGAGTGAGTTGAGAAGTGCATTAGTGAAAAGAGATACTGTAAATACCCCAAACTTAGTACACAACTCATGTAGAAAATCATGCTGCTTGTTTTAGTGTTTTATACTCAATCGGTGTCATGTTATTTAATGCCTCATGCGGTCTTTCGGTATTATAAATCGTTAACCATTCTTCGGTTATTCTCCTTGCTTGTGCTAAGTTGTTAAAAAGATATAAATCGAGTACTTCAGTACGATAGGTACGATTAAATCGTTCAATATAGCCATTTTGATAAGGGCTACCGGGCTGGATATAATCAATGGTTATACCATGTAATTTAGCCCAGTTGGTAAAGGTTTTTCCTGTAAATTCTGGCCCATTATCGACCCGTATTTTTAATGGATACCCATGATATTCGGCGAGTTTATCTAAATAACGGGTAATCCTTCCTGCTGGTAAGCTTACTGCAATATCAATCCCTAACGCCTCACGATTAAAGTCATCGATGACATTGAATGTCCTAAAGCGACGTTGATTACGACTACTGTCACTCATAAAATCCATTGACCAACATTCACCTTGTTTATTGGGGACTAATAACCTTTCCGGGCATCGTGGAGGAATGCGTTTTTTACGCTTTACCCTGAGATTAAGCTTTAATTCACAATACACCCGATATACCCGTTTATGATTCCATTGATAGCCGAGCTTTCTGATACGATTAAAACATTTAGGAAAACCCCAGCGTAAATGCCGGTCTGTGACAGCATTCAACACCGAAATAATCACTGAATCATCCTGTAACTTAGGTTGATAATAGTAAGCACAACGGCTTAAGCCAACAATAGCACAACTCATAACAATAGTAACTGAATGATTTTGTTGTAGTTGCTGTGCCCACATTTTACGTGCCTTGGTGGGCACTAAAGCTTTTTTATGATTTCTTCCTGAAGCTGGGATTTTAAGCTCAGTTCGGCAAACATCTGTTTAAGCTTACGGTTTTCCGCCTCCAGCTCCTTTAAGCGTTTGATATCCGACGTTTCCATTCCGCCGTATTTTTCTCGCCATTTATAGAAAGTTGAATTACCCATGCCATATTTACGGCACAGTTCTTTAACGGGAATACCTGCCTCTGCTTCTTTTAAAATAGCGACGATTTGATGTTCAGTCATTTTTTTCATAATTAAATCCTCTTTTACTTTTATCATGGAGAATTTTCTACTTTTTTGCTGTACTATTTTAGGGGATAGTTACACAATGTACCCGTTTTGATATGGGCTACCGGGCTGGATATAATCAATGGCTATATCATGTGATTTAGCCCAGTTTATAAAGGTTTTTCCTGTAAATTCTGGTCCATTATCGACGCGTATTTTTAATGGATACCCATGATATTCAGCCAGTTTATCTAAGTAACGGGTAATCCTTCCTGCTGGTAAGCTTACTGCAATATCAATCCCTAACGCCTCACGATTAAAGTCATCGATGACATTGAATGTCCTAAAGCGACGTTGATTACGACTACTGTCACTCATAAAATCCATTGACCAACATTCACCTTGTTTATTGGGGACTAATAACCTTTCCGGGCATCGTGGAGGAATGCGTTTTTTACGCTTTACCCTGAGATTAAGCTTTAATTCACAATACACCCGATATACCCGTTTATGATTCCATTGATAGCCGAGCTTTCTGATACGATTAAAACATTTAGGAAAACCCCAGCGTAAATGCCGGTCTGTGACAGCATTCAACACCGAAATAATCACTGAATCATCCTGTAACTTAGGTTGATAATAGTAAGCACAACGGCTTAAGCCAACAATGGCACAACTCATAGCAATAGTAACTGAATGATTTTGTTGTAGTTGCTGTGCCCACATTTTACGTACCTTTGTGGGCACTAAAGCTTTTTTATGATTTCTTCCTGAAGCTGGGATTTTAAGCTCAGTTCGGCAAACATCTGTTTAAGCTTACGGTTTTCAGCCTCCAGCTCTTTTAAGCGTTTGATATCCGAAGTTTCCATTCCGCCGTATTTTTCTCGCCATTTATAGAAA
>NZ_LZGT01000053.1 GCF_001690525.1 Gilliamella sp. App6-5 | reverse complement strand
GACCGGCATTTACGCTGGGGCTTTCCCAAATGTTTTAATCGCATCAGAAAGCTCGGCTATAAATGGAATCATAAACGGGTGTATCGGGTGTATTGTGAATTAAAGCTTAATCTCAGGGTAAAGCGTAAACAGCGCATTCCTCCACGAAACCCAGAAAGGTTATTAGTCCCCAATAAACAAGGTGAATGTTGGTCAATGGATTTTATGAGTGACAGTAGTCGTAATCAGCGTCGCTTTAGGACGTTCAATGTCATCGATGACTTTAATCGTGAGGCGCTAGGCATTGATATTGCAGTAAGCTTACCGGCAGGGAGAATTACCCGTTACTTAGATAAACTGGCTGAATATCATGGCTATCCATTAAAAATACGGGTCGATAATGGGCCAGAATTTACAGGAAAAACCTTTATAAACTGGGCTAAATCCCATGATATAGCCATTGATTATATCCAGCCCGGTAGCCCTTATCAAAATGGCTATATTGAACGATTTAATCGTACCTATCGTACTGAAGTACTCGATTTATATCTTTTTAATAATCTAGAACAAGCAAGAAAGGTAACCGAAGAATGGCTAACAGTGTATAACACCGAAAGACCGCATGAGGCATTAAATAACATGACACCGATTGAGTATAAAACATTAAAACAGGCAGCTTAATTTTCTACGTAAGTTGTGTACTAAGTTTGGGGTATTTACACAGGCTTTATCTCGTCAATAAAATACAAATTAAGTTCTAATAGATAAATATTGACCAAAATCAAAAGTAGCCTGCTCCTCAATATATGGATCTATAGCAATTAGCTTTGCATAATATTTCATTGTTTTTCCATGATTCTAGTATAGGAACTGGTTGAATAGTAAAAATAGTTACGTATTTATTTCTCATCTTCATATGGATTTGATACTAAAAATATCCATATTATCACGTTAGTTTGTAAAGCAAATATATTCTGCCAAAATAATAATTTATATAGTATTATTTTAAATAGAATAAATTTTAGCTTATTGCATATTAGCAGTGATGGTAAGATAACTAGGCAATAAATAATCTTATCTTCATGACCAAAACTAATACCATTTTGTTTGATTTTAATTAGTAGGTGATCGCATAATTAGGCGATAATGATAGAACATTCAGACGCATGAGATCACTAAAATTCAGTTGTATTATTCTATATTTATTTTGCTTTGTAATAGCATGATATTGATTTACTAATTGCGTAAAATAAATAATGTTATATAAAAAATGAATTTAATATCTTTATCACTTTTCCTAAATCAAAATATTATTTTTGATCCTTTTGCTGGCCCCAATTGAGCTATATCAATACCAATAGAGCCTAAATAATCTATCATTTGTTGATACAAATTGAATTCATGAATTTCATCAATAATTGTTTCATGTTCGTCGAAAAAATCCACACCATCTACTAATTTTATAACTTCATAAAGAACCCTATAATTTTGATTTTTAAAATTTATTGCAATAGTGGTAAATTGCGAAGCATTATTGGGCAGATCATCGATAATTGTTGTTTGCAATGTTCGCCCTAATCGAATATATTCATCTTTAGTATATTTCATATAACCATAATCTTTTTATTCAATATGATTTTAGAGCCTAACAGGTTTGTCATAATTTTAATAGGCGCTAAGGCATAAAAATAACATCATTTACTCTGTCTGATACGTTTTATACAATGCTATTTCAGCCGATATACATTGGCTAAACCTGTAATTTAAATTTTTTATTACGTCACCTTCTGTATAACAATAGACCATAGGATCATCATGTCTATCCATAAAGAATAGACTTGAATAACCTTGATGTAATAAAAAAGCGTAGAGATTATTGGGAATAGAAATATTGTTTTCAGCCATTAAGACTAAAGTGCCTTGGTTTATATCAGCAATTTCATGAAATAACACGGCTGTACCGAGCATAAAATCACCCGCATTCACCCCCAGTTTTGACAGAAAAATTTTATAATATTCAGGAAGCTGACCATATTGGCGTTCAAGTTGAACCAATTGTTGGTCATTACAGCCTTTTATAACAAACCCTTTGGATTTCAACATAGCAATTAATTCATTGAGTTGATGATTAAAGTCTGGTTTATTCATTTTAATTTTAGTTTTATTTCCCTAGCTGGTAGATATCTTTAACTTGCAGTTGCATTTTAAAACAGCCGAGAGCGCTTAGAGCTAAACTACAAATACTATCAGTATGATTTATTTTTTCGACATAAATAAAATGCCCAATATCGTCATTTTATTGAGTAAATAACTAAGCGCAGTTGCCACTATGTAGAAAAAAACTGGATTGTTTGCACTTCATGATTAAAATAATTTTCTAAAAAAACATAAGGCGTTTTACTCGAAATCCTTTTATGTAGTTTAACCGTATTATAAACGTTAATAAACTACTTAACCTTTTCATTTTCTATATTTTATAACAACTATTTGCTGATTATACACATCACCATTAAAGTGCGTGTCACGCTTTCTACTTTTCCATTCGATTGAAGAAAAGTATATTAAATAACTTTTTGATTTATAAAATGATTACTACATTTTTTAACTAATAGGCGCCTAACCCTTAATATTCTCATCATTATCCAAATAAATATATTCCGTGGTTAAAGGCATTGGGTTAACACACCATCTTCAATCTGGCTTTTAGCTCGTTATAAATAGTTAAACGTTTAGCCAAATTGGTGACAATTATTTTTCTTTATCTATACTCATTACAGTAATTTTTCAGATTATTGTAAATAACACCATTAATTCCTACAATAATAGAATAATATTAGGGAAAAATGTTGGGAATAAATAAATGAAATACTGTGTTAAAAATAAATAAATCACAGTTAATGAAAATCTAATTCAGACAAAAACTTAAACTCGTCAATAAAATTTTGCTATTAGTCATAGTTAGATTTAACACATTCAGAAATCGACATATTACCTAACAGTAATATTTAGTTTAAATAATAGCGAAAATAGGAATGACAAAAGTGACTCAAAATCGATCCATATATTGCAAATCAAAATATTCAGCTCGCTATAAACTATAAAGATTTTTTTGATGATAGAAAAATATAAAAAGAGAAATTGAAAGTCCTTACAAAGAAAAAACACGCACATAAACGATTGAAATTATGAAATAGGATTGATCTTATGCCGGCATTATCTGAATATTCAAACATATCAAACACTGCACTCAATATATTAGATAAAAAAGGGTACCAAATTTGGTATGACGAAAGGTTAGAAATGTACTGTACGGAAAAGAATGGTTGGAATTTCATGGCTGATTCACCATGTGGTTTGTTAGGTTTAATTAGCATTTATGAGTTTAAACAACCCACTATATATAAAGAACATTGGTGGCAAGATGATGATAAAAACTTACTCAATAATTTAAGAAAAAAACCTAAATACACATCAGTAACAGATAAAAAATAAGATAGGTTAAGGTTAAGTTCAAGCTACTACAGATAAAGCAACTCGGTGTATTTTTTACATATCATAAAATAATGATATAAAAAATAAAACTCGAAAAGCAAAAAAGCCCAGCATCACTGCTGGGCTCTCTCTAATTTAAAAGTCTGGCGGCACCCTACTCTCACATGGGTAATACCCACACTACCATCGGCACTACGGCGTTTCACTTCTGAGTTCGGCATGGGGTCAGGTGGGACCACCGCGCTATTACCGCCAGACATATCCTGTACTCTTTTCAATTAGCTACATTATCTCATATCTGCACTAATCTCTCAATCCGGAACAAACTGTTATTTCAACTTTTATACTATCAATCGCATAATCCCAAAACAACTCCGAGTTGTAAGGTTAAGACTCTCGGTTCATTAGTATCAGTTAGCTCAATGTATCACTACACTTACACACCTGACCTATCTACGTCTTAGTCTCAAACGGACCTTACTGAATCTCTTCAGGGAAAACTCATCTCGAGGCTAGTTTCGTACTTAGATGCTTTCAGCACTTATCTATTCCGCACGTAGCTACCGGGCAATGCAATTGGCATCACAACCCGAACACCAGCGGTGCGTTCACTTCGGTCCTCTCGTACTAGAAGCAAACCCTCTCAATTTTCCTACGCCCATGGCAGATAGGGACCGAACTGTCTCACGACGTTCTAAACCCAGCTCGCGTACCACTTTAAACGGCGAACAGCCGTACCCTTGGGACCTACTTCAGCCCCAGGATGTGATGAGCCGACATCGAGGTGCCAAACACCGCCGTCGATATGAACTCTTGGGCGGTATCAGCCTGTTATCCCCGGAGTACCTTTTATCCGTTGAGCGATGGCCCTTCCATTCAGAACCACCGGATCACTATGACCTACTTTCGTACCTGCTCGAGCCGTCACTCTCGCAGTCAAGCTAGCTTT
>NZ_LZGT01000052.1 GCF_001690525.1 Gilliamella sp. App6-5 | reverse complement strand
GCTCTATTTTTTCTGGTGTCGCTGGAGTTGGTTTTTTTAGCATAGAAGAACTTCTCTTATAATGGACTCCTCTCTATTAGATCAAAGAACTCGCCAAAAAGCGAGTTCTTTGTCATCAATCTGAACTGGCACATAACGTGCCAGCTTTTACTTTATATCACTTATTTTTATACGGCAATTAGCTGTTTTGCTAAAGCCACTTCAATAGATTCATCATCAGAATTAAGTATATCTAATCCCGAATCTGGCATATCTCCTGAAGTACTTTGTGAAACCGCTATTTTTTTTGCCATTAATTTTAAACAGCTTGTTTGTGCTGAATTTTCATAGCCCAAATAAATCACTTTTACATCATTTTTCTGGCCAATTCTGAACGAACGTTTTGCTGCTTGTTGCAATGTGTAAACATTAAAACCAGTTTGCAAGAAAATAATGGTCGGAAAATCAAGTAAATCAAGACCTGTTTTAACAAGTTCTGGATTTGTTATGACAATATCATAATCTTTATCCACTTTGTCTAAGATCCAATCCTCCCTCTTTTCTGGCGACACATTTGATTTTAATATAGCTGTTTTTAAACCAGCTTGTTCTAAAATAAGCTTAAGCCGTCCAGTTATGTCTCGAGTACCAGTATAAGTTGCATATACTAATACTTTACGACCATCTGTTTTTTCAGCTAAACAATGTTCAACTAAAGATTGCTCTTTTGGCGAACATTCAATAAAACTATCACCCTCATCACCACTAAATACAGATGGCACAAAAGCCAGCTTATCTCGTGTTCTTGGATGAGTGACTGTTTCTGCTCTAAAACAGCAGTCAGGCCATGCAAGTAAGGTATTGAGTACAACACCAAGTAATGTTGTATTGTAACTATCCCCTAAAATAGTACAGCAAAAAAGTAGAAAATTCTCTATGATAAAAGTAAAAGAGGATTCAATTATGAAAAAAATGACTGAACATCAAATCGTCGCTATTTTAAAAGAAGCTGAAGCAGGTATTCCTGTCAAGGAACTCTGCCGTAAATATGGCATGGCAAATTCAACTTTCTATAAATGGCGAGAAAAATACGGCGGAATGGAAACCTCTGATATTAAACGTTTAAAGGAGCTTGAGGCCGAAAACCGTAAACTTAAACAGATGTTTGCCGAACTGAGCTTAAAATCCCAGCTTCAGGAAGAAATCATAAAAAAGCTTTAGTGCCCACAAAGGTACGTAAAATGTGGGCACAGCAACTACAACAAAATCATTCAGTTACTATTGCTATGAGTTGTGCCATTGTTGGCTTAAGCCGTTGTGCTTACTATCATCAACCTAAGTTACCGGATGATTCGGTGATTATTTCGGTGTTGAATGCTATCACAGACCGGCATTTACGCTGGGGCTTTCCCAAATGTTTTAATCGCATCAGAAAGCTCGGCTATAAATGGAATCATAAACGGGTGTATCGGGTGTATTGTGAGTTAAAACTTAATATTAGAGCTAAACGTAAAAAACGTATCCCCCAACGAACACCAGAAAAGCTATTGGTTCCTAATAAACAAGGTGA
>NZ_LZGT01000051.1 GCF_001690525.1 Gilliamella sp. App6-5 | reverse complement strand
ACAATACGCTGCTCATTACGTGCTTTGCCTTTATTGGCATTTGCTTTTAGGTGAGTACTGTCCGTATATAAAACCCGACCACTTATCAACCCTTTGGCAATGGCCTGCTCAACAATATTATCAAAAATCTGTTGATAGATTTCACTGTCATTAAACCGACGGCGACGATTTTGGCTGAGTGTAGAGGCGTCAATCACTTTTTCGGTTAATCCCACTCCCAGAAACCAGCGGTAAGCTAAATTGACCTGAATTTCCTGAACCAGACGACGTTCACTGGGGATACCGAAAAGATACCCCAATAGCATGATTTTAAACAGTCTGACCGGATCTTCTGCCGGACGACCGTTATTAGGGCAATAAAGTGGTGCTACCGCTTCTCGAATAAATTCAAAATCAATGACTTTAGCTATTTTACGAACAAGATGATTTTGGGGGACAAGCGCATCTAGCGAGATTTGCTCTATTTTTTCTGGTGTCGCTGGAGTTGGTTTTTTTAGCATAGAAGAACTTCTCTTATAATGGACTCCTCTCTATTAGATCAAAGAACTCGCCAAAAAGCGAGTTCTTTGTCATCAATCTGAGACCAATACTTTTATATTGGTCTGATAACATGAAGTTAATTAATAAGATAAAAATTAATCGCCTCTGCACACCGCAATAGTACTAGGATAATTTGCACGATCTAGAGAAACGTTACCTTTAAGCCCCATTACTCGATATACTTTCCCCCCAAAAAAACCACCGTTTACTTTCTCTAACTCACTGGTCCACCTTTCACCATCTTTACTCCAAACCCCACCATATTTTTGGGTTATACCCCATTCTCCCATAAATGTCCCAACAGCCCGAATAAAATGATTCCAATTATTAGTTAGTTCATTGATATCATAAAAGTATTGACGTCGAAAATTATAGTCCATTGCTTCGTTTATTGTTGTTGTTCCTTGTCTTTTGCCTCGGCAAAAATCTAATGCAGGGAAACGAGTTGCAGAAGCTACCATTCGACTATTTGCAAAGGCTATTTCCGAACTACCTGCTCTTGCCCATTTATTTGGGACTGGAATAGTAAAATTATCTAACCATATCCATGATTGACCATTAAAATACTCCATTGTTATCGTCGGTGTCCCATTTTGAATAAACTCCCCTTTTGTTGCCGACTCATATATCACCGAACAGTTTTGAGCAACTCCTCCAGCAGTCCATAAAGAGATCTTTCCTGCTCCATTATGAGAATAGCAACGATATCGACTTTGATCGGATCCTGAACCAATTAAACTAAAACCAGCCTTTTTAAATCCAGTTGTAGGAAAACCTGACCAACGACTAAAACCGTTTATTTCATTAAAAACATTACTATCGTGCTCACCATAATTAGTCATCTCATTTGGTTTAAGATAACAAATACCTTGTCCATATGGCATAAAGGTATATACAACAGGAGGAACACTACCATAAAACCGACTATTAGGAACACCATATCTGGTAGTTACACTTACATCATTTACTTCAACTTTTAAGGTATATGGACCACCACAGTTCCATAATTCCCAACCTAAACGATCGTGAGGTATCGGTATATTATTGTCATACCATGTAGCTTTCATAGTACCCGAAATTACCCCCTCCTTTTCATCACCATCACTATCACCGATCCACACACCAGCAACATTATGAAAATTTCCATCAGCAGGAACTAGTGTCCATACATCCGAAAAATGCATGTGTTCTGGTGCACGAATAGCAACAGAGGAATCCCACGCATTTAACCATTCTATGCCACCACTGCCATCTCGCCTTGGCATATTAAAGCCTTGAAGTTGATTTAAATTTGATAGTTTTGTAATCCGATCTGTTAATAATAAATAAGGTGCATTACCAATAATGACTTTTTGAGAGATCGCTGAATAGGATTTAGCAGCATGAACAGAAAAAGTTGAAAGAAATAAAAAAGAAATAACATATATAAAAATAAAATTTTTATAATTATTTTTCACCATCATAATATCCTTAATTTTTTGAATTTATTTTTGCGCTAATTAAGATCCCTTACCTATAGCGCATTAAAAAGTTTATAAACAAATTAAAATCGTAAATTCATAATTTTACTTTTACCTCTAAAAATTAATAAATAACATATTCATTATAATTGTTTTTTATTTTATTCTAAACAGTATAAAAATAAATTTGAATTTATTTATTCCGTACTCGCACAAACGCTTATTTATGCTAAAATCAATATACATTCTATCTATAAACTAACATAAGGACGTAACGAAATGCATATCGGTATACCTAAAGAACGGTTAGCCAATGAAGCTAGAGTTGCAGCAACGCCTCAAACTGTTGGACAACTGTTAAAACTTGGCTTTACAGTCTCTGTAGAACAGGGCGCTGGACATGCTGCTCATTTTGAAGACCAAGCTTTTATTGATGCTGGAGCAACCATTCAAAACACGCAAGAAATTTGGCAAAATGATCTGATTTTAAAGTTTCATGCGCCAACAGATGATGAAATTGCTTTAATGAAAGAGGGCTTAACCCTTATCAGTTATATTTATCCAGCTCAACATAAAGAACTATTAGAAAAACTTGCTACTAAAAATATTACTGTAATGGCAATGGATTGTGTGCCACGTATTTCTCGCGCACAATCTTTAGACGCATTGAGTTCAATGTCTAATATTGCCGGTTACCGTTCAGTTATCGAAGCAGCAAATCAATTTGGTCGATTCTTTACCGGTCAAGTTACTGCTGCAGGTAAAGTTCCTCCAGCTAAAGTATTAGTTATTGGAGCTGGTGTTGCTGGACTGGCAGCTATTGGCGCAGCGGTGAGTTTAGGTGCGATTGTTCGTGCTTTTGACACCCGCCCTGAAGTTGCTGAGCAAATTAACAGCATGGGGGCCGACTTTTTAGAGCTAGATTTTGAAGAAGAAGCTGGTTCTGGTGATGGCTACGCTAAACAGATGTCAGCCGCCTTTATTGAAGCTGAAATGGCCCTATTTGCTGAGCAAGCGAAAGATGTTGATATTATTATCACAACAGCATTAATTCCAGGCAAGCCTGCACCAAAACTCATTTCGAAAGAAATGGTTGAATCAATGAAACCTGGCAGTGTTATTGTTGATTTAGCAGCATTAACTGGCGGAAACTGTGAATTGACTAAACCAGGTGAAATTTTCGAAACAGATAACAATGTAAAGATTGTTGGTTATACTGATTTAGCTAATCGTATGCCAGCGCAAGCATCACAACTTTATGGTACGAACATTGTTAACCTATTAAAACTACTTGCTAAAGAAAAAGACGGGAATATTGATATCAAT
The DNA here is from genome assembly GCF_001690525.1 of Gilliamella sp. App6-5. Taxonomy (GTDB): domain Bacteria; phylum Pseudomonadota; class Gammaproteobacteria; order Enterobacterales; family Orbaceae; genus Gilliamella; species Gilliamella apicola_H. The sequence continues at coordinate 22,757 of NZ_LZGT01000051.1, read as the reverse complement.
TTTGAAGATGTCGTAATCCGTGGTGTAACGGTGGTTAAAGACAAAGAAATTACTTGGCCAGCACCGCCAATTCAAGTATCAGCTCAACCTCAGAAAAAAGCAGCTGAACCAATTGCTAAACCTGAACCTAAACCAATGGATCCTCGTAAAAAATATGGCATTTTAGCTTTGGCTCTCATTGCTTTCTTCTGGCTGGCTCACTCTGTTCCTGAAAGCTTTTTAGGACATTTTACTGTATTTGCATTATCTTGTGTTGTTGGCTACTACGTAGTATGGAATGTCACACACTCTTTACATACACCTCTGATGTCGGTAACAAATGCAATTTCTGGGATTATATTAGTCGGTGCAATATTACAAGTCGGCGATGATAATAGTTTAACTACGGCGATTGCCTTTGTTGCTATTTTGATTGCTAGTATCAATATTTTTGGTGGATTCTTTGTTACCCAAAGAATGCTGAAAATGTTCCAACGTGGCAAGTAAGGGAGAGCATAAATTATGTTAAGTAATGGAATTATTCAGGCAGCTTATGTAATTGCTGCATTACTTTTTATCTTTAGTTTACGTGGCCTTTCTAACCAAGAATCAGCCAAATCAGGAAATATCTATGGTATGATTGGTATGGCAATCGCACTTATCGCAGCAGTTGCTAGTATTAAAGGCGGATTACACTGGATAGTTATAGCAATGATTATTGGTGCAACTATTGGCTTATATCTTGCTAAAAAAGTTGAAATGACGCAAATGCCAGAACTTGTTGCGCTACTTCATAGTTTTGTGGGAATGGCAGCGGTCCTTGTTGGCTTAAACAGCTTTTTAGATCCTCACATTCAAGAGTTTCATGGTGGCGAACTAACTGTACATTTAGTAGAGATTTTTATTGGTGTCTTTATCGGCGCAGTAACCTTCTCAGGCTCTGTTGTCGCTTTCGGTAAATTAAATGGACGAATTAGTTCAAAACCATTATCAATTCCAAATAAACATTATTGGAACTTAGCTGCAATTGTTGTTTCTACCATTTTAATGTTTGTCTTCGTTAAATGCGAAAATGGAATAGGTGCTACAATTAGTTTGTTCATCATGACAATTATTGCATTCGTTTTTGGTTTCCATTTAGTTGCCTCAATTGGTGGTGCTGACATGCCAGTGGTTATTTCAATGCTAAACTCTTATTCGGGTTGGGCAGCGGCAGCGGCCGGCTTTATGCTAGGTAATGATCTTCTCATTGTAACTGGTGCATTAGTTGGTTCATCAGGTGCCATTCTTTCATATATTATGTGTAAAGCAATGAACCGTTCATTTATCAGTGTTATTGCGGGTGGATTTGGTAGTGATGGTAGCACAGCTAGTTCATCTGATGAAGAACAAGGTGAGTACCGTGAAATGCAACCAGCCGAAGTTGCGCAAACATTAAAAGAGGCGCGTTCTGTTATCATCGTTCCTGGCTATGGTATGGCTGTTGCACAAGCACAAGGTGCTGTAAGTAATATTACCGAAAAACTACGCGCAATGGATATCGAAGTAAGATTTGGTATTCATCCTGTTGCTGGACGTTTACCTGGTCATATGAACGTGTTGCTCGCAGAAGCCAAAGTACCTTATGATATCGTTCTTGAAATGGATGAAATCAATGATGACTTCCCTGATACGGATGTTGTTTGGGTTATTGGTGCAAATGATACAGTAAACCCAGCTGCTGAAGAAGATCCAAATAGTCCAATTGCTGGCATGCCTGTTCTTGAAGTTTGGAAAGCAAAAACGGTCGTTATTTCTAAACGATCAATGAATACAGGGTATGCAGGTGTACAAAATCCACTATTCTTTAAAGAAAATAGCTATATGTTATTTGGCGATGCGAAAGATAGTGTTGAAAAAGTATTACAAAACCTTTAATTAACCTCAACCAATACTATTGTGGCATTTTCCACAATAGTATTGGATATATGTCCTTACCACTTATCTGCAAACTAGAGCAATAAAAATTTATACTATTGATAATAACTCAGCTAGCCAAATAATATTCATCTGTAGAAATTAATCGCCCGATTGACAGTAATTTAAGAAAATACATTAATAAATACACAGAAAAAAACAAAACTAATGCCGTATCACAGACGAGAGATATAACAGTTATATCATAAAGAAAAGATAACCATTACCACTTTAGCTAAATGCTTTATGGTTAGTCGACCGACCATCTATAATGTGCAAAAAAAAAAACCAATTGAAACTGTTTATCCTCTTTAACCGGTAAGAACAAACGTTATAAAAACATGAGTTATGGTATTAACCATCTGGTTAAAATAGAAAAATCCAATGAATATAAAACATGAATACAGGTAACGTAATTTTTTACGTGAGTTTTGCACTCACTATGGGATATTTACACAACTGCTCACTTTTTCAGTTATATTTTTTGTAAAAAATATTCAGGATTCTATACCGTTTCGCGGTTAATTGAGAATTCACAACATCGATTGGTTAAACAAGAAATAACCATGGTATCAATCAAAACTTCGCAAAACCTGACAGTTAATAAATGAATGAGCAAGCCGAAAGCGATAGGTACTTTAATGGAGATGTGATATTTACTTTTAGGTTAAATTTTTGTAAAAAATATTCAGGATTCTATACCGTTTCGCGGTTAATTGAGAATTCACAACATCGATTGGTTAAACAAGAAATAGCCATAGTATCAATCAGAAATTCGCAAAAACCGCCAGTTAATAAATGAATGAGCAAGCCGAAAAGCGTGATACGAACTTTCATGGCAAGGTGGCATCATCAACAAATCGTTAGCGATTAAAAAGATAGAAAACAAAAGATTAAGTGATTTATTCACTTTTATAATGTGGTTCAACCGTATAAAGCGGTTCCCAGTAAAATACTTTATACATTTTTAGAGGATTATTTTAATCATAACGAATAAACAACCCGATGTTTTCCTACAATTAATCTATTTATTACTCACTAACTACATATTTTATTTTGTTAAATAGTTTCAGGAAAGTATGTGTTTCAGTATAAAATAGCATTTATATTAATGATTATCTTTTTTGATTTGTTCTTTATGATAAAGATAATAAGCGCCTCGAGATACCATTCGAAGTTGGAAAATAAGATCTTCAATTAATTTTTCACGCTGCACCAAATCAAAATCAATCGCTTCTGCACCTGCATTAAATGCAATAGTGACCATCGCTTCGGCTTGAGCTTCGTTATAATGATGAGGCATTTGGTTGGCATCATCAAGATAATCAACAAGCTCTACAATAAAGTGTTGAATTTCTCGAGCAATAGCAGAACGAAAAGCAGCTGATGTTCCAGCTTTTTCGCGAAGAAGTAATAAAAAGACTTTTGGGTTTTTATCAATGAACTCAATAAATGTAGTGACTGATGTCCGTAACACACTACCGCCTTTTTCAATACGTTTACGCGCTTGCCGCAATAATTGGCGAAGAGTTAAACCGCTTTCATCAACCATGGCTAAACCCAACTCATCCATATCACGAAAATGGCGATAAAATGAAGTAGCCGCAATCCCCGCTTCACGTGCTACTTCTCGCAGACTTAAACTAGCAAAACCTTGCTCAGCATTGAGTTGATTAAATGCTGTTTCAATTAAAGTACGGCGAGTTCTTTCTTTTTGTTGAGCTCGAACCCCGCCGATCTTGATATTTTTCATTTGATAGCTCAATTTTAATATTTTATACCTAACCTACCATTAATTAGCGGCTTTTAATAATTGCTCTTTTTCAGCAAGGACTTTTGGCATATGTTCGCGAATAATTTTAGCTATGGTCTCATAGCGAGCACGTAATGGCGAACCAGGGCGATAAATCAAGGTAATCCTACGTGATGGTACCGGATCTGTACACGGAATATAGCAAATATTATCACGAATTCGCTCGTTAGGTGCAGCAAGCTCTGGAAATAAAGTGATACCACGACCTGCTGAAATCATACTTCGCAGTGTTTCAAGGCTGGTTGCTTTGAACTGTTTATCTTCATCAATGCCAACTTGGAAACAATACCCCATTGCATGTTCACGCAAACAATGCCCATCTTCTAACATTAAGAATTTTTGTCCTTTTAAAGCAGATAATTTAACGGTCTTTTTGCTAGCTAACTCGTTATTTGCATGAACCGCTAAAAACATAGGTTCATCAAATAATGGCAGTTCAATAAATTGTGCAGTTTCCTTAACTTGCGCAACAATGGCACAATCAAGTTTACCGCTTTCGAGCTGAGCAACTATGCTTGCAGTTTGTGCTTCGTGTAAATAAAGCTCTAATTGAGGAAAAGATTCATGTAAAACAGTAATGACATGTGGTAAAAGATAAGGCGCTATAGTAGGAATCAATCCTATATGCATTGGTCCAGACATTTCTTCACCTTGACGGCTAGCCATTTCTTTTAAAATTTGGATATTACGCAAAATCTCTTTGGCCTGTTCAACTAGCATCATACCCGTTTGTGTAAACAACACCTTGCGGCTAGTACGTTCTAATAACATTACGCCTAATTCATCTTCTAATTTTCTAATTTGACCACTAAGAGTTGGTTGACTCACATTGCAAGCATCTGCTGCTTTACGAAAATGGCGAAATTCAGCTAACGAAACAAAATATTCCAAATCACGAATATTCATAATGTCCCCAATAAGTTATTAGTTAATGGTATATACTCAAACAACTTCCATATGTAAGGTTATAACAAATAACATTAAAAAGCTCTTCATAATTTTTTTAAACTATAATGCTTTATAAATAATATTCTGTGAAACAAATAAGTAAGAAGAAGTTTTGAGTATAGTTTTATTTATCTTAATCAGTTAGTTAAAACATTCTAACCAGAACAAAACAAAATTTGTCGTTTTTAATTAAATACTGCTAATATTACTATACTAATTACTATTGTTGATAATTATGTTTAAAAAATCAAATATAATATTTAAGTCATCTTAGAAAATATAATTTTACTGAGTGAAAAAACCGATTCTAAGAAACATGGAAACTTATTAGCAATTACGATATAATCGCGCGCTATGATTGTTATTAAGCCAAAAATACTTTTTGAGGTGCACTATTTTTAAACAAGTTACACGTTTTTATCAAAAGTTTTTTCGTCACGAAGAACAACAAAAAGTTGGCTATGTGTCCATTCCACGCAATGAACACAATATATCCCGTAAAGAAATTAGTGAAAACGCATTAAAAGTCCTTCATCGATTAAATAAACAAGGGTACGAAGCCTATTTAGTTGGCGGATGTATTAGAGATCTGATCTTAGGTAAAACACCAAAAGACTTTGATATCACAACCAATGCAACCCCAGAACAAGTTCAGAAAATTTTCCGTAACTGTCGCCTAGTCGGAAGGCGATTTCGTCTTGCTCATATTATGTTTGGTAAAGAAATTATTGAAGTAGCCACTTTCCGTGGCGATCACGGTTCTCAGGAAGGAAAAACCAATATTTCTAAACGTTCGCAATCAGGTATGCTATTACGCGACAATGTCTATGGAACCATTGAGCAAGATGCAATTCGTCGCGATTTCACCATGAATGCACTTTATTACAGTGCAAATGATTTCACCTTACGCGATTACTGTGGGGGACTAAAGGATTTACAAAAAGGCATTATCCGATTAATCGGCGATCCACAGACACGTTATCGAGAAGATCCTGTTAGAATGCTAAGGACTGTTCGTTTTGCTGCAAAATTGAATATGAAAATTGAGCCAACTACAGCTGAGCCAATCCGAGATCTTGCGCCATTATTGAAAAATATCCCCTCTGCTCGACTTTTTGATGAGTCACTTAAACTATTACAAACTGGAAATGGCTATAAAACTTATAAATTACTAAGAGAATATAATCTTTTCGAACAACTATTTCCTATTATTGAACGTTTGTTTGCCAACAATCAAAACGATTATTTAGAAAAAATCATTGAGCAAGTCCTAAAAAATACTGATTATCGTATTGCAAACAACAAACGAATCAATCCTGCATTTTTATTTGCTGCGTTTTTCTGGTACCCAATTATGGAACAAACACAAGCAACGTGTGTCGAAAGTGGCTTACCATTCCATGATTCGTTTTCGATGGCAATTAACGAAGTGCTAAGTGAACAATGTAAAAATATTGCCATACCTAGACGCTTAACCACCATCATGGGGGATATTTGGCGTTTACAACTACGCATGAAAAAACGGGATGGCAAACGTGCATTTGTTATTTTAGAGCACCCTAAGTTTCGAGCTGCTTATGACCTTTTAGAAATGCGAGCCTCGATTGAAAAGGGAGAACTATTGGAGTTAGCTAAATGGTGGGATGAGTTTCAATATACTTCTGTCGAAAAAAGAATAGTGATGGTAAAACAACTTAATAAAATCAATAAACGCAAAATGAAACGTTAATTTTTAATTCGCACTTTTATAAATAACCGCTATAATGTTGTAATTAAAATAATCATAATAACTTTTTAATCATTGATGAAAAAATTAGCGCCTTCTCTTATTGCAATAGCCGTCACCCTTTCTTTGTATAACAGCTTTAGTTATGCTATAGATTTACCTAAAGCAGCTGTTAGCAATAATCCGCAATGTCTTATAGACGTTCCTAGGTTTGATCGCCCTTTAGTCAATGGAGATATCGATACCTTACCTGTGAATGCTGAGGCTAACCAATTTGAAGCAATCTACCCAAGCATTGCTATCTATAAAGGTGAAGTATCAATAGAACAGGGTAACCGCACAGTTCAAGCAGATAAAGTCACAATTGACACCCATGATAAGAATAATCGAACCGTGACATTAGAAGGCGATATTACTTATCAAGATAATTTAATAAAAATGAAAGGCAATAATGCATCAATGAATCTAAATAATAATGATGCAAATATGACTCCAAGTGACTATCATCTTGTCAATAGACTTGGCCGTGGTAATGCTGATCAAATGAAACTGGCAAAAAACCGCTATGTTATTTTAAAAAATGGCAGTTTTACATCTTGTCCTGTTAATGACAGCACATGGGATATAAAGGGAACAACGGTTATTCATGACAATGAAGAGCAGTTACTAGAAGTTTGGAATGCCGTATTTAGTATTGGCAAGGTACCTGTTCTATACTCGCCTTATTTACAATTACCAACCGGAGATAAACGTCGTTCAGGATTGTTAATGCCTAATTTAGGCTATGATAGTGTTGATGGTATTGATTTTTCACTACCAATTTATTGGAATATTGCCCCAAATTATGATGCCACCTTTACGCCAAGATTCTTGCAAGAACGAGGTGTACAACTACAAACAGAATTTCGCTATTTAAATGAAATAGGCTTGGGTACACTTGCGTTTGACTGGCTACAACATGATAGTAAATATGATAAAGATAGAACCACTCATTTAAATGGCAATAATTATGATGACAATCACCACCGGTGGTTATTTCATTGGAAAAATGAAGAATTAATAAACTATAATTGGCGTTTTTATGCTGATACCACTCGAGTTAGTGACAATCAATATTTGACAAATCTAAGCTCTAAATATGCTTCCCAAACTGCTGGGTATTTAACGCAGTTTTATAAAATTGCTTATAATGACGAGCATTGGGATATCACGTTAGGCTATAAACACTTTCAGCCATTTCACTCAGAATTAAAAAATTCACTTTACCAAACCGAACCACAGTTGGATATGAGTTATTATAATAATGATTTGGGTCCTTTCAAATTTAGAGCATTTTCTCAAGTGTCTCGTTTTTTGACATCTGGGCAAAATAAACCTAAAGCATGGCGAGCACATTTTGAACCTACACTTAATTATACCTTAACCAATTCTTGGTCATCATTAGCCACTGAAATGGGTTTTATGGCAACTCATTATAATCAAGATAATATTAGAAAACATATTGATCAATATAAAGATTTAGATAAAAACGTAAATCGTTTTTTACCAAAATTTAGTATTGATGGTAAAGTCATCTTTGAGCGAGATATGCCTATTATTGATGGCTATACACAAACCTTAGAGCCACGAGTGAAATACATCTATATTCCATATCGAAAACAATCCAATATTGGCGCCTATGATTCGACCATATTACAATCGGATTATATTGGCTTGTTTAGAGATCAGCCTTATAGTGGCCTAGATAGAATTGCTTCAACTAATAAAATATCAACGGGAGTAACAACTCGGTTTTATGATAATAACAAAGTTGAAAAGTTTAACCTATCAATTGGGCAAATCACTTATTTTACAAAATCAAAAACGAGTGAACACAATAATGATTTAGATGAAAATTCTGATACCGGTAGTATTACTTGGGCAGCAGATAATTTTTGGCGCATAAGTGATGATATAATCTTTAGAAGTGGCGTTCAGTATGATACTCGAATTGATACCATTTCATTAGCCAATACAACTTTTGAGTATCGACCATCGGGCGATAAGTTGGTGCAATTATCTTATCGCTATGCAAACCGTAACTATATTGATACTGTAGATAAAAATCCTTTTTATAGAGGTTATCGGCAAGATATTTCCCAAGCAGGAATGATGACAACTTGGCCACTATCACAAACAGTCAGCGCTGTTGGTTCATATTATTATGATGTTAAATTAGGACAATCAGCAGACAGTTTTGTTGGATTGCATTATAGTGACTGTTGTTGGGGCACTACGGTGCAATATGGTAGAAAACTCACAGACTGGGACAATACTTCTCGCAAAAGTAAGTATGAAAATAAGCTGTCTATTAATTTCGAATTACAAGGATTAGGTAACAACCGAGATACCAAAGCTAAAATGCTAAATTTCGGCAAGCTACCCTATATAACAACATTTGAATAAGATATTACTTTAAATTAAATTACCAATAAATTTATTGCAAATGCTGCAACAACAAAATGAGTTGAGTGAATATGAAATTATTAAAACTATTTATCGTTTTAAACCTAAGCGTAAGTTTAGGTATTTTAACTCCATTATCAGCCAATGCCGCACCTAAAATTATAGAAAAAGTTGCAGCAATTGTTAATAATAATGTCATTTTAGAAAGTGATGTTAACGATATGTTAAAAACGATTAAAGCGAGTACCGCCCCCAAAAATCTGCCTAATGATAAAGTACTTAGACAACAAATTATTGAGCGTTTAATTATTGAAAATCTAATTTTACAAAAAGCGGCTAAAGCCAAAATTACAGTTAGTGATGACGAGGTAACCGGTGCTATCGATAGAATTGCAGCTGAAAACGGTATGACTATCGATCAACTACGAAGCAGACTTTCTACAATGGGAATCAGCTATGGTGCCTATCGTGAAAGGATCCACAATGACATGTTGATAGAAGAAACGCGAATGCATGAAGTAAGACCTAGAGTCAAAGTTTCAGAAAAAGAAGTGGAAAACTTAGCAAAAAATATTGCTCGCCAGTCAACCAACAATATTGATGTAAAAATTAGTCATATTTTGATTTCCGTTCCAGAAAAAGCATCTAAACAACAAATCGATAACGCAACAAATAAAGCACAAGATATTATTAATCGAGCTCAAAAAGGTGAAAATTTTGCCAAATTAGCCACTTCATATTCAAATGACGATTTTGCTTTAAAAGGTGGCAATATGGGTTGGCGTAAACTTAATGAATTACCCACTATCTTTGAAGAACGTTTAGTGCGAGCGCCAAAAGGTAGTATTATTGGTCCTATCCGTTCAGGTGTTGGTTTACATATTCTAAAAGTTGATGATACACGTTCAGAAGCACCCAAAAAAATTACAATTCAAGAAGTCAATGCTCGCCATATTTTGATTAAAACTAATGTATTAGTTACTGACCAACTTGCAAAACAAAAACTAACCGATATTCGCAAATCCATTACCAGTGGCGCAACAACCTTTGAGGCTGCGGCTAAAGCGAATTCAGAGGATACAGGTTCAGCGAGTAAAGGAGGCAACTTAGGTTGGAATCGCCCAGAAGTTTATGATAATGGATTTAAAACAGCTCTAACTCAGCTAAAAAAAGGAGAAATTAGTCAACCAATAAAATCATCTTATGGTTGGCATTTAATTCAATTAATTGATACAAGACAAGCTGATGGAACAAATGCAATGAAAAAGGATCAAGCTTATCGACTTATTTTTAATCGTAAATTCTCTGAAGAAGCTCAGGTTTGGATTCAAGAAGTGAAAGGTGACGCTTACATTAAAATCACAGGTGAAGATAACCATGAATAGTCGCGTTCACCAAGGTCATTTCGCTCGTAAGAGATTCGGGCAAAACTTTTTACATGATAATGACATTATCGAAAGTATTGTTGCCGCTATACAACCGAAAGCAGATCAAGCGCTAGTCGAAATTGGTCCAGGACTTGCAGCATTAACAGTACCTGTAAGCAAACATGTTGATCATTTAACCGTTATAGAAATTGACAGAGATCTAGCCAGTAGATTAATTGAGAATCCATTTTTAAATGATAAAATAACTGTTATTGAACAAGATGCACTAACCTTTGACTTTAATCTGCTAGCAGATCAATTCGGTAAACCATTAAGAGTGTTTGGTAACTTACCTTATAATATCTCAACACCATTGATGTTCCATTTATTTCAATATGCAAATATCATCGCTGATATGCATTTTATGCTACAAAAAGAAGTAGTAACTCGTTTAGTTGCAGCTCCTAACAGTAAAGATTATGGTAGATTGAGTGTCATGGCTCAATATTATTGTCAGATAATTCCTGTTCTTGAAGTCCCTCCCACATCATTTAAACCAGCCCCAAAAGTTGATTCAGCAGTCGTTAGCCTAATACCTTATAAGGAAAAACCTTATTTTGTTAATGATATCAAAATACTTTCTCGGGTGACGACAGAGGCATTTAATCAACGACGTAAAACTATTCGTAACAGTTTAAGTAATATGTTTACTGTTGAACAATTAACTAAATTAAATATTGATCCAAGTTTACGTGCTGAAAACTTAACAGTTCAACAATATTGTCAACTTGCAAATTCATGGAATTAACAGTATGGCAAACTTACTTATTGGCGATATTCATGGTTGTTATGATGAGTTTATGCGAGTGCTTGAAAAAGCAAAATTCTCATCATCAGACACCTTATGGCTAACAGGTGATCTCGTTGCTAGAGGCCCAAAATCATTAGAAGTCCTAAGATTTGTTAAACATAATGCCAACCAAATTCGACTGGTATTAGGTAATCATGATCTACATTTATTATCTATCCATGCCAATATTACGCCGGCAAAAAAAAAGGATAATATTGAAGATGTCATTCATGCAACAGATTTTGATGAATTGATGAATTGGCTCCGTAAACAACCTTTGGTTCAAATCGACGAATCTTTAAAGCTGATTATGACTCATGCTGGCATTTCCCCACAATGGGATCTGGAAACGTTAAAAAAATGTGCTCACGACCTGAATACTATCTTATCGAGCGATTCTTATCTCCTATTCCTTGATAAAATGTATGGTAATTTTCCTGATGAATGGTCATCTGAATTACAAGGTTTAGATCGCCTGCGTTATATCGCTAATGCGTTAACTCGTATGCGTTTTTGCTATGAGGATGGCCGACTTGATTTTTATTATAAACAATCAATTGAGCAAGCCCCCTCAAAACTCAAACCTTGGTTTTTGTTACCCAGTAAAATTCCAAGCGAATATAGCATCGTGTTTGGGCATTGGGCAGCATTAAACGGAAAGGGTACTCCAGAAAACATTTATGCACTTGATACAGGATGTTGTTGGGGAGGTAAATTAACATGCTTACGTTTTGAAGACAAAAAATACTTTAAAAAGAAAAATATCGAAGCAAAAAATTAGATAAACTACTATGAAAGGGTCATTTATTATGTCTGCTTTATCTGTCATTAAATCAATATGGAAAATAATTAACTTTATTAGAGAAATATTTCTTAACCTAATATTTTTAATTATTATTATTTTAATATTTAGTACTATCGCACTAATCAAAGAAGCGAAAAAACAAGAAATTGTGCCACAATATGGTTCATTGGTTTTGGATATTGAAGGCGTTATTGTTGATACCACGCTTTACAGTGATGAGATTTATGCTTTACAGAATAAAATTTATGGAAAAAAAGTAAATACCTCACGCGAAAATAGTTTGTTTGAATTAACTCAGAAAATAGCTCAAGCAACAACAGACCCCAAAATTACAAGCATCATCCTTAAATTAGATCATTTCGTTGGTGCAGATATGAGCTCGCTACAATATATTGGCAAATATTTAACCAAATTTAGTGAGGCAAATAAACCAATTTATGCATATGGTTCGAATTTCAATCAAAGCCAATATTATTTAGCCAGCTATGCCAATAAAATCTATTTAACACCACTTGGGGCTGTTAATGTATATGGATTAGCAGCGAACAACCTATACTATAAAACCTTACTTGATAATTTAAAAATTAATACACACGTTTTTAGAGTGGGAACCTACAAGTCAGCCATTGAACCATTTATTCGGAATGATATGTCTGAAGAAGCAAAAAGCAATACAACACGTTGGTTAACACTTATGTGGAACAACTATCTTAATGACATTTCATCACAACGAAAAAAAGCCGATACACAATTAGTTCCAACGCCAGATACTATGTTGGCAAATTTAAAAGCGACTAATGGCAATATGGCTCAATATGCTATATCTAATGGGTTAGTCGATGTCATTGCATCTAATTACCAATTTGAATCTGAGCTGACTCATCAACATCAAATCAGCATTTATGATTATCAACTTAAATCAAAAGATAAAAATTTAGGTGGTGATAACAAGGGCAACAAACCATTGATTGCAGTTGTATTTGTCAATGGCACGATTACCGATGGTGAAAATAGTAGTAATATCGCTGGTAGTCAAGATATTGTTGAACAGCTAAGAAAGATCCGTAAAAACTTAAATAAACATAACATACAAGCAATAGTTTTACGAGTAAATAGCCCTGGGGGGAGTGTAGATGCATCAGAAGCAATTCGTAGTGAACTAGAAGCCTTACGTGGTTATCAAATTCCCATTGTTATCTCTATGGGGGGAATGGCTGCATCGGGTGGATATTGGATATCAACTGCATCTGATTACATAGTTGCAAGCCCAAATACAATTACTGGCTCTATCGGTATCTTTGGTATTATTCCAACATTCGAGAACTCTTTATCTCATATTGGTGTTTATAGCGATGGCGTAACGACCTCACCATTAGCAAGTAATACAGCGACTAAAGATCTACCACTCGAAATGAATCAATTAATTCAAATGAACATTGATAATGGCTATCAAACATTTATTTCTTTAGTAGCAAAAGCACGAAATATGACAACCGAACAAGTTGATAAAATTGGACAAGGCCAAGTTTGGTTAGGTTCAGAAGCCAGCAAAATTGGACTTGTTGATAAATTAGGTGATTTTGATGATGCCGTTGAAACGGCTGCAACATTAGCTAATTTAACTGATTATGAAATTGACTGGCAAAAACCACAAGGAAATTGGTTTAATGCATTTTATTCAGATATGATAGCTATGTTACCTAAATCAACTGCAGAGATATTTTTTGAACAACTTCCAGAAGCAAAAGAGCTTCAACAGCATGTTTCCTTATGGAATAAATTTAACGACCCTCAAAATCGCTATATTTATTGCCTAAATTGTGCCGATGTACGTTAATACCCAGATTATTATCTACCACCTCGTGTGGTAGATAATAATTTCCCGTTTTTCTCACCAATTTTAACTAATCTTCTTTATCTTTTAAACTATTTTTCCCTGGTTGAAAAAAATAACGCATATGGTTCATCGCTTCTTGAATAGATTGATAATTCGGTGTTTTATCAGTTTCACGATTATGCAAATCCATATAATGACTAATTCCTAATCGATTTACAAAATAAATATTTTCAGATGTTCTAACCGCATACGAGCTATAATTTGACATCAAAAGCCAATTACGATTAGTTATCGGATTAAATAAGTCATAACCCGTCGAATAATCGCTTATATCATTTTTCACATATAAATAATGTTTCATTAAAGTAGGAATGACATCTTCATGGTTAGTCATTTTTATACTATTATTTTTTAGATTTTCTAACTCTCTTGTCCCAATAAGAATAAAAGGGACCTTTGTTTGCGCATCAGTATAATTACCATTATGCCCCCAAAAGCCTAGTTTATTATCATTCATCTCTTGGGCATGATCACCAGTGATAATCAAAATTGTATCATCTAACGAATTTGATTTAGCAAGTTCATCATAGACATTTTGTAATAGAGAATCATCATAATAAACACTTTGTTTATAACGATTAAAAATTGGCAAAGGATCTGTGTCATTATTCAACGTCATATAATTAAGATCCCCAATAGGTTTAAATTTCACTGGAAAATCGGCAGGAAAGTCATAAGCATGAGGCGCATCATAAAATAAAAAGGAAAATGTCGGTCTAGAAGTATCTCGTCGTTTATACCATGCGAGCCAATCATCAGTGATTTGCTTATCTCGACTAGCAGCCGAACCATCATTACTACTGATTCTCAAATTTTTGATAGTGACAAATGCTGTTCGATCAAATTCCGGAGCGGTAACTTTAGCTGAAGTAAAAATACCAATATTATAGTTTTCTTTCTGTAAAGTTGTGATAAATAGTGAAGGAATACTATTACGTAAAAATGAATCCCAATATGTACCAGGAATACCATAAAACAACCCAAAAATACCAGTACGCGTCGCATTACCTGTTGAGTGATGGTTATTAAAAATCACACCATTATTTTGCTTAACAAAATGAAATGTATTAGGAGAAATATCTTCACTAAAGGTATCATATCGCCAAGAATCTAATACAATAAACATAATATTTTTAAGTTTATTATTTTGAGGGTTAATCACTAATGGATTTTTCGGATAATCAACGCTAGCATTGCTATTATCCTTGCTATACACAACTTTTCGTTGACCTTTTTCATCAAAAAAACTCATGATTTTTTTCGACGTAAATGGCCGATAAAGTGGAATATATTCCTTCACTACCATAATAGGTGAATAGGCATAATAAAAAGCAATCATGTGCACAACATGACTAATTAAAAATGAGCTAAAAAGAAAGACTGTTGATAGCAAAACAATTCTCGATTTTTTATGCAGCAAAATCAATTTATTGTTGACTATGTAAAGAATAAAACACTCAGCGCAAAACGAAACAGCAATAAGCACAAACATTAAAAAGTAAGTCAATACAGAGAAATCAACAACTTGCCCAGAAAAAACCATTGATAAAACAGACTGATTTATATGAAATCGGTATTGCTGAAAAACAATAGTATCAACATATAATCCAATTTGAAAAAAGCTGAATAATAGAGCAAGAATAATATTACGAATAAATGGTTTAAACCAAAGCAAAAGAGTGCAAACAATTAAAAGCAATAAGTAGGCGGAAAAAAAATGCCCCAAGACAGCAAATACTGAAAATGCTATCCCAACCAAATTAAACGATGCACCTGGAACAAAGAAGAATCGAATAGCTATTATTGATGAGATAAGGATATTAATTAGAACAAAGAGGTACAATTTTTTCATAGTATTTGCTATTAAGTAATTCAATATACATTATACGCATATTACAGCATTTTATACTTAAACCTAGTGCTTTCCTGAATTTTTTAACAAACTAGCACTAAGAAATAAATTACTAATAGAATCTTAACAAAAAGGGCTCAACTTAGAGCCCTTTTATTTGAATTAAATAAAATTATCGACGATCTGCAAAGATTCTTAATAACATAACGAATAAGTTAATGAAATCAAGGTAAAGGGTTAGTGCACCTAAAATAACAAACCGTCTAAACATATTAGGGTCATCTTGTGATAATTGATCACCTAATGCTTTAAGTTTTTGCGTATCATAAGCAGTTAATCCTGCAAAAACAAATACACCAATATAAGTAATAGCCCACATTAATGGCTCGCTATGCATAAAGATATTAACTATTGAAGCAATAACGATACCAATTAATCCCATAAACAAGAAACGTCCAAAACCAGATAGATCTCGTTTAGTTGTATAGCCGTAAAAAGCCAAAGCAGCAAACATACCAGCTGTAATAAAAAATACGCTTGCTATTGAAGATGAAGTATAAACAATAAAGTAAATCGAGAACGTACAACCATTTAAAACTGAATAAAGCATAAATAATGTGGTCGCAACCGATCCAGACAGGCGATTAATCAAGCCCGAGATCACAAAGACTAAACCAAGTTCAGCAATAAGCAACACCCACATACCTTTATATAATATGTTCAAAAGCTCAAGATTATTAGATGCAAACCAAGCTACCAAAGCTGTTAATAATAATCCGACTGTCATCCAACCATAAACATGGCTCATATATGTTTGAATGCGACTACCTGTTTGTTCAATAATTGAACCATTAGGTGAATAATTGTTCATTAATTACCTCTCAATAAAAAGAATGATATAACTTTGTACTATTATAACCTAAATAACCACTAATACCATTTTTTCAATGCCTTTATATCTGTTTTTTTTGCCTCAATCCAACTTTCTCCTTGAGGCGTTCGCTCTTTCTTCCAAAAAGGAGCTTCGTTTTTTAAAATATCCATAATAAACTCTGTGGCAGCAAACGCATCTGAGCGATGTGCACTACTTACTCCCACAAAAACAATTTGTTCATTTGCATCAATTTCGCCCACTCGGTGGATTATTGCAATTCGGCTTAATTGCCACCGCTCTCTAGCTTGAGCGATAATATTCGCCAATACTTTTTCAGTCATTCCGGCATAATGTTCTAAAAAGAGACTTATCGTTTGTGATTCATTACGACGAACTTTACCCATAAAAGAGACAACAGCACCATCTTGCGGTAATTGTGAAAGCCAATCGTTTAACTTATTAACATTGATAGGCTCTTTACTAACTTTGATAAGATCCATAACGTTACCCGCCTGTTACAGGCGGAAAGAATGCAATTTCATCACCGTCTTGAACAATATAATTAAGATCAACCAATGTTTGATTCACCGCACATAAAACAGTATTTTCCTTAAATGCTAATAACCATTTCTCCCCACGTTCACTTAACTGATCGATAAGGTGAGACACTGAAAGTTGATTAGCATCTAACATAATACAATCAGTTCCGACTAATTCTCTAATTTGAGCAAAAAAAATAACTTTATTCATCTTATCTCTATTAAACTTTTTGGGCGATAAAATCGCCTGACTTGCCACCACTCTTGGTTAATAATCTTACTTGAGTAATTACCATATTTTTTTGCACTGCCTTGCACATATCATAGATAGTTAAGGCGGCAACCGATGCGGCAACCATTGCTTCCATTTCAACACCAGTTTGCCCATTTAATCGACAAAATGATTGTATTCGAATACAATTTTTTATTCTATCTGCTTCTATGTTAATTTCAATTTTACTTAAACACAGAGGATGACAAAGAGGAATAAGCTCCCAAGTTTTCTTAGCTGCTTGAATTCCTGCAATTCTTGCCGTTGCAAAAACATCGCCTTTATGATGTTTACCTTCAATAATCATATTCAGTGTATCAGAATTCATTAAAACCAATGACTCAGCGCTTGCTTCTCGCGTTGTTATCTGTTTATCTGAAACATCAACCATATGAGCATCACCGCGCTGATTAATATGAGAAAATGATTTGTGCATCCTTAAATCCTCAATAATTTATAAATCATCAACTATATCCAAGATAGCAAATTTTACCAATAGTTACCACTTTTCGATTTTATCCTATGAAGACATAGATACCGATAAGTAAACAAAATATTCTAGTAATAATAAATTGCTTCTCATAGTTTTTGCGGGTTAAGTAAAAACTGCGTACAATATAGTTTTATATTAATTATAATATTTGTGATTTTTTAATGCTTATCGCTCATATAGCCTTACCTGTTCCACTTTACCAACTATTTGACTATCACCTAACAAAGCCTGCCAAAATCGGAATGCGGGTTAGGGTTCCTTTTGGCAAACGTAACGCAAACGCAATAGGGATTATTGTTAGTATTGATAAAAAAACTGAATTTGATATTAAAAATTTAAAAACTGTTACTACAATTATTGATACGGAGCCTGTTTTTACGCCATCTATTTGGCAGTTATTAAACTGGGCTGCTGGTTATTACCATTATCCAATTGGTGAGGTTCTATTCCATGCTATGCCTATTTTACTCAGGCAAGGGCATCTGGCAGTCAAAGGCGAAACCAAACAATGGCAATTAACAAAATTGGGGAAGCAGATTGATTTGAAATCGCTATCACGAACCCCAAAACAGAAATTATTACTATCATCATTTAGAAATAATACTATTTCTGACACTAACGTAAGTAACGCCGTCTATCACGAATTACAGAAAAAACAGCTTATAGAACAAGTCAGCTACCAGCCAGATGATATTCAATGGCAAACAAACTTTTCGACTAACACTAGTCCAATTCAATTAAATAAAGAACAGTCATATGCTATAGAAACAATCAATAAACAAAATCACCAATTTGAAGTGTTTTTACTGGAAGGTGTCACAGGCTCAGGCAAAACAGAAGTTTATTTAAATGTACTGTCTAATATTTTAGCTGCTGGTAAGCAAGCATTAGTACTCGTTCCTGAAATTGGATTAACACCACAAACAATTAAACGTTTTGAACAGCGTTTTAATGCACCAATTGATATCTTACACTCAGGATTAACCGATAAACAAAGATTCACTGTTTGGTTAAGAAGTAAAAAAGGAGAAAACGCAATTGTTGTAGGTACACGATCGTCGCTCTTTACCCCATTTAAAGACTTGGGGGTAATTATTATTGATGAAGAGCATGATAGTTCTTATAAACAACAAGAAGGGTGGCGGTATAATGCACGAGATTTAGCGATTATTCGAGCTAAATTTAACAATATTCCGGTTATTTTAGGATCTGCAACACCATCGCTTGAAACACTCAATAATGCACAAAACCACAAGTACCATTTATTACAGTTAACCGAAAGAGCCGGTAATGCAACACTGGCCAAACAATCGATTTTGGATTTGCGAGGGTTAGTACTTGCGGCTGGTCTATCTCAACCACTAATAGAGCAAATAAAAAAACATTTAGCTAATAATAATCAGGTCATGTTATTTTTAAATCGCCGAGGGTTTTCACCACTATTAATATGCCATGATTGTGGTTGGATTGCTGAATGTCCTCGTTGTGATAGGCCTTATACACTTCACCACAAACAACAAAAATTGATTTGCCACTATTGTGATACACCTAGAACAATTCCAAAACAATGCCCAAAATGTGGCTCCACTCATCTAATACCGATTGGATTTGGGACTGAGCAACTTGAACAACAGCTTGAGATTCTTTTTCCTAAAATTAAGATTAGTCGTATCGATCGTGATACAGTGAGTAAAAAAAGTGCATTAGATAACTATCTACAAAGTATCGAACAAGGTGGGGCTCACATTTTAGTTGGCACACAAATTTTAGCTAAGGGGCATCATTTTCCTGATGTAACTTTAGTTGGAATTGTCGATGTTGATGGTGCTCTATTTTCAAGTGATTTTCGAGCAACTGAGCGATTTGCCCAAATTTATACTCAAGTATCAGGTAGAGCCGGCCGTGAAGCAAAAGCAGGCCAAGTTATTCTACAAACGTATCATCCAGATCACCCTTTACTCAACATTTTACTTACAGAAGGCTACCCCAAATTTGCTAAAATGACACTACAAGAACGGCAACAGACACAATTACCACCATTTAGTTACCAAGCATTAATCCGTGCCGCAGATCGCAATAATCATAATGCTCCAGCATTTTTACAGCATATTCATGATTGGCTAAAAGTTCATTGTGATCATACTTTATGGCAACTTGGACCAATGCCGGCTAATCAACCAAAGAAAGCGGGTTATCATCGTTGGCAATTACTTCTTCAACATACAAATAGGCAACAGTTACAACGAATATTGGATAAATTATTAATCATAATCGCTAAATGGAGTGAAACGTCAAAAGTAAGATGGAGTATTGATGTAGATCCTATTGATAATTAGAATGATATTATTTCCACCAATATTAATTGGTGGAAATAATAAATTATAATGTAATTTTGCCAGCATTTTTGTCCAGTATTGCCTGTCCAATACCTGAAACATCTTTTAATTGCTCAACTGAAACAAAAGGTCCAAATTTTTCTCGATACTCAATAATTCTTTTTGCTTTACTCACTCCAATCCCCGTCAATACTTTTGATAGTTCTTCTGCCGTTGCAGTATTAATATTGACTTGGACAACTTGTTTTTGTTCCTGTTTAACTGGTGCAGCCGTTGCAGGAACCGAGTCGGCAAAACTTGTATTTGGAACAACAAAACTTGATAACAAAATACCTAATAGTAAAAATACTTTCATTTGATTAACCTCTAAAAATAGTTACGCAAGTAAATTTGCTTTATCACTATCTCACTTAATCAAATAAAAAAATTTCATGAATTATAAAAATGAGAAAAGCCACCTAGGTGGCTTTTCTTTTTTTCTTTTATTGCTACTATTTTGGGAGTTAAATCACAAATTCGAATCAGGCATAATTTCTATTTTGGCCTTAGAACGTATATCTGCAGCAAGATAAGAATGTGTATTATTAATGAATAGAGGTAACAACTCAGAAGAAATATCTTTATATTCTTTTGGTGTATCTACCTTAGTTAGTGCAACAATATAAGCCTTTTTATCATTTAAAAGTTCCGCACCATAAACCGTTTTTCCTGATGCTGAAGGCTTTAAATTAAAAACCATATTAACAACTTTTTGATCAAAGTCTGTTGAATTTCGATTCAACGTATATTTTTTAGCAAACTTCACATTGTTAGCACTGCCAGTTTCATTTAATTGGTTTAGTATATTATCAACACTCGATTTAAATTGGTTTTGAGCCATTTCGTTAAAGAGTTTTTTATGAATTTCATCTTTAACTTCGTCAAATGGAGCTATACCTTCAGGGCGATAATCCACAGTTTGTACAACGAAATCAAACCGTCCATAATTTCTATCTACTGGTATTAAATCAGAAATTTTGTCTGTTGCTTTACCATCAGCTATCATTTCTTCACTAAAAATTACATCTCTAATTTCAGGATGAACAGCGATTGAAAATTTATCATTGAAAGTTACCCAATCAGAGTTTTTTACTTCGAGCCCAACATTGTTAGCAAGCTCTTCAATAGTCTTTGGAGAATCTTTCAATGCAGCTTTAATTTTATTTTCTTCACTTTCTAAAAACTGTTGTATTTTTTGTTTATTAAGTTTTGAATCAATTTGGTACTTCGCATAATCAAAATCCATAACCTTTGCTGGTTGTACACCGTCTAATTTCACTATTGCATAACCACCATCAACAGCGATTGGTGTTGAAACTTTCCCAATTTTTTTCAACTTGGCATCTTTAAATACTTGAGGTAAAGAATCATCATCAGCAAACCAACCTAATGAACCATTTTTTCCATATGGTGAAATATCATTATTTTGGTTAATTGTTTTAGCGATATTTTCAAAATTAGCCCCAGACGAAAGATTTTTAACAATATTCTTAGCTTGTTCTTTATCAGTAGTAAAAATTACACTATAAGCTTTCTTAGCTGGATATGAATAAGTTTTGATATTTTTATTATACTCATTTCTCACTTCATCTTCAGTAACATGAATTGTTTTTGCTGCAATTTCTTGAGAAGTTACAATATATTTAACTTTTACACGCTCATTTTTAAAAAATTCTTTTAAATGTTCACTGTAATATTTTTGTTCGTCTTCTAAGGTAATATTTGCCTCATCAATATCGCTTACAGAAGTATCAACCGAGGTTGCGTATACGCTTCTAGTTTGATTTTTGAGTAAAGATATTTCAGAATCAATTGGCAAAACAAAACTACTATTTGTTAGCGCATTAATTGCTTGTTGTTGCTGTAATACAGTTCTTATAATTTCAGCATAACTATTTGGAGTAAAATTATTTACAGCTAAAAGATTTAAATATGTCTGATTATCAAATTTACCATTTTTAAAAAAATCTTTCTGTTTTACGATAAATTTTTTAATCTGATCATTACTGATAGCCAGATTAATATTTTGTGAAAATTTATAAGCTAAATAATTATCAATCTGATAAGATAACACATTACGACGCAGCTGTTTAATAAAAGAACTATCTCCTCCAGCATTCGCTGTTACTGCTCTAGCTTGAGCTTCAAATTCAGCTCGACTTATACCATCACCATCAACTTTTGCGATATATTGCTGCTGCTCGCGAGCACTATTACCGCCTCCAAAGCCTAAAAATCCGACGCCAGTGAAAATAAAACATAAAATAATTATTGCAAAAATAATCTTAACAACAATATTATTTGCTGCTGTCCGGATTGTTTCCATCATTTCTTGCGATTCTCCAAATACCTAATGTGAATTTTGAAAGTATAGCATATTTAACTAAATTGGCTATTGTCTGAATGTTAAGTCGCCAAAAAAAAGATCAACATTAAGTTGATCTCAGATTGATGACAAAGAACTCGCTTTTTGGCGAGTTCTTTGATCTAATAGAGAGGAGTCCATTATAAGAGAAGTTCTTCTATGCTAAAAAAACCAACTCCAGCGACACCAGAAAAAATAGAGC
>NZ_LZGT01000050.1 GCF_001690525.1 Gilliamella sp. App6-5 | reverse complement strand
GTCATGCATTGCATGGGCAATATAGGGGCGGTCAGGATTGCCATTCGTAAAAGCAACGGCAACTTCGGTACCCTCAATAAGGGGAAAATGAAAACCATAGGTATTCCCTGAATAAGGCTTGGCAAGCCTAACCCATAAACTTTCTTCGCCTTTTTTCCAGTTTTTTAAATCAAAGTTAAACTTAATACGATAGCGCCCCTGAGGGTCAATATAGCCATAGGTATCGTGATTAGGACTGGTCACTCTTGCTGGTAATGTACCGCTCACTTGTGGCCACGGTAATGGCGCAGGACGATAAGGTTTAAGTACATTAAACGGTATAGCGGTAAAGTGGGTTTGGTATGATTCGGTTCGGTCACCATGACTATGGGTTGCAACAATCATAATGCCGTCTTTGATATCGTTAATTGGGCAGCCATCAATAATAAGAAGTTGCCCTGGCGCTAACTGGTAATCATTACATTTGCCATAAATAGTTAATTGTTCGGTAATATGTTGTTGATGGCGGATGTGGGCATACCATTTGCCACTTTCAACAGTTTGAATATCTCCCTCTGTTTTATGATGCTCTTCATAACGATAGTCATCGCCACGGGTTGTGATATCTTTTTGTTGACTATTATCGGTGATGTGAAGGTTGTTATTTGCCGTGCGGTAGTTGTAATCATTAATACGCACCTGATTGGGTTTGGTTTTGCTGCTAAATTGCAAATCCCATACGCTATGACGGCGACTATCATTTAAACCACTGGGCTGCTTAATTGCAATATTACCCGCCTTTTTTAATCCTTGTTCATAATCACTCATGACCATGACATCACAGCGATGTTTTGGATGCGTTTCAAAATAAAACCAGATACCGACATCAGCTAATAATCGCTGAATAAAGGTTAAATCACTTTCTTGCCACTGGGTAATGAACTCACGAGCAGGGTAAGTTTCATTTAACTCCATTCGAAAATCAATCCCGATAAAACCGTGATTACGCAACACCTCTTCAACGACTTCAACGACGCTTCTATTTTGAAAAATAGCACTTTGATGATGGTTAGCTAGCAATGCCACTTTAGATTCAAACACCACCCGATAGTGAGCTTGGTCTTCACTCATTGAGACAAAACTAAATTCAGTAATCACCCCATAGAGTGTGCGGGGTTTATCTTCAATATCCAGTGAGCTTATTTGGGTGAGTGTAAGTGGTAAGGGGTTGGGATGAAAAGTCAGTGATGCGGTTTGGCTGAGTACTGAATCGATGGATATCTGACGATTTGTGCTGGTAAAATCAATGCAATATTGCCAAGGCTGATTTAACTGTTCTTTGCCTTCGAGTGATAAGACCGAAATTTCTGTTGTCATCTCAAGTCCATCTATCGAAAACGAATAACGATTCATTGGGGTGGTTCTGGCAAGCGAATCAAGATGACTGGCTAATTGATCTATTATTCCCATAGCTTAGTCCTTTCCCTTGTTTTATATTTATAATTTTGGTTATATAAAATAAATCATAAGGTAATCTATACCATTAAAATACGTATTTTTTTTGAACAGTCAAGGTTTTTTTTATGCCATTAATAGAATGAGTTACTCAATTAAGTAATAGATTTAAAAGGTAATTTGTCGTGTTAATATGACGCATTAACCCTTTTAAATAAAAATATAAAATTTGGGGTAAAAATTAAGAGACACAATTTATTTACAAGAAAAATAAATATAGCTTATGGCAAGTATCGCAACTAAATGAGATACAAAGAAGTCTAAATTCATCTCGAAACGGTATAGAATCCTGAATATTTTTTACAAAAATAGCGTCTAAAAGTGAATATTTAGCTTGCCATTTTAATTTAGCTTCAATCGATTTTTCAACTTAACCAAACGTTTAATGCCATAATACATTATTTTATAAATTTTATTTCACCAACTACAGGGATAAAGAACTTCGATCTGGCTTTCTTTCGCACATTATAAATCGTTGAACAAATGCCCCTAATTCGTTTAGCCAAATCGGTGACGGTTATTTTTCTTTATCATATCAGCGCCATATCGCTTTCTGTGAATCAAATAATTCCTAAACATAATTGATAACACACTATCTATTTAAGAATTAAATAAAATCTGATCCAGATCACAAAAGATACTTTTTTAGATTGCAAAAAAAGATGAACGTGTAAAAATGTTACCCGTAACAAGCAAAGGAATACAAAGGATCAATAATGACTAAAAAAAGTAAACACGTTTTTGTATTAATGGGTGTATCGGGTTGCGGTAAATCAGCGGTTGCCAAACAAGTGGCGTACAACCTAGAGGCTGCTTTTTTAGATGGCGATTTTTTACACCCAAAGACCAATATTCTAAAAATGCGTAGCGGTACACCATTAAATGATGAAGACCGAATGCCTTGGCTTAATTTAATCAGTAATGCTGCATTTGCAATGAGTAATGTCAATGATGTTTCAATTATTATCTGTTCGGCATTAAAGCGAAAATATCGAGATATTATTCGTGGTGAAAACGAAAACATACATTTTATTTATTTAAAAGGCAGCTATGATGTCATTGCTGAACGTCTGGCGAAACGCAAAGGTCACTTCCAAAAAACCGGTATGCTTCAATCGCAATTTGATACGCTTGAAGAACCAACCGCCGATGAGAAAGATGTTTACAACATCAACATTGAACAATCATTAAACGAGGTTGTGCACGATACTGAACAAGTCATACGCGCAATATGTCATTGTAAAAAAATATAAAAATAAAAATATAAGCGAAATAAAAAGAGGTTAATGTGAATCCGACTGTCCAAGCTGTAACCCAACGTATTATTGAGCGTTCTAAGGCTTCTCGTGCTGCTTATTTACAAAAAATAGAACATGCTATGAGTAAACTAGTAACGCGATCTAGTTTGCCATGTAGCAATTTAGCGCATGGTTTTGCTGCTTGTTGTATTGATGATAAAAAGGATCTAAAAAATATCTTAAAAAGTAACATTGGTATTATTAGTTCTTACAACGATATGCTTTCAGCGCACAAGCCTTACGAATTTTATCCAGAACAAATTCGCAAAGTATTGCACAAAGTGGGAGCCGTTGGGCAAATGGCAGGTGGTGTGCCAGCTATGTGCGATGGTGTAACACAAGGCGAACCGGGAATGGAACTGTCATTAATGAGCCGCGATGTAATTGCGATGTCGGTTGCCGTTGGGCTTTCACATAATATGTTTGATGGTGCGCTATATCTTGGCATATGCGATAAAATCGTGCCTGGTTTATTTGTTGGTGCATTAACATTTGGTCACTTACCGGCTATTTTTGTGCCAGCAGGCCCGATGCCATCGGGATTATCCAATAAAGAAAAAGTGCGTATCCGTCAACTTTTCTCAGAAGGTAAAGCTTCGCGTGAGGATTTACTTGAGTCTGAATCAGCCTCTTACCACACCAGCGGGACTTGTACTTTTTATGGTACAGCCAATAGCAATCAGATGGTGATTGAATTAATGGGATTACATTTGCCTGGTGCGGCTTTTGTTCATCCTGAAACCGCATTACGTTTTGAATTAACTAATGCCGCCGCTAAACAGATTACTCGCCTCACCAAACAATCAGGAAATTATATGCCTGTTGGTAAAATGGTCGACGAAAAAGTGATTGTCAATGGTTTAGTTGCACTACTTGCAACAGGCGGTTCAACTAATTTAACCATGCATATCGTTGCCATGGCGAAAGCAGCAGGTATTATTATCAATTGGGATGATATTTCAGACTTATCAACCGTTGTACCTTTACTTTGTCGAATCTATCCAAATGGTCCTGCTGATATTAACTACTTCCAAGCCGCTGGTGGCACAGCTTTATTGGTTCGAGAATTATTAGCTGGTGGTTTATTGCATGAAGATGTTGAAACTGTAGTTGGACGTGGACTGAGCCGTTATACGCAAGAGCCAATTTTAGAAAATGGCAAACTCATTTTCCGCGAAGGCCCAACAAAATCATTAGATGAAAGTGTCATTGCCTCAATCAAAAAACCGTTTAATTCACATGGTGGATTAAAAGTGATGTCAGGCAACCTTGGCCGTGCCATTATGAAAACCTCTGCGGTAGCACCAGAACATCAAATTATCCAAGCGCCAGCCGTCATCTTTAATAGCCAATATGATTTAGATGCTGAATATAAAGCAGGTAAATTAGATAAAGACTGTGTGGTGGTTGTGCGTTATCAAGGGCCAAAAGCAATCGGCATGCCAGAGTTACATAAACTTATAACGCCACTAGGTGTACTACAAGATAAAGGCTATAAAGTTGCTTTGTTAACTGACGGTCGATTATCGGGAGCATCTGGTAAAGTCCCAGCAGCCATTCATGTTACCCCTGAAGCTTATGATGGTGGCTTATTAAGTAAAGTCCAAGAAGGTGATATGATTCGAGTTAATGGTCAAACAGGCGAAATAACATTATTAGTCGACGAAGCAGAACTGGCTAAACGTCAACCTTATCCTTTCGATTTGACCGAGTCACATCTTGGCTATGGTCGCGAACTGTTCACCGTTATTCGTGAAAATCTAACTTCCGCAGAAGAAGGCGCTGTTAGCTTCTAATTATGTTCTTCTGCCGCATAGGCGGCAGAAGACTTTAAAACCGATATAAAACCCCTTCCTTTTCAAAAAATATTGATCAATTCTTTTGAGTGATCAATGCAGACTCTGGGCTGGGTTATTTTTTTATAAAATTATCCACCAATAAATTTACTACATCACCAATCTTTCCATTTAATGACGCTTTGATACCATAAAGCGCCATTCCCATCACTTGCGAGGCATGGATTTCAGGCGGCATCACAAGCTCGTTCGCACTGGTTTTAACATCTAATAACGCAGGGCCAGAATGCGCTAAAAAAGATTGCATTGCCGCTTCAAGCATCTGTGAATCATCAACGCTTATAGAAAACATGCCCATAGCTTCTGCAACTTTTGCAAAATTAGGATTTTGTAAATCGGTATAGTGATCCACCAAACCCTCGACTTTTTGCTCTAATTCAACAAAGTTAAGCGAACCATTATTCAGTACAATAACTTTGATTGGCAACTTTTCTTGAATTGTCGTTAATAAATCCCCCAATAACATACTTATACCACCATCACCCGATAAAGTAATAACTTGACGATTAGGGAAGGCCTTTTGCACGCCTAACGCTTGTGGCATTGCATTTGCCATAGTGCCATGTTTTAAACTAATTACTGTGCGCCTTTTTCCATTAGTATTAAAGTGCCTACACGCCCAAACCATAGCTGAACCAACATCGGCACAGAGCACGGCATCTTCTGTTGCATATTGGTCAACAAGTTCAGTTAAATATTGGGGATGAATAGTCGAGCGAGAAGAAACAGTTTTTTTATTCAATTTACACATTGATTTAGTATATAAATTTTGGCACATCTCTAAAAAAGTAGCATCTTGCTTATCATCGACTAACGATAGTAGTGCCGCTATAGTCGGCTTGCTACTACCAACCACGCCTAGCTCTACAGGGTGTCGTCGACCAAGGTGAGTTGCATCAATATCAACTTGAATAATCTTGGCGTTATTAGGATAAAATTGTGACCATGCAAAATCAGCACCTAACATTAAAAGCACATCACACTCTTTTATTGCAGTTGTTCCTGACTCCATGCCAAAAATCCCCGTCATACCAACATTATAAGGATTATCATATTCAACAAAATCCTTTGCTCTCGAGGTATGTACAATCGGGGATTTTAATTTATTTGCTAAAGCAATAAGTTCATCATGAGCTTCACAAACACCTTGGCCGGCAAAAATAGTTACTTTATGACTTTCATTTAAGAGGCTGGCGATTTCGGCAAGTTCTTTATCTGATGGGCGAATAACAGGATGCGGATGATAAATTTTATGACCACTATTATCTTCAACTTTCTCTAAACTGATATTATAGGGTATGACTAAAACAGCAACACCTCGTTGATTAATTGCGGCTTGAATGGCAGCAGTCGTAATTTGTCTTACCTGAGTTGGATCATTGATTTGCCGACAAAACACAGAACAATTTTTATATAGCGTTTCAAAATCAACATCTTGTGGAAAGTCAGTGCCTTGTTGTGCAGTACCGAGCTGACTTGCTAACAAAATAACAGGAACACGATTACGTTGTGCTTCATAAATACCATTAATAAAATGTAAACTGCCTGGCCCACAAGATCCAGCACAAGCCGTAATTTGGTGTGTTAAATAAGCTTCAGCCCCTGCTGCAAAAGCCCCCACTTCTTCATGACGAACATGAACCCACTCAATATCACTTTTTTTAATAACTGAAGATATCTGATTTAACGTATCTCCCACAATACCATAACAATGTTTAACCCCAGCCTCAGCTAAAATATCAACAATAATTTGTGCAACTGTTTTTTTTGATGACATATAATCCCCTAAAAGGTTCTTTGAATATATTCGCCCATTTGTATAAATTACACCCACATTTTAATAACGCGAATAGAATTTAACATAAACAGCAATAAATGCTAAAAACAGAACCATTGTTATGATGTTGCACAACAAAGTTTAAGGAAACATATTCCCTATTGTAATAAATCAAGTTATTATGTCGAAAATCTTATTGAAATAATAGAGTCATATCCCGTGGAACAATCGTCATCTGGACATAGTTTAATGTCGTCGATTACTGCTTTTTTGCCTGATTATTTAAGCCAACATTTTCCTTTTATTATCGTCTGTTTATTGTTATTTATTACCATTTTACTATTCTCATTTAGTAAGTTGAGAATGGACATTATTGCCTTACTCACCATTACAGCTATCACCATTAGTGGCGTGTTAACACCATCGGAGGCATTAGCTGGCTTTAGTGATCCCAATATCATCTTAATTGCTTTATTATTTATTATTGGGGAAAGCTTAGTTAGAACCGGTATCTCGTACAAAATGAGCGAATATATCCTTAAAATAGCAGGCAAAAACGATATTTGTATTATTATCTATATCATGTTAGGCGCTGCATTACTCGGCTCAGTGATGAGTTCAACAGGAGTAGTTGCCATTTTCATCCCTGTTGCCATTAGTATTGCGAATCACACAGGTATTCACGTTAAAAAATTAATGATGCCACTTTGTATTGCCGCTTTAATTAGTGGCATGATGACTTTAGTTGCAACCGCACCAAACCTTGTTGTTAACAGTGAACTCAATCGTTTTAAGTTAAATGAGTTTGGTTTTTTTTCAATTACACCAATTGGTTTAGGGGTTTTAGTTGTTGGGGTCATTTATTGTGTGTTAACACGCAATTGGTTACTCACAGCTGAACAAGTCACCCCAACCAATACCCAACCGCAAAGACGAAAAATCACCGATTTAATCCGTGACTATAAATTAATTGGCCGTGCCCACCGTGCACAAATATTAGCGGGATCGCCTTTTGTTGGACGCACAATTGATGGCTTGCATTTGCGAAGTGAACATGGCGTAAATGTTATTGGTATTGAACGTTGGCGCAAATTTCACAAAGTATTAATTCCCGTTAATGGTTCAACTGAGTTTCGTGAAAATGATATTTTACTACTGGATATGTCGCACTCCGAAGCAGATTATCGCACTTTTTTAACCACCAATAACCTTGAACCCAAAGTTTTACGCGGTGAGTATTTTTCAGAACAAGTAAAACAAGTCGGTATGACCGAAGTCGCCCTACTGCCCGAATCTACACTATGTGGAAAAACACTTAATGAAATTAATTTTAGAGGGAAATATTTCCTAACAGTAATTGGCATTTGGCGTAATCATGCCCCCGTTGAAACAAACAACTTATTCCAAGAACGTTTACAAATGAGCGATACACTATTGGTTTGTGGTGACTGGGGCTCAATACAAAAATTACAAACGCGAACCAGTGATTTTGTGGTATTAGACTATCCATCGGATATTGATGATATCGCACCGGCAAGTTCACAAGCGCCAATGGCGTTAATTAACCTAGCGATTATGATTACGCTAATGGTGACAGGCATTGTGCCCAATGTAGTTGCTGCGTTAATTGCCTGCTTATTAATGGGCGCAACACGCTGTATTGATATGACCAATGCCTATAAATCCATACACTGGCCAACCTTAATTTTAATTATCGGTATGATGCCTTTTGCACTCGCTCTCAATAAAACGGGCGGAATTTCGCTTATATCTGCTTGGCTTGAAGTTCACCTGCGCTCTTTCGGCCCTTATATGGTGCTGACCTTTATTTTCTTATTATGCTCAACGATTGGATTATTTATATCCAATACCGCAACCGCCATTTTAATTGCACCAATCGCCATTGATTTAGCACTAAAATTTGGGTATTCGCCCTACCCATTTGCCATGACGGTTGCCATTGCCACATCCGCATCATTTATTACCCCTGTATCATCACCAATTAAAACCATGGTGGTTGCACCGGGTGGGTATAGTTTTGGGGATTTTGTTAAAATTGGGGTGCCGTTAACATTTTTAGTTATGGCGGTGGATATTGCTTTAGTGCCTGTGTTTTTTCCATTTTAGTATTTAGGAGGGGTGGTTAAAAACCGTTAAATAAAAAATTTAATAAAATCAACTGATTTTCTGACTGGTTTTTGGCAGGAAATAAAGCCTTTTTTTATTTGGTGGTTAACATGGATTATGTGCAGTGGTTTTGGACGATTGTAGTTTGAAAGTTCAAAATAACTACAGTGACCACGAATTTAAACCGCAACAGCGTAATCCATTAGGGTCGCCAACCACGCTTTCGGCGTCATTGGGCGGGGGAGAGGCGCTTTTTTGACTTTCCGTCATTAAAGCGCAAAGCTCGCAGGTCTTGCCTGCCCAGCGCCCCAACTACTCAGGGGCACTGTTCTTTGCTATATTATCCTCTATTTGCCTCATAATCGACCCCGCGCCCCCAGAATTAAGGACTAAGAAATTAAAGCTAAGGTGTAGTGCAAACAGCGTAGTAGGAGCTGTACATGTCCGAGTCGACGCTGATGCTGTCGACGCAGCCGTCTTCCGAGTCGACAGAGAAGCCCTTGCCACCTGCGACATCACTCGTCCAGTAGGTGAAGTTGATGAAATCCACATCAGCGTAGTTGCCCAAGGGTCCCCACTCCGTGAAAAAACCTGCACCTATTCGACGCTGGTAATTCCAACCACTACCTGACGACGGCGTGGCACCATCTATGCCTCCAGAACATGGAAAAAGACTATCCTCACCACACTTTGCGTTACTCAAATCCCTGACCCGTGACAAACGATAACCCAAACTTCTACACCAAGATATTTGCTTAGACTGAATATCCTGTTTATTACCCCGAGTGACGAACCACTGCTTTAAGACAAATCCATATTTCACCTCATTACCACGACTATCCCTTCCCACCAACTCAAAGGTCTGTGGCAAAGATGGTATTGTAAGTCGACTAGGATTAGCTGACTGTATTTGAGAGCTACTCGCCCTAGGTCCATGTAACGTTACCCGTGTTACATAACTGGATTTATCACTAATCCATTCATCAGCTAGTATGGCATCTCCTAGTAGCCCTATGAATGTACCCGAACGCGGCCTTGTCCAACTCACCGTAGCCGTTATTCCACCACGAGTGACCGGAGACCACGTCAACTGACTTGCATCGATTCCGCCGATATCCAAATCAAAATACAATCCATCAGCACCCGTCGTCGGAAAATTTCGGTCGTAAGATGAAAAATTTGTAGATTGAGTCAAGAACCCCTTTGTAGGACTCCAAATGTTAGCGGGGCCTGCGAAATTGCTTGTGCCCCGAATAAGATTCGGTCTTGTAGAACAAACACTGGCACCACTGCCATACGGATTGATATAATACGTCACTGTACTACCACTAAAATAATTGGTATTAGGTAAACCATACTGTGTTTGTAAATATCCCCCTGTATTACTTAATGTCACCTTATAAGGGGCACTACATTTACTTAATATATCGCTACGACTTACTGTATTACCACTCTTATCGGTAAAATTCACCGATATACTCCCTGATGCTATTACACCATTAGCTCCCTGACCATCTCCATCATCATCCCCCCCAATAATGATACCTATGGATTAAATCACTAAAACTCACTGAACTCACTGATGAGGGAATTAACGTATCTATATTACCCAAAGTACTACTCACATAAGGCAAACTTATCGGATTTGTCGCACTTGATGTATTCGTCGACGGCGTAATAACTCGACCATCCTGCAACTTAATAGACAATAACATGTCAGTACTTGTTGCCTTAGTCTGTCCCCCATCAAACGTTAAATACGGCACACTACCCTGAATCTCTTGGCTAGTATGCGCCGTTAATGCCTGTGAGCTGAGCGAATACGGCAATGATAACAAAGACCCCCATGCCAATGGGATTTTTGCGAATAATTCTGTGGATAATTTTGATGATATAAACGAGGGAAAGATAAAAAACCGTCTAACTCGATTATTTGATAAATTTAAGACATAGGTTTGCCATGTCTGTTGTCCATAATTATACTTCATAACATCCTGTATGTTACTTAACACATTGTTTTACTTTTCTTTTTTTATGTTCGTTAGCCTATAAAATAAGATAACTTAATTTTCACCGTCAAAATTATAATGTTAAAAAAAAAGTTTGGCTAGTTTTTGGGGTGATTTTTATATAGATTTATTAAGATTAGCTGGTTAAACGATTAGGTAACGCTTTAACAGGCTGAACTTGTTGTTTTTTTTATTAAAAATAACAATAAAATAAAAGCACAAAAAAACAATCACATAAATAAGTATTTTTTAATGGTATAGAGCTTTTGGTTCAGCTAATTTGGACTCAGTTAGGTTTCAGACGTTGTCACCGTTGTTATTTATTTCCCCCAAAAGGCCAAAAAGTCTAAAACCCTAACTCCCTGCCATGTCCCAAAACCACTTTATTTTGATTAAGATTCTCACTAAAATTTCAGGTATAATCCCTATAAATTTTCGATTATGGACATAATACTTATGCCACATACAACTAAACCATTAAATATCATTTTTGCAGGAACGCCTGATTTTGCAGCTACTCATTTAAAAGCGCTTATTGATGCAAAGCATAATGTGATAGCGGTTTTTACTCAACCGGATCGCCCTGCTGGTCGTGGTAATAAATTAACCGCAAGTCCTGTTAAACAATTAGCGATTGAAAATAGTCTGCCGGTTTATCAACCGGTAACCCTCAAAAAAGAAGAAAATCAAAAAATCATTGCTGAACTTAATGCTGACATTATGATAGTCGTTGCTTATGGCTTAATTTTGCCACAAGCTGTGCTTGATATGCCTAAGCTAGGTTGTTTAAATGTACATGGTTCATTACTACCGCGCTGGCGTGGCGCAGCACCGATTCAGCGTGCTTGCTGGGCAGGAGATCAAAAAACGGGTATTACCATTATGCAGATGGATGCAGGACTTGATACAGGTGATATGCTTTATAAGCTTACCTGCCCAATTGAGCCAATCGATACTAGCGCATCGCTGTATGAAAAACTCGCAAAACTTGGTCCGCAAGGCTTGCTTGATACATTAGCGTTAATCAGTGAAGGGAAAATCCAACCAGAAAAGCAAGATGAAGCAAAAGTCACCTATGCCGAAAAGCTTTCAAAACAAGAAGCCAAACTTGATTGGAATTTATCTGCCGAGCAACTGGAGCGTTGTGTTCGCGCTTTTAACCCATGGCCGGTTAGCTATTTTGTCGTTAATGGCGAACCGGTTAAGGTATGGCAAGCTCAAGTCGTTGAAATTGATTCAAAACAGCCTGCTGGCACAATTTTGCAAGCAGACAAAAGCGGCATTTGCATCGCAACAAGCAAAGGCGCATTAAATATGACAAAGCTCCAACCAGCGGGTAAAAAACAAATGTCAGCACAAGATTTATTAAATTCTCGTCAGTCTTGGTTTGTTGTTGGCGAAAAGCTCAGTATGGATTAAGCATCCAAACTGAAATATTACAGGATATTTTATCCTGTAATATTTATCGTTTTCTCGCTAACAGCGTTGCAAATCTCAATTTTATACGATTACCATAAATATCAGTTTTATGTAATTGACCAATATTTTCATTGTATTTTAGAATTTCCCAACCTTGATAATAATTGAGTAATTGTTGTTCTTTAAATGTGAATGAAAATCCCACAGAACAAGGATAGTCAGCCGTTGACATTGCACAGACGATAAGATTATAACCGCCACGTTTGGTGATAGCCTGCATATTATGAATAATATCTGGGATTTTATCTGGTTGTAAAAACATCATTACAACCGTTGAGATAATGAAATCATATTCACCTTTTAAGTTGGCTTGGTTAATATCATAGAGAGAAGCATTGATATGGTTTAGATTCTCATTATGAATAATCTGCTGTAAATTATTAATACTCTGTTCCGATTTATCAACAGCGTTGACGTCAAAACCTAATAATTGCAAATAAAGCGAATTACGACCAGAGCCACAACCAAGATCTAATACTTTACCTTTAGGGATAAATTGGCAAGCCAACACCACTTCAGAATGTGTTTTAGTCATCTGGTATTTTTTATGAGTATAGTCCTCAGGCTGACAATAAAACGCAAACTGGCACTGTAGATCATCCGATACCTTAGTAATACGGTACCACTGCAACGGTGATATGAGTGGTGGTTGATGCAACATATCATAATAGTGTTGACTTTTCATCTCGCCTTGCTCAGTTAATATCTCACAATCTAAACTACCCGCAATAATGTGTAACTTTACCCATGCTCCCTCTTGGATATGGTATTTTTCACAAAATACTTGTGGTAATTTTTTAGCATCCCAAACGGGTAACATTTTATAATTAACTAAATTTTCCAAAATAATATCATCCTTAAAATAGAGCAATAGTTGACTATTATAGTCAATTATTAAACGTCTAAACAACTCGCACTGACACCAGATAAAATAATAACAAATAGCGAAACATAAATTTATTGTAGCGAAGTTGGCTTGATCAACATATAATCTTCACCATCCTAGACTATATAGTGAAAACATTAGAGGAACAATTTATGGGATTTTTAACAGGCAAACGTATACTTGTTACGGGTGTTGCAAGTAACCGTTCTATTGCTTACGGTATTGCACAATCTATGCATCGTGAGGGTGCTGAACTCGCTTTTACTTACCAAAACGATAAATTAAAAGGACGTGTTGAGGAGTTTGCCGCTGATTTTGGTTCAAAAATCGTTCTACCTTGCGATGTTGTACATGATGAAAGCATCACAGAACTATTTACTGAACTGGCAAAAACATGGGATAAATTCGACGGTTTTGTCCACGCTATCGCTTTCGCCCCAGGTGATCAATTAGATGGAGATTATGTTAATGCTGTGACTCGTGAAGGTTTTTCAATTGCTCACGATATCAGCTCTTACAGCTTTGTAGCCATGGCTAAAGCATGCCGATCAATGTTAAATCCAGGCTCTGCATTGGTTACGCTTTCTTACCTTGGCGCTGAACGTGCAATTCCTAACTATAATGTGATGGGGCTTGCTAAAGCGTCACTCGAAGCCAATGTGCGCTATATGGCAAATGCAATGGGACCAGAAGGGGTACGTGTGAATGCCATTTCAGCTGGACCAATTCGTACGCTTGCCGCATCAGGGATTAAAGATTTCAAAAAAATGTTATCTCACTGTGAATCAGTAACCCCAATTCGTCGCACAGTGACCACTGAGGATGTCGGCAATTCAGCAGCATTTTTATGTTCTGATTTAGCTTCAGGCATTACCGGTGAAGTAATTCACGTTGATGGCGGATTCAGCATCGCAGCAATGAATGAGTTAGAACTCAAATAAGTAATTCTCATTATATATAAAAAAGGCGCTAAACCATTAATGTTTGCGCCTTTTTAATTATATTTAATATCAAATTACTATCTTAGTTACTTATATTATTCTTTTGTAAGTTTTGAACAAAAACATAAAATTTAGAATACATATACTGTTTTTTCCGTTAAAATCTATGCCAATTTGCACGGTAACAGTTTGTTGGAGAAAAAATGAAAATAGCAAAAAATACAGTAGTGAGTATGGCGTATCAAGTGCGTACTACAGACGGAGTCTTAGTTGACGAAGCAACCGCTGCTGCACCACTGGAATATCTACAAGGTGCTGGTAATCTATTACAAGATCTTGAAAAAGCGCTAGAAGGTCATCAAGTTGGTGATAAATTTGAAGTTGAAATAATTAATGCCTATGGCGATTTTAACGATGCACTTGTACAAAATGTTCCTCGTGATGTGTTTGTCGGTGTTGATGAACTTGAAGTGGGCATGCGTTTTTTTGCTGATACTGATCAAGGTTCTTTACCAGTTGAAATTACCGCTATCGATGGCGATAACGTTACCGTTGATGGCAATCACATGCTTGCTGGGCAAGATCTAAAATTTAATGTTGAAATATTAGCTATCCGTGAGGCAACAGAAGACGAAATCGCTCATGGTCATATTCATGGTGAACATGGACATGATCACGGACACGGTGGTTGTGGCTGTGGCGGTCATTCTCATGAAGACGAAGATGATGAAAGCACTGGATGCTGTGGCGGTGGTCATGGAGGATGTGGTTGTCACTAATCCACCTATTAAAATGAAATTATAAAAGCGCTGTATAGCGCTTTTTATTTGCCATCTATTCCATTTTACTTAATAAGTTGTGAAATAACTCCCAATATTTTACATTATTATTTTACCTTGCTAATTTTTCCTTTAATAATCTGAATTTTACAATTATTGGAACCTAACAATTATGCCTTCACAACCAGTTACATTAATGCCACGTGAAAAGCTTTTGAAATTTGGAGTTGAAACACTCAGTGATGCAGAATTACTGGCTCTTTTTTTACGCACTGGCACGCGTAATTTACCAGTTTTAGAGTTATCGCAAAAATTATTAAATGAGTTTGGTTCAGTCTATCATCTAATAAATGCAAGCCATAATGATTTTTGCCAAAAAAAAGGATTAGGTACAGCCAAATACACACAATTAAAAGCGGTTGTCGAACTTTCATATCGATATTTAAAAGTAAAAATGACCAAAGAAAACTCGCTTACCTCACCAACTCTAACGTATCACTATTTAGCAAGTCGATTAGCGAATAAAGATCAAGAGGTTTTTATGGTGATTTTTTTAGATAATCAAAATTATGTTATTTATTCTGAAGAGATGTTTATCGGTACCTATAATTGTGTAGAAGTACACCCACGCGAAATAGCAAGGAGAGCATTACAACATAATGCAGCAGCTTTAATTTTAGCGCATAATCATCCTTCAGGAATGTCAGAACCAAGTCAAGCTGATCGTATTCTCACCCAAAAAATCGAACAAGTATGTAACTTAATTGATATTCGAATAGTTGATCATATCGTGATCGGAAAAGGTGAGTACGTCTCTTTTGCTGAACGCGGATGGATTTAATCGTTATTTTTACTTACAATGTAGTTTATTACCTAATAATTTATACATGAACGATTTTTATGAATAAACAACTAGAACTACTTGAAACTAAAGTTGCCTTTCAAGAAGTCACCATTGAAGAGTTAAACCAAATGGTGACACGCCTTCAGGCAGATATCAGTAAATTAAAAGAACAATTGACGCTATTGTCCCAAAAACTACAAGCTACTCAGGCATCAAATATTGCAAATTTATCTGAAGAAACCCCACCGCCACATTATTAATGATGCTTGTACAGCAAATCATTGCCATTTGCAAATTTATCTACCCAATCACTAATATCTTGGATACCGCTTAGTAGATAGCATTCCCTTAATAAGTTTAACGGACTGTAAATTAAGGTAATGACGATCAATCTAAATTAGAAAATAAAAAACCGGCCTATAGCCGGTTTTAATACACAATGATTTAATAATTATTCAGCTGCTGCTTCTGCTTCTACTGCAGGGCGGTCAACTAATTCAATATAAGCCATTGGTGCATTATCTCCATCACGGAAACCACATTTTAAAATACGTACATAACCACCTGGACGGGTAGCAAAACGTGGACCTAAATCTGAAAATAATTTTTTAACTGTATCTTTATCACGGATACGAGCAAAAGCCAGACGGCGATTAGCTACGCTATCGCTTTTGGCTAGCGTAATTAACGGTTCAACAACACGACGCAACTCTTTTGCTTTAGGCAATGTAGTTTTGATGATTTCATGTTCAACAAGTGAACTAGTCATGTTACGAAACATTGCTTGACGATGGCTGCTATTTCGGTTCAGTTGACGACCACTTTTACGATGGCGCATAACTTTATCCTTCTTATATAAATTTTATCTTAGTCTTCAACGATACTTGCTGGTGGCCAGTTCTCAAGACGCATGCCTAAAGATAAACCACGAGATGCGAGTACATCCTTAATTTCAGTAAGTGATTTCTTACCAAGATTAGGGGTTTTAAGTAACTCAACTTCGGTACGTTGTACTAAATCACCAATATAATGAACTGCTTCTGCTTTTAAGCAATTAGCAGACCGAACAGTTAATTCCAAATCATCTACTGGACGTAAAAGGATTGGATCAAACTCCGGTTTATCTTCTTTCACTTCTGGTTGACGCACATCACGTAAATCAACGAAAGCTTCAAGTTGTTCAGCCAAAATAGTTGATGCACGACGAATAGATTCCTCAGGATCGATAGTACCATTGGTTTCCATATCGATAACAAGTTTATCTAAGTCCGTACGTTGTTCCACACGAGCAGCATCAACAGAATAAGCAATACGCTCGACAGGGCTATAACATGCATCAACTAACAGACGACCAATTGGTCGCTCTTCATCTTCTGACTTAACGCGAGCAGAAGCAGGGACATAACCACGTCCTCGTTGTACACGAATACGCATACTAATTGAAGCATTGGCATCAGTAAGATGACAAATTACTAAATCAGGATTAACAATTTCAACATCACCATCATGAGTGATATCAGATGCTGTTACGGCACCAATACCTGATTTGTTTAAAGTCAGCATCACATCATCTTTAGTATGTACTCGTACTGCTAATTTTTTTAAATTAAGCAAAATATCAAGTACATCTTCTTGAACGCCTTCTTTAGTACTGTACTCATGCAGAACACCGTCAATTTCAACTTCGGTTACTGCATATCCCGGCATAGATGATAATAAAATGCGGCGCAGTGCATTACCTAAAGTGTGACCAAAACCACGTTCAAGTGGCTCTAAAGTCACTTTAGCATGTGTTTGGCTGTATTGAACAACATCAACTAGGTGAGGTTTTAAAAACTCTGTTACAGAACCCTGCATTATGTCCTCTCTTAAGTGCTAAACTTTACTTAGAGTAAAGTTCGACGATCAAATGTTCGTTGATGTCAGCAGATAAATCTGAACGTTCTGGTAAGCGTTTAAATACACCTTCCATTTTGCTAGCATCAACTTCTAACCATGTTGGTTTTTCACGTTGTTCAGCTAACTCTAAAGCGGCTTTAATACGTGCTTGTTTTTTTGATTTTTCGCGAACACTAATCACATCTTCTGGTGAAACTTGATAAGATGCAATATTTACAACGCGACCATTAACAAGAACAGCTTTATGACTAACTAATTGACGAGCTTCAGCACGAGTCGCACCAAATCCCATGCGATAAACAACGTTATCTAAGCGACGTTCTAAAAGACCAAGTAGGTTTTCACCGGTATTGCCTTTAATACGCGCAGCGCTTTTATAATAATTACGGAATTGACGTTCTAAAATTCCATAAATACGTCTAACTTTTTGTTTTTCACGTAACTGAACACCATAATCTGATAAACGCGGTTTACGCGCACCATGCTGTCCAGGAGCTTGTT
This sequence comes from Gilliamella sp. App6-5, assembly GCF_001690525.1. Lineage (GTDB taxonomy): Bacteria > Pseudomonadota > Gammaproteobacteria > Enterobacterales > Orbaceae > Gilliamella > Gilliamella apicola_H. Next base: position 47,014 of record NZ_LZGT01000050.1, on the reverse strand, counting down.
CTAATTTACATTTACTATCAATCGCTCGGACGCCAGACTTAAGGAATAAATCTGTACCTTCACGGCGACTTAATTTGAGTTTTGGTCCCAAATATCTTGCCATTTTATTTCTCCAATAATCCTAAACATTCAATGTTTAAAAAATTAAACACGACGTTTCTTTGGTGGACGACAACCGTTATGAGGAATCGGAGTAACATCAGTAATGTTAGTGATGCGATAACCCGCTGCATTTAATGCACGAATTGTTGACTCACGACCAGGACCAGGTCCTTTAACCATAACTTCTAGGTTCTTAATTCCGTAATCTTTGACGGCTTCAGCACAACGTTCTGCGGCCACTTGAGCTGCAAACGGAGTTGACTTACGAGAGCCACGGAAACCAGAACCACCAGCGGTTGCCCAACCCAACGCATTACCTTGACGATCGGTAATAGTTACGATTGTATTGTTGAATGATGCATGAATATGAGCTATACCATCAGAAACTTGCTTTTTTACACGTTTACGTGTACGAACAGGTGTCTTTGCCATTTAATTATACCTCAATTATTTCTTGATTGGCTTACGCGGTCCCTTACGGGTACGAGCGTTAGTCTTTGTGCGTTGGCCACGGACTGGTAGTCCACGACGATGACGCATGCCACGATAACAACCAAGGTCTAATAAACGCTTGATACTCATAGTTACTTCACGTCGTAAATCACCTTCAACTGTGAATTTAGCGACTTGTTCACGTAACGTTTCAATCTGATCTTCAGATAGTTCTCTGATCTTCACATGTTCAGGAATACCCGCTTGAGCACAAATAGTCTTAGCACGAGTACTTCCAATTCCATAAATTGCTTGTAGAGCAATTACAGCATGTTGTTGATCAGGAATGTTAATGCCTGCTATACGGGCCACTATGCACTCCTTTATTGTTAATGTTTAGCGAATTCACCATACTGAAAAGCCCGTTTTCAGGATACTCAAACAGTGAATTCACAAATAAAACTAGGCTGGCTATTCTAGCCAGCTTTACTATACTTTGGCAAGAAAAATATGCAAAAGCGCAACTTTTCGGCTAAATAAATTAACCTTGACGTTGCTTGTGTTTACCTTCAACGCAAATAACACGAACAATGCCATTACGTTTAATGATTTTACAATTTCTGCATAATTTCTTGACTGAAGCACGAACTTTCATTTTTTTCTCCGTAACTTCTGGCTAACTTATCGACCGTAGCCTTTAAGGTTCGCTTTCTTTAACATTGACTCATAACGATTTGGTATCATTAAAGTCTGTACTTGTGCCATAAAATCCATGATTACAACAACAACAATTAATAAAGATGTTCCACCAAATTGAACAGGAACATTCATTGCACTTGTCATAAACATTGGTACCAAACATACAAAAGTAATGTAGATTGCGCCAATTAGCGTTAAACGAGTCATCACTTTGTCGATATACTTAGATGTTTGTTCACCTGGGCGAATACCTGGAATAAATGCACCAGATTTTTTAAGCTGATCTGCTGTTTCTCTTGGATTGAAAACCAATGCTGTATAAAAGAAACAAAAGAAGACAATCGCTGCTGCAAAAAAGATTATGTATAATGGTTGCTCATGAGAAAAATATTGCTTAATAAGTACAATAATATATCTCCATCCTTCACCATCCCCTTGAAACCAAGAAGCCATCATTGACGGTAACATAGCAATTGTCGAGGCAAATATTGCTGGAATAACACCTGCCATATTAATTTTTAATGGTAAATGTGTACTTTGTGCCGCGTAAACACGGCGACCTTGCTGCCTTTGTGCATAGTTAACAACAATACGTCGTTGACCACGTTCAACAAACACAACAAAATAGGTTACACCAATCACCAATGCAGCAACTACTAATAATAAAATCGGATGCAATGAACCAGAACGAGCTTGTTCAATTGTTTCATATATTGCATGAGGTAGACCAGCCACGATACCCGCAAAGATAATGATGGAAATACCATTACCTACACCTCGCTCTGTGATCTGTTCACCTAGCCACATAAGAAACATAGTGCCAGTAACTAAGCTAACCGATGCAACAAAATAGAAAGAAAATCCCGGATTAATCACAACTTCTTCATAACCAGGAATATTCGGCAAACCAGTCGCAATACCAACTGCCTGTACAATTGCTAAGGCAAGCGTGCCATAACGAGTGTACTGACTAATTTTTTTACGACCCGATTCACCTTCTTTCTTCAATTCTGCAAGTTTAGGGCTAATTGACGTTAATAACTGCACGATAATTGATGCAGAAATATAAGGCATTATCCCTAAAGCAAAAATTGAAGCACGGCTTAAAGCACCACCAGAGAACATATTGAACATACTAACGATACCATCAGACGATGCTTTCGTTAACAAATCCGATAACGCTTTAGTATCAATACCAGGAACAGGAATGTAAGAGCCAAGACGAAAAACAATAAGTGCCAAAAGCACAAACATCAAACGTCTTTTAAGCTCACCACTACCACTTCGTGCACTTTGAAAATCTAATCCTGGTTGCTTTGCCATCTTTCTAATTATTCCTCAATTTTTCCGCCAGCAGCTTCAATTGCAGCTTTAGCACCTTTAGTTACTCGAATACCACGAACAGTTACTGGTTTAGTTACCTCACCAGATAACATAATTTTTGCATATTCGATATGTGAATTAATCACATTAGCAACTTTCAAGCTATTTAGGTCAACAATATCGCCTTCGACTTTCATCAAATCAGAAAGACGAACTTGAGCTGTAACTAGAGCTTTACGTGAGGTAAAACCAAATTTTGGTAAACGACGATATAAAGGCATTTGACCACCTTCAAAGCCGCGACGAACGCCACCGCCTGAACGAGATTTTTGACCTTTAACACCACGGGTACCTGTTTTACCTAGTCCAGAACCGATTCCTCGGCCCAAACGTTTTGGTGCATGCTTTGAACCTTCCGCAGGAGATAAAGTATTTAAACGCATTACTATTACTCCTCTACTTTAACCATGTAATAAACTTGGTTTACCATACCGCGAATAGCCGGAGTATCCTCACGCTCAACAGTATGACCAATACGACGTAATCCAAGACCAACTAACGTCGCTTTGTGCTTCGGTAGACGACCAATAGAACTACGAGTCTGTGTAATTTTAATTGTTTTTGCCATGGTTAATTACCCCAAAATTTCTTCGACGGTTTTACCACGTTTAGCAGCAACCATTTCGGGTGATTTCATATTTTCTAAGCCATCAATCGTTGCACGAACCACATTAATTGGGTTAGTAGAACCATATGCTTTAGCTAGAACGTTACGAACACCAGCAACTTCTAAAACGGCACGCATTGCACCACCAGCGATAATACCAGTACCTTCTGATGCTGGTTGCATATAAACACGAGAACCTGTGTGAGCACCTTTAACTGGATGCTGTAATGTATCGTTATTTAATGCAACATTGATCATATTGCGACGTGCTTTTTCCATTGCTTTTTGAATTGCTGCTGGCACTTCACGTGCTTTACCATATCCAAAACCTACGCGGCCATTACCGTCACCAACAACTGTTAGTGCAGAAAAACTAAAAATACGACCACCTTTTACGGTTTTAGAAACTCGGTTAACTGCGATTAGTTTTTCCTGCAGTTCACCAGCTTGTTTTTCGATGTTTGACATCTTTAACTCCTACCTTAGAACTGTAGGCCAGCTTCGCGAGCAGCATCTGCTAGCGCCTGAACTCGACCATGATATTGGAAACCTGAACGATCAAATGAAACTTCTTTGATATCTTTCGCTAATGCACGTTCAGCAATTGCTTTACCAACCGCCGCTGCTGCATCTTTGTTTCCGGTGTATTTTAAACTTTCACTGATAGCTTTTTCTAATGTAGAAGCAGCTGCCAGTACTTCTGATCCGTTTGGTGCGATAATCTGCGCATAAATATGACGCGGAGTGCGGTGAACCACTAAGCGAGTTGCAAGTAGTTCATGCATCTTGCGACGCGCTTTAGTTGCACGACGGATACGAGCTGATTTCTTATCCATAGTGTTACCTTACTTTTTCTTAGCTTCTTTAGTACGCACAACTTCATCTGCGTAACGAACACCTTTACCTTTATAAGGCTCAGGACGACGATAAGCACGGATATCAGCAGCTACTTGTCCAATTAACTGTTTATCAGCACTTTTTAGCACGATTTCAGTTTGAGAAGGACATTCAGCTGTTACACCTGCAGGTAATTGATGTTCAATTGGATGTGAATATCCAAGAGATAAACCAATTGCATTACCTTTAACTTGTGCACGATAACCGACACCAACTAGCTGAAGTTTTTTAGTAAAACCTTCAGTAACACCAATAACCATTGCGTTAATCAATGCGCGAGCAGTACCTGCTTGAGCCCAAGCATCTGCAAAACCATCACGAGGAGCAAATTTAATTTGACCTTCTTCTTGATTAATCACAACAGCATTATTTATTGTGCGAGATAACTCGCCATTTTTACCTTTAATCGTAATTACCTGACCATTGAGTTTTACCTCTACGCCAGCAGGAACAACGACAGGTGCTTTTGCAACACGAGACATCTTTTTCTCCCTTACGCTACGTAGCAGATAATTTCACCACCAAGACCTGCTTGGCGTGCTGCACGATCAGTCATAACACCTTTAGAAGTAGAAACAACTGCGATACCTAGTCCAGCCATAACTTTTGGTAATTCATCTTTACGTTTATAAATACGTAAACCTGGACGGCTAACACGTTTGATACTTTCTACAACAGCTTTGCCTTGGAAATATTTTAAAGTAATTTCCAATTCTGGCTTAGTGTCACCAACAACTTTATAGTCCCCGATATAACCTTCTTCTTTTAGCACATTGGCAATAGCCACTTTCAGCTTAGAGGAAGGCATGGTGACTGCAACTTTATTCGCAGATTGACCGTTACGAATACGGGTCAACATATCTGCTATAGGATCTTGCATGCTCATCTATAACACTCCCCTGATTACCAACTTGCCTTTTTAAGACCAGGAATCTCACCACGCATGGCTGACTCACGAACCTTAATACGACTTAAACCAAACTTACGAAGGACGCCATGAGGACGACCAGTTTGACGACAACGACGACGTTGACGTGATGGACTAGAATCACGAGGAAGCGTTTGCAATTTAAGCACTGCATTCCAACGATCTTCATCTGATGCATTAAGATCAGAGATAATCGCTTTTAATTCTTGACGCTTTGCAAAATATTTTTCTGCTAGCTTTACGCGTTTTTTATCGCGTTCAATCATTGATTGTTTAGCCATTATGCCCTACCTTACTTACGAAATGGGAAGTTAAAGGCAGATAATAAAGCTCGGCCTTCTTCATCTGATTGTGCACTTGTTGTGATAGTAATATCTAAACCACGAACACGATCAACTTTATCATAATCGATTTCAGGGAAAACGATTTGCTCACGAACACCCATGCTATAGTTACCACGACCATCAAAAGATTTTGCGCTTAAACCACGAAAATCTCGAGTACGAGGAAGAGCAATATAAACTAGACGTTCAAAAAATTCCCACATACGTTCGCCACGTAAAGTGACTTTACAACCAATAGGATACCCTTGACGGATTTTAAAACCAGCAACTGATTTGCGTGCTTTTGTGACAAGCGGTTTTTGACCACTGATTGCAGCTAAATCTGCAACCGCATTATCTAATAATTTCTTATCAGTAATTGCTTCACCCACACCCATATTCAAGGTGATCTTTTCGATCCGAGGGACTTGCATGACAGATTTGTAGCCAAACTGTTCTTGCAGTTTATTTACTACCTGTGCTTTGTAGTAATCATGCAGTTTCGCCATCGTACACTCCAAATTACTTAATTGATTAATTCATTAGTAGACTTATAAAAACGGACTTTTTTACCGTCTTCAATACGAAAGCCTACGCGATCTGCTTTGCCTGTAGCTGGGTTGAAAATTGCTACATTAGAAACATTAATTGCTGCTTCTTTTTCAACAATTCCACCTTCTTGATTTAATGCAGGTACTGGTTTTTGGTGTTTTTTCACCAAATTAATACCTTCAACAATCACTTTCCCTGTAGACAAAACGCTCTTTACTTTACCGCGTTTACCTTTATCTTTACCGGTTAACACGATAACTTCATCTTCTCGACGGATTTTCGCTGCCATTACCCGCTCCTTACAGTACTTCTGGTGCTAATGAAATGATCTTCATAAACTTCTCAGAACGAAGTTCACGAGTGACCGGTCCAAAAATACGCGTACCAATCGGTTGCTCACTGTTATTATTTAAAATAACACAAGCATTACGATCGAAACGAATGACAGATCCATCAGGACGACGAACACCTTTTCTAGTGCGCACTACAACAGCTTTAAGCACATCACCTTTCTTAACTTTACCACGTGGAATTGCTTCTTTAATGGTAACTTTGATGATATCACCTACCGCTGCATAACGACGGTGCGATCCACCGAGAACCTTGATACACATTACGCTACGTGCGCCAGAGTTATCGGCAACATCTAGCCTAGTCTGTTCTTGGATCATTTTAATGCTCCGTATAAATAAATTATTGTCTAATCTACCTTCATCCACTTCAACTACCATGGATAAGAATAGACAACCAAAAACCCACTTACGTGAGTGGCGAATAGTATAACACCACTCAAATAAAATGGATAGCATAAAATAAACGGCCATTGAGCCGTTTATTATATTATGTACAGTTTTTAATCAAAAAGATTAGATAACTGCTTTTTCAACGATTCGAACAAGAGTCCAAGATTTGGTTTTTGATAATGGACGACACTCTTTAATTTCTACAGTATCCCCAATACCACACTCGTTGTTTTCGTCATGTACATGCAATTTAGTCGTACGTTTAATGAACTTACCATATAACGGATGCTTCACTTTACGTTCTATAGCTACAGTAATAGATTTATCCATTTTGTCGCTAATAACACGACCTTGCTGAGTACGAATTTTTACTTCAGTAGTCATATTACGCACCCGCCTTCTCAGTTAATAATGTTTTAACACGTGCAATATTACGACGCACTTGTTTTAACATATGAGTCTGTGTTAACTGACCTCCAGCTAATTGCATACGTAAGTTAAATTGCTCACGTAATAAATTAAGAAGTTCAGTATTTAACTCTTCAACGCTTTTTTCGCGTAGCTCTTTTGCTTTCATTTACATCACCGTCTTAATCACAAAGGTGGTTTTAATTGGCAGTTTTGCAGCTGCCAACGCAAATGCTTCACGAGCAACTTCTTCCGGTACACCGTCCATTTCATAAAGGACTTTACCTGGTTGAATCTGTGCAACCCAGTATTCAACGTTACCCTTACCTTTACCCATACGCACCGCAAGTGGTTTTTCAGTAATTGGTTTATCAGGGAAAACTCGAATCCAGATTTTACCTTGACGCTTAACTGCACGAGTCATTGCACGACGTGCCGCTTCGATCTGGCGCGCAGTCAAACGACCACGACCTACAGCCTTAAGACCGAATGTACCGAAACTAACATCAGTACTTACAGCAAGACCACGATTGCGGCCCTTGTGCACTTTACGGAATTTTGTACGCTTTGGTTGTAACATCAGCGACGCTCCTTATTGTTTTCGGCCTTTGCGCTGCTTTTTCGGTTGAGCAGCAGGTTGTTTTTCTGCTTGTTCAACGGCAGCCATACCACCAAGGATCTCACCTTTGAAGATCCACACTTTAACACCAATAATACCATAGGTAGTTAATGCTTCAGACAATCCATAGTCGATGTCAGCACGTAAAGTATGTAAAGGCACACGTCCTTCACGATACCATTCACTACGAGCAATTTCAGCGCCGCCTAAACGACCACTTACTTCAACTTTGATACCTTTAGCACCCGCTTTCATTGCGTTTTGTACCGCACGTTTCATCGCACGACGGAACATAACACGGCGTTCTAACTGAGAAGTAATGCTATCAGCAACTAATTTTGCGTCTAGTTCTGGTTTACGAACTTCGGCAATATTAATTTGTACTGCAACATCACGTTTCTCTTTTTTGTCTTTATATTTATTGACAATAGAAGCTACGGCATTACGTAATTTTTCAACGTCCTCACCTTTTTTACCAATCACAATACCCGGACGAGCAGTGTGAATAGTAATGCGAACGTTAGTTTCTGCTGAACGATCGATCACAATCTTAGAGATTGATGCTTGTGCTAATTCTTTGTTCAAGAATTGACGCACTCTAAAATCACTTTCTAAATTATCAGCGAATGTCTTTGTACCCGAATACCATGTAGATGTCCAAGGCTTGACAATGCCTAATCGGATACCATTTGGATTTACTTTTTGACCCATTGCTATTCTCCAGCCTAGCGATCTGAGACGATCACGGTGATGTGACTCGTACGCTTCAAAATTCGATCTGCGCGACCTTTCGCACGAGGCATAATACGCTTCATGGTTGGGCCTTCGTCTACGAAAATTTTCGCAACTTTTAGATCATCAATATCAGCACCATCGTTATGCTCTGCATTAGCAATAGCAGACTCTAATACTTTTTTAACAAGTACAGCCGCTTTTTTATTGGTGTACGTTAAAATATCTAGTGCCTGAGACACTTTCTTACCGCGAACAAGATCTGCAACTAAGCGAACTTTTTGTGCAGAAGAACGAGCGTGGCGGTACTTTGCAATTGTTTCCATCTCTTTCTCCTACTTATTTCTTCTTAGCTTTCTTATCAGCTGCGTGACCGCGATAAGTACGAGTCGGCGCGAATTCACCCAATTTATGCCCAACCATTTCGTCGGAAACATAAACTGGAACGTGCTGACGACCATTATGGACAGCGATGGTCAATCCGATCATATTAGGAAAGATCGTTGAACGACGGGACCAAGTACGAATTGGTTTCTTGTCCCCGCTTTCCACCGCTTTCTCTACCTTCTTCAGCAAGTGTAGGTCAATGAAAGGACCCTTCTTGAGAGAACGTGGCATAGCTAATCCTCTATATTAATTATTTCTTATTGCGACGGCGAACAATATACTTATCAGTACGTTTGTTGCTACGCGTTTTCAATCCTTTGGCTTTTTGACCCCATGGAGACACAGGATGTTTACCAAAGTTACGACCTTCACCACCACCATGTGGATGGTCTACCGGGTTCATTGCTGTACCGCGAACAGTAGGACGAACACCACGCCAACGCGTTGCACCCGCTTTACCTAATACACGAAGCATATGCTCTGAATTACCCACTTCACCAATAGTAGCACGGCAATCAGATAATACTTTACGCATTTCACCTGAACGCAAACGCAATGTGACATATGCACCATCACGCGCAACGATTTGAACATAACTACCAGCAGAGCGAGCAAGTTGTCCGCCTTTACCTGGTTTCATTTCAATATTATGCACGGTAGAACCGACTGGGATATTGCGCATTGGTAAACAGTTACCTGTTTTAATTGATGCGTCAACGCCAGATTGGATCTGATCACCTGCTTTTAAGCCTTTAGGCGCTAAAATATAACGACGTTCACCGTCTTTATATAAAACTAATGCAATATTTGCACTACGATTTGGATCGTATTCCAAACGTTCAACAACTGCTGGAATACCATCTTTATTGCGCTTAAAGTCGACAATACGATAATGTTGTTTATGACCACCACCAATATGACGGGTAGTGATTCGACCATTATTATTGCGACCACCAGTTTTGCTTTTTGAATCAAGCAACGGTGCATAAGGCTTACCTTTATGCAACTCTGGGTTAACCACTTTAACAACGTGGCGACGACCCGGAGATGTAGGTTTACACTTAACAACTGCCATTGTTCTTACTCCTCCGAATTACTCAGCGACGCCAGCAAGGTCTAAATTTTGACCTTCTGCTAAAGTAACGTAAGCTTTTTTCCAGTCGCTACGGCGACCGATTTGTTGACCACGACGTTTAACTTTACCTTTAACAACAAGGGTATTAACGTCATCTACTTTAACTTCAAATAGTTGTTCAACTGCGGCTTTAATCTCTCTCTTAGTAGCATCTTTAGCAACTTTCAATACTAATGTATTTGTTTTTTCCATTGAAATAGATGCTTTTTCAGAAACATGTGGTGCTCGCAGGACTTTAAGCAGACGCTCTTCACGAATCATGCTAACATCTCCTCTACTTGTTTAACGGCATCAACAGTGATAACCACTTTGTCAAATGCAATCAAACTAACTGGATCAATACCTGCCACATCACGCACATCAACTTTATGCAAGTTACGTGCTGCTAAGAAAAGATTTTCATCAACTTCAGAAGCGATAATAAGAACATCGTTAAGGTTCATATCATTTAATTTCTGAGTTAATAATTTAGTCTTAGGTGCTTCAACAGTAAATGTTTCAACCACAACTAAACGTTCTTGACGCACTAATTCAGAGAAAATACTTTTTAATGCACCACGATACATTTTACGGTTAACTTTTTGGCTATGATCTTGCGGTTTTGCTGCAAATGTTACACCACCACTGCGCCAAATTGGGCTCTTAACAGAACCTGAACGAGCACGACCTGTGCCTTTTTGACGCCATGGTTTTTTGCCTGAACCAGCGATTTCTGCACGAGTTTTTTGTGCGCGTGAGCCTTGACGAGCAGCAGATGCATAAGCAACAACTACTTGGTGAACTAACGCTTCATTAAACTCACGTCCGAAGGTAGTTTCGGAAACAGAAAGCGCTTGCGCGTCTTTTACTACTAATTCCATCTCTATCTCCTCGACGTTAAGCCTTGATTGCCGGTTTAACAATTACGTCACTATTGATTGCGCCAGGAACTGCACCTTTAATTAATAAAAGATTACGTTCAGCATCAACACGCACAATATCTAAGTTCTGAACGGTTACACGTTCATTACCTAGGTGACCTGCCATTTTACGACCTTTAAACACTTTACCCGGAGTTTGGTTTTGACCAATAGAGCCATGACCACGGTGTGCCAAAGAGTTACCATGAGTTGCATCTTGAGTACGGAAATTCCAACGCTTAGTGACGCCAGCAAAACCTTTACCTTTAGATGTTCCAGTAACATCAACTTTTTTAACGTCTGTGAAAATATCAACGTTAATACTTTGACCTACAGCGAATTCGCCTTCTTCAAAACGGAATTCCCATAGACCACGACCAGCTTCAACGCCAGCCTTAGCGAAATGACCTGCTTCAGGTTTGTTTACGCGGCTTGCTTTTTTACTGCCAGTAGTAACCTGAATAGCTTGATAACCATCATTCTCAAGGGTTTTTACTTGAGTAATACGGTTGCTTTGAACTTCTACTACGGTGACAGGAATAGAAACACCTTCTTCGGTGAAGATACGTGTCATTCCTACTTTACGACCGATTAAACCAATCATTGTTTCGACCTCTCAATCATTCAGCTTAGGATTAACCTAAACTGATCTGCACATCAACACCGGCAGCAAGATCTAGACGCATTAAAGCATCAACTGTTTTTTCAGTTGGCTCAACGATATCAACTAGACGTTTATGAGTGCGAATCTCGTATTGATCACGCGCATCTTTATTAACGTGCGGAGAAATCAATACAGTAAAACGCTCTTTGCGTGTCGGTAATGGAATAGGACCACGAACTTGCGCACCAGTGCGCTTCGCAGTTTCTACAATTTCAGCAGTTGATTGATCAATCAAACGATGATCAAACGCTTTTAACCGGATACGGATTCTTTGGTTCGACATGAGACCAGAGCTCCATTATTTAAAAGTTATAACAAAAGACTACTCCTCTTTCCCTGTTTCGATTGACAGGAGAGTGTAATCCGTTCTTTTTCGTAACCCCCAAATCGGGAGTATTGTTGATATAATTAGCTATTTTCTATATAACGATTATATCTTTTTATCATTTGCTTATAGAAAGGCAATAAACAAAGTGGATGGATTATACCCCTTTAGTTAACTAACGGCAAGAAATAAATACAGATATTTGGGTTTAAAGATAAAGCGTTTTTTCTGGTTATTGATTTACAAACATCAAATTTCAATCAAATAACCAGATTTAATATTAATTTTTATAGTGAACTATAATGGGTATCATTCGTCATTATGATAGCGAGTTAATGATCTTCTTTAGCATGATTAAGGCTATATCTTGGAATCTCGACTTCTAGATCTTGATTCGTAACGCGAGCTTGGCAACTTAAACGGCTATGAGGTTCAACACCCCACGCTTTGTCTAACATGTCATCTTCCTGCTCATCACTTTCTTCTAAAGAATCGAACCCTTTGCGAACAATACAGTGACATGTAGAACAAGCACATGACATTTCACACGCATGCTCAATTTCAATATCATTGCGCAATGCCACTTCTAAAATAGATTCGCCTTCCTGCGCCTCAACAGTTTTTCCATCTGGGCAAAGATCGGCATTCGGTAAAAAAGTAATTTTTGGCATAATAATCTCGTTAGTTAAATATCATCAACTCTATGACCAGTTAAAGCATGACGAATAGACCTATCCATTCGCTTGGCAGCAAAATCTTGTGTCAGGTTATCAACAATTTTTATTTGCTTTTCAATTGCGTAACTATTATCTGATTCACTCGCTACTTGTAATTGATGCTTAGCTGCTAAAATCAGGCTCAACTCCTTTTCATTTAATAAGTCAGCATCTTTATCTAAAGCGCTTTGTAAGCTTTCAAGTACTCTAGCTGCCTCAACTTTTTGTTCAGCAAGCATTCGAATCTGTTTATCTTGCTCTGCATTACTGATTGAATCTTGAATCATATCGGCAATTTCATTCTCAGTTAATCCATATGAAGGTTTTACTTGGATAGCAGCTTCAATACCCGTTGATTTTTCCATTGCTGTAACATTTAATAAACCATCGGCATCAACTTGAAAAGTCACCCTAATGTGCGCGCCACCGGCTGGCATTGGTGGGATACCTTGCAATGTAAAACGAGCCAACGATCGACAGTCAGAGACACTTTCACGTTCTCCTTGTAAAACATGAATCATCATCGCAGTTTGACCATCTTTAAAAGTGGTAAACTCTTGAGCCCTTGCACATGGAATCGTACTATTACGTGGAATGATTTTTTCAACCAATTCGCCCATGATTTCAATGCCTAACGACAATGGGATCACATCAAGCAATAACATATCCGAATCAGGTTTATTTCCAACCAAAATATCAGCTTGAATAGCTGCACCAATGGCAACTACTTTATCAGGATCAATAGATGTTAACGGATGTGTTTTGAAATAATGTCCCACTGATTGCCGAACTAATGGCACGCGAGTAGAGCCACCAACCATAACAACTTCAACCACTTCATCCACACTAATCTCTGCATCTTTTAACGCTCGGCGACAAACGGCCAAAGTACGTTTAACCAATGGCTCAATTAATTGTTGAAATTGCTGGCGGGTAATAGTCAATGACTGATTATCAAGCGACAATACAGCCGAATCTTGACGACTCAGTAAAATCTTTATTTCAGTCGCTTGATTACTGATTTTTTGATTAATATAAGGGTCTATATTATTAACTAACCCTAATTCCCTTTTTATATAGTCAGCCAGTAACCGATCAAAATCATCACCACCAAGTGCAGAATCACCACCGGTTGCTAGGACTTCAAAAACACCTTTATTTAAGCGTAAAATAGAAATATCAAAAGTACCACCACCTAAATCATAAACAGCGATAACACCTTCTTTTCCTGAATCTAAACCATAGGCAATAGCAGCAGCTGTGGGCTCATTGAGTAAACGCAATACATGCAAGCCAGCTAACTTTGCAGCATCTTTCGTTGCTTGCCGTTGTGCATCATCAAAATAGGCTGGCACAGTAATAACTACACCATCAATTTCACCTTGCAAACTCTCTTTTGCTCGCTCAGCTAAAGCGGTGAGAATTTCAGATGAAACTTGTATCGGATTGACTTGAACATTAGACAAGTTTAATAAAGGAACACCATTTTCAGTTTGCGAAAAAGTATAAGGAAAATGCGATAAATCTATATCAGATAAACTTCGCCCCATTAATCGCTTAATAGAGCTGACAGTATTTTGCGGATCATTAACGGCATTGTTTTTAGCATTTTTTCCAATTGTAATAATAGGGTTATCATCATAATCAACACCATAATGCACAACGGATGGTAACAGTGAATCACCTTCTAAATCAGGTAATACCTCTGCTTTTCCGCTTCGAACCGTTGCTACTAGTGAATTGGTTGTACCAAGATCAATCCCCACCGCAAGGCGACGCTGATGTGGTAGTGGAGTTTGCCCTGGTTCACTGATCTGTAATAATACCATTTAATCTATCTCTATCGATACGTTACTTATTTTAAATTATAAATCAAATTGCTTTTCTTGTAACTTTTCGATTTGTTCAATCAACCTAGCAAGATAGCGGATTTTATAGATCTGATTAAGTGCAGTTGACCAATCTTGATTAGCAATAAATTGTAATAATCCGTTATAAACAATATTCTGTCGCGCAACAACCTCAGCTTGAAAATCATCTAATAATTCAAAATTCCCTTTACTCTCTATTTCATCAAGCCTTTCACGTAAAACAAATTGCTCCATTAAAAAATCGGCATCATGAATAATATTTTGTTCAGTTGCCACATCAAAACCTTGTAGAGATAAAAAATACTCGGCAGCTTTGATTGGATTTTTTAACGTATGGTAACCATCATTAATGGTTGCTGATTTTTGAACAATTGCCACTTTATCATTATCGGTTGCAACGGCAAAATTATCTGGGTGATATTGCTTTTGCAATTGTTGATAACAAGTCGTTAGCTCAGCGGTATTCACCGGTAATTGAACCGGCAAATTAAATAGCTCAAAGTAATTAACCATAATTATTGTGTCCAATTACACATTAAAGCTTTCACCGCAACCACATTCGTGTTGCACATTAGGATTATTAAACTTGAAACCTTCGTTTAATCCTTCTTTAACAAAATCAAGTTCAGTGCCATCAATATAGACTAAGCTCTTTTTATCCACGATAACTTTGACTTGTTTGTCTTCAAAGACACTATCATCATCATTAATCACATCGGCAAACTCTAAAACATACGCCATACCAGAACAACCGGATGTTTTAACACCTAATCGTAACCCAATACCTTTTCCTCGATTGGCAAGGAAAGCTTGGACACGATCAGCTGCGCTATTAGTCAATGTGATTGCCATTAGCGTTGTCCTTTTTTGGTTTTATAGTCT
This sequence comes from Gilliamella sp. App6-5, assembly GCF_001690525.1. GTDB lineage: Bacteria > Pseudomonadota > Gammaproteobacteria > Enterobacterales > Orbaceae > Gilliamella > Gilliamella apicola_H. Next base: position 31,710 of record NZ_LZGT01000050.1, on the reverse strand, counting down.
TCAATAGCTGCTTTAATTGCATCTTCCGCTAGTATCGAACAATGAATTTTTACTGGGGGTAAAGCAAGCTCCTTAGCAATATCCGTATTTTTGATCGCTCCAGCTTCGTCTAATGATTTACCTTTTATCCATTCTGTAACCAAGGAACTTGATGCAATTGCACTACCACAACCATAAGTTTTGAACTTAGCATCTTCAATAATCCCATTATCATTCACTTTGATTTGTAGACGCATCACATCGCCACACGCTGGTGCGCCAACCATACCGCTACCAACATTAGGATCATTTTGATCAAATGAACCAACATTACGTGGGTTTTCATAATGATCAACGACTTTTTCACTATATGCCATAATTTACTCCTAATTTTAATGTGCTGACCATTTAATTTTTGTTAAATCAATGCCATCTTTAAACATTTCCCAAAGTGGCGATAAATCTCTTAATTTTCCAATAGATTCTTTAATTAATTTAATAACATAATCAATTTCTTCTTCTTTGGTAAAACGGCCAATAGAAAAACGAATTGAACTATGCGCAAGCTCATCATTCAGACCTAATGCTCGAAGTACATAAGAGGGTTCCAAACTTGCAGATGTACAAGCTGAACCCGATGAAACGGCTAAATCTTTTAAAGCCATCATCAATGATTCACCTTCAATATAAGCAAAGCTCACATTTAAAATATTTGGCACACTATGTTCTAAAGATCCATTAAGATAGACTTCTTCAATATCTTTTAAACCATTCCATAAACGGTTTTTTAGGGCTAATAAGCGTGGCATTTCGGTTGCCATCTCTTCTTTAGCAATACGATATGCTTCGCCCATCCCTACAATTTGGTGTACAGGTAAAGTACCTGAGCGCATCCCACGTTCATGGCCACCACCGTGTATTTGTGCTTCAATGCGCACACGTGGTTTACGTCTTACATAAAGCCCACCAATACCTTTTGGCCCATAAATTTTATGACCCGAAAATGACATTAAATCAACTTTTAAGTTGGTCACATCAATGGGTAATTTACCAACCGATTGTGTTGCATCAACATGAAAAACAATGCCTCGCTCACGACACATCTCACCAATTTTTTCAATATCTTGCATTACACCTGTTTCGTTATTAACATGCATAATTGAAACAACGGTTGTATCACTGCGCATTGCTGCTGCAAGTTTATCTAGATCGAGTATACCATTAGATTCTGGTGCTAAATAAGTCACTTCATAACCTTCTCGCTCAAGTTGGCGACAAGTATCAAGCACAGCCTTGTGCTCAGTTTTACAAGTAATAATATGCTTACCTTTGGCTTGATTAAAATGAGCAGCACCTTTGATTGCTAAATTATCGGCTTCAGTTGCACCTGACGTAAAAACGATTTCACGAGAATCTGCTCCGATAAGATCGGCAATTTGATTACGTGCAATATCAACGGCTTCTTCCGCTTGCCAACCAAATTTATGGGAACGAGATGCCGGATTACCAAATATACCGTCTGGCGTTAAATATTGCATCATTTTTTCAGCAACTCTAGGATCTACGGGCGTTGTCGCTGCGTAATCCATATAAATAGGTAGTTTCATTAATTACTCCAATGACAAATTCTGTATTGTATATTTTATTAATTAATTTGAACGTGTTGTATATTACTTTGTCGACTAGCTACGGCTTTAACTTCTTTATTATTGACTAGTTCACTCAATGTAATGCTCGTTAAAAAGTCCTCAATTCGTTCACTTAAATCATTCCATAGTGTATGAGTTAAACACCTAACACCGCCTTGGCATCCATCTTGCCCGTGACATTTTGTTGCATGCACTGTCTCATCGACAGCTTTAACAATTGAACTAATAGCTATTTGATCCATAGAACGGCTCAGTATATAACCACCGCCAGGACCTCTGACACTCTGAACCAAACCATTTTTTCGTAATCGAGCAAACAATTGTTCCAGATAAGAAAGTGAAATTTCTTGACGCTCTGAAATATCAGCAAGTGATACCGGTCCTGAATCAGCGTGTAGAGCAACATCAAGCATTGCCGTCACCGCATATCGTCCTTTTGATGTCAGTTTCATTGATTATTCCCCTATATTTGTTAACGCTTATTGTATATATCCTCTTAATTTAGTCAAGTATTTAGTTGAGTGTTTTAGTAGGAATTAAGCGGTAGTTCATCATCGACGAATCATAGCTTAATATGCTAATCTAATAAAAATGAATTCTCATAGGGGGTTAAAGGATGAAATTAGTTTTACGTTATTTTTTAATAATAGGCCTACTGTTCACAAGTAACACTTACGCGACTGATTCTCAAAAGGCGCTACGAGAACATTATCAAAGATGGCTTAATTATTATCAATCACTGACTTTTGAAGAACAGCAAACATTGCTCACTGCCATAAAAGATTATCCACTATATCCCTATGCTGCTGTACAGTTTTTTCAGAATAATATTAGATTAGTTTCACCACAAATGGTAAGTGATTTTGTCAAAAAATATAATGACTTTCCGCTAACCGCTACATTAACGCAATCTTATCTAACGGAATTAAGCAATCGTCAAGATTGGAATACAATCGTTTCATTCCCCAAAGATAATTCCACACTCTCTAAGTGTCGCTATCAATATGCATTGCTACAACAAGGAAATAACGAGGCGGCCTTTAGTGCTATTGAATCCCTTTGGATGACCGGTAAAGAACTTCCTTCTGCATGCGATCCATTACTCGATGCATGGGCTCAAGCAGGTAAGCGAACAGCTAATTTAGTACTATTACGTATTGAACTGGCTATTGAAGCAAATAATTTAAAATTAGCCAGACATCTAGCTAACTTACTTGATGACAACTACAAAACAACCAAAAGTCATTTACTTGCTGTACTTGATAATCCTAAAAAATTAGAAGCTTTTTCAAAAAATATTAAAGCTAGCCCTTTCACTAAAAAGATCGTTCTAGCATCATTTTCTCGCTTAGTAAAAGCAGATAGCAACTTAGCGGCATCGTTATTGCCAAAACTAGTTAAACAGCAAACGTTAAGTGAAGCTGAGCAAGTTGCATTACAAAAGAGTTTGGCTAACAGCTACTTTAAAGATTCTGCAACTGATGAACAAATTAAATGGCGTGATAACTATATTGCCAAATATCATGATACTACATTAGTCGAAAAGCGCATCCGCCTTGCTATCGATGCCTATAACTTTACTGACATTGCCTATTGGCTAGCACAATTATCGCCGGAAGATAAATTGAAAGAAGAATGGCAATATTGGCGAGCTCGAGTATTACTCAATAAAAATCAAAAAAATGAAGCTAACCAAATTTTACAAACACTAACAACCAAACGTGGATTTTATGGTATGGTAAGCGCACAAACACTTAATCAACCTTATTCGCTCAATAACCAATCTAAAAAGATTACACCATCTGAAATATCAACACTAAAAACCAAATATGATAATCAACCCTATGTAAAAAGAATCAACGAATTATATTATTTTGGTATGGTATCTGAATCAAGCAACGAATGGCGATATATGTTAAATAGGCAAACCAACAAAAATGAATATTTAGCATTAGCTCAATATGCCTTACAAAAAGGCTGGGGTGATCTTAGTATTCAAGCAACCATTGTTGGTAAGCTTTGGAATAACTGGACTGAACGTTTACCGATTATGTACAAGGACTTATATAACAATGCATTAAAAGATAAAGCGATTGCGTTATCTTATGCTTTAGCTATTTCTCGTCAAGAAAGTGCGCTGGATACCACTGCCAAATCCCCTGCCGGCGCCCGCGGACTTATGCAATTAATGCCTGCGACAGCAAAAGAAACCGCTAAAAAAGTTAATTCAGTCACTTATGTTTCATCGGGACAATTGTTTGATCCTAAAACGAATATAGAATTAGGTACTTCCTATTTAAACACTGTTTATCAACAAAATGAAAATAATCGTATATTGTCTTCAGCAGCTTATAATGCAGGCCCTAATCGTGTAAAAAGATGGCTTAATAATAGTCATGGAAAACTGGATGCTATTGCATTTATTGATAGCATACCGTTTACCGAAACGCGTAATTATGTGAAAAATGTATTGGTATATGATTACATTTACCAAATAATCTTAGGGCAAAAAAATGTCAATATTCTTAATTCAAATGAATTTAATAAACAATATTAATGGTGATTATAATGAAAACTAACGAATGGAAACAGACAGTTGCAATATTACACCAAGCATTTAACGATGGTTATTCACTTGATATATTAAAATTATTAATGACCGCTGATGAGCGCGACGCTTTAATTACTCGCGTCAAAATTGTACATTCATTACTTGATGGTTCAATCAATCAACGCCAACTAAAAGAGCAACTTGGGATAGGAATTGCAACTGTAACACGTGGATCGAACAGTCTAAAAGAAGTAACCCCAGAATTCAAAAAATGGTTAGAAAATATCTTTTTAAATTCAAATAATTAAATACATCAGTCAATATCTATTAACCGATTTTTATATCACACTATACTATAAATTGGGTTGGATATTGACTTCACTTTCAGTAACAACCGGCACACAATAATCACATTCCATACGGGTGATATCCTTAACCGATTCGGCGGTGCCATCATGATGGTTATGATGAATTTCAATTACACAACTAGAGCTACGCAAACGTACTTTTAATGCTGGCATAGCAGCTAAATGCACTTGCGAAATAAAATCACTAAACTCATCAGGAGAGCCAATATATTTAAAACAAAGATACAAGCCACCCTCACTCACAACCTGTTCAATACTTTCAAGATTATTATTATGATCTAAAGCAATGGTATAAAGAAGCTCTTGTTCATTAGCATTCTCTTTGCTTTTCAATATACGGCTAAAAGCATAAATTTTATCTGGTAGATTTTCACATTTATGGTTACAGCGAGATATATAATTATAAAAAAATTGCGATCTTAGTTTATTTTCTTCATCCAATAATTGACTCAAATTACAATTATTCTTAAAGGTGATACCCCAAAAAGTTTTTTGAGGCATATTCACAAATTTTGGCTCGGGCAATGAAAGTCGATTTTTATTAAGCTCAATAGCTGGTGTTAACCCTGTAGGATCCCAAAATTCCCCCCGACGGTAACTTGCTGGAGTTTCATTAAATTGTTTTTTAAAAGATCGAGTAAATGTTTGCTGGGAATCAAAACGATATTGCATTGCAATATCTAAAATGGGTTTACTTGTCATACGTAAAGCAAGTGCGGCATAAGTTAAACGACGATGACGAATATAAGTACCAAGAACTTGGCCTGTGACTTCTTTAAACATACGTTGTAAATGCCACTTTGAATAACCTGATTTTTGTGCAACATGATCAATAGATAATGGTTGTTCCAAATTTTTTTCAATCCAAACGATAAGATCTGAAATAATACTCACTTGATTCATATAACCCCATCAGAATATCAAATGGCAAACGTCATCCGATTATGACTTAATCCCAGCAATAAGCAAGGCTTAAATAAAAATTATTTTCTTCATTTTTAGCAAAAAGAATGCGATCCAGCTTGATGTTCAGTAATATCTTTTACACCAGCAAGTTCAGGAAACTCTGCCATTAATTGTTTTTCAATACCTTCTTTCAAAGTGTAATCAACCATTGAACAACCATTACATCCTCCGCCAAATTGCAATATAACATAATTATCGTCGGTCAACTCAACTAAACTCACATGCCCGCCATGACTAGCTAACTGAGGATTAACCTGCGCTTGAATTGCATAATTAACACGTTCAATAAGTGGTGCATCATCAGCCACTTTTTTCATTTTTGAATTTGGTGCTTTTAATGTTAACTGCGAACCTAACTCATCAGTCACATAATCAATAACCGTTTCTTCTAAAAATGGTGCACTCATTTCATCAATATAAACAGAAAAATCAGCAAACGTTTCTTCTATGTCGCTATCTTCTACAGTATCAGCCGGACAATAAGAAACCCCACATTCTGCGCTTGGCGTACCGGGATTCATAACAAAGACCCGAATTTGTGTTCCTTCAGGTTGATTAGCAAGCAATTTTTTAAAGTGCTGTTGAGCTGACTCAGAAATAGTGATAATAGACATAATCCCTCACTTTAATATAATTAGGTAATAAACAGACCTAATATCATTGATAATAATAGTTGACTAACTTTCTTGGTTATTATAGGGGTTGTTCAGGATTTTACAATACTGTACGACATAAACAAACTACATGAACACTTGTTGCACCACATTTTTTTAGTTGCTGACTAATGGCATTAATCGTATTACCAGTTGTAACGATATCGTCAATAAGCATGACCGATTTATGAGAAAGATCTTGGTGGCACATAAAAAGCGTTTCGACATTAGCAATTCGTTCTGTAAGCGATAGATTTTTTTGATCTTGCATAGTTGGCTTTCGAGATAACAAATAAGGAGAAAAGTCACGATTTAACCATCTTGCAATCGGTTTTGCTAATAATTCAGCTTGATTAAAACCACGAGACCAATAACGAATATGGTGCAATGGCACACAAGTGACCAAATCAGGTTTAATTAAAGCATCGACTTCTCGCCGTTGATACCAAGCTAAAAACATCAATCTTGCCAATGCAGTATTCAGTTCAATTTTTCTATAGAACTTTAAATGATGAATCAATTTTTTTAGTGGATTAATATATTCAGAAACAGCAATAAGCTCATCCCAGTATGGTTTCTTTGCACAGCAACGATAACATATATCAGTCGATAAAGAATGCGGCAAACAGCACTGATGACAGACCTTATTAAATTTAGGTAAATTTTTAACACATTGACAACAAATACCCTGATGAGGCAAAGATAAGGGCATATCACACAAAACACACCGCATAGGATCCTATATACTTATTGGTAAAAAAGTTTCAGGTAACATGACGTTGCAATATAAAAACTAAAGCCATAAAAAACCATTTTTTATAACCCCCTGACTTTTGCTTTTCTTATCAAGCAAGACTAATATAATAGGCAAACTCATCTTATGACTGCACATAATTAAATACTTCTACGATCGACAACACAAAAAATTATCTGATTTTTCATAATAGTGATTTATAATAATTAAATATTCGGTATAATCAGCCTCCCCTTAGACTCAACAAATTAATATATATGAAAAAAATCAAACTATTATTTATTACAATATTACTAACTTTGCTTTCTACCGTTGCTTTAGCAGACACAAAAGTATTATTACAAACCAGCATGGGCGACATTGAAATTGAACTAGATAGCGAACATGCCCCAATTACTACTAAAAATTTTCTTGATTATGTCAATAGTGGCTTCTATGAGAATTTAACTTTCCATCGCGTCATTCCTGGATTTATGATTCAAGGTGGTGGTGCTGATGATCAACTCAAATTCAAAGACAATAATGCGCCTATTAAAAATGAAGCAGATAACGGCTTAAAAAATGATCGTGGCACCATTGCAATGGCAAGAACCAGTGAAGTAAATAGTGCAACCAGTCAATTTTTTATCAACGTAGTCGACAATAATTTTCTTAATTACCAATCTCCAGAAAGTTACGGCTATGCGGTGTTTGGTAAAGTGATTAAAGGTATGGACGTTGTTGACAAAATTGTTAATGCACCAACTAAACGTGTAGGTCCACATAGAGATGTCCCTGTTGAACCAATTTATATTAAAAAAGTTGCGGTTATTAAAAATAATTAAACAATCTTTACTTTTTAAAGAAATAAAAAACCACTTTTTCAAGTGGTTTTTTCGATATTATTGAAGCTGACAAAGTAAATTAGCAATTGTCCTCACCCCAATTCCCGTTGCGCCTGTTGCCCATAATGCTGTAGCGCTTTTACGGAATGTTGCGGAGCAATCAACATGTAACCAGTTTTGTTGATAGTTTTTAATAAAATGTGATAAAAAAGCTGCGGCAGTACTCGCACCCGCGGTATTAGGTAAACCTGAATTTGCCATATCGGCAAACGATGACGGAAATTGAGAACGGTGAAATTCGGCTAATGGTAATCGCCAAAAAGCTTCATGCTCAATATCGCTACTAGCTAACAATTGGCTAGCAAAGTTATCATCAAACGAAAGTAATGACTGATAATCATTCCCCACCGCAATCTTAGCCGCTCCAGTCAGTGTTGCACAATCAATAATATAATGAGGCTGATCATTATCAGCACAAATTAAACCATCAGCCAAAACTAGTCGCCCTTCTGCATCAGTGTTATCAACTTCAACCGTTTTACCGTTACGGTAATGAATAATATCGCCTAACTTAAACGCATTGCCACTGACTAAATTATCGGCACAACATAAATAGAGTTTGATCCGATGATGTAGCCCTCGTGCAATCGCTAGCGCTAAAGCCCCCGTTACTAATGCAGCACCGCCCATATCTGAACGCATTGATTCCATAAAGCTACTTGGTTTTAAACTATAACCGCCCGAATCAAACGTAATCCCCTTGCCAACTAAACAAGCAGTAATCGGTGCGTTAGGGTCTTTAGTGGGATTATAATCAAGCTCAAGTAACGTAGCTGGCCTATCTGACCCCTTACCTACCGTATAAATCCCCATATAATCGCGCTCTTTTAAAGCTTCGCCTGAAATGATGTTATAAGTGGTATCAGCTGAATAGGCACTGACCAATTTTGCACTTTGTGTTGCTAGTGCTAACGGACTTAATGTTTCGGCTTGCTCATTAACAATGTCCCGACACCAATCAATAATCGCTAAGCGATGTTTTAATTCTTGCTTATCTTTGCTATTGAGTTTTGGCCAAGTTACCTTGGTGCTTTTTTTGGCATTACGATAACCTAACCAAAAATGCCAACAAGCCTCAAGATCCCAGTTTTCGCCACTTAGTTTAACCAAATTTATTCCTTGCTGATCAAGTTTTCTTCCCGCACGTTGAATCGCTCCTAAGCGATGCTCCGGTTTATAGTGAATAGTAATTGTATCGTTCGAAAAACTCAGCAGTGCATCTTTTCCCCATTGCGTTGGCGCAGCTTTATCAGAAAGTAAAACAGATAACATTGACATAATAAGTACCTTAAATCATTCGTAATAGTAGAAACAGTGGATTAATTCTAATCAGAAACATGTTAATATAGCAAGAAAAGTTAAGTATAAATAAGGGGTAGTAATGACTTGTGTTGTACCAATAAAAAATGGAGTTAATTTTCGTGATTTAGGTGGAATCAAAACAACCGATGGACGTCAAATTCGATCGGGTCTGCTATACCGCTCAGGTGCATTCTCATTGATCACGCCAGAAGAGCAATCTTTTTTATCTGATGAGTTAAACCTACACTATATTTTAGACTATCGCGATCCCGATGAAATTGCTCGAAATCCAGATAAATTATGGCAAAACACTCATTATATTAATGTACCTGCTAACCCTTTGAGCGATACAGTCACCGCAAGTTTAACAAGCGATCTAGCCAATGCCCACCAAGCAATGAAAAAAAATGCACCATTTGATTTTATGGTTAAACTATACCAGCTACTACCATTTAATAACCCTGCCTACCAAAAACTTTCGTCAATCTTACTGACCTCACAAGGTAAACCACTAGTGCAACATTGCGCGGTGGGTAAAGATCGCACGGGTGTTGGCGTCGCATTAACGCTGTTTGCTTTAGGTGTGAGTGAAGAAGTTATCATGCAAGATTATTTGCTAACTGAACAACTATTGTCGGATTATCGTGAAAATCTATTACGACAATACCAACATAAGGTTACTCCTGATGAATTTGAAAACCGCAAATTAATTTTTGCCGCCAAAAAAGAGTATTTAACAGCCGCATTTGACGCAATTAAAATGCGTTATGATTCTATTGACGATTGGTTATCACAGGAATATCAATTAAATGCAAACAATAGAAAAAGAATCCAAGATATCTATCTAGTTTAATAAATTGTAATGATTTATTTTGCCATAAAAGATAATGGCAAAATGCTATATTAAGATAACAAAATCCATTTAGAAATCGGTTGATTACTGTTTACAGACAGATGAACATTGCCCACTTGACGATATTGATAATAGAAATCTTGCCCAAAAGGCGCTGTAATCATCTGCTGTTTTAAGTTAACTTTAACCGATTTTATTTGCCAAACCCCTTTGGCATATAGTTTTAATGCAGACTCTTTCAACGTCCATAATTGCCAAAAAGCCGCTAATGTATCGTCTTGCTTAAGCATCCATTGATATTCATCATCCGCAAAAAAATTTTTAGCCACATTTAAATAATTTTTGCGCGGGCGTGCCACTTCAATATCGAGCCCAATCATCCCTGTTAATGAAATGGCTACCGCCACCTCATCTTGGCTATGACTAATATTAAAGTCTGGTAAATGGCGTTCTAAAAAACAAGGGCGACTATTATCGCCAATGACCATTTCCGGTAAAGTTGGAATATGACAGTACTGCTTAAGCAAATTGGCCAATATTGAGCGACACACTAAAAATTGTTTTTTGCGTTCATCATTGAATTTATCAGCTTCAGCAACAATCTGTGGAGGCAATAATGAAAAGTCAATTTCGGTATGATTCAAATTAGCAAGTTGAATTATTAGTGTCATCAGTCAGTAAGCATTCACAAAAATTATTTTTTACTATTTTAGCAGCATGCTATTCTAACTGTTATAAAAATATAAAAATTTATAAAATTGCAAAAGGAATCATTATGTCATTACCAACAAAATTAGTTCATGCAGGACGTAAAAAGCGATATACACAAGGTGCGGTTAATTCGGTTATTCAACGTGCATCCTCACTGGTTTTTGATTCTATTGAAACCAAAAAAGAAGCCACAAAAAATCGTGCCAATGGTGCATTATTCTACGGCCGCCGCGGCACATTGACCCATTTTGCACTACAAGAAGCGATGGTTGAAATTGAAGGGGGAGCAGGTTGTTACCTTTATCCATGTGGTGCAGCGGCTATTACTAATGCCATTTTAGCTTTTGTGAAAACAGGCGATCATATTTTAGTATCAGAAGCCGTTTACGAACCCACTCAAGATTTTTGCCAACACATTTTAAAAGATTTTGGTGTTCAAACCGATTACTTCTCGCCATTAATTGGTCGCTATATCACAAATCACATTAAGCCGAATACGAAAGTCGTATTTTTAGAATCACCAAGCTCAATTACGATGGAAATTCACGATATACCATTGATTGTTAAAGCCATTCGTAGTGTTAATCCTGAAATCATCATTATGATAGATAACACATGGAGTGCCGGGATTTTATTTAAAGCGTTAGAACATGATATTGATATCTCAATACAAGCGGGTACTAAATACCTTATCGGCCATTCTGATGCCATGATAGGTACCGCGGTTGCTAACGAGCGCTGTTGGGAAACTTTGCGCGAACGATCTTACTTAATGGGACAAATGTGTGATGCGGATACCGCCTATATGGCTGCACGCGGTTTACGCACATTAGCAATACGATTAAAACAACATCACGAAAGCGGTTTAAAAGTAGCAAAATGGTTAGCAAGTCACCCAAAAGTGGCGACCGTCAATCACCCAGCATTAGAAAGTTGTAAAGGACACGAATTTTTTAAACGTGACTTTTCGGGCGCAAGTGGCTTATTTTCATTTATACTCAAAGATCGATTAACCGACGTGCAATTGTCTGATTTTCTTGATAACTTAACTTATTTTTCAATGGCTTATTCATGGGGTGGATTTGAGTCATTGATTTTAGCTAATCAACCCGAAGAACTCGCAAACATTAGACCAGTATCTGGCATAGACTTTGCGGGAACACTGATTCGGCTACATATAGGTCTTGAAGATCCTGATGATTTAATTGCCGATCTTGCGGCTGGTTTAGACAGAATCAAACAACACAAAAATAAAGCCAATGCATTACAAAGCTTGGTATAATTAAACAGAAGATGAATAACCCACACCAAACAATGTTTGATGAAAGCATCAAACAAACAATTATGCATAAAATCACACACCACAAAGCACTACTGGTTGCTTATAGTGGTGGTGTGGATTCAACTGTATTAATGCATGCACTAGTTGCACTCAAACAGCAATTATTACCTGATTTAAAGCTAAGGGCAATCTATATTCATCATGGTTTGAGCAGCTATGCTGACAACTGGGCAATGCATTGCCAAAAACAATGCCAAACATGGCAAGTTCCACTGATTATTGAAAAAGTCAAACTCGACCCTAATGCAGGAAATATCGAAGAACAAGCCAGAAATGCGCGTTACCAAGCTATCTATCGTCATTTAAAAAATGATGAAACCTTATGTACTGCGCAACATCTTGATGATCAATGCGAAACTTTCTTTTTAGCATTAAAACGTGGTAGTGGTCCTGCGGGATTGGCCGCCATGCCACAGGAAAATCAGCAACATCTTCGCCCTTTATTAACAATTTCACGCGCACAAATTGAAGCTTATGCTAATCATCATCAACTCAACTGGATAGAAGATGAAAGCAACCAAGATGATCGTTATGACCGCAATTTTTTACGCTTAAAGGTCTTACCAATACTGAATCAACGCTGGCCACATTTTTCGCAAATGGTGGCACGCAGTGCTGAATTATGTCAGCAACAAGAAGCGTTAATTAATGAATTATTATTAGCTGATTTTCAACAAATGGTTAGCCAACAAGGACAGCTAAATCTAGCGCCTTTAATGACGTGTTCAGAATATAAACGCAATGCTGTGTTGCGCATGTGGCTGCGTTCCCAACAAATGACTATGCCAAGCCAAAAGCAAGTAGCACTCATTTGGCAAACGGTTGTGCTAGCAAAAGAAGATGCCAACCCTAAATTCATACTACATTGCAGGCAAATTCGTCGCTATCAAAATCAACTCTATTTATTACCGTTATACCAAAATATTGAACAACAAATCCTCAACTGGGATTTGGCTTTACCTTTAATTCTGCCAGATAGTGTTGGTGAATTGCAGATTAATTATCACACTGATTTATCTTGCCGTTTACCATATGCAGATGAACAAGTCACCGTACGATTTCATGCCCAAGGACAATTTCAAATTATCAATCGCAATGGCTCGCGATCAATAAAAAAGTTATGGCAAGAACATAACATTCCACCGTGGATGCGTACACGAATCCCGTTAATTTACTATAATGAACAACTGATCTGCGCTGTTGGTAAGTTTGTTACCGAACAAGGAAAAGGCACACAAATCGGTTTTAGACTCGTGAATAATGGCTTATAGGTTTTATCGATGATGTTTAATATGCAAAACAATAATACACTTAAAAGATTAGCTAAAATAATCATATTTGTTAAAGGCAATATAGCTTAGTTAAATAAACAAAAGCTATTAAGGTTAATATGATTATCAGCAAATATCAGGATTTATCACCATTATGCTTCTATCTGATTATCTAAAATCTACAGATATTGAATTAATCCATAATAGGTTAAAAAAACTAGCTATGACAAGCTTAAAGCACATTCTTAATAATAACCACACCGAATTAGAGCTTAATACTAAGCAAGATATCAAAACACTGACTTTTCGTGAAAGTCTAAGTGTGATTTTAACGGGAGGTTATACTGAACCTGTTTTTCAAATGTGCTTAAAAATTTATAAAGATGAAATGTATCTTGGTTATTATCACTATTTGACAACATTAGACTTTACCTTTGTTGATGAATTCTTTGTAATCAGATAGAATCAATTATTTTATTGTAGATCAAGTAGATGTTAATTTATGATAAAAAAATACATTTATTAAGCTACTGTCTTTGCCTGTTACTACCATTAAAAACGCAAGCAGTTGTTGTCAATGATGTTACAGGTATGACACCAGTACAAGTCGCTGCGATTGTGCAACCAGAATCGACCCAGCAGGTCGCCGAACTGGTCAAAAATGCCACTGGTCCAATTAGTATCGCTGGAGGAAAATATAGCATGGGTGGACAAACAGCAATAACAGGCGCAATCCAGATAGATACGCAAAAGCTGAACCATGTGATTGATTTTAATCCTGAGCAAAAACGTTTAACCATTGAGACCGGCGCAAGTTGGCGTCAAGTACAAGAACTTATTGATCCCTATAACTTATCGGTAAAAATCATGCAAAGCTATGCCAATTTCAGTATTGGCGGTTCAATGAGTGTGAATGTGCATGGTCGCTATATTGGAGAAAGGCCCATTATCCTATCTGTCGAACAGTTCAAAATCGTACTTGCCAATGGTTCAGTAGTAATAGCCAGCCCAGAAGAAAATCAGGATATATTTTATGGTGCTATTGGCGGCTATGGTGGCTTAGGCGTTATCACAGAAGTCACATTGCAACTTACTGATAATGTTAAGGTAAAACGTATTAATGAAGTTATGCCTATGACAAAGTATCACTCGTATTTCACTCAGCATATCCGTCCTGATAAAACCGCAATATTTCACAATGCCATAATCTATCCGCCTGATTTTAAAAAAGTCCGTGCAGTCACATTTAAACAAACACAAGAACCACTGACTATTTTGGATAGATTAAGACCTAACGATAAATCTTCAAATAATCAACAGGTAAAACTAAAAATCGTCTCTTCATCTACTTTAGGCAAAGAATTACGAAAAGTTCATGATGATGGCGATTATATAAAACAACCCGTGATGTGGCGTAATTATGAAGCCAGTTACGATGTAGCCAGTTTACAGCCTATTGCTGAAAAAATAAAAGTTATGCGCTACAAAAATATTTTATACCGGTAGAACGGTTTGATGATTTTTATCCCCAATTAATTGCTATTGTGAAAAAACATCAGGCGAATATCATCAATATTTCTATTCGACATGCAAATCCAGATAGCGGTTCGTTGCTGACATGGGCCAAAACGGAATTGTTTGCTTTTGTTATTTATTATCAGCAAACGACCGATGAACATAGTAAAGAGCAGGTAGGGATCTGGACTCGAGAGTTAATCGATGCGGTACTAGCCAATGCTGGCAGTTATTATTTACCCTATCAATTACATGCAACCGCTGAACAGTTTCAGCGCGCATATCCACAAGCCGAGCGTTTTTTTAAACTTAAAGCACGGTTAGATCCAGAAAATAAATTTAGTAATATGCTGTTGGATCGATACCGTCCTAAAACTATTGAGTCACCAAAACAAAAATATAGTTATCTTGGCTATTATTCTATTCAATGACTTTTAATTCTAACCAAGAATAAAGGAGGCTATAAGCCTCCTTACCAAACCAAACTACACTATCTATTTTCCGATCTTGCTTTCCAACGTTTAAGTAACAACGCATTAGTAACCACACTCACGCTACTTAACGCCATGGCAGCACCGGCTATCATTGGATTTAAAAAACCGAATGCCGCTAGCGGAATACCAATCAAATTATAGAAAAATGCCCAAAATAGATTTTGTTTAATTTTATGATAAGTTCGGCGCGAAATATCAATTGCATCAGCAATTAAAAACAGATTACCACGCATAAGAGTAATACTTGCTGCATGCATAGCCACATCGGTGCCCGTGCCCATGGCTATACCAATATCCGCAGCAGCCAATGCTGGCGCATCATTAATCCCATCCCCCACCATTGCCACTCGATTATGGCTATCAACATGACTTTCTTTTTGTAATTGATAAACATAATTGGCTTTATCTTGCGGTAACACTTCAGCAATGACTTTATCCAAGCCTAACTGCTGCCCAACGTAATTCGCCGCTTTCTGGTTATCTCCGGTTAACATAACGTTTTTTACATTTAACTGATGCAATGCTTCAATGGCATTTTTTGCTTCTTGCTTGATTACATCAGCAAAACCAAATAGCGCTAATATCACCACATTACCTTCTAATTGCTGCTTAGCTAAAAATGAAATGGTGTAACCTTTACTGGCTAACTCATTAATCTTATCATCCATACCAACAAAATAGGCATTTAATGATTTCATCCATCGCAAGCTACCTAAATAATACTCCGTATTATCAACAGTTGCCATCACCCCCGATCCTGCTACCGAGGTAATATTTTGAGCATAACCATACTCTTTAGCCTTACTTAAAATGGCTTTGGCAAGTGGATGCTCACTACCAGCTTGTAATGATGCGGCGAGCGATAAAATTTGATCGGGCGTCTCACTGCCTATAATATCCATTTCGACTAATTCAGGCTTACCGATGGTGAGAGTGCCGGTTTTATCAAATGCGACCGTATTAACATTGTGCAGCGTTTCTAACGCTTCGGCATCTTTAATTAAAATACCATGGCGAGCAGCCACCCCAGTCCCCACCATAATCGCGGTTGGTGTTGCCAAGCCTAACGCACATGGGCAAGCAATTACTAACACCGCAACCGCATAAAGTAATGCTTGCTGCCAATCATGCAATATCATTCCCCAAGCCAATAGCGTAACTAGTGCAATCAATAAAATCACCGGCACAAAAATCGCACTAATGCGATCAACGATTCGTTGAATCGGCGCTTTCTTGGCCTGAGCCGATTCAACCATTTCAATGATTTTAGATAAAGTAGAATCGGCCTGAATAGCTGTGGTTTTAACAAGTAGTAAGCCTTCACCATTAATCGTACCACCAGTCACCACATCGTTAACGGATTTATTTACAGGCAAGCTCTCACCGGTTAACATCGATTCATCGCTACTTGATGTACCTTCAATCACAATACCATCAACAGCAATACGCTCGCCGGGCTTAACAATAACAATATCCCCCACATTAACTTGGCTAATGGGTAAACTCACTTCTTGATCACCTTGCTTGACTAACGCAACATCTGGCCGTAGCGCACTAAGCGCTGCAATTGCTTGGGTGGTTTGATGTTTAGCTCTTGATTCTAGCCATTTACCGATCAAGATTAAGGTAATAATAATAACTGACGATTCAAAATAAAGATGTTCACCATTGCCAGTCATCACCTGATAAACCGATAATCCATACGCAGCACTTGTGCCGATAGCAACCAATAAATCCATATTGCCAGCCCCTGCTTTAACAGCACTAAAGCCACTTCGATAAAATTTAGCCCCCAAGCCAAATTGTACAACCGATGCAATCCCCCATTGCAACCAAGCAGGTATCATCCAATTTATCCCAAACGGCGCTAATAACATAGGCAACACAAAAGGCATAGCCAGTATTACAGCAGTAACAATAGTCCAGTTAGCTAATTGTTTTTTCAATTTTTTTTGATCACCTGCTGTCTCAGTAATTTTAACCGCATGATAACCCGCTTTATCAACCGCAGACATCAATGTTTCGAGCTTTACATATGCATCAGCATCAACCGTTGCTTTTTCGGTGGCGAGATTAACGCTAACATCAATCACACCATCGACTTTTTTAAGTGCTTTTTCAACGCGCCCAACACAAGATGCGCAGCTCATATCTTCAACAATAAAATGATATTGGACCGTGTTCATGATATATACCCTATATGGTTTATGGAGTTTAAAGTTAGTATATACTGAATATTAGAGGTTATGCACAAAAATAAAGCGGTGATCACAGGGCTTATAAAACCCTGTGAAAAAAGAAAGGAAATTAGTTACGTAATTTTTCTGGCCAATCGTTTTGGGTAGAAACTAATAAATCTTTTACAATTCTAGGATTACCAGCCACAACATTGCCCGAAACCATATAATTATTACCACCAGCAAAATCGGTAATAACGCCGCCAGCCTCACGCAAAATCAGCTCACCAGCAGCGATATCCCATGGTTTTAAGCCAATTTCAAAAAAGCCATCTAAACGACCTGCGGCAACATAAGCCAAATCTAAAGCGGCCGAACCTGCGCGACGAAAATCGCCACACTTAACAAACAACTTTTGCAAAACAGCAAAATAGCTGTCGCTGTATTGTTTAGCTTTAAACGGGAAAGCTGTTGCCAGTACGCTACCGTCTAAATCTTTGGCATTACTTACACGAATGCGGTAACCATTAAGTTGAGCGCCTTTACCACGAGCAGCTGTAAACAGCTCATTACTCATTGGATTATAAACCACGGCAATTTCGGTTTTCCCTTTAACTCGCGCAGCAATTGATACAGCAAAATGAGGGATATTTTTGATAAAGTTAGTCGTACCATCAATTGGATCAATTATCCACTGTGTATCGGCATCATTACCTTTAGCAAGCCCACTTTCTTCGGCAATAATAGTATGGTCGGGATAGGCTTTTTTGATTGTTTCAATAATCAAAGCTTCAGCCGCACGATCAGCATTAGTGGCAAAATCATTAGCGCCTTTGGCTTCGATTTCGATTGAACTAGGATTTTCATAAGCCTTAATGGCCACATTGCCTGCTTTACGAGCAGCGCGAATAGCAATATTCAGCATCGGATGCATAATTTTCTTCCAATTGATGATGTTAAAGAACGGATTGATTTAGTAAGACTGATTCAGAGATACTAAAAATTACCGCATAGTATAAAGGTTTTGCGACTTTATTGCCAGAGTGTGTTGGAATTGATAGGTAAAATAGTTTTGGCTGGGCTGTTAGTAAAAGCCATGGAAACTTGGGATGTTTGTGGTCAAAAAACAGCACAAAATAGAACATTCTATTTATAACACCGAAAGACCGCATAAGGCATTAAATAATAAGACATCCATTGAATATAAAACACTAAAACAAGCGGCGTCATTTTCTACGTCAGTTGTATGCTCACTATGAGGTATTTACATCACTGTTCACTTTATAGGTTATATTTTTGTAAAAAATATTCAGGATTCTATACCGTTTCGTGATGAGTCGAAGCTTCGCGGTAACCATTCGTTAAAACCTGCGATCAGCATCGATCAATCAAAAATTCACAAACCGCCTAGCTCAAACAACGGGGAAAAGCCGACAGCGATAGGGACTTGAATAAAGACAATGCAGTTAATTTTAGGCTGTATTTTTTGTAAAAAATATTCAGGATTCTATACCGTTTCGTGATGAGTCGAAGCTTCGCGGTAACCATTCGTTAAAACCTGCGATCAGCATCGTATCAATCAGAAATTCACAAAACCGTCTAGCTCAAACAACGGGGAAAGCCGAAAACGATAAGGACTTGAATAAAGGCGGGTTGTTTACTTTTAGACTGTATTTTTTGTAAAAAATATTCAGGATTCTATACCGTTTCGTGATGAGTCGAAGCTTCGCAGTCACTATTCGTTAAAACCTGCGATCAGCATCGTATCAATCAAAAATTCACAAACCGCCTAGCTCAAACAACGGGGAAAAGCCGAAAGCGATAGGGACTTGAATAAAGACAAGGCAGTTAATTTTAGGCTGTATTTTTTGTAAAAAATATTCAGGATTCTATACCGTTTCGTGATGAGTCGAAGCTTCGCGGTAACCATTCGTTAAAACCTGCGATCAGCATCATAATTAATCAGGAATTCACGATACCCGCTTGCTAACGGGACTTTTATGGCGATGTGGCATAACCAGCAAATAGTTAGAGATGTAAAAGAGAGAGAACAAAAGCTTAAGCAATGTCTGGTAAAAAGCCCTATGTGTTTTTAGCGGGTTAATTTAATCATAAAATGTAAATAACCCGATATTTTCTTACACAGATTATACTTTGTATGATAGAAAATGATTTTAAAAAATATGATAGATGAATTTTAAATCACCAAGCTAAATTTTATTATCGTCATTTTCCCATCCTAGATTTTGTGCAATTGCCTTTACGGGTGAAACGCGATTCCGTCACTATATGCTTTTAGTTTAAGTAAAAGTAACTGAAAGACTTATTTTATTCATCTTTCCCCCATTTTGCCAAAATAAATACCGATGCATAATTAGCCTATATCAGCTTAAGTATGAACTACTGTTTCTTAGCTGTATCTATAATTGCGTTCTTTTCGTGTATATTTCAAACACGCTTTGCCATCAGGCATAAAATAAGTTCCATACTTAACTAGTCCACCTTCTTTAAAATGACAAATAAGTTCATAACCAAGCACCATTGAATCACTGCTTTCTTCTGCAATATTAACCTTAATTGATGCAAGCCTTGGTTCATAAAGAAGCAGTGTTTTCTCAATTGCTCTCATTAAAACATAAGCCGATGACGGTAAAGCTTGAAAGATCGTTGACATATCGGGTAATCCATAATCTGGCATGTGTTTTACAGCACCTGCTCGGCTATTTAAAATACGTTCAATATTATCCATTACGCTGATAATTGTCTGTTCATTTTCACTTACATCTTCAACGGCTATGCCTGATTCAAAATAACCATAAAGCTGGTCGTATAATGACGCACCCATTTATTTTTCTTCCACCAATTTTATTGTGTATTGACTTGCGATTATTTGACGTGGTTGAGTAATGTTTAAGTCTCCGCGTTTTAACACTAGTCGCCAGCTATTATCTTTTAAGTCTGGTTCTTTATAAAGCGCAGCAATACCTACCACTTTAGCCTTTTTATCAAATGCAACATCAATAGAAATCGCGGTATCTGGCTTTAATACTATTTCTTTACTTTCAATCAATGAATCTTTTAGTTCATCACTATCTTGATCAACTAACTCTTGATAAGCAACAGAATTAAAAACGTCAGCTTCTTTTAATTGATAAATTCGAATCACAACTGGTGAGGATCGCCCTTCATCATCTATATTTAACTCAGCTCTTGCTGTAATATCTAAATGTAAAGTTCTTACATCCCATTTAAAAACAGAGTTGCTCAAATCAGTTGCTTTTTCTGAGACACTTTGCGCAATACCACATCCTGTTAGACACATAGTTAATAAGATAGTAATGAATATATTAATTATTTTCATATTTATTCCTTTCTTTATATTATGCTGCATAACTAATGCCGCAATAGCAGCCTAAATTTACAGCGACTTCATCTTGAATAGGTTCACCATCTACTGTTTTTTTAGTAAACGATGCGGTTTGTCCTAATCGACTATTTTTAGATACCAATTGACTACGAGGTAAAAATTGGCGCTGAATATAGAGCGTCATTTTGGCATCCACTTGATATCCCAAGTAAGCGCGTAATAGAGCCAATAAGTCATGATATAATTGCCCACCAGGTAGTAAGTCTGCAATCTGGCTTTCGTATTGTGGAGTAATTGCAATATGGATGGTTTGATTACATTCTCTAAAGCGAGATCCTAATATAGCACCACCATCTAAAGCAGCTCGTTCATGTCGTTTCCCCCCCAACTGTGCGGGATTATCAATTGATTGCCAAACTGGATGAAACTCACTTACAACAACTTTTGCATCATTGACTAACACTCGCACTAACCCAACTATACCTTCGGCTGTACGTGTTTTTTGTGTAATTAAACCTAATAATGCTAAAAAACGAGATAGTGGCGTACCAATTTGTTTACTTGTCCCTTCAATACCAAATCCCGTTAATCCAAGTAAACATAATGATATTGGATCTTTTCCACCATCTAAAAAGCTTGCTGGATAATGATATTTCAACCAAATCCGATAAAATTGGGTTATTATTCGATGGTTAAATATATCTAAAAAGTCGGTCATGGCTTGATAGTTTTCTTCACGACGAATAATATTATCAAGTAAGCCAAGAGGTAATACAGCATCAACACCATACAACCCTAAAAATCGAGTTCTAACTGTTGTTGGCCGATTAATATAAGGTGCCCTCTCTATATATTTCAATTCACTGGCAGGAAAAGACATATCGATAGATGGAGCAAAACGCAAAGGATCCGCTGTTGGGGTTTCGTGTTTACCCAATACAGGACCATCTGCATAAATTTGTTCAATTAATTGACAAAAACGATAAAAATTCATTTTTGGCAGGTTCTTTTCAAGAGCCTGCATTAAAGGACTGCTTTCGATGCTTTGCTGTGATGCCATACAATTTTATTTCCTGTTGGTAAAACTATAATCGCTAATTGCGTAAATAAGTTAACATCGGCATATAATGCAAAAAATTGGTGTAACAATTCACCAAAAAGCATCACATCACCATCACCTGTAAATTGGTAACTATTAATTGTCACCTCAATTTCTATACCGCGTTGCAACATCCCTTTTTCAACACGTTTAATCATTCGATGAGAAACGTCTACTATTCCCTCTAAACGCCGGCGATTTAATTCGTTATCTGTCCAATCATATAAAGCAAGTGTTCCACGCAATACTTCTGCATTCATTAATGACAGATAATTAGGTGCTAAATGCGATAGCACTCGCCAATAAAAGCGATCTTCTGTTGGAGGATAACAAGGTAACGTTGGAGAACATAAATTTCGCACTTTTGCAATAAAATTTTGCGAATGACACAGCTCATGAATTCGAGCATTACGTAATGCTTTACGCGGTAACATGCCATTAGTGCCAGTAATGCGTAATGATAAAGTTTCTGGCTCAAGCTCATCGTCTTTATCCCAAACCTTACCGCCCAAAATCAACCAAGTATCGTGTAAACCCGATGCACCTTTACGAACTCGAGTATGATAATACCTTTCTGGAGCATCATGCCGTAACATACCACCTCGATGTTTAAAGCTCGTAAAAGGGACATAGTGGTAACGTCCATTACGAGTGATAGACTCGACATGCTCAACAGAATGAACCTCAACATGTCCACTTTGACGCAATAATGGACGAAGCAAATATTCACTTTCTAATTGGTTAACAACAATAGGATCAGCTTCCATATCGAATAAATTAATGGCTGGTACACAATGCAAACGAATATTGCTATGGTCAAAAGGCATATCACTTGGCCAAGTTTGATTAAGCAATAGTTCGATATCAATGTAATCACATTGTTCCGGAATAGCATGTTGCTCTAATCCATGTAAATCAACAAACATAAATTTTTCACGAAATGCAAAATACTCTAATAATAGTTGATACCCAGCAAAAGCATTATCAGGTTTTAACCACAAACGCTCATCGTCACCAAAACCGACTGGGGTTATTTTACCTTGCAAATTTATGCGTTTTTCAGGTTGGGTTGCATAACGCAAGTATATTGAAGCTACCTGCTGTGTTAACGCATAATATAACGCTGATGCAATCGGTCCATCTGCATTTAAATATAATCGTAGTTGGGACAAGTCAAGTAGTTTAAGATCAGCTAACTCACCAAAACGGAGACGAAGCGTAATCATGCTTCGACCATCATAATTGATACCTATTTTTGCTTGACTGATTTGTATTGGTTGTAGTTTTACTGCTTGTGTCGTACGATATGGGCACTGCGTACCTGCCTGACCAAGTGGTTCTGTCTGTACTTGTAATCCTTTGGGAATCACTTCTGGGCAAGATAATGTCATATAATTTGGCGTTAATTCAATAATAGACAATGACGGAATTAACCGCAAATAGTGTGGCCAAAGTAGGCTTACTAAACTTTCAGTAAGTTCAGGTAAATCATCATCAATTTTTTGGCGTAGCCGCCCAGTTAAAAAAGCAAAGCCTTCAAATAATCGCTCCACATAAGGATCACGATCACCAACGCGATCTAAATTCAGTTGACTTGCTCTATCAGGGTGAATTTTCGAAAATTCTTTTCCTGCATCTCGCAAGTAACGCATTTCTGATTCATAATAACGTAAAATTAAATCATCCATTGTTTATCTCTTTATTCTTTATATTATTTAGTCTGATTATTTTTTATCGTTGATAAAATTACATCACACTTAATGCCCTTGCTGGATCTAGATGAATTAGCTCTTGTTGTAATAACTCAACTAACTCTAACAAATGTGGCTTGATTATCTCTTTAGATTTCGTTTTTTGCTTGATTAATCGCAATAAACATCGCTTAACCTCAAACACCAATTCTTGCTCCCACTGTAATAATGTCAAGGATTGTTGCTGATTATTCAAACCAATAAATAACTTTAATGCAATATCTTGCTTGCCAAGTTGCTCTGCAACTCTTGCCTGTGTATATTGCAATAAAAAGCGTTGTTTAGGGGAACGTAACAATGGCAAGTTTTGTAGCCAATAAAACGCTTTTTCTAAACTTTCAGCATGAGCTAGCTCTAAAGCTTGCTTTTCAATTTCATTCCAATCATCATCAGCAGATACTGCAATGGGTTGCATACTGTCACCTTCATCTAAATGATGAATACGCGCATTATTTGCAATCCAATCTAATGTTTCATCATCAGCAAATGGCATACCATTTTCAAAAAATAGGTGCTCAACACCATTTAACCGCTCTAACATCAACCCAATATCGGTTAAATAAATATCCGCCCATGATTGATAAGGCTGTCCCATTTTTTGTAACGACATTACCGTTGCCCGTTGCAAATCTAACCAAAAATGATTAGCACTTTCCATAAAAGCAGCTTCAACACGTTCAAAAAGCTCTGACCATTGTTGTTGAAGAATTAAACGGTTAATATGCTGTTTAAGCTCTGTTCTTGGGGCAGGTAGTCGTGTTTTTCCCCGATGATCAGCAGGCGGTAAATCAATAATCGTATCCCATCTCAGCACCCTTAAAAAGCGACCAGCAGCAAGATAACCATCAGGCTTTTCACGTAAAAAAGTCGCCATTTTTCGGGCCAGATCGAGCAAATCCCGTTGAGAACCAATCTTCATGCCAGTTATATTTTTAGGCGAATCTAATTGCGAAGAAGGTTCTGGGGCTACCGGAGAGGCTTGCGCAACATTGGCCGTTTTAACAGGTTGACTTATACCACTATTAAAAAAGTGAACTAACGCTGACAAATCTGGCGAGTCAATAGGTTGATTAGGATCATCACTAACAAAAAGTTTTTGGCAACAATGATCAATTTGATTTAACGCAACAATAATACGCGTCAAGCAAAGTTCAGGTATAGGACGTAATTGAGTAAGTTGATCAACAAATTTTGCATTAGCAAGCCATTCTACCGCATTTTTACGAATATTATGCCGTGAAGGGTAAATTGATGAACCAAATTTATCCAGTAACCCAGCTAACAGCTCAACACCATCAGCAAAGCCATCCGCACCATCGATATATAAGCGTGCCAAACAATAATAAGTTGCAACACGAATATCTTTACTATTTTGTTTTAATATTGTTTCACTTTCAGTAATAATCAGTGGGTAATCAACCCCTGACAATTTTGCGATCTCTTCTTTAATTTCTTGGAATGTATCGTGATAGGTTAGATCCTCACCTGTAGGCTTGTCTGGTGCAATGGGTTGCAACCAATCATTCCAACGTTGGTTTAACTCCCTTGTCACAGATTGACTAGGGGTTTGTTGCCCTAAAAAACGGCTTAATAATTGGCTAAACATAATAATAATCCAATATTTTATTTTAATTAATTGTTATTCAAATACCGTTTTCGGTAAAGTAAAATTACGTAACTTCAATAATGTTAATGGACCACCCCCTAACTGAGTACGTAAAATAAATCTTAACTTACGTTGATCTGGTGCTTTCCAAACAATTTCATAACGGCTTGAATCCAACGGTTTGACAGAAGCTGAACCAAGTAAACGGATCCACGCCCAATCACCACTATAGTATTTATAAAGCCGTAATCCTGACGTATCACTACTCCAGCTTAGCTGTGAATAAGGTGAGTATCCATCGCCTGGCCAATTAAAGCGTTTCCAAGTAGGAGACTGGTTAAAATACTCCAGCTTTTGCTTATTAACCACCAATTCTGTCCGCGTAATTTTGCTACCACTACGCGGCATGATATCAAATGATAAAGCGACATCCCCTGTTGTAAGCAGCTCTGCCGATAATTCATTAAATAATTCCAACGCATCAAGAAACTTGGGTGAAAAATTAAGACCTTGAGCATTGACAGAATTGATAACCCAACTTCCACCTTTCTTTTCCAACACGCCACTTAGCTCACTGGTGATAAAACTATCAATAATTCCTGTATCGGCACGTAAAAAACGGGCTAGCTCAGCCAATGATGCTTCGTTGTCACTATTCTTAAAAGGATAGCGACCAGCAAAAGATTTTTCCCATTGGCTAACAATATAATTTTGCCAAACCTCATTAAAACTATTGGCCGCTGGTGCTAACACCACTTGCCATGATTGTTCTAGCGGTCGTTTAAATAAGCTATAACCAAATCCAGACCACTCTTCACCTAAATTAGCGGCAATTAAGTTTCCATAATCTCGCGTTTCGGTTAAATCAATCGAAGTACCTTTAAAAACACTTTTCGCTAATCCTTGCATCATCGCTTGAGGATCGGCACTATTGGCTATATTTTGTAATTTTAAACGAACTTGAGTAATGCGTAACAAATAGGTCTGCAAAGAAAGTCCATTCGTATTGTTATTATTAAGCAAACTAGTAACAGGTAAAAATGTTGCTGTTAATGGTCCAGAGGCCTCGTTATTTATCGGCAATCCTGTCTTTGATTTATTTCCAATCAACTCTTGGGCAGAACGAATTAAATTATCGGATAAACCATCACCTGAATAAGCAACTTCAGACTGATACTTAACCACATTGATTAAAGCAATTAAAGGAGACTGACGAGTATCAGCAAGTAATGTCAGTTGCTCAATAACATCTGAAACATTATTAGATGAATGCCACTGGATTGTATTTAAAAAGTTTAACCATGCAGCACCATATTCACTAAAATAACGGTCGGTTAGTTGTTTTTTTAACGTATCAGGGGAAATTGAAGCCGTTAAATCATTTTCTCCATCACTCAATACCCAATCAATTTGTTCTTTTCGATATTTTGCCACCTCAGCAATTTCATCTTTAATAGTATTATCCCAAGCTTTGCGAGTATAAACGCCAGGAATCTCGGTATCCGTTGAAAACAGCATTTGACTATCTAACCCTTCAAGTAACTGATTCAAATTTTGATTTGCATAATGCTGGCTCGCTCGTTGAATCATCTCTTGATAAAGTGTATTAACAGCATTTTGTACACCAATTTTATTAATTAAAATTTGTCTAACGTCTTTTACTAAACGAGTATCATTACTTTGCGCCCAATCAGGATGTAAATTAAGCATCTGCCCCCAAAAACGAACCAAATCAGGCATAAGTCGTTGCCAATCACCATCACTCACACCTTCTGGCGCTCGCCATTTAGTTGTAGCAAACTGACTCAAATAAATCCCATCACTCTTATCTGGGTATCCCATCATTAAATAGGCTTTTAATACATCATATGCAGAATCGACTAATTTTTCCCGACGAGAATCACCTGGTGGTAATTCAGTTAATAAGTTCAAATAATCGGTCATGATATTATGAAATGGCGTAGCAATATTACGTGAATTTGTGGCGCGATAGGTAAGCCACATTCTTTTAAGTACCTCATCATTATGATTTAAGCCAAACCGATTAAATAAGGGCGCACCATGTTGTTGACGATAAAGTAACTGCTCTAAATGCTGTTGTAACTGCTGTTGTATTTGCAACCGTGAAGTATAATCTTGTTTAATGGAATCATCAGCTTGCTTAACAAGTTCAAAACTATCATCAATAAGCGATGCATTTCGAAAATACGAAGTACACAGCGCTATACACATTACGCCCATAAGTGAAAGTAGTGCATAACAAGACCAAATATCCCATTGGATCCCCATGCGTCGCCCCATTTGTGAATTAGCATCATCTCGAATTGATTGCCATGTCGGAGTCATGGCTAAAGAATGCTCAAAAATGGGCATATTTTCATTATTTGACTTTGATTGAGGAGGAGCAAAAAAGAGTCCTCGAACATGAGGAGAATAAGGAAAAGCAATTAGGGATGTTAAATAACGTCTAATATTCGTGATATCGCGCTTAACTAAATCCTGACTTAATTTGAGCAAAAACGAATAACAAGTATTATCTTTAAGTTGCCTTACGCCACGTTGACTACACTCTTTTGCTAATTGATTAAGAGACACAACAACCGATTCCATGTCCTCTTGTTTTAACTCAGTGAAAAGCACGCCAACACTCTGCTCTACCCGCCCTGTTTGTGACCATTCACACAGCTGCCCCGCAACTAAATAAAGCGGCGCAGACCATTTTAAAACTTTATTACGAGCTTGCAGCTTTAATACCGCCTTTTCAAGCAATAATTGTTGTTGGCGGTTATCATTAAGATAATGCTTAGGCGCAATCCAAATAACTGCATCAAGCGGTTTGCTAAAAAATGGTAAAATACGTGAGAAATATTTTTTTAAGGTTTCTAACCATTGTGTATTTGGCTCATCTTGAATATCGCCACCGTACACCATGAGTGTATTATCAGACAATTGCCATTGATCTTGTGACAAATTAGGTAATAAATGCTCAACGTCAGAGTGATGCCCCAAAACTAAACATTTACAAACTTTATAACGCCAAAAAAAGCCATAACGATATCGACACTGTTTTTGAATATCCAGAAATTCAGCAAATGGAATGACTTTTCGTTGTTTTTGCTTTTTATTTTCTGTTGGGTTAAGTCCCTCACGCTTAGCTTTTTCTTGATTCCATAATTTGTATCCCATTGTGAAGATAGCGGGTAAAAATAACAAACCTAATAGCAGTAACATTACTTGCACCCAAATGGAGGTTTTTTCCTTCATTGTGTCATAACCAAACTTATCACCAAAAAAAATAAGTGCTAAGGTTAATAATATGGTGCCTAAAAATATAAGCAAAATATAACCAATGTTTTTCCATTTATTTTTCATTTACTATTCCCCATTTACTGCTGTCACGACTGAAAGCAACCATTGATTTTGGTTTATTGCTGCAATTAAATTATTTTGTTTTGTTTGAATTACCGTTTCGCATGTCAATGCTAGTGAAAGCCAGAAAGAAAATTCTGTTTGATTACCAACAATACTTTCTAATTGATACATCTGTTCAGGAGAAATTTCCCATTCAGCCAACTGTTTAGTAACATCTACTTGTTTTTTGTTATCAAGATTTGAAAACCAAAGTTGTTTTATCTGATGAATGGCTGGTTGGATTTCGGCCATCTGCTGAACGCCTAAAGGCATATCCGAGGTTATCATTGGCCTTAAAATTTCACTTTTTGCTATGTCAATTGCTAAATCTTGATAGTATGCCTTATCCATCAATAAAAAAGCACACAAGAAAGCCGTTCCTGAAGAGCTAGTGTTATTAATAATAATTAAGTGTATGGCTGATTGAGAACTATCAATCCATTCATTTAATTTATCAATATCACTATGATTCATAACATGGTGGGATACTGTATAAGGTTGTGCTATTTTTACACTACCACAAACATCATTAAACTTATTTTCAATAAGACCATATGATTCAGGTGATGAGTAAACAATAACATTGATCGGTTCTTTAATAGGAAGTTGTGATAACACATCTCGCATTGACACAAATAAACTTTCAATAGATTCAATCAAATCAAATTTTTCTTCAAATGCTATTGATTTATTAATTTTAGAAGTCGCATCAGGATTATTTGTCAAAAGGTCTTTTAGTTTGAGTTCATTTGGTAAAACATAGAAACTATCAAGAACAACTAATGATTGCATTGCCCAATTTTGCCAATTTTGCTCAATATTCTTTTGTTCATGTAGCCATAGTTCATATTCTTCTTGCGCCAGCCCATAAAGATAAAGCCGAATACTAATAGCAATACCCTCTATTACGGTCGAAATCAATACAATGCTTAACCAAAACTGCCATTGCAAAAAATAATTGTTATCAGTCCACATTAAAGCAAGCGCGATACTTGAAATTAAAATTAATACGATAAAAAAGAATAGCCACCATCCACGATGTAATGCTTTAGGCGCTTTTAATGAATCAATGATGATAGGTTTAGACCAAGACATAATATTATTCCATTATTGCAGAGCTAATTGTAGAAAGAACCTTACAGCCACATTCACATAAACACTGATCAATGACCACAAGCTTACCATCAGAAAAGCCCATTTTAGCCCCTTCAATAATTTTATTTATGCCATGATCTTTTTTAGGACAACTGACAAGATCACCAATCAAAGCGACAGGTTTTCCTTCAATTATTGTCTTTGAGGATGCTGATATGACCGAACCACCATGTGTTGTTGGATCGCCTAATCGAACCACATTTTTACCCATTGTTTTATCCCTTCATTTTTATGTTTATTATTTATTGACTAATGTCTAAAGTTTTTATATTTGAATAGCTTTTAATTTTCTATAAAACAATACATTCCTACTTGTCATAAACTTATTGCCTAAAATTGATAAAGCCAACTTGGTTGATCTCCTCTATGTTGCAACTTCGCTTACATTTTCATTTTATATTTACGCGATATCTTATCAGGAATTAAAAATTACTCTAATTACCGTTTTTATTAATCAATATATAAAGATATCTTGTAGAAAGAAAATCTTTCACTATCAAATGTCATCTGCTTTAGAATTAACTTTAAATAACGGCTACCTTTATTATTTACATCGCTTTCTTTTTATTGTTAACCTCTATTCGCTTTTTTGCCAAGTACGTTGGCTCATAGTAAAAAGATATCATACTTTCCCCCCTGTGATTTAGGCCGTCTAATATCTAGATCGGCGACATCCTTATATTGGGCGAAATATTTTCTCTGCACAAAGAAATTGAGCAAAATATTGCTTGTTTATTATAGATAAATTAATATTATAGGCATCTTACCAACCTAAAAGCATAAAAATTTACCCCCGTAAGTGTAACATGTGTTGCTTAATTTTTTTATATAATATAATATAAAAAAATCCGGAGCACAAAAAGTATTCTATCCAAATATCAGCAAAAATAATATTATCCAGCGTAAATTCACCAGATAAAAACAGAAGAATTACTATAAAAAAATACATACAATAAAAGCTGATCTTCAAATTTTTTGAATATTGATTTTAATACGTTAATCTCTTGTTCTAGTAATGCAAATAAACTCATCGCCCAGACAAGGTAAAACAGGTGGTTTGGCATTGTAACTATCCCCTAAAATAGTACAGCACAAAAGTAGAAAATTCTCTATGATAAAAGTAAAGGGGATTTAATTATGAAAAAAATGACTGAACATCAAATCGTCGCTATTTTAAAAGAAGCTGAAGCAGGTATTCCTGTCAAGGAACTCTGCCGTAAATAGGGCATGGGGAATTCAACTTTCTATAAATGGCGAGAAAAATACGGCGGAATGGAAACTTCGGATATCAAACGCTTAAAAGAGCTGGAGGCTGAAAACCGTAAGCTTAAACAGATGTTTGCCGAACTGAGCTTAAAATCCCAGCTTCAGGAAGAAATCATAAAAAAGCTTTAGTGCCCACAAAGGTACGTAAAATGTGGGCACAGCAACTACAACAAAATCATTCAGTTACTATTGCTATGAGTTGTGCCATTGTTGGCTTAAGCCGTTGTGCTTACTATTATCAACCTAAGTTACAGGATGATTCAGTGATTATTTCGGTGTTGAATGCTGTCACAGACCGGCATTTACGCTGGGGTTTTCCTAAATGTTTTAATCGTATCAGAAAGCTCGGCTATCAATGGAATCATAAACGGGTATATCGGGTGTATTGTGAATTAAAGCTTAATCTCAGGGTAAAGCGTAAAAAACGCATTCCTCCACGATGCCCGGAAAGGTTATTAGTCCCCAATAAACAAGGTGAATGTTGGTCAATGGATTTTATGAGTGACAGTAGTCGTAATCAACGTCGCTTTAGGACATTCAATGTCATCGATGACTTTAATCGTGAGGCGTTAGGGATTGATATTGC
>NZ_LZGT01000049.1 GCF_001690525.1 Gilliamella sp. App6-5 | reverse complement strand
ACGATTTATAACACCGAAAGACCGCATGAGGCATTAAATAACATGACGCCGATTGAGTATAAAACACTAAAACAAACAGCATGATTTTCTACTTGAATCTTGTACTAAGTTTGGGGTATTTACACTTAAAGTCTAGTCTGTTAGCACAGTCTTCCATTCTTTTGTAATAGTTTGTAAATTTAGACCCAGCATAAAGTTCTGATACTAATGCCGAATCATGTCTGTGTGTATCCCAAATACTATGTTTTGAGCAACGTTCGGAAAGGTCTTCAAAGTTACTATTATTGACTTTTTGTAAAATATCGTTATATTTATCCATATAGATTCTCGTCGTGGTGGATCTATAAAAAAAATCGATTTTTAGAAAAGCTCAATCGCCAAATTGGGCTTTTTCTTTTTTATAAATCCGAGTTTTACTAATTAGTTTTTAATATAAGCAATATTTTTAAATTGTCAAATTTCCATTCAACCAAAATCAACAAAAAAAAACATCACAAAGCCTTTTCCAAACTAACAAAAACAGCAAAAAATTTTTCCGACTTTTATACCTAAAGTATTAAAGTATCAAGTAAAAGCTACCGCCCTCACTTCGTTCGGTTGCTCAACCCCAATTTTTATTTTTTTACGTAGTAAAAAACTATAAAATTGCGGTTATATGTTTTTGTATTTGTGCTTATTTGTAGCTGTGTTTTTATTACTATTAAAGTAATTTATAAAGTTATCCCACTTGCTATTAAAGTATTTTTTAACAGCATCAAGCATTTTTGTTTTAGCATTTAATTCAATACTCAATTTATCGTTTTTTTCAAGCAAAATACTATTACGTTTTTTAAGTTCGGCATTTTCAAGCTCAATACTGTTTAATTTTTTATATGCAGGTTTGTAAAAATTAGTTACAACTTGCTCAAATTCTTTAACTTCCTTGCTTAATTTTTCAGTTTTTTGCTTGTAGTGATCTTTACGGTTTTTATAGTAATTTTTATGTTTTTCCAAACTTTTAATTTGTTTATTAAGATCTTCAAAATTACGTTTTTTTGTAATGTTTAATATGTTTAATTTAGTAATAACGTTGTTATTTTCAAATTCTGCTAAACCCACACGAAACCCGTGCTTTTTAGCATCTTCGATCGTTTCAATTACTTTTTTTTGTAAGTTTTGTGTTTGTTTAACAACTTCCTTATATTCTTCTGTGGTACCTGCTACTCTCGGTCTGGGCGTTTTGCTTTTACGTGTTAAATCGTATTTTTTACTAACAGCATTATAAAAATCGTCCTGAAGATCTTGCATTGCTTTTTTATACATTTTTACTTGTTGTTTTTTGTTGGGTTTAGTGTTGTTAGCTTTAGCTTTCTGATTATCTTCATATATTACTTTTTTACCGTCATGTACAAGATCAAAAGCTTTACTCACGTCTTGAACAACATAAAAATGTAGGTGCGGATTAGGTTCGTCCGTATGTTCTATTACTGATTTTAACTTATTACCATATTTATTTTTTAGCCAATTAATAGTATCTTTCTTGTAATCATTCCAGGAATTTTTTAAATCATTTGGTACAGACACAACACCAGCCAGCAAAATATTACTATCATTACGTAAAGCTCTTTTTTGACCGTTTTTTGTTGTTGTTGTAGTATTCCTCAGTTAATCTTTTAACTTCGTCCAAATCACAACCATAAAGTAATGTAGGGGGGAGGGGAGCAGGAACATGAGAACAATAACTTTTTAATCTGTTAGCTTCACTTAAAACCCCTGTAACGTTTGATTGTTTAACTTCTGTTTTGTATTTACCAACCGCTTTACCTGAGCCTTTTTTACTATAATTTTCTATATGTATAAATTGTGCTTTTTTCATAAAAAATCCTATATATTTTTGTTTGTATATATATGTTTTTATGAATTTTTTTTGAATTGTCAATGAAGTAATTTTATTAGTTCTAGCACCGACTAGAACTATTACATAGTTCATGCCGGCCCTACGGGGTTTATGCGTGCGTGTGGGGGGGTTAAATTGTTACTGTAGGTACATCGATTTTATCTATTTCTTCTTTCATTTTTGCTTTAACTAAAGCTTCTATTTCTGCTATATGTTTAATTATTTTGTCTCGTTCTTCACGTTCATCTTGTTTATTTTGTATCCGTTGTTTTATAGCATTTATAGTTTTATGTTTGTGTTTCAAATAAGCTTTACTGTCGTCTTTATTTTCAACATCATCATTTAATTTTCTTCTGTACTTAAATAACGACTTGTACCAGTTAAATGTAATTAAATTTAAATTATCCCCTTCCTGATCTTCTTGCTCATCTTCTAAAAGCATTTCTTCTTCACTAACGTCTTCTTTAAAGCTGTTTTTAAGCACGCCGCCTGTGCTTAATAAACGGCTTTTAAAAAGCTGGTTAGTCATTTCCAAAAACCAGTCACGATCTGCAATCATATCCGATGGTTTAACAGCGTATTTAAGTGTTTCTGCTACAGCATCAACTAAATCTTCACTGCTTTTTGTTTTCTTAACTGCTCGAATATCTACAATCGGTAAATAATCATTAATACCGAGACAATCTCTCCAAAGCTCTGCCCACTCATACTGTGTCATATACGATTTTTTACTTTTAAAATATGTAGATTTCTGAAGAAGTAAAGTGTGAAAATGCGGATGAGCTGTATTGTCTTTAGTATTTCTAGTGACTTCTATTGTTTTAACAAAACCCAAGTTATACTTTAAAAAATGCTTGCGTTTACACATTTTTCTAAACGCATTATTCATTTTTCCAATAGTTTCATTTAATTGTTCAACATTACAATTTTTAACAGTTAATGTTAAAAATAACCATCTACCACTTTTATACTGCTCCATAATACTTGGTAAAGCTTTATAAAATCTAGCTTTCCAAAAAAGTGATTTTCTCCACTGACAAACGGGGCAATGTCTCACTCTACAAAAAAATGTTTTTTTAAGCTTAATATTAACTTCTCCTGTTTTTGGATCAGCTATTTGCTTATGTAAATACCCCCTAAAATAGTACAGCACAAAAGTAGAAAATTCTCTATGATACAAGTAAAGGGGATTTAATGATGAAAAAAATGACTGAACATCAAATCGTCGCTATTTTAAAAGAAGCTGAAGCAGGTATTCCTGTCAAGGAACTCTGCCGTAAATATGGCATGGCAAATTCAACTTTCTATAAATGGCGAGAAAAATACGGCGGAATGGAAACTTCGGATATCAAACGCTTAAAAGAGCTGGAGGCTGAAAACCGTAAGCTTAAGCAGATGTTTGCCGAACTGAGCTTAAAATCCCAGCTTCAGGAAGAAATCATAAAAAAGCTTTAGTGCCAACTGGGGCACGTAAAACGTGGGCACAGCAACTACAACAAAATCATTCAGTTACTATTGCTATGAGTTGTGCCATTGTTGGCTTAAGCCGTTGTGCTTACTATCATCAACCTAAGTTACCGGATGATTCGGTGATTATTTCGGTGTTGAATGCTATC
>NZ_LZGT01000048.1 GCF_001690525.1 Gilliamella sp. App6-5 | reverse complement strand
ACAGCACACAGCACACAGCACACAGCACACAGCACACAGCACACAGCACACAGCACACAGCACACAGCACACAGCACACATTTTGAACAATTCCCAAAGTTAACTGTACAATACAACTATCATCAATCTTTAAGTATCTTATTCCACTTTTTTAATCATCGGGCGTTTAGTCAAATTTTATCGTTTATATCGCCAAATTTAGAAAATAAACGTTATATTTCCCGAACAATTTTGGCATTATTAGGATTAGTTATATCAAATAATGCTTTATCAGCATTAACAGCTGCAACAGTGAAAGAGATTCATGGTAGTGCGCCATATTTAACATTTGATAATGGCGTGACACATGCGAATTCCATTGTTCCTTTATTGTCGATTACATTGCCTGGCAATAGAGTTGTAAATGCATCCAAAGATACCTCAAGCATGGAAAATCCAATCATGTTAGATAAGGTATCAGCAACCTTTGCAGATATAAAAACATTAGTGTCATTTAAAAATTACCCAAATGAATTAACCGATAATGTTATTGAGAATAATGGTTATTGGAAAGATGATGATGGTGATATTATTCATGGTAACGGAATGAGTAAGCTAAAAATTAAATGGGAAAATATAGAAGGGCAAGATATTACTGATTATGTGAAGCACAATGCCAATAGCTTACTCAATGGGTGTGATGCACCTTATAAATTGACGTTAGAAGTTGGGGATATGAGTATTGAAACAGAATATGGCATACCATCTCAAGGAGGTCATTTTACGGGAGGAAAACATACCTATTTCCTTTATCCAAAGGTGGATAAACCTAAGTTTTGTTACGCAAAACCAAATTTAGAGTTTGATTTTCACTCGGGTAAAATCCCTTATGATGGAGCGATTTCTTCTATTAACGCAGGAAATGGCGAGTGGAATAAGCATAGGGGGTTTTATGCTTATAATCCAGCGAATCCAGGGGCAAACTTTCCAACCACAGGCTCTCATAATTTATTTTTTTACTTGAGTGTTGCAGGAATGAAAGCACAAGAATTTATTAATACGAATGGTGATACAATTTCCAAAGGAGGAGTAACGCTCAAATTACATAGGGAAAATAGTTCTCCTACTGGTTTAGTCAAAATTACCTTAACGGGCCCAAGTTTAGAAAATCCCGGAGCTTTTACACCTTCGACATTTTATTGGCGAGATGCAAATAATCAACCATTATATAGTTTTAAGCTTGAGCGTTGGTATGTAGCTAAAAAAGGTGGTGGTGCAGGTGGGTATCAAAATGCAGTAGCATTTTGTAATCACTTTAATGGTGGTGGGTATCGGATAATAAAAGTACTTGATTTTACTAATGGAAGAGCCAGTAAAGTCAACTGGCAAATAGGTATAGTTGAACCGTTTTATCTGAGAAAAATTAGTTATAAAGCGAATGGTTATTGGATGGGGGGATTACTTAGTGAATGGGGGCGTATGACACAGCTTTACTATAAAGACAGTGATTGGGAATATTTTCGTGTTGGCGATCCTGTTTGGGGAGATTCTAGAGCCGCTTATTGGACTTCAGATGATCAAAATCATTGGAACTATAATTATGTTGTAGAGGCCAATACTGGTGGTATTGGTGATAGAGCTCATTCGGATCAAGACTATAGAGTAGCCTGCGTTACTCCTTAATTGTTATTTATGTTTTGAACATACATTTAATTGTAACTATTTAGCAGGAAAAGTCTCTATCTTCTGCTAAATAGTTGGTCGCATCAAATACAGAAATTACTGATAAAGAATTAATTATTTTACAAACATTACTGAGTTTTATTGTTAAAACCGAGATTATGCTAAAATATTTAATTGGTATCGTTGTTAGTGCAACTGGAAAGATTCTAGCTTTTTGGTTAATATTTATTAATGAGTTAATTGATGGCTCTGTTAAATATGGATTATTAAGAAAATAAGCTTTAAATTTATAATGTTATGTGATTGGATTAACAATTATTGATTGTTTTATTTGGGAGTGACTAATAAATCTTTTAAAAGATTGCTTGCATTAGTAAACTAATTATGAGTAAATAGACCCAAGCATACGACATGCGGATTTATTTTGTAACATTTAGATATATGTAGTTTGTAGTTTACGATGTCTTAGAGATTAGTTTTCTTCAGTATCTTCTTCTTAGTGTTAATGAGTAATCTAGGTTTTATGTTTTTGAATATAGCCTTAGTGGCTAAGATTAATTTATTTATAGGAAGATTATTATGTCTAAGAAAACTGGTCAAGTTAAATGGTTCAACGAAAGTAAAGGTTTTGGTTTTATTTCTCCTACTGATGGTAGTAAAGATGTATTTGTACATTTTTCGGCAATTTCTGGTGATGGATTCAAAACGTTAGGCGAAGGTCAACAAGTAGAATTCTCAATCCAAGACAGTCCTCGTGGCCCTGCGGCAGCAGATGTAACCATTATCTAAGATTTACGCCTTATCTTTTATTATCTTATCAGTAAACATTTACTGGTAAGATGTTTAGTTATTAGACTTCCCGCCTTAAATCCTTTATCATTAATTAGTTATTTTATAACATAGATTATTCTCATTTTTAATGAGGTCATGAATAAATATATGATACAAGGAAAATAATGAAAAAGTTAGTATTATCTATTGCATTATTGGGTCTTTCGTCGGTTGCTATGGCTGATTTATCTCAATCATGTAATGCTTATTTTGATAAAGTTGACAGTATAGTGAAAGCTATCCCTGAAAATACTGCAACAAAGCAACAAACCAATATGATAAAACAAAATTTAGAAAACGCTAAACAACAAATTTCTTCAATGCCAGAAACTGAACAAGAATCAGCTTGTAAACAAGGCATCAATTTACTTAAACAAATTGATGCAATTTTAATTAAAAAATAAGTGTTCTATAAGCCAATTTATCGTTGATTATGACGAAAATCCCAAGGGGTTATTGGGTATTTATCTTTCCATAGCCCTTTTTTGTTTTGTTTTGCATTTTCCTCTAATTTTACCATTATCTTGTTGTCAGCGATCCCTTTATAACGATAAGCCCAAGCGTAACCACTTTCTACCATTTTGGCATTGATATTCACCTTATTAAAAAAGATAGTACCTAAAGTTCTTTTATAGATATCTTTTTTATTTTCTTTAACAAAAACATTTTTACCCGCAATGAGTGAGGCTAAATGTTCTCGTGATGCATCACCAAAGGCTTGCCCTCTTTCTGGTGCATCAATATCAAGTAATCGAACACGAATTTTTTGCTTTTTTACCGTCAAAATATCTACTGTGTCTCCATCAATCACTTTGACAACTTTACCACTGAAATCGGCATAAGCTAGTGTATTTGATAAACAAAACAAAATAATAAAAATTAATAAGTGTTTTAAAAAATTCATGATAAATAAAAAAGGTATAATAATTTGTAGCATTATACATTAATTATTAAAACTTACGACATTGTGATGATATTTTTACTTGATAGTTAGCCGTTTATTTCATGACTACTTATGTGTTTACACCATGATGAGCAAAATCTAACTTAGCAATGATAAATTATTTTTAATAAGAAAATAGCATTATATTCAGCCACACTTATATTGTGTATGGCTGATTGAGGTAGAGAGACTTTTAAATTAAAAAGTATTGGTATCTTGGAATAAACCTACTTTTAAATCAGATGCTTGGTAAATTAATTTTCCATCAACAAAAACTTCACCATCACCAATACCCATAATTAATTTACGGTTAATTACGCGTTTAAAATGGATTTTATAAGTCACTTTTTTATTCGTTGGTAATACTTGTCCGGTGAATTTTACTTCACCAACACCTAAAGCTCGTCCTTTACCTTTACCGCCAATCCAGCCTAAATAAAATCCCACTAATTGCCACATAGCATCAAGTCCTAGGCAGCCAGGCATAACTGGATCGTTTTTAAAATGACATTTAAAAAACCATAAATCAGGATTAATATCAAGTTCCGCCTCGACAAAACCTTTACCAAAATTACCACCGTTTTCATTCATCTCGATAACACGATCCATCATTAACATTAAATCAGATGGTAATGGAGGACCATCATGGCCAAATAGTTCATTATTTCCTGATTTAATTAAATCTGCTTTATCGTACGATGATTTACGTTCAAATGTCATAAAAAAACCTTTTATTTAATATAAATTGAAACATGCTTAAAAAAATTGAAAGTTACCTAGTTCTTATTTATTCCATAATGAATAAAATTTTGGGCTAAAGTTTATTGGGTATTGTTACTTTTTGCAATATTTTTGCCATTTAGTTAGCCAACTATCTTGTTTTTTGTCTTGTAATAATGCTGCCTGCATACGTGCGTGAATTAATTGGTAAAGATTGATATTACTTTTATCTTTATACGGAATACCTGTAAGCAAATAAAGAGCATCGGCAATATGTTCAACTGTCCATATTGAAAACTTCTCTTGTTCAATAGCTTCAATGACTTTATCACTTAAACTTAGATGGCGTTGATTGGTAGCTGGTATGATCACTCCTTGTTGACCTGTTAAGCCTTGATGCTGACAAACGGCAAAAAATCCTTCAATTTTTTCGTTAACACCACCAATTGCTTGAACATGACCAAATTGATCCACTGAACCGGTTACAGCCAATTGCTGATCGATAGGTTGCTGAGATAAAGCGCTAATGATTGCACAAAGTCCGGCAAGTGAAGCACTATCACCATCAATTTCACTATAAGATTGCTCAAAAACCAAAGAAGTCGAAAAAGGTAATTGGTGATTAAATGCAAACTCAGACATGATAAAGGCCTGCATTATCATCATTCCTTTTGAATGAATATTACCGGCTAATTCTGTTTTGCGTTCAATATCAATGAGTTCACCATCGCCAAAATGAATAAGGCAACTTAAACGTGTCGGTTCGCCGATAGCTTTTGGATGTCCAGGATATTCGATTACCGATAAACCATTTATTTGTCCAACGACTTGATCTTTCGTATTAATCATTATTTGATTACTAAAGATTTCATCATGCACTCTATCTTGCAAATAATCTTCGTGCCATGACTTTTTCTTTATCGCAGTTGTAATCGCTGATTCATCTATTACATTATTTTGCATAAAGTAAGTTGCATTGACTAATAATGAATTAACCCAATCAACAGACAAGGGGAGGTAATATTGGTCACCAGTATAGCGAGTTGCTACTTTGTAAATTTTTGCTATAGCCGAGGTATCAATATCGGGTAATTGCTGTTTATGGGCAATAAATTTTAAGTATTTAACCCAGTGTTCAAGTTGTTCAGATGATTTAATCTGTAATTCATTTTCAAATTCAGTGTAAATAGATGTTGAATAAAATTCAGGTTCGAAATCTTGTAATTCAGCTAAACTTAATCTATCCCCGACTAAAATAATACGTAAATCAAGTGGCATAGGCGGAATAGATAAGGGTAAAGGATGAGATTCGTCAGATGAACTCCACTCAAATTCTTGTTTTATGACCATTTGCTTTAGCTTTGTCCATAGCGATGGTTGGCTAAGTAACGAGCGAAGACCTAAAATTAAAACGCCACCATTAGCACGATGAACAAGGCCTGCTTGTAATTTAATTGGACCATGTTCAGGTTGTCTAACACAACCAAAAAGTTTTTCAGTATCAACAGAAGAGGCAAATAAACAATTGTCTTGAGCTGCAAAATTATCTTGCTTGCTTTTCGCTTTGGTTAGTGTAATTTTACTTTCGCTAAAAAAATAACTATAACCGAGCGGGGCTGGTGATAAATCACATTTAATGGCTTGCCTTAGTAAATCAAAAAGAAGCTCACTTTCAGGTGCTTTAAGCAATATAAAACGTGGGCTATAACATTCTCTTTTTGGGGAGCATAACAGGGATAAAGCAGATGCAGCGCGAGGTTGCCACATGAGTAAATGTTCTGATTTTTCTGATGCTAATACTGTTGAAGTATTCGTCGTGTTTTTGCGTTTAGAAAAATAAGATAAATCAGGTTGGATTTGTTGTGCGTTGAGTTGTGTAATGGCCAAAATTATTGTCTTTTTGTTAGCTTATTTCATCTTGAAATTATAACAAGTATCCGAAGTATCGCCAACAGCTTACCAAAAGCTTTATGCTAACAAATAAAAAATTTACAGAAAGATTTTTCAAAATCAGGTAAACTAAGTCAAAATTTATTGTTTATTTAGCTTCACTATC
Source organism: Gilliamella sp. App6-5 (assembly GCF_001690525.1). Classification (GTDB taxonomy): domain Bacteria; phylum Pseudomonadota; class Gammaproteobacteria; order Enterobacterales; family Orbaceae; genus Gilliamella; species Gilliamella apicola_H. The sequence goes on along the minus strand of NZ_LZGT01000048.1, from coordinate 32,715 downwards.
ACCATTATCAACGACTAAACATGCTCAAAATCAAAAATACTTACTTCAAAGACGATCGTGCCTCACAAATTGTTAGCTGGGGGCATTGGTTTACGTTGTTTAATATTTTTGTTGTAATTTTGCTTGGTAGTCAATATTTACTTATTGCAGATTGGCCTCGTACTTTTATGGGACGGTTTTATGCAATCATTAGTGCTATTGGCCATTTCAGTTATTTGACCTTTGTTGCTTATTTAGTTCTACTTTTTCCGTTAAGTTTTTTTATTCATTCGTCTCGATGGCAAAGGATTATTGCAACGATCTTTGCAACAGTCGGTATTTCGTTACTGATTATTGATATTGAAGTTTTTTCGCATTTTAGAATGCATCTTAATTTGTCGATTTGGCAATTATTCTCATCGCAAAAAGTTTCTTATTTAAGTACGGTATTTATTGCCATTCCCTTTGTTTTATTGATTGAGATTTTATTTTCATTATGGAGCTGGAAAAAACTACGTAGCTTAAATAAACGCAAATGCTATGCAAAACCAGTAGTGATTTTTTTTATTATTTGCTTCGTTGCCTCACATTTGATCCATAGCTGGGCTGATGCTAATTTTTATCGACCTATTACCATGCAACGCTCAAGCCTTCCGCTTTCTTATCCTTTAACTGCTCGCCATTTTCTTGAACGATATGGCTTTATAAAAGAAAACGGTTATCGCGATCGTGTTGCTCAAGAAGGCAATCCTTTTGCGATGGCAATTGAATACCCATTAGGACGCCTTGTTTATGATAAACAACCGATAAAAAATAATGTGCTTATGATTGTTATTGATGGGTGGAATACAAATTTATTAACTAAACATATGCCTAGATTGAATGCATTTGCTCAAGATAATATTACCTTTACAAATCATTATGGTGCAAGTAATCAGTCATATTTGAATGACTTTTCATTATTTTACGGATTAGATCCTAACTACTATAATAGTATTTTAGTTGGACATAAACCTTCAGTATTGTTCGAGGTTGTGACTAAACAGCGCTATAATTTAGGTCTGTTTTCAGCAGACGGTTTTGCTGAACCTTTATATCGTTCTGCATTATTATCTAATTTTTCAATACCAGAGCCTAAAAAACAATCCAATAAACAAATAACCGAAAATTGGAGAGCATGGCATGAAGAACAGAATCATCTTGATAATCATGCGCCTTTATTTTCTATCATCCAATATTCGTTAGGTGATAAAAACAAAAAAATTGCGATATCTGATCTTCAAACTGAAGCTAAAAAGTTAGATCAGTATATTGAATCCTTAATTGCTTATTTAAGATTATCGAATGCTTACAATGATACGGTGATTATTATTACTGGAACGAATGATATTAAAATTGATGAAGTGAAAAAAATAGCACTACGCAATACAGGTAGTGATTTTAACCGTGCATCATTAAAAGTACCATTGATTATGTCATGGCCTAATAAAGAAAGTGCTCAAATAGCAGAAGCATCCTCGCAAACCGATATTATGTGTACATTAATGCAAGACGTATTTCATGTGACTACGCCACCACAGCAATATAATCAAGGAAGAAATCTACTTAAGGGAAAATCTAGACAGTGGCTCGTTGCGGGTGATGAAAATACTATTGCTGCAATTTATGATGATAAAACAGTGGTTTTAGATGCCTTTGGTCGTTCTAAGATTTATGATCCTAATGGTAAATTACAAAAAGGCGAAAAAATCAGTTTGCCGATCTTTTTACAAATAGTCACTGAAAATCGCCGTTTTATGGTAGTGGATAATTGATTTAACATCGAATAGGGCAATAAAAAGAGGGTGAAGATTACTTCACCTCTTTACCCATTGCCTGTAAATCAGCATGATAAGATGAACGCACAAATGGTCCACAAGCAGCATGGGTAAATCCCATATTTAATGCCATTTGCTTCAATTCTTCAAATTCTTGTGGTGACACATAACGTTCAACTGGTAAATGATATTTACTTGGTTGTAAATATTGACCCAGCGTTAACATAGTCACACCATGGCTACGTAAATCCTTTAATACTTGAATTAACTCTTCGTTTGTTTCACCTAGTCCAACCATCAACCCCGATTTTGTTGGAATTTCTGGATGCCGCTCTTTAAACCTAGCCAGTAATTTGAGGGATCCTTCATAGTTAGCACCAGGACGGATCTTTTTATATAAACGTGGGATATTTTCTAAGTTATGATTAAACACATCAGGTGGATTATTGCTTAACACTTCAATTGCTTCATTAATACAGCCACGAAAGTCAGGTGTGAGTGTTTCAACTTTTATATTTGGATTTAAGGTTCGGATTTCTTGAGTACAAGAGGCAAAATGACTTGCACCGCCATCTTTTAAATCGTCCCTATCCACAGAGGTTATAACAACATAGCGCAACTTCATCTCTTGAATTGTTTTAGCTAGTTTTATGGGTTCTTCGCGATCTGGTGGTAATGGTCTGCCATGGGCAACATCACAAAATGGGCAACGGCGAGTACAAATATCGCCCAAAATCATAAAAGTAGCTGTACCATGGTTAAAGCATTCAGCTAAGTTAGGGCAAGAGGCTTCTTCACAAACTGAATGCAATCCATGTTTGCGCATGGTGTTTTTGATATGTGCAATATTATCAGAGTGAGCAGATAACTTAATTCGCATCCATTCAGGTTTTTTAAGTGGCGTTGCATCTTCTAATGTGATTGTTGGGATTAAGCGTGTTTTGTCAGCATCACGATATTTTGAGCTTCTGAGTGTTGTTTCATTATTTTGCATATTGGGTATCTTAATACTTAGGTAGATGATTAATAAAATTATCGGTTAATCGTTGTTTAATTTCGTTGCGGTCAATATTTAAGACATAGTCTTTTAATTGTGTCATTTGTAATCCAGCATAACCACAAGGGTTAATGTTATTGAACGGGGCAAGATCCATATCAATATTTAATGCTAGCCCATGTAGTGTGCAACCTCGATTTATATGTAAACCGAGCGAACAAATTTTTTTATGATCAATATACACACCTGGAGCCTCTGCTTTGGTATAAGCTATGATACCATAGTGTGCTAAAGTTTGAATGACACTATTTTCTAAAAAACTTACCGTATCACGAATGCCGATATGGCGTCTTCTTAAGTCAATTAGGATATACATGATTTGTTGACCAGGTGCATGATAAGTAATTTGACCGCCACGATCAGTTTGAATAACAGGAATATCTGTACAATTTAATAAATGTTCAGCTTTACCCACTTTTCCTTGGGTAAATACAGGTTGATGTTCTACTAACCAAATTTCATCAAGTGTCTGTTCATGACGATTTTGGGTAAAGTCATGCATAGCTTGATAAGTTTGCATATAGGGAACAATATGTAAGTCTTGGACGATAACATTATTAATGCTCATGGTATTGCTTATTGTCATTGTTATTAACAAAAATTTATGAATATATATCAGATTTTACTACAATTTGACAACTTGTAGATGATTTCGGTATAGACATTCTAACTATTTTTTTGTATTTATTCATTAGTAAAATTTGTTTTTTATCAAATAACTAATACTGTTTTAAATATCACCATTGAAATAGTTGATTAATTTGATAGGAATTAACATTCTTTTCTAAGCTTTGGTTTGCTTTACTTTTTTTATGAAAATGGCAGACTTATGCGGTGAAACTCCATAATGCAGGGTTGTAATTTATATAGTTATTTATAGCTAAGGATAGCAAATACTGCATTTTTTTAAACAAAAAAGAGGTTTTTATATGTCGGATATGCAAGTGAATGATATCGATCCCATTGAAACACAAGATTGGCTCAAGAGTCTTGATTCAATTATTCGCGAAGAAGGTATCGAACGTGCACAATATATTATTGAACAAATAGTCAATAAAGCGAGAGATGGTGGTGTTCCACTACTTTTTGGTTCTTCAACAAGTAATTATGTCAATACTATCCCAGTAGAAGAACAACCTGCTTATCCTGGCGATTGGGAAATAGAACGCCGCATTCGTTCAATTGTTCGCTGGAATGCAATTATGATGGTGCTAAGGGCATCAAAAAAAGATCTGGAACTAGGTGGTCATATGGCATCGTTCCAGTCTGCTGCTACGTTTTATGAAGTTTGCTTTAACCATTTTTTCCGTGCACGCAATGAAAAAGATGGTGGTGATCTAGTTTATTTCCAAGGGCATATTTCACCAGGTGTTTATTCACGCGCATTTATTGAAGGTCGTTTAACCGAAGAACAACTTGATAATTTCCGCCAAGAAGTACATGGTAAAGGACTGCCTTCTTACCCTCACCCTAAATTACTCCCTGAATTTTGGCAATTCCCAACAGTATCAATGGGGCTTGGTCCTATTAGTGCTATTTATCAAGCACGTTTTTTAAAATATTTAGAAAATCGTGGACTGAAAGATACTTCTGAACAAACAGTTTATGCTTTCTTAGGTGATGGTGAGATGGATGAGCCTGAATCAAAAGGCGCGATCACCCTTGCAACGCGTGAAAAATTAGATAATTTGGTATTTGTTATCAACTGTAATTTACAACGATTAGATGGTCCAGTAACTGGTAATGGTAAAATTATTAATGAACTTGAAGGTGTATTTGCTGGCGCAGGCTGGAATGTGATTAAAGTTCTTTGGGGCGATCGTTGGGATAAATTACTACAAAAAGATAAATCAGGTAAATTAATTCGTTTAATGAACGAAACGCTTGATGGTGATTATCAAACATTAAAATCAAAAGATGGCGCTTATGTGCGTGAGCATTTCTTTGGTAAATATCCAGAAACAGCTGAACTCGTTAAAGATATGTCTGATGAAGAAATCTTTAGATTAAACCGTGGTGGTCAAGATCCAGCTAAAATGTTTGCTGCATTCCAACGAGCCAAAGAAACTAAAGATCGCCCAACTGTTATTCTTGCTCATACCATTAAAGGTTATGGTATGGGGGCAGCAGCCGAAGCAAAAAATATTGCTCACCAAGTGAAAAAAATGAATATGGATGGTGTGCGTCATGTTCGTGATTTCTTCAATATTCCTGTAACAGATGAAGCACTTGAAAAATTACCTTATATCAAATTTGAGGAACACACGCCAGAATACAAATATATTCATGAACGTCGTAATGCATTACATGGCTATGTTCCATCAAGATTAACCAAATTCTCTGGTACGATCTCTATTCCATCATTAAGCGAATTTTCGTCATTACTTGAAGCACAGTCAAAAGAAATTTCAACCACAATTGCGTTTGTCCGTGCACTTAACATCATGCTTAAGGATAAAGAATTAGCACCACGCTTAGTACCTATTTTGGCTGATGAAGCGCGTACTTTTGGTATGGAAGGCTTATTCCGTCAAATTGGGATTTATAATCCACATGGGCAACAATATACGCCACAAGATAAAGAGCAAGTTGCTTATTATCGTGAAGACGAAAAAGGTCAAATTTTACAAGAAGGGATTAATGAATGTGGTGCAACGGCTTCATGGTTAGCTGCTGCGACATCATATAGCACCAATGATTTCCCAATGATTCCATTCTATATTTATTATTCTATGTTTGGTTTCCAACGTATTGGCGATTTAATGTGGGCAGCTGGCGATCAACAAGCACGCGGATTTATGATCGGTGGTACATCAGGTCGTACAACATTAAATGGTGAAGGCTTACAACATCAAGATGGTCACAGCCACATTCAATCATTAACCATACCTAACTGTATCTCATATGATCCTGCTTATGCTTATGAAGTTGCGGTTATTATGCAAGATGGTTTACGTCGTATGTATGGCGAACAAGAAAACGTTTACTACTATATTACAACACTCAATGAAAACTATGCACAGCCTGCAATGCCAGAAGGTGCAGAAGAAGGCATTCGTCGTGGTATTTATAAACTTGATACTGTTGAAGGTCAAAAAGGTAAACCGACTGTTCAGTTATTAGGTTCTGGTTCGATTTTACGTCATGTACGTGATGCGGCTGACATCTTAGCTAAAAACTATGGTATTAGTTCTGAAGTTTATAGCGTAACATCATTTACTGAACTTGCTCGTGATGGACAAGATTGTGAACGATACAATATGCTACATCCAAGTGAAACACCAAAAGTGCCTTATGTTGCACAAATTATGAATAACAACCCAGCAGTAGTTTCAACTGATTATATGAAAATTTTTGCTGAGCAAATTCGTGGATTTGTACCTGCTGAAAGTTATCGAGTGCTTGGTACTGATGGCTTTGGTCGCAGTGATAGCCGTGAAAATTTACGCCATCACTTTGAAGTTGATGCATCTTATGTTGTTGTTGCAGCATTGGGTGAACTTGCTAAACGTGGCGATATCGAAGTTAGCGTTGTTGAAGAAGCGATTAAAAAATTCGAAATCAATGCTGACAAACTTAATCCACGAATTGCATAAGAGGTTGTTATAATGAGTATTCAAATTAAATTACCAGATATTGGCGGTGATGAAGTCGAAGTGACCGAAATTCTGGTTAATGTTGGTGACAAAGTTGAAGCTGATCAGTCAATTATGACTGTTGAAGGTGATAAAGCATCAATGGAAATTCCAGCACCACAAGCCGGTATTGTTAAATCTATTTCGGTAAAAATTGGCGATAAAGTCCAAACAGGTGTGGACATTATGGTCTTTGATGAACAGGGCGGTGCAGAGCCTGCGGCTCCAGCACAAGAAGCACCAAAAGTTGAAGTTGCACCAACTGCTGCTGCGAGTCAAACTGTTGATGTCAATGTACCTGATATCGGTGGCGACGAAGTTGAAGTGACCGAAATTTTAGTAAAAGTTGGCGATACTATATCTGTTGATGATTCGTTAATTACCGTTGAAGGTGATAAAGCTTCAATGGAAGTACCCGCAACCATTGCCGGCATCGTTAAAAGTATCACAGTGAAAGTGGGCGATAAGGTGAAAACAGGTTCCAAAATTATGGAATTTGAAACCACAACTAGTGCAGCGCCAGCTACTCAAACAGCGCCGGTTGCTCCAGCACCTGTTGCTGAAAAAGTCGCACCAGCGCCAACATCAGCGCCTGTATCATCAGGCAATGACTTTGTTGAAAATGATGCTTATGCGCATGCAACTCCATCAGTACGTCGTTTAGCGCGTGAATTTGGCGTAAATCTTGCTAAAGTCACCGCGACAGGTCCTAAAAACCGTATTTTGCGTGAAGACATTCAAGCCTACGTTAAAAACGCAGTTAAACAAGTTGAAAGTGGCGCTGCTGGTGGTGCATTACCTGGTTTATTACCATGGCCGAAAGTTGATTTTAGTAAATTTGGTGAAGTTGAAAGCCTACCATTAACTAAAATCCAAAAAGTATCAGGTGCAAATTTACACCGTAACTGGGTCATGATTCCACATGTGACGGAGTTTGATGAAACTGATATTACTGATTTAGAGGCATTCCGTAAGCAACAAAATGCAGAAGCTGATAAGAAGAAGCTTGACCTTAAGATCACACCTTTAGTGTTTATCATGAAGGCGGTAGCTAGCGCATTAACCGCGTATCCACGCTTTAATAGCTCATTATCTGAAGATGCTCAAACGCTAATTATCAAAAAATACATTAATATTGGTGTAGCTGTTGATACACCAAACGGTCTTGTTGTGCCAGTGTTTAAAGATGTTGATAAAAAAGGCATTGTTGAGCTTTCTCGAGAACTTGCGGCAATTTCTAAAAAAGCGCGTGAAGGTAAATTGACTGGTAGCGATATGCAAGGTGGATGTTTCACTATTTCTAGCCTTGGTGGTATTGGTACAACCTCGTTTACACCAATTGTCAATGCGCCAGAAGTGGGCATTTTAGGCGTATCTCGTTCTAGCATGAAACCAGTATGGAATGGCAAAGAGTTTACACCACGCTTAATGTTGCCTTTATCATTATCATTCGATCATCGTGTTATTGATGGTGCGGATGGTGCGCGCTTCTTAAGCCATATTGTTAACGTCTTATCCGACTTACGTCGTTTAGTGATGTAATTAAGGAGATCAAATTATGAGTCAAGATGTTAAAACACAAGTTGTGGTTTTAGGAGCAGGACCAGCGGGTTATTCCGCTGCGTTCCGCGCAGCCGACCTTGGACTAGATGTTACCCTTGTTGAACGTTATTCAACACTGGGTGGTGTCTGTTTAAATGTAGGTTGTATTCCATCAAAAGCATTACTTCATGTTGCTAAAGTAATGGATGAAGCAAAATCATTAACTGAACATGGTATCCATTTTGGTACCCCGAGACTTGAATTAGACAAAGTGCGTGGCTGGAAAGAAAAAGTCATTAGCCAGCTGACTAACGGACTTGCTGGCATGGCAAAAATGCGCAAAGTCAATGTGATTCAAGGTGAAGCTCAGTTTACTGGTAGCCATACTATGGAGGTGACTTCTTCAAAAGGGATCACTAAAATTACCTTTGATAATGCGATTATTGCAGCGGGTTCTCGTCCAATTAAGTTACCTTTTATTCCACATGATGATCCGCGTATTTGGGATTCAACAGATGCCTTAGCGCTAACCACCATTCCTAAAAAATTATTATTGATGGGTGGCGGGATTATTGGTCTTGAAATGGGGACTGTATACCATGCATTAGGTTCAGAAGTCGATGTGGTTGAAATGTTTGACCAAGTGATCCCAGCTGCTGATAAAGATGTGATCAAAGTCTTTACTAAGCAGATCCAAAAGAAATTCACTTTACGATTAGAAACCAAAGTGACCACCGTTGAAGCCAAACATGATGCAATTTACGTCACCATGGAAAAGAAAGACGGCACCACCGAAACCCATACTTATGATGCGGTATTAGTGGCGATTGGTCGTACGCCAAATGGTAAGTTAATTAGTGCAGAAAAAGCAGGTGTTAACGTTACTGATCGTGGATTTATCGAAGTGGATAAACAGATGCGCACTAACGTACCACACATTTATGCCATTGGTGATATTGTGGGTCAGCCAATGCTTGCGCATAAAGGTGTACACGAAGGGCATGTGGCAGCAGAAGTGATTGCTGGTAAAAAACACTTCTTCGATCCAAAAACCATTCCTTCTATTGCCTATACTGAACCTGAAGTGGCGTGGGTGGGCTTAACTGAAAAAGAAGCGAAAGAAAAAGGCATTGATTATGAAGTATCAATCTTCCCATGGGCTGCTTCAGGGCGCGCTATTGCTTCGGATTGTTCAGAAGGGATGACAAAACTCATCTTTAATAAAGCAGATAATCGCTTGCTAGGTGGTGCGGTTGTTGGCGTGAATGGCGGTGAATTACTAGGTGAAATCACCTTAGCTGTTGAAATGGGCTGTGATGCCGAAGATATTGCATTAACTATCCATGCTCACCCAACATTGCATGAATCGATCGGCTTAGCTTCTGAAATTTATGAAGGCTCAGTCACCGATTTACCTAATGCCAAAGCAAAGAAAAAATAGTGACAACAAGTCATTAATTTACTTAGTAAAATGCCGTTAGCTCAAACTAACGGCATTTTTATTTGTCTTAAAATAAGCTAATTTATTTTTGTCAAAAACTTTCAGGTAACACTACGTTTCAGTAAAAAAATGAATTAAATAACCAAGTGTTGATCTTAATGAAAACGATAAATAAGTTATTTATCATTGATAACTTTCGTAAACGTCAATACCCTAGTATTGGTTATTAATAGGTGTTTTTATATTACTAAAAAGATTTGAATACTTAGGATTCTATTCAGAAGATTTATCTCAGATAAATTTGTCTGCAAGTATATTAAGAGATTTTTCAAAAACACAATACCAATCAATAATAAATTGAAAAAATGAGGTTGATATGAATACACAGGAAATACAAACAAAATACGGTTTTATTTATACACGAAATGCATTGATATTATCTAACGTTAAATTAGAGTGTTATCCATTCACTTTGAAGGTAAATACATCATTATCATTAGCAGGTTGTAAGCCAGAAGTCTTGGATGTTCCAGAAGTTAAAGTTACTTTTATTTTTAGTGATATTGATAGCTTATCTATTTATCTAATAGATGAATACCCTTATGGAAAATATTCAAAATCTAGTTTTGATTTAGTAGACGAAGTTCATAAAAAAGGTAAGCAACGTATAATTCTTAGTACTTATGATCATATTTTTGATGTTATAGGCAGATACAAAATTGTATATGATTAATCTCAGGACGGACTATTGCTTCTGATTGCTCTGAAGGGATGACAAAACTGATCTTCAATAAAGCAGATAATCGCTTGCTAGGTGGTGCGGTTGTTGGCGTGAATGGCGGTGAATTACTAGGTTAAATTCCCCCTTAGCTGTTGAAATGGGCTGTGATGCCGAAGATATTGCATTAACTATCCATGCTCCCCCCAACATTGCATGAATCGATCGGCTTAGCTTCTGAAATTTATGAAGGCTCAGTCACCGATTTACCTAATGCCAAAGCGAAGAAGAAATAGTTAATAAGTCATTTATTTACTTAGTAAAATGCCGTTAGCTCAAACTAACGGCATTTTTATTTGTCTTAAAATAAGCTAATTTATTTTTGTCAAAAACTTTCAGGTAACACTACGTTTCAGTAAAAAATAAATATCTTGTTTCTAACTATATTGTTAAATGAAAGTAACTTTATAATGAATTCATTATATTCATCAGGCTTTGATAACTATCTACATCATGGTATCTTACTTTACTAGTCGAAAATTCGTTAAAAAGCTTTTTTGCGCACGAAATTTTTGCTTGTTCAATTGGTCTTAAATTTAAACTATCCATCGTACCTTTGGTTTCGGCAATGAAAAAGATATGCTTTACTTTTCCAACATGGAAAGCAATTGCCCAATCGGGTGAATAATTACCAACGGGTGTTGGAATATGAAAGCCTTTCGGTAATTTTGCATATACGCACACTTCTTCTGCCGTATCAAGATCCTCAACAAATCTTCTTTCAATACTTTTTTCGGCTAAGCCATCGGTAAATACATAATCTTGAATGGCTTTTTTCGCTAAAAACGCTTTATCGTAATTTTGTGAGCTTTTTTCCTGAGTGAAAATTGTACAGTCATATTTGCCCGAAGTTTTATTGTATGTAATATGTTCTACAATCATAGTTGCTTTTTGTTCTTTAATTAATTTAATAATTTTAGCAATAAATTCCTCTGGATTATCCTTGAACATATCTAGTTTTTTTGAATCTAGTCCCTTCAATATGGCCACGACTGTTTTGCGGGTTAATGTGGCTTCTTGCGCAATTTGACCAATCAGATCATATTTTATCTGTCCAAAATGGGCATGATTTAAAGTAGCAGTATGTGTTTGTTCGGTTGTAAATGCATCATTTTGTTCAATACTCTGTGTTGTCATCTGCTCTTTAAGTTGACCTACAGTGGTAATGTATTGTAGCTGCGAGACAAATAACTTATCGTTGATATGAGCAATTGCTTTATTGATTAATTCATCGCTATTAAAGTTAACAGTATAAGCATATTGCTGATTAATTTGCTGCCATAATGCTTGGAATTCGGCTTTGTCGAAATTATCATTAAGCGGATTATCTTTAATTTTTGTTTCATGACCATCGCTAAACATGGAATCTAAAACGCTATCATTATAAATAGCCTGAATTAAGTGATGAATTGCGTCACCCATTAGTTGCAATTCATCCGGTAATGGTGCCACTGCGTCCATTGCAATATCGTTGCGGTATTTATCGGTTATTTTACGCTCGATATCAACATAACCATGACTAATTAAATAAAATTCAATTTTATCAGCAGTGGCTTTATCGATAATGGTCGATACGCCATTAACTTCTACATATTTACCGAAAAAGTATTCGCTGGTGGCAACAGTTGGCCGATCATAAATAACGGTTTTGATATCGGCTTGAAGATCATTAACAAAGTTTCTATAACTTTCACTGGCGATAACGGTTAACATGTTGATATCGTGGACTTGTTCGCCGCAACTTTCAATATCCATGCGATTACCATCTTGATTAACACATAAACGAAGACCACGGCCGACTTCTTGCCGTTTAGCTGTTTGGTTATCGGAATGTTTTAATGTACAAATCTGGAAAACATTGGGATTATCCCAACCTTCACGTAGCGCTGAGTGTGAAAAGATAAATCGCGTGGGCTCAACAAAACTTAATAGTTGTTCTTTATTTTTAAGAATCAGATCGTAGGCTGAAATATCATCTGAAGATTCGCTACCGCGTTTTAATTGGCTATCAATGCTTTTGCCAGTTTTTTTATCAATGCTAAAGTAACCTTTATGTACTTGGCTTGCATCATTACACTTAGTTTTTAAATATTGCTGATAAGGCGTGTTGCTGGCTTGGTCTAAGTATTGTTGCAAAATCGTTAGGTATTCTTGTTCAAATATCTGGCCATATTCGCCCAATATTTCGTTATTGTTTTCATCATATTGGCGGTATTTAGCTACTTCATCAATAAAAAATAATGATAGTGATTTAATGCCCATATTGAACAGTTTTTCTTCTTTGTCAAAGTGGGATAATATGGTTTCTCTAATTTGGATGCGGCGCATATTTTCTTCAGAAATATCACCTATCACTTCACCCGTTTTAACTGAAACACCATTGGTAAAAGTGACCATTCCAGTCAAAGGATTGATTTCAGAAACCGTATATCCCTTGTATTGCTGCATCTGTTTTGAAACAGAATAAAGATTATCACCCTCAGTGAAATGGCGAATTTCACGTTTGATGCCATTACTGTGATTTATTTCCAGCTCAATTTTTGCCAGTGGCGGTTTTTTACTGGATAAGACGATTTGTTCTAAATACAAGTAGCTATCAGTACCTCTTAGATTTTTAACTTCAAAACCCTTTACTTCGATTTTTTTAACCAGCCGTTTATTGTATGCATCAAGTGCATCAAGAACATAAATGAGATTATTCTGTTTTTTATGGGTGGCAGAATAATTTAATGAAAATAATGGATTAAAATTTTTTAAAGCTTTTTGCGTGACTTCGCCACCCATTTTTTGTGGCTCATCCAAAATAATAATGGGATTATTCGCGGCTATCACATCAATCGGCCGGCGCGAGGCAAACTCATCGCGTTTTGAGTAAATAATTCGTGCTTCTTTATTTTTGCCGTCTTCTTTTAGCGAGGAAGCAAAAGCTTGGGTGTTAATGATCATAACATTAATGCCCGAATTGGCAGCAAAACTATCTAATAAGTTTAAATTTTTACTGTCATAGACAAAAAAGCGAGCTTTTTGACTATAATGCTCCATAAAATGGTCTGTAGTTATTTCAAAGGTTTTTTTTACTCCCTCACGAATGGCAATAGAGGGGACAACCACAATAAACTTGCTCCAGCCATAATGCTTGTTTAGTTCAAACATGGTTTTGAGGTAAACATAGGTTTTACCAGTACCCGTTTCCATTTCGATATCAAGACTACACCGACCTAAGTTTTTAATTAAATCAGTGGACTGTTTGATATTGTTTAGATTTTGTATTTTTTTAATATTAGCAAGTAACTCGTTATCGGATAATGCAATAACTTCATTTTTAAAACCAATATCGATTGCGCTGTCATCTGATGTATAATTTGAAGCAGTTTCATAAGTCATTTCTGCCTGAGTAGGTGTATTGCCTAAATCACGCACATAACGCAGGCTATTTTGATAACCTTGTCCATTAAACACTTGAACCACAGCATTTACAGCATCGGTTTGATATTGCTGAATTTTAAAATTAAATTTCATTACAACACCTTCCTCTTGGTTTCCGGGCTGTAGGTAGTAAAAATTTGTTCAAAATTGGTGGCAACACTATCATTTTCCAATGAGCTGTCACGCATAACAAAATAGTAAGGTTTTTGTTTGGCAATAGCTGTGATGACTTCTTCATTAATGTCTGTATCAAAGCAAGCCATTAAAAAGTTATCTGCTACGTTAAACACGGTTTTACCAGCAATGCTGGTTTGTTTAATATCACTGGAGAGTAATACCCCTAAATCCAGCATAACTTGGAACAATAAATCTTCTGGCGTTCTATCGGCTTTGATATTGTCAATCAGGGCGTCAAGAAGATCAGTATTATACTCAGCAGGATTGTAATAAACCTCTTTCATATTACTGCTATCACATTTTAAGACGCGAAAGCCTTTATCAAATTTAGCCTGTGGATTTTCTTGGGCAATTTTATTGCCTGCACGGCGAATACGCTCTTTGCCTATTTCGCAGATATTTTTATACCCCGCTTTGTAAGCTTCGCTTTTCTCATCCGTTGACTCTGGCAGTTGCACCATGATAAATTTGCGGTTGCCACCGTCTTCTGCGTTGAGTTGCATTACTGCGTGGGCGGTAGTAGAGGAACCAGAGAAGAAATCAAGGACAATATCAGCTTTTGATACAGCGATATCTATCATTCTTTTAATGTAAGGCGTTGGTTTTGGTGTGTCAAATATGATGTCATCAAATATTTTTTTTATTTCATCAGAAGCATTTGCAGCATTAGATACATCATCCCAAAGAGTTTCTGGTATTTTACCTTTATTTTCATTAATAAACATTTTTCGATAGATATTATTACCTTTAAATACTAATTTATTATCTTGATCTAATTTTATTAGGTTTTCTTTACTAAATAACCAAAGTCTTTTTTGAAAATATTGTCCATTCTTAGATGTAAAATCATATGAAACACCACCTTGTGTACCTCTTGCCCAACATCCTAACATTCGATAGGAACCCCGAGGATCATTATCTGGATTTTTGTAAGCTTTTTTTGTTTCTTCATCAAGTTTTAAAAAGTTAATTACAAATAAATTCTTATTTTTAGCATAAAGTAAACAATATTCATGAGCTTTACTAAACCATCGTGCACTATTGTCTCTACCTCTTTTCCTTTTCCAAATAATATTACTGATAAAATTACTTGTACCAAAAACTTCATCACAAATTTTCTTTAAATTATCAATTTCATTATCATCAATGCTAATAAAAATCACGCCATCATCAGTCAGTAGATCTCTGGCGAGTTTTAAACGGGGGTAAATCATATTCAGCCAATCAGTATGAAAGCGGCCATTAGTTTCCATATTTTTTATTAGCCGATTGCCTTCATCATCAAATTGCCCACTATTTTCAAGGTATTCAGAGGTATTTTGCGCAAAATCATCTTCATAGACAAAATCATTACCGGTATTATAAGGCGGGTCGATATAGATCATTTTGACTTTGCCAAGATAAGTTTCCTGCAATAGTTTTAGTACTTCAAGATTATCACCCTCAATATATAAATTTTCGGTATCATCAAAATCAACACTTTCTTCACGGCAAGGTCGTAAGGTTTTAGCTATGGGCGCATTAGCAAGTAGAATCGATTTCTTTTTATCTGGCCAGGTAAACTGATAACGTTCTTCTCGGCCTTCAACAATCACTGATGAGAGTTCTTGTTTGAGCAGATCAAAATCGATGGCGTATTCTACTTCACCTTGTTGGTTTTTGCGTTCTGTAATACAGTTCGGGAATTGTGCTCCGATTTTTTTGATATTTTCATCCACTTTATTGAGTGAATGCATCTTTAATTTATCCATTTAAGAATCCTTTAATTCTTGTTTCAATTGGTTAATTTTTTGCACCAATTCAAATGCTTTTTTAGGCTGTAGTTCTTTTCTTGCTTGCTTTTCAAGGCGAGCAATGTTTAAAATCAGTTTTTGTCTTTTATCGGCAATAATAATCTGCTGCTCAAGGCTATTGCCTTGCTCAATATTGAATTTGCCGATTTGTTGAATGATGTTGTGCCAGACATTATCAAGGTTTAACCCTTTTAATTCAATTCTTAGATCTTTTTTAGGTTGCCAATCGCTTTGTATCAATTTATGTTGAAAAACGGCCAATTTAGCCTGCTTAGCATATTGCAAAATAAATAGTATATTTTGCGGTATTAGTTTAGATAATAAAATAAGGCTTGTTTCATTAAAATTGATTTTTTTTAGTTGTACCAATGCCACAAAAAAAGCATTGATGTTGTTTCCTGCTGCGAGATTTATTTTCGTTGCCGAAACCTCGTTAACAAGGGTAATTTTAGCTATATCCGCATCGACTTTTTTTTCGTAGCATTGTTCAGTTGAAACTTTGCATAAATTGCTTTTTTAGCTAATTGGTGATTTATTTCTGTCGTTTTGGGCAAACCAAGCATTATGCTACCTTATTTTCTGATTCGCTAACAACTAAAAAACAGATTAATTCAAAGTCATCTAGACCTTTTATATTATCGGTAACAAAACTAATTGCATTGCCGCTTAAAAAATTATCAATATCACTGTGTTTTTTTACTTCAATAATAGAGTTTATGGCGTCACCAAGTCGTTGTGAAAAATGTGTCATATTACCACCATCACCTGTGATTTTATTGAATTGTTGATACAATTTTGCAATGGGTTCTGTTGTGCCTTTGCAAAGTAAGCGTATTTTATCAAGTAATTGTTTTGGCGATAAATGGTCACAAATAATGTCGCCATTATTTGCAACATACACCATGTAAAATGGGTGAAGGCGATTTTGATTATTAATATTAATACTGTTTGCCCGGTTTTTTAATATATAAATAACACCTGCGGGCATATCTGGTAAAGCTGGCACAACGGCATGTAATCCATACGGTGTTTTATCCAGTTCGGGATGATTTTTAATATACTCCAGTAAATCAAGTCTAAATTCATTTAAACCTAAATCCATGATTGATATACTGTTAGTGATATCTTCAATATCAACTACTTCGTCTTGTAAGCGTTTGAGTTGTGCTTTGCGATAGGCTAAATCGGATTTTTCCTCGTCACTTAATATATTGTCATCACCCGTTGCGGTCATGTCGACAATTTTCATGCGGGTTTCTACTTTTGCTTTTAGATCAATATATTCATCTAAAGTAACATCAGGCCAAAAGTTAACTAGCTGAACTGCCTGATTTTTGCTGCCTATGCGATCAATACGTCCAAATCGTTGAATGATTCGTACCGGATTCCAATGTATATCGTAATTAATTAAATAATCACAATCTTGTAAGTTTTGCCCTTCAGAGATGCAATCGGTTGCAATTAATATATCAATCTCATGAGTGTCATTTGGCATTAACAAGTGTTTATCTTTTGATTTGGGTGAAAAGCAGGTTAAAACAGTGTTTAAGTCACAATGCAATTTAGGTACAGTAGATCTTCCGTCAACTGAACCTGTTATCATTGCGGTATGTAGGGAAAAGTGATTTTTTACATACTGGCTAACGTGATCAAACAAATAACTTGCTGTATCGGCAAAAGCGGTAAATATAATCACTTTTTTATTATTGTTATTAATGGGGGTGAGTTGCTTATTTTTAATAATAGTAAGTAAATTTTGTAATTTAATGTCATGTTTTGCTGTGATGTCACTTATCATATGAGTTAATAAGGATAAGATTTCATAATCTTTAATGAGATAGTGTTTCCATGAAAGATAATCCATATCAGATAAAGAAATTTTCACTTTTTTACCAAATGTAAATAACTGATCATTATTTTGTTCATCTTCATCAAGATCATTGAAATTAGTAATATCGGTAAGCTCAATTTCTTTTTTTACACTTTGATTATAAGATTCAATAGTAGCTATAGTTTGTTGAATAAAGTTCTTTATACGTTCTAATGTATGATTAAATGAGAATACCGAGCTTTCCAGTCGTTTCATCAAGTTGATTGCCATTAAACGACGAATCCCTTGTTCTCGATTAGCTTGGGTAAATCCAATATTGATTTTGTTGTCCTCATATATTTCAGCATACTTATCCATTTTGCTTGGTAAGATAAAGTGGGTAGGGGTATAAATTGATAGATTTAGTAGCATGAGTTGTTCGAAAATTTCGTTATAACTTATCGCATTAGCTAAATCTGTTAGTTTAGGTCTTACTGAAATAGGTTTGAGTCTAGTTGGAAAAGTACCTATATCGGCGGTATCGTAATATTTTTGAATGTGTTTGCGTGAGCGTGCAATTGTAACAGAGTCCAAAACTTCAAAGAAGTCAAAATCCAACATTCTTAGTAGGTTTTCTGTCGTTCTTTCAGTTGTATCTTGTTTACTCCAAATATTAAATGCTTTTTGTGCATTTTTAAAAATCTCATCCAATGAACGGCGAGTATTGAGATTTTCATCAATATGACTGGTTTTGCCTTCGTAAGCAAGAGCTAATTGATTTTTTAAATCATTAAAGCGATTGTTAACCGGTGTTGCGGAAAGCATCAATACTTTAGTTTTGACCCCTTTTCGAATCACTTGATTAAGTAATTTTAAATATCGATTTTCTTTTTCGTTGTCTTTGCCTGATAATTTGCCACCATTACGGAAGTTATGTGATTCATCAATCACTACAAGGTCGTAATTATTCCAATGAATTCGATCTAAATCTATACCATTTGATTGACCACAAGAGCGATTAAGATCAGTATGGAAAAGCACATCATATCGTAATCGATCTTCAGCGATGGGATTATTAATATAATTTGCTTTATAAGTGTTCCAGTTATTGTTTAGTTTTTTAGGGCATAAAACGAGCACAGACTTATTTCGGTTTTCATAATATTTAATGACTGATAAAGCAGTAAATGTTTTACCCAGCCCAACACTGTCAGCTAAAATACAGCCATTATATTTTTCAAGTTTATTGATGATTGCTAAAGCCGCATCTTTTTGAAAGTTGAATAGCATATTCCAGATTTTGCTATTTTTAAATCCAGTAGCTTCGTTGGGCAATACATCTTCTGAGATGTCTTCAAGAAATTCATTAAAAATATTATAGAGGATAACAAAATAGATAAACTCAGGTGAATTTTCATTGTAGGCACTGGCAATATTGTCGATAACAACATTAGTTACATCCTGAAGTTTAGTTTTATCTTGCCAAAGCTCATTAAAAATGGAAAGAAATTTAATTGAATCAGGGGAAGAGATCTTTTGTACTATATTGTAAGCATTGTTTCCCCGTTCACAACCTAGATCAATAGTTGTAAATCCATTGATGGGTATATAAGCATTATCATCTACATGTATAAATCCAGCCATATTTTCATTAGTGATGTTGGATTTAAATGTGACCTTTTGTCTAATCCAATCAGCGCACTCTTTAGCAATCGCTTTTTGTGTTAATTCATTGCGAAGTTTAATTTCAAATTCAGTACCATAAAGGCTACGTTCTCTGTTTAGTCGTGGAATATAAAATTCTCTTTGTGTTTTTGGGGTTTGTTCGGTGATAAAAGTTGGCGAGGTAAATATGAAACGGAGTTCATCAATATTTTTCAACTCTTTTTTTAATTTTTCAAAAGCAAAGAACGAAAAACATGCTGCAACAATTGATAATTTACTTCCTTGTTTAATTTCGTCTGATAAATCTTCATGGAGCGTTTTGGTAATGTTATCTATGATTCCCATTGTTTTTTCTCTTTGATATTATCTGTACTAACTATGACTTCTCTTATTTGTCATTGGTGATCAACTACAGCACAATTTAGCGTTATATTTTTATTATTGTAAAAATGTAACTTATTGTCTAGAAATGTTTTTATCTACTTTTTACCAAAAAGTATGGTTATTGACAGTGGCTAAAAATTGGAAAAAATTTACCAATATGAATAAAAATCATAAGCGAATATCTCATGGTCAAAAAAAGTTAGTGTTAAGTTTAAAATAATAATCAATTATCTTTTAACTCTTTCTAAAAAATACACTCACAAGTAGAAAATTTTTTATGAACAAAATAGAATTTAAATGTGAAAAAATGATAGAGCAACAAATAACCTAATATTAAGTTTCTAATATATTGGCTATTTACATATAATATTTCATTTATTCAATCGATTTGCTATATATTGTTGATGTAATGATGCGATATAAGCCCGATAACTAGCTCAAACTGTATTTTAAAAGTGATTAAGTATATAATGCTCCGCAAATTTAATTAATTTATATCATCTAAAATATATTTCTATGAAATCTTCAATTATCAACAAATTAGAAATGCTACAAGAGCGTTATGAAGAAGTTCAAGCATTATTATCTGACGCTTCGGTTATCGCCGATCAAAATCGCTTTCGCACACTTTCTAAAGAATATTCACAGTTAACGGGAGTGGTTAAGTGTTTTTCTGATTGGAAGCAAACACAAGAGGATATCGAGACAGCTAAAATGATGCTATCCGATCCTGAAATGAGCGAAATGGCGCAAGAGGAATTAAACGAAGCATTAAGCCGAATTGAAGAGCAAGAAAAGCAACTACAAGTTTTATTATTACCTAAAGATCCTAATGACGAATATAACTGTTTTGTCGAAGTGAGAGCGGGAACGGGTGGCGATGAAGCCGCTATTTTTGCTGGTGACTTAGCCCGAATGTATACACGCTATGCTGAATCACGCAATTGGCGCGTTGAAATTATGAGCGCGAGTGATGGTGAGCATGGTGGCTATAAAGAAGTTATTATGTTAGTGAGTGGTGATGGTGTTTATGGTCATTTGAAGTTTGAATCGGGAGGACATCGTGTTCAACGTGTGCCAGAGACAGAATCGCAAGGTCGTATTCATACATCTGCTTGTACTGTTGCTGTTTTGCCCGAAGTGCCTGAAGCTGAAATGCCCGAAATTAACCCAGCTGATTTAAAAATTGATACTTATCGTTCATCTGGTGCTGGTGGTCAACATGTTAATACGACTGATTCGGCCATTCGTATTACCCATCTACCCACTGGTATTGTGGTTGAGTGCCAAGATGAGCGCTCACAACATAAAAACAGAGCTAAGGCGATGTCAGTTTTAGCCGCACGAATTCAAGATGCGGAACTACGTAAGCGCCAACAAGAAGAGGCTTCAACACGTCGAAATCTATTAGGTTCGGGTGATCGTTCAGATAGAATTAGAACATATAACTATCCACAAGGTCGAGTTACTGATCATCGAATTAACCTAACACTTTATCGTTTAGACGAAGTGATGGCGGGGAAATTAGAGATGCTAATCGATCCAATTGTACAAGAATATCAAGCAGATCAATTGGCCGCTTTATCGGAACAAGATGAATGACTTATTTACAATGGCTTAAGTGTGCATCACAAACGTTAACTGATAGTGAAAGCCCAAAGCGTGATGCCGAAATTTTATTAAGTTATGTGACTCACAAAACGCGAACATTTTTAATGGCGTTTAGTGAAACATTACTTACTGATGATGAATTGATAGCTTTATCTGAATGTTTAAAGCGCAGGCAAAACGGTGAACCTATCGCTTATATTACTGGCGAAAAAGAGTTTTGGTCTTTGAAGTTTAATGTTTCTAATGCCACGTTAATACCGAGACCTGATACCGAAAAATTAGTCGAATTAGGTTTAGAGTATCTGCCTAAAGTGCCATGCGAAGTGTTGGATCTTGGTACCGGTACTGGTGCAATAGTTATTGCTATGGCAACTGAGCGGCAAGACTGTTTATTTACTGCAATTGAAAAAAATAAAGATGCGCTAATTTTAGCTCAACAAAATGCAACCCAAATTGGGGTAAATAATGTTTATTTTTTACAAGGAGATTGGTATAAGCCAATAAAAAACCGTAAGTTTTCAATGATTGTCAGTAATCCTCCTTACATTGAGCCAACCGATATTCACTTATCACAAGGTGATGTGCGTTATGAACCAAGAAGCGCGCTAGTTTCAGAAGATGAAGGTTTAGCTGATATTAAACTCATTGTAAAAGGTGCAACTAAGCATTTAAACCAATATGGTTGGTTACTGATAGAACATGGCTGGAAACAAGGTGAAGCTGTGCAAACCATTTTTAAACAACACGGATTTCAATTAGTTGAAACCTTCACTGACTACAGTGGTAATGATCGAGTCACACTTGGTCGCTGGTTCAAACCTTAACTAGGAAAATTTTATTTATGATGCAGCAAAAAAAAGTAAACGTTGGTGATATTACTGTCGCCAATGATCTACCTTTTGTACTATTTGGTGGTATGAATGTACTTGAATCTCGCGATTTGGCAATGAGAATTTGTGAACATTATGTTACCGTCACTAATAAACTGAATATCCCTTATATTTTTAAAGCGTCTTTCGATAAAGCGAATCGCTCATCAATCCATTCTTATCGTGGACCTGGCTTAGAAGAGGGGCTTAAAATCTTCCAAGAGCTTAAACAACAGTTTGGCATTAAAATTATTACCGATGTCCATACCGAAGCGCAATGTCAACCCGTTGCTGATGTGGTTGATGTGATTCAATTACCGGCCTTTTTAGCAAGGCAAACAGATCTTGTTGTTGCAATGGCGAAAACAGGCGCAGTAATTAATGTCAAAAAACCGCAATTTGTCAGTCCTGGGCAAATGGGCAATATTGTTGAAAAATTTGAAGAAGCAGGCAATGATCAAATCATCCTTTGTGATCGCGGTAGTTGTTTTGGTTATGACAATTTAGTAGTGGATATGCTTGGTTTTAACATTATGAAAAAAGCCAGCAAAGGTTCCCCCGTTATTTTTGATGTTACTCATGCCTTGCAGTGTCGTGATCCAATGGGCGCAGCATCTGGCGGGCGTCGTGGTCAAGTGACTGAGCTTGCGCGTTCAGGTATGGCTGTTGGTATAGCTGGGTTATTTTTAGAATCACATCCCGATCCTAGCCATGCAAAATGCGATGGTCCATCAGCGTTACCACTTGATAAACTTGAACCTTTCTTAAAACAGATGAAAGCGATTGATGAGCTAGTAAAAAGCTTTGATGAAATTGATACTGAAAATTAAAGGTAATATATTTTTTTAATTTGAAAAAATAGACTATTAATTGTGAATAACATATTCTTTTTTATGCCAATAAAAAGAGGAATCCGAGTGATTCCTCTTTTTTTACCTTATTGCTTTCTTCGTCTTATTTATCCTATTTACCGCCATTCTTGTTTTTATAGGTTAATATCAATATTCACTAATGTTTTAAACACAGAATCTGATATTTTTTATTTTTCATAATAAAAAAAGTTGTGATTTTTATCTAAAAAATCGTATAAATAATGGCTGTTTTGGTGATTTTGATCACGATTTTAGATTGTTTAATTTGCTAGATAAAATATGTTTATGCATTATAAAACCGCGTAGTTAAAGTCAATATCGCCATTGATGAAGTTTTTATTAGGCTACACTGATTTGTATACGCTAATGAAAATAATGTGTCTTTCGAATTCTAAGATAAATATTAATCTGTTGTTCAGCTTGCTCATGTAAGTTAGAGCTTGATGAATTTCATTATTAATTAAACAGAATAATTTTAGGGAAATAAAGATGAATACTTATAATGCACAAATAATCTCCCGACCATCTAATCTTTTAACTAAACTGATTTGTTCTTTCTCTTTGTTCGTGAGTGTAACGCCAGTTTATGCTATCTATGAAAACAATTTTGTAGATGATGCTTCATTAACAGGTAATGTCTTTTTTTGGAATCGTGATCGTGATCGTAAAGATATCGAAACGGATAAATATAAAAGCAATATTAGGCAATCAACCTTTAATAGTAATTTGGATTTTCGTTCTGGATATATTGCCAATAGATTTGCTATCGAGCTAGGCGGTTATGGCGCATGGGAGGTGAGTAATGGTGGCAATGGTCATCCAAATGAGATTGGGTTTAGTGGTGCAAACACTCGTTGGGATGAAGATTGGAAGAAAGATGTCAGTGGGCTTAGTTTTTATAAAGCACAAGCAAATTTTAAAATTGATGAGTTATTTTGGCTGAAAGCAGGTTATATTCAGCCTTCTGGACAAACGTTACTAGCACCTCATTGGAGTTTATTACCGGGTACTTATCGTGGTTTCGAGTTGGGTTCTACCCTTGATTTTGATACAGCCGGTTCATTATCGATGTCATACATGTGGACTAATCAATATAAAGCGCCATGGTATAAACGACTTTATGAATTCAAACAATGGGGTGCTGGTAAAAAAATTGATTATTTACATTCCGCTGGCTTGAAGTATGACTTCAAAAATAATTTAGTATTAGAAAGTGCATTTGGCCAAGCGCACAATTATATGAATCAATTTTTTGGCAAAGTATCTTATAAAACAGAAGTATTTGATAGCCCTTTGACCATGAGTTACCAATTTTATGGCGCCAAAGATCAATCCCATCAAGGCAAAGATGTTTACGATGGCTTAGCATGGTTGCAAGCGGCAACATTAGGTTATCAAGTTGGTCCAATTGGTCTGCGACTTGAAGGTGTTGCGGTTAAAGCTAATGGAGAGCAGGGATTCTTTTTGCAACGAATGACACCTGATTATGCCTCATCAAATGGTCGTTTAGATGTTTGGTGGAATTCGCGTTCAGACTTTAATGCCAATGGCGAAAAAGCCGTGTTTGCTGAAGTGACTTATGATTTAAGTAATCTATCTTACTCTTTAGCAGGCTGGAAAACCGGTGCTTCTTATGCTTATGGATGGAACGCAAAACCAAGCACTAATCGACAATTCAATCAAAAACAACGTTTGATTGAATCAGCATATAACTTTGATTTAGGGTATACCGTGCAAGAAAGTTGGGCAAAAGATACGGCTTTCCAATTGCACTATACCAAATATAACAATCACTCAAATAGTATACCAAGCTGGGGCGGTGGATATGGGAATATCTTTCAAGATGAGCGCGATATCAAATTTATTGTCACAATTCCATTCACTGTTTTTAGTGCTCAACAAAAATAGGTAAAAATGATGAAAAAGATAAAAACAGCAATATTAGCCACTTCAATTGCTTCTTTGTTAAGTATGGGAGCAACCCAATCTGTTTTTGCTTCGCAACAAATTGTTGACTCAATGAGTTCACAACTCAATGTTAAATATAAGGTAATAGACAATCAAGCCGGGGCACATGGTGTAAATTGTTCTGCTTTAGGTGCTGATTGGGCTGCTTGTAACAAAGTGCTCATTTCGCTAAAGAATAATGGTCCGGCAATCAAGGATAAGGATTGGGCTATTTATTTTAATAATATCCGTATGATTTTAGCGGTAAATAATGAACAGTTCAAAATAACCCATATTACTGGCGATCTTCATAAAATCGAACCAACAGAAAAATTCACCTCGATTCCCGCTCATTCAACCATCAATATTCCCATAATTGGTGAATATTGGATGGTAAGTGAAAGTGATTTAATGCCTCGTTGGTATATCACATCAAGTCATGCTAAACCAAAAATCATTACTAATACTAACACGGGGTCTGATAATTTATCGGCTTTTGTTGCACCAATTCAACAAAATTGGAAAAGGACAGCTGATGATCATAATACACTAATGACGCCGAATACTCGTTTCCAATATAATTCGGATATAAAAAAATTATCGACTGAATCACTCCGCGGGCAAATTTTGCCAACACCTGCGAAAATGACATTAGGAAAAGAAGATATAATGATTGGTCAGCAAGGAGTGAATCTAATACTTAATAACTTAAATCAAGAAAGCTTAACAATTTTAAACACGGCGTTTAACACGTTAGGTATTCCCGTTACTCAAAATGGTTATAAAATAAAAGCGACAATTGCTCCTGAACAATTCAAACAAGGGCAATTGGGGGGGTATCAATTAGATATTAAAAAAGATGAGGCTTTAATAGTAGCTTACGACGAAAGCGGTATTTTTTATGCTGTACAATCCATTTTATCATTGATTCCCGTAAACGAACTTAAAACAATTCCAACACTAAATGTGTTTGATTCCCCACGTTTTGCTTATCGCGGTATTATGCTCGATATTGGGCGTAATTTTAAATCTAAAGCATCCATAATGCGCTTATTGGATCAAATGGCAACATATAAACTAAATAAGTTTCATTTTCACCTCAGTGATGACGAAGGATGGCGAATTGAAATTCCAGACTTACCTGAACTCACCGATATTGGCAGTAAACGCTGCCATGATCTTACTGAGCAAAGTTGTTTATTACCTCAATTAGGATCAGGACCCGAAAGTAATACGACAGGATCGGGATTTTTAAGTCGTCAAGACTATATTGAAATTGTCAAATACGCTAAAGCACGCTTTATCGAGGTTATTCCTGAAATTGATATGCCAGCTCATGCCAGAGCAGCAATTGTATCAATGGAAGCGCGCTATAAACGTTTAATGGCAGAAGGAAAAGAGGCGCAAGCTAATGAGTTTCGACTAGTTGATCCAACCGATACTTCTAATACCACAACAGTACAATTTTATAATCGTTTAAGTTATTTAAATCCTTGTCTTGATTCATCTAAACGTTTTGTCAATAAAATCATTGATGAAATAACTAAAATGCATATTGAAGCTGGCCAACCACTTCACACTTGGCATTTTGGTGGTGATGAGGCTAAAAATATTCGTTTAGGTGCAGGTTATCAAGATCGACAAGCAAAAGATAAAACTGATGCTAAAGGAACGATTGATCAAAGTATAGAAGATCATCCATGGGCAAAATCTCAAGCTTGCCAAACCTTTGTGTCAAAAGGAAAGGTAAAAGATATTGAACATTTACCGAGTTATTTTGCACAACAAGTCAGTACGATAATAAAATCTCATGGCATTAACCATATGCAAGCATGGCAAGATGGAATGAAATATGCTGATAATGCAAAATCTTTTGCGGTTGATAAAGTGACGGTTAACTTTTGGGACACATTATATTGGGGCGGTTTTGACTCTGTAAATGAGTGGAACAATAAAGGTTATCAAGTGATCATTTCTAATCCTGATTATGTTTATTTAGATATGCCATATGAAGTCAATCCAAAAGAGAGTGGTTATTATTGGGCAACCCGTTTTAATGATGAACGTAAAATATTTAGTTTCGCACCAAATAATTTGCCACAAAATGCCGAAACTTCTGTTGATCGAGATGGTAATCCCTTTACGGCTAAAGGGACAATGAATTGGTCTGGTGCCTATGGTATATCTGCTCAGATTTGGACTGAAGATATTCGGACAGATAAAAAAATGGAATACATGACATTTCCACGTTTGTTGGCCGTCGCTGAAAGAGCTTGGCATCAGGCCGATTGGGAAATTGACTACCAAAAAGATCGTGAATTTGCTCAGGGAACGACGCATTATGTTGATCAACAACAATTACTTAATGATTGGATTCGATTCGCAAATTTAGTGGGGCAGCGTGAACTGCAAAAACTGGATTTAGCTAGTATAGATTATCGCTTGCCCGTTCCTGGCGCTAAAATTGAAAACGGTAAATTAGTTGCAAATATTGTGTTTCCTGGTTTAACCATTGAATATTCAACCAATCAAGGTAAAAATTGGTATCGCTACACTGAACCAGTAGGCATTAGAAAAGGCGAAACCGTCTCTGTTCGTAGCGTATCGCCAAATTACAAAAGAACAAGCCGTATAGAAGAATTGAAATAGATTAGGTTAATTCAAATATTCTTATCCGTTATTTAACGGATAAGAATAAGAAGAGTAAAGTATATTGATAAACTTAATGAAGTGTTTCCATGAGTTCATTATCATCAAAATCGTCATCACTTCCATCTTCAAAA
This sequence comes from Gilliamella sp. App6-5, assembly GCF_001690525.1. Classification (GTDB taxonomy): domain Bacteria; phylum Pseudomonadota; class Gammaproteobacteria; order Enterobacterales; family Orbaceae; genus Gilliamella; species Gilliamella apicola_H. Next base: position 5,129 of record NZ_LZGT01000048.1, on the reverse strand, counting down.
TAAGTGCCCCAACCATCATAATTGACGCCAAATTGGGCAGTAAGGTTGATGATTTCGGCAATTTGCGCATTGATTAATTCAGCTTTGAGCGGACTTTCAGTAACGATATCAAAAGCGATAACAACGTTGCCCGCATCATCGACATCTTCATCGGGATCGGTTGCTTCATAACCTAACTTATAAGCTTCTACTGCTACTTTCTCTAGTTTATCAAAATTTTGTGATGAAACATGGTGTTCAATAATATAAAGCGCATGAGGATCGCTACCATCTTCTAACAGTTCTTCAATAATAGCGTTAGTATCTTGCTGAGCAAGAATAATTTGATCTTTCATAATATACCTTTTAGTGGTCATGCAAATTGTGTGGTATATTACACGTTTCAAAATAATTTTCGAGAAAAAAGTGATTGTTGATTTACATTCTCATACTACAGCATCAGATGGTGTGTTAACGCCCAGCGATCTTGTCAAAAGAGCGGTGGATAACCAAATTGCTATTTTGGCTATTACCGATCATGATACCGTTAAAGGCTTACCTGAAGCTCAACAAACAATTGCTAATGAAAATTTGCCTGTTAAATTAGTTTGTGGTGTTGAAATATCTACGGCTTGGAAGAATAACGAAATCCATATTGTGGGTTTAAATATTGATATTGAGCATCCTCAATTATTGACACTGTTATCCTCACAAGAGCAAGGCCGAATTAATCGGGCGTTAGCAATAAGCCAAAAATTGGCAAAGGTTAGTATCGAAAATGCTTATCAACAAGCACAACAATTTGCGAAAGGTGACATTGTTTCGCGCGCCCATTTTGCGAGATTTTTAGTCGCTAACGGCTATGTTAAGGACATCAAACGCGCATTTAAAAAGTACCTAGGTAAAGGAGGGTATGCTTATGTGCCTGCAACATGGTGTCGCATTGCTGATGCGGTTAATGCCATTCACATGGCCGGAGGGCAAGCGGTGCTTGCACATCCAAGTCGTTATGATTTAACTTTAACAAAATTGAAATTATTACTGAGTGAATTTAAAGCTTGTGGTGGCGATGCCATTGAGGTTTCGCAAAGCAGGCAAACGCAAGATGATTTACATCGATTAGCTAAATTAGCCAATGAATTTGACATGTTAGCATCGCAAGGTTCAGATTTTCATGATTTAGTTAATTATTTGGATTTAGGCAAAACAACGCCATTGCCAGGTAGCGTTACGCCAATTTGGCATAATTGGCAATACTAATTAAATCAAGATTAAATGGTTTTATATTTGCGTTTCATCAAAAGATTGACGGCATTGAACTCAATACTGAAAAAGAGATTAACGATTAATTATAGAAGAAAATTATGAGCCAAACTTTTTATATTCACCCAGATAATCCTCAAATGCGATTATTAGATCAAGTTGTTAAAATATTAAATGACGGTGGCGTTATCGCTTTTCCGACTGATTCTGGGTATTCCTTAGGTTGCTTACTGGATAACAAACATGGCGTTGATCGCATCTGCCAAATTCGTCAGCTGGATAAAAATCACAACTTTACTTTAATGTGCCGTGATCTTTCTGAGCTATCTTGCTATGCTTTTGTTGATAACACGACTTTTCGATTATTAAAAAATAATACACCGGGTAAATATGTGTTTATTTTACAAGCCAGTAAAGATGTACCGCGTCGATTAATGAACGAAAAACGTAAAACCATTGGGCTACGTATTCCAGATAATAAAATTGATTTAGCGTTACTTGAATTATTAGGGCAACCATTAATGACCGCAACGTTAATTTTACCTAATGATGAGCAAGCGCAATCCGATCCCGACGAAATAGAAGATAAAATCGGCCATCAACTTGATGCGATTGTGCACGGAGGCTATATAGGTGAGCAACCCACCACCGTGGTTGATTTAACAAATGACTATCCAGAAATTATTCGTCAAGGAAGTGGAGACACTAAACCATTCGAATAAATGACCGTTTTTTATTGTCAACATTCAGACAATAAAGTGAATAGAAAAAATGATACCTGAGAAGGTAACAGCGAGGATAATATGAAAAATAGCAAATCTGCATTCCCACAACGAGGCAAAAAGATAAATAGTCTTAAAGCTAAAGAAAGCCAATCTTATGAAAAAAAGAAAATGTCAAGTGCACCAACTGTGACTCGCAAGACATCGGCACATGATAATACTGAAAAACTACAAAAAGTCTTAGCCAATTTAGGTAATGGATCACGCCGCGAAATTGAAGCCATGATTATAGCTGGTAAAATCAGTGTGGATGGTAAAATAGCCACTTTAGGTGATCGCGTTGATGTGAATGCAAACCCTAAAATACGTATCAATGGGCACTTGGTTCAGCTTAGAAGCAAAGAAAAAGAAATTTGTCGCGTGCTCGCTTATTACAAACCAGAAGGCGAAATTTGCTCACGTCATGATCCACAAGGTCGGGCCACTGTTTTTGAACGTTTGCCTAGATTAAAAAATGCTCGTTGGGTCAATATTGGTAGACTTGATATTAATACATCGGGTTTATTATTATTTACGACAGATGGTGAATTAGCTAATCGTTTAATGCATCCACGGCACGAAATTGAGCGCGAATATGCCGTGCGTGTATTTGGTAATGTGACTGATCAGCTGATTAATCAGCTTCGTAAAGGAATACAACTAGAAGATGGTCCAGCCTCATTTCAATCAATAAAAGCGCAAGGTGGCGATGGGCTTAACCAATGGTTTAATGTTGTGATAACTGAAGGACGTAATCGCGAAGTGCGCCGAATGTGGGAAGCTATCGATGTGCAAGTTAGCCGATTATTGCGTATTCGTTATGGCAATATCACTTTACCTAAAGGATTATCGCGTGGAACTTGGATGGAACTGGGCATTGACTCAGTCAATTACTTACGTGAACTAGTCGGTTTACCACCAGAAGCTAAAAGCTTTACAACAAGTTCATCCTCTGACAAACGAATAGCAAGACCTAAGCGCGTAAAATTTAATCAACAGGCTAAAACCACTCGTCAAAAAGCAACCCGAAAATAATCTTTATAGATAGGAAAACGCCGAGAGGTTTATACGTCAAGATTAAAATAATTTGCTAAAAACTCATAAGGCGTTTTTACCCAAAATCGCTTTATGTGTTAACCCTATTTTAAAAGTAAATAAATTGCTTATACTTTTGTGGGTAGGCGGTTTTTTTGTATGCTTGATTGATACAATGGTTATCACAGGTTTTAAGCCATAGTGACTACAAATTCTTAATTAATTACGAAACGGTATAGAATCCTGAATATTTTTTACAAAAATATAACCTAAAAGTGAACATCACATCTTTATTAAAGCCCCTATCGTTTTTGTTTTTCTTATTTGTTTGTGGGCAGATAGTTTTTGAATGTTTGATTGATACAATGGTTATCACACGCTTTAACCCATAGTCACTAAAAATTCTTAATTAATTACGAAACGGTATAGAATCCTGAATATTTTTTACAAAAATATAACCTAAAAGTGAAGATTACATCTTCATTAAAGTTTTTATCATTTTCGGCTTGCTTATTTGTTTGTGTGGGTAGGCGGGTTTTGTGAATGTTTAATTGATATGATAGCTATCACATGTTTTAACTCTTAGTGACTACAAATTTAATTACGAAACGGTATAGAATCCTGAATATTTTTTACAAAAATATAATCTAAAAGTGAACATCACATCTTCATTAAAGCCCTATCGCTTTCAGCTTGCCTACTTGTTAGTGAGCAAGCGGTTTATGAATGATTGCTACAATGGTTATCACAGGTTTTAAGCCATAGTGACTACAAATTCTTAATTAATGACGAAACGGTATAGAATCCTGAATATTTTTTACAAAAATATAACCTAAAAGTGAACATCACATCTTTATTAAAGCCCTATCGCTTTCAGCTTGCCTACTTGTTAGTGAGCAAGCGGTTTATGAATGATTGCTACAATGGTTATCACAGGTTTTAAGCCATAGTGACTACAAATTCTTAATTAATGACGAAACGGTATAGAATCCTGAATATTTTTTACAAAAATATAACCTAAAAGTGAACATCACATCTTTATTAAAGCCCTATCGCTTTCAGCTTGCCTACTTGTTAGTGAGCAAGCGGTTTATGAATGATTGCTACAATGGTTATCACAGGTTTTAAGCCATAGTGACTACAAATTCTTAATTAATGACGAAACGGTATAGAATCCTGAATATTTTTTACAAAAATATAACCTAAAAGTGAACATCACATCTTTATTAAAGCCCTATCGCTTTCAGCTTGCCTACTTGTTAGTGAGCAAGCGGTTTATGAATGATTGCTACAATGGTTATCACAGGTTTTAAGCCATAGTGACTACAAATTCTTAATTAATGACGAAACGGTATAGAATCCTGAATATTTTTTACAAAAATATAACCTAAAAGTGAACATCACATCTTTATTAAAGCCCTATCGCTTTCAGCTTGCCTACTTGTTAGTGAGCAAGCGGTTTATGAATGATTGCTACAATGGTTATCACAGGTTTTAAGCCATAGTGACTACAAATTCTTAATTAATGACGAAACGGTATAGAATCCTGAATATTTTTTACAAAAATATAACCTAAAAGTGAACATCACATCTTTATTAAAGCCCTATCGCTTTCAGCTTGCCTACTTGTTAGTGAGCAAGCGGTTTATGAATGATTGCTACAATGGTTATCACAGGTTTTAAGCCATAGTGACTACAAATTCTTAATTAATGACGAAACGGTATAGAATCCTGAATATTTTTTACAAAAATATAACCTAAAAGTGAACATCACATCTTTATTAAAGCCCTATCGCTTTCAGCTTGCCTACTTGTTAGTGAGCAAGCGGTTTATGAATGATTGCTACAATGGTTATCACAGGTTTTAAGCCATAGTGACTACAAATTCTTAATTAATGACGAAACGGTATAGAATCCTGAATATTTTTTACAAAAATATAACCTAAAAGTGAACATCACATCTTTATTAAAGCCCTATCGCTTTCAGCTTGCCTACTTGTTAGTGAGCAAGCGGTTTATGAATGATTGCTACAATGGTTATCACAGGTTTTAAGCCATAGTGACTACAAATTCTTAATTAATGACGAAACG